>CAYRWN010000005.1:0-85284 GCA_964428045.1 uncultured Hydrogenophaga sp. | reverse complement strand
CCCTTTGGCACGCCGGGTCACTCGATTTGGCTACTTGTTCAGCGTAGCCTTAACCCGCAGCGGGTATGACCTGAGTCAGTTCGGCTGCAGTTGGTGGGTCGTAATTCGGTAAGCTCGCGGCATTTCCCCGTACCCCGCATGCCGATCCTGATCCTGGTCCTCCATGTCGCTCCCGAGGCGGTGTGTGCCGCGCACCGAACGCGGGCGGGACGGCTTTCCAGGTTGCACCGGTCGGGCAGGAGCTGCGAACCAACCGGCGCCAGCGGGCCGACCGTGCGCGCAACGGGGACGGGTTTGTGGAGGCTGCGGCATGACTGAACCCGCAGGCAGCGCGGGCAGTGGCCGGGCGTTCAAGCAGCAGCTCAATCGCGTGTACGGCTGGTACGCCGGCGGATTCTTCGTCTTTGTGCTGGCGCTGGCAGGGCTGGAGCAGCTGGGGGTGCCGCGCACCTGGATCGGTTTCACCTTTCTGCTTTCGACCATCCTGCTGTACGCGGTGATCGGCATCATGAGCCGAACCACCGACGCCACCGAGTACTACGTGGCCGGGCGGCGCGTGCCCGCCGTCTACAACGGCATGGCCACCGGCGCCGACTGGATGTCGGCTGCGTCTTTCATCGGCCTGGCGGGCACGCTGTACCTCAGTGGCTACAACGGCCTGGCCTTCATCATGGGCTGGACGGGGGGCTACTGCCTGGTGGCGCTGCTGCTGGCGCCCTACCTGCGCAAGTTCGGTCAGTTCACCATTCCCGACTTTCTGGGTGAACGCTACGGCGGCAACTGGCCGCGCCTGCTGGGCATCGCGGCGGCCATCCTGTGTTCGTTCACCTACGTGGTGGCGCAGATCTACGGCGTGGGGCTGATCACCTCGCACCTGACCGGCGTGGCCTTCGAGCTGGGGGTGTTCCTCGGGCTGGGCGGCATTCTGGTGTGCTCCTTCCTGGGCGGCATGCGCGCCGTCACCTGGACGCAGGTGGCGCAGTACGTGATCCTGATCGTGGCCTACCTGATCCCGGTGGTCTGGTTGTCGGTCAAGCAAACCGGGGTACCGGTGCCCCAGCTCATCTACGGCTTCCAGCTGGAGAAAGTCACGGCCAAGGAGCGCCTGCTCACCCACGACCCGAAAGAGCTGGAGGTGCGCGAACTGTTCCAGCAGCGGGCCGAAATCCTGGATGCCAAGCTGCAGAACCCCGCCGCCGCGCTGGTGGCCGACAAGGCCGCCGCCGAGGCGCGCCTGCTGGCCCTGCGCGAAGCCGACGCCACGTCGGTGGCCATTTCCGCCGCCGAGAAGGCGCTGTCGGCCCTGCCGCGCGACAGCGCCTCGGCGCGCGCGACCTGGACGCGGCAGCGCGACGAAGCGGCACTCAAGTCGCAGCCGCTCAATGGCATGGCGCCGCACGCCCAGCAGTTTCTGGGCGATCCGCACGGTGACGCGGCCCAGCAGAAGGCCTACGACGCGTCGCGCCGCAATTTCCTGGCGCTGGTGTTCTGTCTCATGGTGGGCACGGCCGCCCTGCCGCACATTCTCACGCGCTACTACACCACGCCGTCGGTGCGGCAGGCGCGCCAGTCCGTCACCTGGTCCCTGCTGTTCATTTTGCTGCTCTATGTCACCGCGCCGGCGCTGGCCGTGCTGGTCAAGTACGAGGTGTTCCACGCGGTGGTGGGCACGCCGCTGGACCGGCTGCCCCAGTGGGTGTCGTCCTGGAACCGGGTGGACGCCAGCCTCATGTCCATCACCGACATCAATCTCGACGGCATCCTGCAGCTCAACGAAATCACCATCGGGGGCGATATCGTGGTGCTCGCCACACCCGAAATCGGTGGCTTGCCGTATGTCGTCACCGGTCTGGTGGCGGCCGGTGGGCTGGCCGCAGCCCTTTCCACCGCCGACGGTCTTCTGCTGACGATTTCCAGCGCGCTCTCGCACGACCTGTACTTCAAGATGATCGATCCCCATGCGTCCACCGCGCGGCGGGTGACCATCTCCAAGGTGTTGCTGCTGGTGGTGGCGCTGGCCGCCGCCTACGTGGCGGCGCAGAAGCCGGCCGACATCCTGTTCCTGGTTTCGGCGGCGTTCTCGTTCGCTGCCGCTGCATTCTTCCCGGCCCTGGTGCTGGGCATCTTCTGGAAACGCACCACCGGCGTGGCGGCCGCGCTGGGCATGGTCGCCGGTCTGGGGGTGACCGCGTTCTACATGGCCACCACCCAGCCCTGGCTGCGCGAGGTGTTCGGCATCACGGCGCCGGTGCGGCTGTGGTGGGACATCCTGCCCATTTCGGCCGGCGTGTTCGGCGTGCCGGTGGGTTTTGCCGTGATCGTCCTGGTCAGCCTGGTCACGCGCCCGCCCAGCGCCCGCGTGCAGGAGCTGGTGGAGTACGTGCGCTACCCGCACCGCGGCATCGACTGAGGCCCGCGCTGGCGCCGGTTGGCCATACCGGCAGAATTTGCTAGAATTGCGGGCTTGCCTTGCTGCACCCCAAACAGACGCTGGGGGCAGCTGTTCATCAGAAACCGGCGCCGTTTGCGGCCCCCGGGTCATCCACAAGGAGAGTCTATGCGTCATTACGAAATCGTTTTGCTGATCCATCCGGACCAAAGCGAACAGGTTCCGGCCATGCTGGAGCGTTACAAGGGCATGATCACCGCCGGCAACGGCAAGATCCACCGCGTTGAAGACTGGGGCCGCCGCCAGCTGGCCTACCAGATCAACAAGCTGTCCAAGGCCCACTACCTGTGCGTCAACATCGAAGCCGACCAGGCCGTGATGGGCGAACTGGAACACGCGTTCAAGTTCAACGACGCCGTGCTGCGCCACCTGACCGTGCAGAAGAAGAAGGCCGAAACCGGTCCTTCGAGCATGATGAAGGCGGTCGAGCGCGAAGAAGCCCGCAAGCTGCAGCCTGAGCAGCGCGAATCGCGCGAGTCCCGCGAACAGCGCGCCGAGGCCTGATCCGGAGCGTGACGTCGCCAGCGGGTAACCAGTTTCAGTTGCTTGCCAAGGTGGTGCAGGTGCAGAGCCTGCGCTACACCCCGGCAGGTCTGCCGGCGGTGAATCTCGTGCTCGAACACGAGTCCACCCTCACCGAACTGGACACGCCCCGAGTGGTGAAACTGCAGCTGAAGGCGGTGGCCTTCGGTGTGCAAGCCGAAACACTGTCCCGTCAGGGGCTTGAAGCGGCTTGCCAGTTTCACGGGTTCCTGGCGAATGCACGCAACGGCAAAGGCGTCGTGTTCCATATCCAAGATTTCAGCAAGACATAGGAAAGGCCCATCATGGCTGCACCCAAGCGTTTCAACAAAGACAAGCGCCCCAAGCGCAACACCCAATCGCTGCTGTTCAAGCGCAAGCGTTTCTGCCGCTTCACCGTGGCGAACGTCGAGGAAGTGGACTACAAGGACGTCGACGTCCTGCGCGACTTCATCGCCGAAAACGGCAAGATCATCCCCGCGCGCCTGACCGGCACCCGTGCCATCTACCAGCGCCAGGTGACCACCGCCATCAAGCGTGCCCGCTTCCTGGCCATGCTGCCCTACAGCGACCAGCACCGCGTCTGATCGGGAGAGACTCACATGCAAATCATTCTGCTCGACAAAGTTGTCAACCTCGGCGCCCTGGGCGATGTGGTCAAGGTCAAGGACGGCTATGCCCGTAACTTCCTGATTCCCGCCGGCCGCGCCCGCCGCGCCACCCAGTCCGCCATCGCCGAATTCGAAGCCCGCCGCGCCGAGCTTGAAAAGGTGGCCGCGGCCAAGCTGGCCGAAGCCCAGGCCCTGGGCGAGAAGCTCGCCGCCGTGTCGCTCAAGCTGTCCCAGAAGGCCGGCGTGGACGGCCGCCTGTTCGGTTCCGTCACCAACCACGACGTGTCCGAAGAGCTGAACAAGCAAGGCTTCAAGGTCGCCAAGGCCCAGGTGCGCATGCCCAACGGTCCGCTCAAGAACGTGGGCGACTACACCGTGAGTGTGAACCTGCACACCGACGTGACCGTCGATGTGGCCGTCAGCGTGCTCGGCGAAACCGCCTGATCCCGCCACCCCGCCCACGGGCCGGGACAAAGAGCCGCCGCCTTCGGGTTGGCGGCTTTCTTTTTGCCGGTGCAGCGCGCCAGGCGCGGGCGCAGGCTTTCGAAACGCCGGCAAGCCCGCAGCGCGGCGGCCGGGGATAATTGCACCCATGTCTTCTGATGCTTTGACTGGCGCGCAGCAATCGGGTGGCTGGTCGCCCTGGCGCCTGTCGGTGGCCCCCATGATGGGGTGGACCGACCGCCACTGCCGCTACTTCCACCGTCTGCTGACCCGGCACACCCTGCTGTACACCGAGATGGTGACGACGGGTGCTCTGATCCACGGCAACGCGGCCCAGCACCTGTTCTTCAACGACGAAGAGCATCCCGTGGCGCTGCAGCTGGGTGGCAGCGAGCCGGCCGATCTGGCGGTCTGTGCCCGGCTGGGTCAGGAGCGCGGCTACGACGAGATCAACCTCAACTGCGGATGCCCCAGCGAACGCGTGCTGCGCGGCGCCTTCGGCGCCTGCCTCATGGGCGAGGCCGCGCTGGTGCGCGACTGCGTCAAGGCCATGGTCGACGTGGTGGACGTGCCGGTGACGGTCAAGCACCGCATCGGCATCGACAAGGTCGAGAGTTACGACTTTGTGCGCGACTTTGTCGGCACCGTGGCCGAGGGGGGCTGCCAGGTGTTTCTGGTCCATGCGCGCAACGCCTGGCTCAAGGGTCTCTCCCCCAAGGAGAACCGCGAGATCCCGCCGCTGCGTTACGAACTGGCGTACCGCCTCAAGCGGGACTTTCCGAATCTGACCGTGGTGGTCAACGGCGGCATCACGACCGACGAGCAGATCGCCACCCACCTGCAGCACCTGGACGGCGCCATGATCGGCCGCGAGGCGTACCACAACCCGTGGCTGATGGCCGGCTGGGATGCCCGCTTCTACGGCGACGAAGCCCGGCCCGTGCCCACGCGCGAAGCTGTCGAGCTGGCCATGATCGACTACATGGAGCGCGCTAACGCCGAAGACGGCGTGAACTGGTATTCCATCGCCAGCCACATGCTGGGCCTGCGCCACGGCCTTCACGGTGCCCGCAAATGGCGACAGGTCTGGAGCGACCACCGCCTCAAGCCCCTGCCACCGCGCGAAGTCTGGGCGCTGGCCCAGGCCCATGTCGGCGGTCGAAGCACGGAGTTGCCCGCCGAATCCCTTGTCCCCACCCTTTGAGAAAGCACCCTCCATGAACCGTTTGCTGATGTGCACCGCCGCCCTGACCACTGGCCTGGTGTCTTGGTCTGTTTCCGCCCAGAACGCCGTGACCGAGGCGGCCGCCAGGGAGGCCGGCGCCGTGGTGTCCAGGTCCGGCCTGGTCTACCGATCGCTCAAGGACGGCACCGGCGGCAACCCCACGGCGACCGACACGGTCAAGGTGCACTACAAGGGTACGTTTCCCGACGGCAAGGCGTTCGACAGTTCGTACGCCCGCGGAACACCGATCGAGTTCCCGCTGAACCGTGTGATCCCGTGCTGGACCGAAGGCGTTCAGCGCATGAAGGTGGGCGGCAAGGCCAAACTGACCTGCCCGAGCCAGATCGCCTATGGCGAGCGCGGGGCGGGTGGTGTCATTCCTCCCAACGCCACGCTGCTGTTTGAGGTCGAACTGCTCGGCATTGCCGGCCGCTGAGGCCGCAGGCGCCGGGTGGTGGCGGATCAGACCGCCGCTTCCAGCCCGTTTTCGAAGTGTTCGCGCGTGCGCTGCATGGTCAGCTCGCCCTGGCCGGACAGCAGCGCTGACATGATGGCGCGGTGTTCGGCCAGCGACTCGTCGATGCGCCCGGTCTTGAACAGGGAGTTGTGCCGGTTGAGCTTCATGACCTTGCGCAGATCGGCCACCATCTGTTCGCGAAAGCGGTTGTCGGCCATTTCCAGCAGGCGCATGTGAAACTGCTCGTTGACCGTGAAAAAGCGGTCACGGTCGTTCACGGCGGCTTCCAGCTCCTGGTGAAGGGCCTGGAGTTCGGCGCGCTGGGCGGGTGTGGCGCGTTGGGCCACCACCCCGGCGGCGTCGGATTCGAGCAGGGACAGCAAGTGGTAGACGTCGGCCAGGTCTTTCTCGGACACTTCGGTCACGTAGGCGCCGCGGCGCACCTTCATGGTCACCAGGCCTTCGGCCGCCAGCACCTTCAGCGCCTCGCGCAGCGGGGTGCGGCTGATGCCGTATTCCTCGGCGATCTTGAGTTCGTCGATCCAGCTGCCCGGCTCCAGTTCGCGCCTGAAGATGCGCTGGCGCAGCAGTTCGGCGACTTCTTCGTACAGGGCGCGGGGAGCGAGGGAAAGGGCGGACATGCGAGGGATGGGAAGCGACAGCGACCGGGCATTGTAAGGCCGCCAGAATATTTTGCATCAATAATTATGAATGATGTAAACTCGACAGGCTGTTCTGTTGCATCCCCACACCGCATCCAAGCGCTGACACCATGAGCCAGAAATCCAACGAATTCGCCCCCGCCAACCTCGAAGCCTGGACCAAGGCGGCCCAGAAATCCGCGCCCGGTGGCGACGTGAACGCGCTCAACTGGGTCACGCCCGACGGCATCAGCGTCAAGCCGCTGTACACGGCCGAAGACACCAAGGACTTGCCGTACACCAACACGCTGCCGGGCTTCGAGCCCTACATCCGCGGTCCGCAGGCCACCATGTACGCGGTGCGGCCCTGGACCATCCGCCAGTACGCCGGTTTTTCCACCGCCGAAGAGTCCAACGCCTTCTACCGCAAGGCCCTGGCCGCTGGTGGGCAGGGCGTGTCGGTGGCCTTTGACCTGGCCACCCACCGCGGCTACGACTCCGACCACCCGCGTGTGACCGGCGACGTCGGCAAGGCCGGCGTGGCGATCGACTCGGTCGAGGACATGAAGATCCTGTTCGACCAGATCCCGCTGGACAAAGTCAGCGTCTCGATGACCATGAACGGCGCGGTGCTGCCCATCCTGGCCGGCTACGTGGTGGCGGCGGAAGAGCAGGGCGTCTCGCAAGACCAATTGAGCGGCACCATCCAGAACGACATCCTCAAGGAGTTCATGGTCCGCAACACCTACATCTACCCGCCCGAGCCGTCGATGAAGATCATCGGCGACATCATCGAGTACACGGCCAAGCACATGCCGAAGTTCAACTCGATCTCGATCTCGGGCTACCACATGCAGGAAGCCGGTGCCAACCAGGCGCTGGAGATGGCCTTCACCCTGGCCGACGGCAAGGAGTACGTGAAGACCGCCATCGCCAAGGGCATGGACGTGGACGAGTTCGCCGGCCGCCTCTCCTTCTTCTGGGCGGTGGGCATGAACTTCTACCTGGAGATCGCCAAGATGCGCGCCGCCCGCCTGCTGTGGTGCCGCATCATGAAGGGCTTCAACGCCAGGAACCCCAAGAGCCTGATGCTGCGCACGCACAGCCAGACCTCGGGCTGGTCGCTGACCGAGCAGGACCCGTACAACAACGTGGTGCGCACCACCATCGAAGCCATGGCGGCCGTGTTCGGTGGCACGCAGTCGCTGCACACCAACTCGCTGGACGAGGCCATCGCGCTGCCGACCGAGTTCAGCGCCCGCATCGCGCGCAACACGCAGCTGATCATCCAGGAAGAGACTCACATCACCAACGTCGTCGACCCGTGGGCCGGCAGCTACATGATGGAGTCGCTGACGCAGGAAATGGCCGACAAGGCCTGGGCCATCATCGAAGAGGTTGACGCCATGGGTGGCATGACCAAGGCGGTGGACAGCGGCTGGGCCAAGCTCAAGATCGAGGCCGCGGCGGCCGAGAAGCAGGCGCGCATCGACAGCGGCAAGGACGTGATCGTCGGCGTCAACAAATACAAACTGGCCAAGGAAGACCCGATCGAGATACTGGACGTGGACAACGTCAAGGTGCGTGAGGGGCAGATCGAGCAGCTCCAAGCCATCAGGGCCAGTCGCGACAGCACGGCGGTACAGTCGGCGCTGGAGGCGCTTACGGCCGCCGCCGAGTCCGGCCAGGGCAACCTGCTGGACCTGAGCATCAAAGCCATCCGCCTGCGTGCCACCGTCGGCGAAGTGTCCGACGCGCTGGAGAAGGTTTACGGGCGCCACCGCGCCGACACACAGAAGGTGACCGGGGTGTACGCCGCTGCTTACGACTCTGCCGAAGGCTGGGAACAGCTCAAGACCGAAATCGCCGACTTCGCCACCGCGCAGGGCCGCCGCCCGCGCGTGATGATCGCCAAACTCGGCCAGGACGGCCACGACCGCGGCGCCAAGGTGGTGGCCACGGCCTTCGCCGACCTGGGCTTTGACGTCGACATGGGTCCGCTGTTCCAGACGCCGGAAGAATGCGCCCGCCAGGCCATCGAGAACGACGTGCACGCGGTCGGCGTGTCGACCCTGGCTGCCGGCCACAAGACGCTGGTGCCGGCCATCATCCAGGCCCTGAAGGACCAGGGCGCCGACGACATCGTGGTGTTCGTGGGCGGTGTGATCCCGCGCCAGGACTACGACTACCTGTACGAAGCGGGCGTCAAGGGCGTCTACGGCCCCGGCACGCCGATCCCGGCCAGCGCCAAGGACGTGCTGGAGCAGATCAAGAAGGCGGTGGCTTGAGCTTGTTGGCGTTTCAATTGGTAGATATCATTTGATGTATATCACCAGGAGATCGACATGAGTGCCATTGCCGACACCGCCAAAATCTTCATCACGGGCCGCAGCCAGGCCGTGCGCCTGCCCAAAGCCTACCGTTTCGACACCCAGGAGGTCTTTATTGAGCGAAAGGGCGACGCGGTCATCTTGCGCCCCAAGTTCAGCAAGGATGAGTGGTGGGAGCGTGTTCAGGCCTGCCTGGCGCAGTTCGAAGGATTTCCTGAGGAAATCGAGCGTGAGCGTGGCCCGCTGCAGGACGACATCGAAAGCCTGGACTGATGTCTGACGATTTGTACCTGTTGGACTCTAACATCCTCATTCATGCGCAGCGCGGGCATGCGGGTGTGCTCGCGCGCATGCGAAAGCTCGGACGTGATCGCTTGGTCTTGTCTTCGTTGGTGGTCGCCGAGTTGGCGTACGGGGCCGAGAAAAGCCAGCACAAGGAGCGCAACAGGGAAGCACTCCAGAATTTGCTGAGCACGTTCAACATCGTGGATTGGGATGAGCCAGCGGCATGGCTGTACGGACAGCATTACCACCGGCTGCGTGCGGCAGGCACGCCGATTGGCATCATGGATTTGCAGATCGCCTGCCATTGCCTTGCTCTGGGTGCCGTGTGCGTGACCAACAACACCCGCGAGTTCGAGCGCGTTGAGGGTTTGAAACTCGAGAACTGGGTCCTTTCCGGCACCGCTGCATGACGCCCGACCAGATCCTTCAGGCGCTGCTTGCGGATGCCCCAACTGCACAACGCCGCGCGATGGCCAAGGCCATCACGCTGCTGGAATCCACCCGTGCCGACCACCGCGCGCAGGCGGACGAGTTGCTGACGGCCATCCTGCCGCACACGGGCAACAGCTTCCGCCTGGGCATCAGCGGTGTCCCTGGCGTGGGCAAGAGCACCTTCATCGAGGCCTTGGGCCTGTACCTGATCGGCCAGGGCCACCGCGTGGCGGTGCTGGCGGTCGATCCATCCTCATCGGTGTCGGGCGGCTCCATCCTCGGCGACAAGACGCGCATGGAGCAGCTCTCCGTGCACGAGAAGGCCTATATCCGGCCGAGTCCCTCCAGCGGAACACTGGGCGGCGTGGCCGAGAAGACGCGCGAGGCCATGCTGGTCTGCGAGGCGGCCGGCTATGACGTGGTGATCGTCGAGACCGTGGGCGTGGGCCAGAGCGAGACCGCGGTGCACGGCATGACCGACATGTTCTGCCTGCTGCAGCTGCCCAACGCGGGCGACGACCTGCAGGCGATCAAGAAGGGCGTGATGGAGCTGGCCGATCTGGTCGTCATCAACAAGGCCGACATCGACCCCGACGCCGCCACCCGCGCGCGGGCGCAGATCACGTCGTCGCTGCGCCTGCTGGGCCTGCACGGCAACCCCGACCACGTCCATCATGATCAGAAAGTCTGGCACCCGCAGGTGATCCAGATCAGTGCGCTGCACGGGCAGGGCGTGGACGCTTTCTGGTCGGCTGTCAGCGAGTTCCGCGGTCTGCAGACCGCCAACGGCCGCCTGGCCGCGCGACGCCAGCAGCAGGCCACGGCCTGGATGTGGGAGCGCATCGACGCCGGCCTCAAGCAACGCTTTCGCGCGCACCCCCAGGTGCGCGACAAGCTGGACCTTTTCACGCAGCAGGTGCAGGGCGGTCAGCTGGCCGCCTCCACCGCTGCTCGGCAGCTGCTCGACCTGTTCGAGTGACGCCATTTCCTGATTTCACCGGAGAGACCACCATGCAAGACATCCTGGACCAACTGGAAAAGAAGCGCGCTGCGGCGCGCCTGGGCGGGGGCGAGAAGCGCATCGCTGCCCAGCACAGCAAGGGCAAGCTGACCGCACGCGAGCGCATCGAGGTGCTGCTGGACGAAGGCACCTTCGAAGAGTGGGACATGTTCGTGGAGCACCGCTGCGTGGACTTCGGCATGCAGGACCAGAAGATCCCGGGCGATGGCGTCGTGACCGGCTACGGCATGATCAACGGCCGCCTGGTGTTCGTGTTCAGCCAGGACTTCACGGTCTTCGGCGGCGCGCTGTCCGAAGCGCACGCCGAGAAGATCTGCAAGATCATGGACCAGGCCATGAAGGTCGGCGCACCGGTGATCGGCCTCAACGATTCGGGCGGCGCCCGCATCCAGGAAGGCGTGGCCTCGCTCGGCGGTTACGCCGAGGTGTTCCAGCGCAACGTGATGGCCAGTGGTGTGATCCCGCAGATCAGCATGATCATGGGCCCCTCGGCCGGTGGTGCGGTGTATTCGCCGGCGATGACCGACTTCATCTTCATGGTCAAGGATTCGAGCTACATGTTCGTGACCGGCCCCGAAGTGGTGAAGACCGTGACGCACGAGGAAGTGACCGCCGAGGAACTGGGCGGCGCCGTCACGCACAACACCAAGAGCGGCGTGGCCGACGGCGCGTTCGAGAACGATGTGGAAGCGCTGCTGATGCTGCGCCGCCTCTACAACTACCTGCCGCTCAACAACAAGGAAAAGGCGCCAGTGCGCCCCAGCGGTGACCCGATCGACCGCATGGACCGCAGCCTGGACACCCTGGTGCCGGACAACCCGAACAAGCCGTACGACATGAAGGAGCTGATCCTCAAGACGGTCGACGACGGTGACTTCTTCGAGATCCAGCCCGACTACGCCAAGAACATCATCATCGGCTTTGCCCGCATGGACGGCCAGACCGTGGGCATCGTGGCCAACCAGCCGCTGGTGCTGGCCGGCTGCCTGGACATCAAGAGCTCGATCAAGGCAGCGCGTTTCGTGCGCTTCTGCGACGCCTTCAGCATTCCGGTGGTCACCTTCGTCGACGTGCCCGGTTTCATGCCCGGCACCAGCCAGGAGTACGGTGGCATCATCAAGCACGGCGCCAAGCTGCTCTACGCGTACGCCGAGTGCACCGTGCCCAAGATCACCGTGATCACCCGCAAGGCCTATGGCGGCGCCTACGACGTGATGGCGTCCAAGCACCTGCGCGGTGACGTGAACTTCGCCTGGCCCAACGCCGAAATCGCGGTGATGGGCGCCAAGGGCGCGGTGGAAATCATCTTCCGCGAAGAGAAGAAGGACCCGGCCAAGCTGGCCGAGCGCGAGGCCGAGTACAAGGCCCGCTTTGCCAATCCCTTCGTGGCCGGTGCCCGCGGCTTCATCGACGACGTGATCCTGCCGTCCGAGACGCGCAAGCGGATCTGCCGCTCGCTGGTCATGCTCAAGGACAAGAAGATCGAGAACCCGTGGCGCAAGCACGGCAACATCCCGCTATGACCGCTCACTGCGTTCGCATGACCTCGCCGTCGGCTTCGATGACCGATGACCGTTGCGCCGAGGTGGTCCCTTTCATTCGTCATTGAGCTGCGCAGCAGCGAGGTCATTCGTCATGTTCTCAAAAATTCTCATTGCCAACCGCGGCGAGATCGCCTGTCGCGTCATCGCCACCGCTCGCAAGATGGGCATCGCCACCGTGGCCGTGTACTCCGAGGCCGACAAGGAAGCGCGCCACGTGCGCCTGGCCGACGAGGCCGTGCTGCTGGGCCCGGCGGCCTCGCGCGAGTCCTACCTGGTGGCTGACAAGATCATTGCTGCGGCCAAACAAACCGGCGCCCAGGCCATTCACCCCGGCTACGGCTTCCTGTCCGAAAACGAAGACTTCGCCAAGCGCTGCGAGGACGAGGGCATTGCCTTCATCGGCCCCAAGCACTACAGCATCGCGGCCATGGGCGACAAGATCGCCTCCAAGAAGTTGGCCAACGAAGCCAAGGTCAACACCATCCCCGGCTACAACGACGCCATCGAGTCGGCCGCCAAGGCGGTCGAGATCGCCAAGGGCATCGGCTACCCGGTCATGATCAAGGCCTCGGCCGGTGGCGGCGGCAAGGGCCTGCGCGTGGCCTTCAACGACAGGGAGGCGCTGGAAGGCTTCACCGCGTGCCAGAACGAGGCCCGCAACAGCTTCGGCGACGACCGCATCTTCATCGAGAAGTTCGTCGAGCAGCCGCGCCACATCGAGATCCAGATCGTCGGCGACAGCCACGGCAACGTGATCTACCTCAACGAGCGCGAGTGCTCGATCCAGCGCCGCCACCAGAAGGTGATCGAAGAAGCGCCGTCGCCCTTCATCAGCGATGCCACCCGCAAGGCCATGGGCGAACAGGCCGTAGCCCTGGCCAAGGCGGTGAAGTACCAGTCCGCCGGCACGGTGGAATTCGTGGTCGGCAAGAACCAGGACTTCTACTTCCTGGAGATGAACACCCGTCTGCAGGTGGAGCACCCGGTGACCGAGTGCATCACCGGCCTGGACCTGGTGGAGCTCATGATCCGCGTGGCCGCGGGCGAGCAGCTGCCGCTGACGCAGGCCGAGGTCAAGCGCGACGGCTGGGCCATCGAGTGCCGCATCAACGCCGAGGATCCGTTCCGCAACTTCCTGCCGTCCACCGGCCGCCTGGTGCGCTTCACGCCCCCGACCGAAAGCATGTGGCAGGCCGACACCGCCCACAAATACGGCGTGCGCGTGGACACCGGCGTGTTCGAAGGCGGCGAGATCCCGATGTACTACGACTCGATGATCGCCAAGCTCATCGTGCACGGCAAGGACCGCAACGACGCCATCGCCAAGATGCGCGAGGCGCTCAACGGCTTCGTGATCCGTGGCATCAACAGCAACATCCCGTTCCAGGCCGCGCTGCTGGCGCACCCGGAGTTCGTTTCCGGCAACTTCAACACCGGCTTCATCGCCCAGCATTACGCGGGCGGTTTCCGTGCCGAGGATGTGCCGCACGACGACGCGGACTTCCTGGTGGCATTGGCCGCCTTCGTGCGCCGCAAGAGCCGTGAGCGTGCCACGGGCATCTCGGGCCAGCTGCCGGGTTATGGCGTCAAGGTGGGCAAGGACTATGTGGTGATCAGCCTCGCGGCCGACGGCCAGCACCGCTACACCCCGGTCCATGTGGACGAGTTTGCCGGCGAAGCGGGCTACGCCTCGGTGCAGGTGGGCAAAGAAGGGGAAGGACGGCGCTACAAGATCAGCTCGCCCTCGCGCCTGAACGACATCGTCATCGCTGGCGAGTGCAACGGTCAGCCCTTCACGGCGCAGATGGAGCGCGGCTCGGCCAAGAACCCGCTGGCCCTGGTGGTGCAGCACAACGGCACCAAGCTGGAAACCATGGTGGTCTCGCCCCGCATGGCGCAGCTGCACCAGCTCATGCCCTTCAAGGCGCCGCCGGACATGAGCAAATACGTGCTCTCGCCCATGCCAGGCCTGCTGGTCGATGTGGCGGTGCAGGTCGGCCAGAAGGTGCAGGCCGGCGAGCGCGTGGCCGTGATCGAGGCCATGAAGATGGAGAACGTGCTGTTCGCTGCGGCCGACGGCGTGGTGGCCAAGGTGCTGGCAGCCAAAGGTGAATCGCTGGTGGTCGACCAGCCCATCGTGGAGTTCGAGAAATGAGCGGCCCCCACGCTCCACCGCTGCGCGGGTCGCTGCCCCAGGACGGGGAAGGGTCCCGGTCCTCGCCGGGTCCGGGGGCTGATCCGGCTTGGGGCGGCCCGGCGCCGGATCGGAAGGGAACGCCACGTCCGTTCAAGGTGCTGGGCGTCCAGCAGATCGCCATCGGTGGCCCGGACAAGCTGCGCCTGCAGACGCTCTGGGTGGACATGCTGGGCCTGGAGAAGACCGGCACCTTCCAGAGCGAGCGCGAGAACGTCGACGAGGACATCTGTGCCATCGGCAGCGGCCCGTTCAAGGTCGAGGTCGACCTGATGCAGCCCATGGACCCTGAGAAGAAGCCGGCCGTGCATGCCACGCCGCTCAATCACATCGGCCTGTGGATCGACGACCTGCCGGTCGCGGTCGAATGGCTGACGGCCAACGGCGTGCGTTTCGCACCGGGTGGCATCCGCAAGGGCGCGGCCGGCTTCGACATCACCTTCCTGCACCCCAAGGCCAACGAGGAGTTTCCCATCGCGGGTGAGGGTGTGCTGATCGAATTGGTGCAGGCGCCGCCCGAAGTGGTGAGCGCCTTCGCCAAACTGGCCGCGCAGCCCGCATAAGACAACCGGGAGCCGAGGAGGCCGACCCCGCCGGGCGCGAGCCCGCGCGGGGTTTTTTCATGGCTGTGCGGGTTTCACTCGCAGATCATGTAGGTCTTGGTCAGGGGTTCCAGCACCTCGAACGCACCTTCAAAGCCCGGCGGGATGTAGATGCCCTCGCCAGGGCCCGCTTCCTCGAAGCCGCCCAGCCCATCGTGCACGCGGCAACGGCCTTCGAGCACGGTGAACAGCTCGCGCTCGGTCGGACCCATGGCGATGCGCCAGTGGCCCGGTTCGCAGCGCCAGACGCCGCAGTACACCTGCCCGGCGGGCAGGGCGGCGTCGATGAGGTTCCAGGTCTCGCGCAGCGGGTTGCCGCGGATCAGGCGATCCGGACGCGGGTGGTCGGTGGCGGGCACACCTTCAGGACGGGCGGAGAGTTTGATCAGACGGAGGGTGGCTTCCATCCTCATATTGTGCCCAGTGCTGCCGAGAAACCCAGGGCAGCCGGGCTTTTCCACCGCTTTTCCGGACAAAGGACCGCCGGCAGCTCTTTAATCTCTGTGTATCCGTACCCAACGGTCGGCCGCCGTTTTCAGGAGAACTCCATGAACGCACGTTCATCGTCCGTGCCCATCCCCCATGCGACAGACCATGCCACCGGTGAAATGCTGCTGCACGGCGACCGCCGCTGGGCACAGCGGCCCCAAACCTGGCGCGAACGCGAACTGGCCATGCCCTGGCCCCTGAATTGCTGGACGGTTTTGCCCTGCGCATGGCGGCCCACGGAATGTGCGTCAGCCGGGCACTGATGATGTGCGACCGCCGTTATGCCCTGCAGCAGCTCAAGGATGCGCACAACCTGGCCGACGACACCCTGCGCCTGCTGGCGGTTCAGCTGTTCCGTCATTTCGAGTCGCGCCAGTCGGGCATCGGTCCGCTGCACTGACTGAAAGGCCGGTCGGAGGGCAAAGGCCCTTGCACCGGACTTCTCAAGCCGGCCCGGATGCGGCCGATAGCCCCTGGAACCCTGGAACACATACTGGTGGAGAAAACGCGAATGTTGTCCTTCAAACCGCTGCGTCCTGGCGTGCGGCTCATGCGCCTGTTGCGCCTGCCGACCAAGCTGGGTCTGCTGGCCTTGGTGCTGTTTGTGCCGCTCGTCTTCATCAGCCTGCAGCTCATCCAGAGAATCAACCACTCGATTGCATTCACCGAGGCGGAGCTGGACGGTTCTCGCGTCGTGCAGCGCCTGAGCGCGGTCGTGGTCGAGGTCCAGAAGCACCGCGGCCAGACCCACATGCTGCTGTCGGGCGATGCCGGCGCCCGGACAGCGTTGCAGGCCACGCGGGAGGCGTTGCAGACTCAGCTGGCCGCCGTGGACGAGGCGCTTTCCGCGCGCCCGGACTTTGGCCTCGTGCCCGAATGGCAGCCCCTGCGGCAGGCCGCGAGCGAACTGAGCAACAGCGAACGCCTGCAGGCCCCGGCGTCCTTTGAACTGCACAGCGGCCTGGTTCGCGATTTGATCCGCTTTGCCTACACGACGGCAGAACGTTCCAACCTGTTGTTCGATCCCGATCCGGCCAGCTATTTCCTCATGGACATGACCGTCACCCACACCCAGCGCTGGGGCGAGCTGCTGGCGCAGACGCGTGGTCTGGGTGCCGGGCAGCTGGCGCGCACCGAGCGCGACCCGCAGACGGTCAGCCGGGTGGCCCTGTTGATCAACGAGGCGCAGCAGGCATCGGACGACATTCTGAGCCTGCAGCCTTTTTCGCAGAAGTACGGGCAGAACAACCTCGCGGGCGAGGCCACGGTGCAAAAGGTCCAAGCTTTTCTGACCGAGGCGGCTGTCGCGATGGGCCCCCAGGGGGGAATGTCGGCGGCGAACTTTTTTGCTTCCGGGACAAGGGCGATCACGGCCGTCGCGGATTACCAGAAAGCGGTGCAGAGCCAGCTCGATACCCTGCTGTCGCAGCGGGTCGAGAAAGAGCGCCGCACCTTGGTGGTCTCATTGCTCTTGGTTTCCGCCGGCTTGTTGCTGGTGGGGTATCTGATGCTGGCGTTCTACTTCAGCTTTGTGGTGGACTTCCGCCACGCCATCGAGGTGGTTCAACAGACGTCCAACGGCGACCTGTGTGCGCAGGTCAGGGTCCGCGGTCGCGACGAACTCAGCGAGCTGGCCGGACTGCTCGGGCGCTTGAACGGCAGTCTGTCGTCCATGGTGGCCGAGGTGCGCAGCAATTCGGCGCTCGTGGCCATGTCAGGCAAACATTTGGCGACCGGCAACAAGGATCTGGCCGACCGCACCGAGCAGCAGGCCGCCAATCTGGAGCAGACCGCCGCCAGCGTGCAGCAGCTCTCCAGCACGGTGCAGCAGAACGCGGCAACCGCGGGCGACTCCGACATGCAGGCCTCGAAAGTGCGCGACATGGCCGAGACCGGGGCACAGTCCATGGGGTCTGCGGTCGCTTCGGTGGAGGTGATCCACAAGAGCGCCCAGCAGATGAACGAGATCATCGGTGTCATCGACAGCCTGGCGTTCCAGACCAACATCCTGGCCCTCAACGCCGCCGTGGAAGCGGCCCGTGCCGGCGAGCAGGGCCGGGGCTTTGCGGTGGTGGCCAGCGAAGTGCGCACCCTGGCCCAGCGCTCGGCCGCGTCGGCCAAGGAAATCCGCCAGCTCATCCACGCATCGGCCGAACAGGTGGCCGACAGCGTGTCGCAGATCCGTGCGGCGGGCAGCACCATGGCCCAGATCGTCAACGGCGTGCGTGGCGTGGCCAGCAACATGTCGCTGATATCGGCGGCCAGCGCCGAACAGAGCGCGGGTCTGACCGAGATCTCCTCGGCCGTGGCCCAGCTCGATCAGATCACCCAGCGCAACGCCCAGATGGTCGAGCGCTCGGTGAAACAGGCCAGCGTGCTGGAACATCGTGCCGAGCACCTCTCGAACGCGGTGTCAAGGTTCAGGTTGCAGCAAGGCACCGCGCAAGAGGCCATGGAACTGGTCCGCCGCGCACTGGAACACCGGCAACGGGTGGACCGCGAGAGCTTCGTTCGCGGCCTGACCGAAAAAGCCCAGGGGTTCTTCGACCGCGACATGTATGTCTTCGCTCTCGACCTCACGGGTGCGTACCGGGCCTTCGGCGGCAAGCCCGAGAAGGTGGGCTCGCGGGTTCAGGACATTCCCGGCGTGGATGGTCAGGCGCTGCTCGACGCCATCGTGAGTCAGGCCGAGTCGGAACCCGGCTGGGTGGAGTACGACATCACCAACCCGGCCACGGGTCGGGTGCAGACCAAGATGTCCTATGTGGTCAAAGTCGACGACCTCTACGTCGGCTGCGGCGTGTACAAATCCCTGGTCGCGGCCTGACCCGACCGCTGCGGCGGCCCGAAATACCGCCGCGATTCAGCGGTCGGGATTCTCGCGTCTGGCCTTGGCCCGGGCCAGTGCGGCTTCAATCACCGAGCGCTTCTTGTCCAGCGTGGCCGGGTCGGTGTGCAGTGAGTGCGCCGGGAGGTCGGCGAGTTTCAGCCGCGCCTTGGCCTCCAGCGCCGCTTCGTGTTCCTGCGCCTCGCGCACCAGCCGCCGGCGCCGGGCTTCGTAGCGCTTGCGCGCCAGCAGGGCCTGTTCGGCGCTCCAGGCTTGCCAGCCGCTGCGCTCGCCGCTGACCATCTCCAGAGAAATGCAATCCACCGGGCAAACCGGGATGCAGAGTTCACAGCCCGTGCAGTACGGTTCGATCACGGTGTGCATCAGCTTGTTGCTGCCGACGATGGCGTCGGTGGGACAGACCTTGATGCACAGCGTACAGCCGATGCACCAGTCTTCGTCGATCACCGCCAGCGTCAGCGGCCCTTCGACGCCATTGGCCGGGTTCAACGGCGCGGCAGGCTGGCCCGTGAGGGCCGCCAGCCGTTCGATGCCTTGCGCACCGCCAGGCGGGCACTGGTTGATGGCGGCATCACCCGCCGCAATGGCCTGCGCATAGGCCGCGCAATCGGGGTAACCGCAACGCGTGCACTGGGTCTGGGGCAAGGCGGCGTCGACGCGCCGGGCAAGCGGATTCATGGGCCCCGACTATAGCGGGGCAGCGGCGCCGCGCAGCGACCTGGTCAGGCGCGCGGGCTCTTGCCTTTGCGCGCAGACGCGGCCTTGCGGGCCACGGTCTGGGGAGCGACCGGCGTGGCCGGCTTGGCTGCTGTGCTCTTCGACGCCCCCGGCTTCTTGCGAACTGCTGCGACCGCCTTGTGTGCCGGGCGGGTGGCCGCAGCATCGGCCACCACCGATGGCGCAGATTCGGCGTCTGCGGACTGGGGCTGGTGGGCGAGGATGAAGCTCTTGACCACCGGGTACACCATCTCGCGCCAGCGGCGGCCGCTGAAGATGCCGTAGTGACCGGCACCCTTGGCCTCGTAGTGCATCTGGTGGGCTTTGGGAATGCGGGTGCACAGATCGTGGGCGGCCGCGGTCTGACCCGAGCCCGAAATGTCGTCCAGTTCACCTTCCACGGTCAGCAGACCGGTGGTCTGGATGTCTTCGGGGCGCACGCGCTCGATCTTGCCGTGTTCGTTGCGCACGTCCCAGGTGCCGTTGACGAGCTTGAAGTCCTGGAACACCGTCTGGATGGTTTCCAGGTAGTAGTCGGCGTCCATGTCGAGCACGGCGTTGTACTCGTCGTAGAACTTGCGGTGGCTCTCGGCGCTCGACAGGTCGCCCTTGATCAGGTCCTGGAAGTAGTCGTAGTGGCTGTTGGCGTGGCGGTCGGGGTTCATGGCCACGAAGCCCGTGTGCTGCAGAAAGCCGGGGTAGACGCGGCGTCCCGCACCGGGGAACTTGTCGGGCACGCGGTAGATGACGTTGTTCTCGAACCAGCTGTGGCTGCGCTGGGTCGCCAGGTTGTTGACCGCGGTGGGCGACTTGCTGGCGTCGATCGGACCGCCCATCATGGTCATGGACAGCGGTGTCGTCTCGCCCCGGCTGGCCATGAGCGAGACAGCCGCCAGCACCGGCACGGTGGGCTGGCACACGCTCATCACGTGGCAGTTGCCGTAGGTCTTCTGCAGGTAGCGGATGAACTCCTGCACGTAGTTCACGTAGTCGTCGAGGTGGAACTCGCCTTCGGACAGCGGCACCAGACGCGCGTTTTTCCAGTCGGTGATGTAGACCTTGTGGTCCTTGAGCATGGTGCGCACGGTGTCGCGCAGCAGCGTGGCGTAGTGGCCCGACAGCGGCGCCACCACCAGCACCACCGGCTGGCCCTTGAGCTTGGTCAGGGTCGCGGCATCGTCGGTGAACCGCTTGAAGCGGCGCAACTCGCAGAACGGCTTGTCGATTTCCACCCGCTCGAAGATCGCCACATCGACGCCGTCGACGTCGGCCGTCGTGATGCCGAAGACCGGCTTCTCATAATCCTTGCCCAGGCGGTGCATCAGGTCGTAGCCAGCGGCCACGCGTTGTGCCAGGGGGAACTGCGAGATGGGCAGCGCAGCGTTGTTGAACAGCTTGGCTGCGACTTCGGCCAGGTCGGCGAACGGCTCCATGAGGGAGCGCTGGGTCTCGTATATCTGGTAGAGCATGGGGCGGCTTCAGACGGTTATGTTGCAGTGCAATATATCAGTTCGCCCTGACGTGCATGAGAGTGAAAACACCTAAATTTCGAGCGCATCTGTCACCTTCGTGAAAGGTTTCATGGGCACGTCCCAAGGGTGCACCCGGGAGGGCGCAGGCGAAAAAAAGGCCGCTGCAAGAGCGGCCTGTTCTGGGCAGGTCAGCCAGCTCAGACCACCTTGGCGATGGCCTGGCAGACGTAGTCGATGTTCTTGCTGTTCAGGGCGGCCACGCACATGCGGCCGGTGTCGGTGCCGTAGACGCCGAACTCGCTGCGCAGGCGCACCATCTGGTCCTTGGACAGGCCCGAATAGCTGAACATGCCGATCTGGGTGGTGATGAAGCTCATGTCTTTCTTCACACCGGCGGCCTTGAGGCCGTCGACCAGCTTCTGGCGCATGGCCTTGATGCGCACGCGCATCTCGCCCAGTTCCTTTTCCCACAGGGCACGCAGCTCGGGGTTGCCCAGCACGGCCGCGACGATGGCACCACCGTGGGTGGGCGGGTTGGAGTAGTTGGTGCGGATCGCGATCTTGAGCTGGCTTAGCACGCGGTCGGTCTCTTCCTTGCTGCTGCCCACCACGCTCAGGGCGCCCACGCGCTCGCCGTAGAGGCTGAAGCTCTTGGAGAAGCTGGTGGAGACAAAGATGTTCAGGCCGGCGGCCACGAACTTGGCGATCACGGCGCCGTCTTCGGCGATGCCGTAGCCGAAGCCCTGGTAGGCCATGTCCAGGAAGGCGGTCAGGTTGCGCGCCTTGACCACGGCGATCACCTGGTCCCACTGGGCGGGGGTGATGTCGTAGCCGGTCGGGTTGTGGCAGCAGGCGTGCAACAGCACGATGGTGCCTTCGGCTGCGGCGTTCAGCTTGGCCAGCATGCCCTCGAAGTTGATGCCGCCCAGGCCGCCGTTGGCGCTCTGGTCGAAGTAGGGGTAGGTGTCGACCGTGAAACCGGCGTTGGTGAACAGCGCCCGGTGGTTTTCCCAGCTCGGGTCGGAGATCAGCACGGTGGCGTTGGGGCTGACCTTCTTGAGGAAGTCGGCGCCGATCTTCAGGCCGCCGGTGCCGCCGATGGCCTGCACGGTGGCGACGCGACCGCTCTTGACGACGTCCGAATCGGCACCGAACACCAGGCCCTTGACGGCCGCGTCGTAGGCGGCAATGCCGTCAATGGGCAGGTAACCGCGCGCAGTGGGCTTGTCCATCATGGCCTTTTCGGCCGCCTGCACGCACTGCAACAGCGGCAGCTTGCCGTTGTCATCGAAATACACACCCACCCCCAGGTTGACCTTGTTGGGGTTGGTGTCGGCAGCGAACTGCTCGTTCAGACCCAGGATCGGGTCACGGGGGGCCATTTCGACGGCGGAGAAGAGAGACATGCTGGGTTCCTGAATCCGATGACTAGCAAAGCCCGTTATTTTATAGACCGCCACAGGGTCGGGACGGGCCTTGCATGTCCACACCGCTGCGAGGTCTCGCTCCACTGTTCCGGATAGCCTGAGTCAGGCGCTGTGTCGAAGATGCGGGGACAAGGCCTCGCAGTCTGCAAAGAGCGGACATTGGAACGCATGGCGGGCGGTCTCTCCCGTCTTGAGGGGCAGGCAGGATCGGGTTTCGGTCGAGGCGACGCCATGGCTTGCGGGATCGCAATCGGTACATTGACGGGATGGGCGAGACGGGGTTGTACCCGGGCACAAAGGAAACGCATGGAACAGATGGATGTGGTGATCATCGGTGCCGGGGTGGTGGGCCTGGCGGTGGCGCGGGCGCTGGCCTTGGCGGGGCGCGAGGTGCTGGTACTCGAGCGGGAGACCGACATCGGCCAGGGCACGAGTTCGCGCAACAGCGAGGTGATTCACGCGGGCATTTACTACCCCGCAGGATCGCTCAAGGCCCGTCTGTGTGTGCGCGGCAAGGCCTTGCTGTACGGCTATTGCGCCGCGCGGGGTGTGGACCACCGCCGCTGCGGCAAGTTGATCGTGGCCCACACGGCGACCCAGGCGGGGGCCCTGCCGGTCATCGTCGAGAAGGCCCGTGCCAACGGCGTGGACGACCTGGCGTTGCTCACGCGCGAGCAGGCCCGTGCGATGGAGCCGCAGCTCGAATGCCGGGCTGCGGTGCATTCACCGTCCACCGGCATTGTCGACAGCCACGGCCTGATGCTGCGCCTGCAGGGCGATCTGGAGCACGCGGGCGGCATGGTGGTCTGCCGCAGCACCGTCAGCCGCCTGCAGCGCGATGGTGACGGCTGGTTGGTGCAGGCTCACGATGGCACCGCTTTGCGGGCGAACACGGTGGTGAACGCCGCCGGCTTGCAGGCTTGCGCGCTCGGTCGGCGAACCCAAGGACTGGACCCGTGCTACGTGCCCCGGCCGTTTTACGCCAAGGGCAATTACTTCACCCTGGCGGGCCGGTCGCCGTTCCAGCGTCTGGTGTATCCGGCGCCCGAGCCCGACAGGCACATTGCGGGGCTGGGCGTGCACCTGACCATCGACCTGGGCGGACAGGCCAAGTTCGGCCCGGATGTGCAGTGGGTGGACGACGCCGACGACCTGCAGGTGGACCCGGCGCGCGGCGAGGCCTTCTATGCCGAGGTCCGGAAGTACTGGCCGGGCCTGCCCGACGGCGCGCTGCAGCCGGGCTACGCCGGCATGCGGCCCAAGATCAGCGGCCCGCACGAGGCGGCCGCGGATTTCCGCATCGACGGCCCGGCGGTGCACGGTCTGCCGGGGCTGGTCAACCTGTTCGGCATCGAATCCCCGGGGCTGACCAGTTGCCTGGCCATCGGGGAACACGTGGCGGGTTTGCTCAGCGCGCGGCCTTGAGCGCCAGCGCCGCCTCGCGCACCAGGGCCGAACCCTTGTAGATCAGACCGGTGTAGATCTGCACCACGTCGGCACCGGCGGCGATCTTGCTCACCGCGTCGGCACCGCTGAGGATGCCGCCCACGCCCACGATGGGAAAGCTCTTGCCCAGCGCGGCGCGCAACTGGCGGATCACCCGGTTGCTGGCTTCGAGCACCGGGGCGCCCGACAGGCCGCCGGTTTCGTCGGCATGCGGCAGGCCCTTCACGGCGTCGCGGCTGAGGGTGGTGTTGGTGGCGATCACGCCCAGGCGGCCGTGCGCCTGGCCGTCCGCACCGCAGCCGTAGCGCTGCAGCGTGGCGGCGATGACACCGATCTGCGCGTCGTCCAGATCCGGCGCGATCTTCAGGAACACCGGCGATTGCTTGCCGTGCCGCTGCGCCAGCTGTTCGCGCCGCTCCATCACGGCACCGAGCAGGGCGTCCAGCGCCTCGTCGCTTTGGAGGCTGCGCAGGTTTTTCGTGTTCGGGCTGGAGATATTCACCGTCACGTAGTCGGCGTGCGGGTACACGCCGTCCAGGCAGGTCAGGTAGTCGTCGGTGGCCTGCCCGATGGGCGTGGCCGCGTTCTTGCCGATGTTCAGGCCCAGCAGCATCGGGGCGCCACCGTCACTCTTGCCCGACTTCTGCCGGAAGCGCGCCTTCTGCACATTGGCCAGGAAGGCGTCCAGACCTTCGTTGTTGAAGCCCAGGCGGTTGATCAGCGCGTGGCGTTCGGGGATGCGGAACATGCGCGGCCTGGGGTTGCCCGGCTGGCCCTTGGGCGTGACGGTACCGACCTCGACGAAGCCGAAGCCCATGGCGGCCAGGCCGTCGATGCAGCGGGCGTTCTTGTCCAGCCCGGCGGCCAGCCCGACGCGGTTGGGAAAATGCAGTCCTGCCAGCGTGACGGGATCGTCCACCCGCTTTTCACCCCACAGGCAGCTCAGCGGCGAGTGCTGGAAGCGCGCAATGTTGTCCAGCGTCAGTTCGTGGGCCGCTTCGGGGTCCATGCCGAAGAGGATGGGGCGGGCGAGACCGTAGGGGATGAGGGACATCGGATAATTCACCAGTTCAAAGCAACCCGGAATTGTCGCAAATGACCCAAGACGAACTCAAAGCCCTGGTGGGCCAGGCCGCCCTGCAATACGTCACCCCCGGCGAGATCGTCGGCGTGGGCACCGGCTCCACCGTCAACAAGTTCATCGACGCGCTGGCCACGATGAAGGACCGGATCCAGGGCGCGGTGTCCAGTTCGGTCGCATCCACCGCCCGTTTGCAGGCGCTGGGCATCCCGGTGTTCGAGGCCAACGACGTGGCCGAGCTGTCGGTCTACATCGACGGTGCCGACGAGATCGATGCCAACGGCTACATGGTCAAGGGCGGCGGTGCCGCGCTCACGCGGGAGAAGATTGTCGCGGCCCAGTCGCGCCGCTTCGTCTGCATCGCCGACGAGTCCAAGATGGTCAAGGCGCTGGGCGCCTTCCCGCTGCCGGTGGAGGTGATTCCCATGGCCACCGCCCGCGTGGCGCGCCAGTTTGCCGCCCTGGGCGGCACGGCCCAACTGCGCCTAAAGGACGACGCGCCACTGGTGACCGACAACGGCCAGCACATTCTGGACGTCACCGGTTTGCAGATCACCGACCCGCTGGCTTTCGAGAGCACGGTCAACCAGTGGCCCGGCGTGGTCACCGTGGGCGTGTTCGCCCACCAGAAGGCCAGCGTGTGCCTGCTGGGCACCAGCGCCGGGGTGAAAACGCTGAATTTCTGACCGGAAGGCGCCTGGCAGGCGTGAGGTTCAGAACCGGATGCCGGCCGGATTGGTCGTGGGCGGTGCCACCGGGATCGGCGGCGGCTCGGGCCGGGCCGGCGCGGCCGCAGGGGCTGCGGCCGTTTCAACCGGCTTGACCGCCACCAGGGGGGCCGGGGCTGCGCGCCGGTAGCTGGCGGGCAGTGCCGACTGTTTCGGATACCCGGCGGCGTCCAGGTACCGGGTCCACTCGCTGTCCGAATAGCCCTTGATCTGCTGGCCTCCGATGGTCAGGAAGGGCAGCGTGCCGTCGCTGTTGATGCGCCGAAAGGCTTCGGCGTCCTGGGCCGTGGCGATGGTCTTTTCGGTGTACGGGATGCCGCGCGCATTCAGCAGGTTGCGTCCGCTGTTGCAGGGCGCGCATTCTTGGCTGGTGTACAGCGTCACCGGGTAGCGGCTGCTCACCTGGCGCAGTTCGAACGGCAGCTGGGCGCCACCGGCACCGCCCGCGGCGCTGGCATTGCCGGCCGGGCGTGCGCTCGCGGCTGCGGCCGGTGGTTGGTCGGAGTAAGTGACGCGACCGTCTGGACCGACGATGCGGTACACGCCCTGGGCCAGCACGGGCAGGGCCAGCAGCCCGACCAGAGAACCCAGCAGGGCGGCACGACGGACAGGTTTCATGGCATCAACTCCTTCTGAACGCATATCGGCCGCTGCGACCGCAACTCAAGCCATGCCCTGGTGGCGCAACAGGGCGTCGATGCTGGGCTCGCGACCCCGGAAGGCCTTGAACGATTCCATGGCCGGTCGGCTGCCGCCCGCTTCCAGGATCGCCTGACGGTAGCGGCGGCCTGTTTCCACATCCAGCGTGTTGCGCCCGGCGGCTTGTGCCGCCTCCTCAAAGGCGGCGTAGGCGTCGGCCGACAGCACCTCGGCCCACTTGTAGCTGTAGTAGCCCGCCGAGTAACCACCGGCGAAGATGTGGCTGAAGGTGTTGGCGGTGCGGCTGTAGGGCGGCGGCTGCAGCACCGCGACCTCTGCGCGCACCTGGTTCAACAGACCCAGGATGGCTTCACCGCCGGTCAACGGCTGGGGCTGGCTGTGCAACAGCATGTCGAACAGGGCGAACTCGACCTGGCGCAGGGTCTGCAGGCCGCTCTGGAAGTTCTTGGCCGCCAGCATCTTGTCGTAGAGCGTGCGCGGCAGCGGCTCGCCACTGTCCACATGGGCGGTCATGTGCTTGAGCACGGCCCACTCCCAGCAGAAGTTCTCCATGAACTGGCTGGGCAGCTCCACCGCATCCCACTCCACGCCGCTGATGCCCGAGACGTCGCGCTCGTTCACCTGCGTGAGCATGTGGTGCAGCCCGTGGCCGAACTCGTGGAAGAGGGTGATGACGTCGTCGTGCGTGAGCAGTGGCGGCCTGCCGTTGATGCCCTCGGCGAAGTTGCACACCAGATGCGCCACCGGCGTCTGCAGGGCGCCGGTGTCCGGGCGCAGCCAGCGGGCGCGCACGTCGTCCATCCAGGCACCGCCGCGCTTGCCGGTGCGGGCCGACGGGTCCAGGTAGAACTGGCCCACCAGCTGAACCCCGGCCGGCGTGCTGCGCTCGATGCGGTAGAACTCCACCGACGGGTGCCAGACCGGCGCGCTGTCGCGGCGGATGGCGACTTCGAACAGGGTTTCGATGATCTGGAACAACCCCGCCAGCACCTTGGGTGCCGTGAAATAGGTCTTGACCTCCTGCTCGCTGAAGGCATAACGCGCTTCCTTGAGCTTTTCCCCGATGTAGGGCCAGTCCCAGGGCTGCGGGTCCTTCAACCCCAGCTGTTCGGCGGCGAAGGCGCGCATGTCGGCCAGATCCTGCTCGGCGAAGGGGCGGGCCTTTTTCGCCAGATCGCGCAGGAAGCCGATCACCTGTTCGGGCGACTCGGCCATCTTGGGCACCAGGGACACGTCGGCAAAGTGCCGGTGACCCAGCAGTTGCGCCTCTTCGTGGCGCAGGGCCAGCAACTCACCCATGATGGCGGTGTTGTCGAACTTCTTCGCGTCGCCTTCGGCCTGCTCGCTGGCGCGGGTGACATAGGCCTTGTAAAGCTGCTCGCGCAACGGACTGCTGTGGGCGAACTGCATCACCGGCAGGTAGCAGGGCATCTTGAGCGTGAGCTTGTGGCCGGTCTTGCCTTCGGCTTGCGCGGCCGCTGCCGTGGCCTGTTGCACGTCGCCGGGCACACCGGCCAGTTCGGCGGTGTTCACGTAGAGGGCGAACGCGTCGGTCGCGTCCAAGGCGTTTTCGCTGAATTTCTGGGCCAGTTCGGCGTGGCGTTCCTGGATGGCGGCAAACCGTTCCTTGGCCGCACCTTGCAGCTCGGCGCCGCCGAGCACGAAGCCACGCATGGCGTTCTTGTGGGCCTGTGCCTGCTCGGGTGTCAGCTTGGCCGGGTCCATGGCCTTGTACTTGGCGTACAGCCGTTCATCGGCACCCAGGCGGGTCCAGAACTCCGTCACCCTGGGCAGGACCTCGTTGTAGGCGGCGCGCAGTTCGGGCGTGTCGGCCACGCTGTTGAGGTGGCTGACGGCACCCCAGGCGCGGCCCAGGCGCTCGGTGGCCACGTCCAGTACCTGGGCAATGCGTGCCCAGTCGGCGGGAAAGTCGTCCGCGGCGACCCGTTCCAGGGCAGTGCCAGCCTCGGCCAGCAGCACGTCCATGGCCGGTGCGACCTGCGGGGGGGCGATGGCGTCGAACAGCGGCAGGTCGGCGGGGGCGAGCAGGGCGTTGGATCGGTCGGGTGCGTTCATGCGGTCTGAGATGGTGCGCGGTGGGGGAAGTTCAAGCCAGTCTCGGGGGACACCCACCGTGCCCCAACGGGCGGGACGTCACTGGGCGCTTTTCTTGACGCTCTTCTGGAGCACCTTGGCGCGCTTGACCTGACCGCCAGACGTCAGGCGCTGGTTGCCCAGCACGCGCACGACCTTGACCTCGGGCCGCTGGCCACCGCGCTTGCTGAACTTGAGAACCTTGACGTCCTTGGGGCCGGGCATGCGGTCTTCGTCCGCCGTTCTGGCTTTTTCGGGCATGGGCCGCCAGAGCACCAGCAACTTGCCGATGTGCTGGATGGGCGCAGCCCCGAGCTCGTCGGACAGCGTCTGCAGCATGGCTTCGCGCGCGGTGCGGTCGTCGCTGAAGACGCGCACCTTGATCAGGCCGTGGGCCTTGAGGGCGGCGTCCACCTCTTTCATGACGGCGGCGGTCAGTCCGTCGCCCCCGACGAGGACGACGGGGTCGAGGTGGTGGGCATCGGCGCGGTGGACTTTGCGCTGGGCGGGGGTGAGTGTGATCTGGGGCATGGGACAATTATCGTTTACACAGCGTTCGCGCGTCCCCATGGGCATCAAAGTCAAGACCCAGAGCAAGAAGGTCAACAAGGCCTGGCTCAACCAGCACGTCAACGACCCGTATGTGCGCCTGGCGCAGAAGGACGGTTTTCGCGCGCGCGCCGCCTACAAGCTCAAGGAGATCGACGAGACGCTGGGCCTGATCCGCCCCGGCGATGTGATCGTGGACCTGGGTTCCACGCCCGGTGCCTGGAGCCAGTACCTGCGCCGGCGTCTGAGTCCGGACGGCGCAGCGGTCGGTGAGCTCAAGGGGCGCATCCTGGCGCTGGACCTGCTGCCCATGGAGCCGATCGAAGGCGTCCAGTTCATCCAGGGCGACTTCCGCGAAGCAGCGGTGCTGGCCGAACTGGAGCAGGTGCTGGTGGGGCACGGCGTGGACAAGGTCGATGTGGTGGTGTCGGACATGGCGCCCAACCTGTCCGGCATTGGCTCGGCGGATGCCGCCCGCATCGAGCTGCTGGTGGAGCTGGCCGTGGATTTTTCGAAGGCTCACCTGAAGTCCGACGGCGCGCTGGTGGCCAAGGTTTTTCATGGCGGTGCCTACGACAGTCTGGTGGCCCTGTTCCGGCAAACCTTCAAGGTGGTCAAGCCATTCAAACCCAAGGCCTCTCGAGACAAATCGTCGGAAACCTTTCTGGTCGGGCTGGGTCTGAAATGAGAGCGCCTTATCGGTGCACAGTCTTCATGGCCGCCACCGGTCTTGAGCTGATCATCGAAAAAGCGATGGCGCCGATAGCAAGGGTCATGGCATTCGTCAAGATCAGGGCTTCTTGAAAGTCCTAAAATCGCCTGAATATGGATTTCCCTGTCAACTTAGCAGCCAGGAGCCGCACTTGAACAACCAGTGGTTCTCGAAAATCGCCGTGTGGATGGTCATCGCCATGGTGCTTTTCACCGTTTTCAAACAGTTCGACGGTCGCGCGACCGCCGGTGCTGGCTATGTCGGCTACTCCGAATTCCTGAACCAGGTGAAGGCCCAGCAGATCAAGAGCGCCACCATCCAGGAAGGCCAGGGCGGGACTGAGATCGTCGCGGTCACCCAGGACGACCGCCGCATCCGCACCACGGCCACCTACCTGGATCGCGGGCTGGTCGGCGACCTGATCAACAACAACGTCAAATTCGACGTGCGCCCGCGCGAAGAGGGCTCGCTGCTCATGACCCTGCTGGTGAGCTGGGGTCCGATGCTGCTGCTGATCGGTGTCTGGATTTACTTCATGCGCCAGATGCAGGGGGGCGGCAAGGGCGGTGCCTTCAGCTTCGGCAAGAGCAAGGCGCGCATGCTCGACGAGAACAACAACACCGTGACCTTCGCCGACGTGGCCGGTTGCGACGAGGCCAAGGAAGAGGTCAAGGAAGTGGTGGATTTCCTGAAGGACCCGCAGAAATTCCAGAAGCTGGGTGGCCGCATTCCGCGTGGCTTGCTGCTGGTCGGCCCGCCCGGTACCGGCAAGACGCTGCTGGCCAAGGGCATTGCCGGTGAAGCCAAGGTGCCGTTTTTCAGCATTTCGGGTTCCGACTTCGTGGAAATGTTCGTCGGCGTGGGTGCGGCCCGTGTGCGCGACATGTTCGAGAACGCCAAGAAAAACGCGCCCTGCATCATCTTCATCGACGAAATCGACGCCGTCGGTCGCCAGCGGGGCGCCGGCCTGGGCGGTGGCAACGACGAACGCGAGCAGACCCTCAACCAGATGCTGGTGGAGATGGACGGTTTCGAGACCAACCTGGGCGTGATCGTGGTCGCAGCCACCAACCGCCCGGACATCCTGGACGCGGCTCTGCTGCGCCCGGGTCGTTTCGACCGCCAGGTCTATGTGACGCTGCCCGACATCCGCGGCCGCGAGCAGATCCTGAACGTCCACATGCGCAAGGTGCCGCTGGGCACCGATGTGAACGCCAGCGTGATCGCCCGCGGCACGCCCGGCATGAGCGGTGCCGACCTGGCCAACCTGTGCAATGAAGCTGCCCTGATGGCCGCCCGCCGCAGTGCGCGCGTGGTCGAGATGCAGGACTTCGAAAAGGCCAAGGACAAGATCTTCATGGGCCCCGAGCGCAAGAGCATGGTCATGCCCGAGGAGGAGCGCCGCAACACGGCCTACCACGAGGCGGGTCACGCGCTGATCGGCAAGCTGCTGCCCAAGTGCGACCCCGTGCACAAGGTGACCATCATTCCGCGCGGTCGTGCGCTGGGTGTGACCATGAGCCTGCCGGCGCAGGACCGCTACAGCTACGACAAGGACTACATGCTCAACCAGATCAGCATGCTGTTCGGCGGCCGGATTGCGGAAGAGGTGTTCATGAACCAGATGACCACCGGCGCCAGCAACGACTTCGAGCGGGCCACTTCCATCGCGCGCGACATGGTGATGCGTTACGGCATGACCGACGCCCTGGGCCCGATGGTCTACGCCGAGAACGAGGGCGAGGTGTTCCTGGGCCGTTCGGTGACCAAGACCACCCACATGAGCGAGCAGACCATGCAGAAGGTGGACGGCGAGGTGCGCCGCATCATCGATCAGCAGTACAAACTGGCGCGCGACCTGATCGAGGAGCACAGCGACAAGATGCACGCCATGGCCAAGGCCCTGCTCGAATGGGAAACCATCGACGCCGACCAGATCGACGACATCATGGCCGGCAAGCCGCCCCGGCCCCCGAAGGACTGGACGCCGCGCAACCCGTCCGTGGGCGGCGGTGGCAGCGGCGGCACGCCGGCGGTCAGCACCGACCCGGCACCGACGGCGGCCTGATCGTTCACCGGTTTTCCTGCAGCGGGGCCTTCTGGCCCCGTTGTCCTTTCGGGCTTCACAGATGCATTGGCAGACCACGCGCTACCGGATCGACCTGAGCCGACCCCAGGTCATGGGCATCGTCAATGTGACGCCGGATTCGTTTTCGGACGGCGGCGAACACGCGACAGCCGTTGCGGCTTTGCGGCATTGCGAGCGGCTGCTTCGCGATGGCGCGGACATTCTGGACATCGGTGGTGAGTCGACCCGGCCCGGCAGTCCGGCCGTGGCCCTGGATGAAGAACTGGCCCGGGTGCTGCCCGTCGTGCGTGAGGCGGTGCGGCTGGGTGTGCCGGTGTCGGTGGACACCTGCAAGCCCGAGGTGATGCGTGCCGTGCTGGACCTGGGCGGCGACATCGTCAACGACGTGTGGGCCCTGCGCCGTGGCGATGCCTTGCAGGTGGTGGCGGCGCATCCAGGCTCTGGCGTCTGCCTGATGCACATGCACCGCGACCCGCAGACCATGCAGGTCGCGCCCATGGAGGGCGATGTGCTGGAGCCGGTGCGCACCTTCCTCGCCGGGCGTGTCGCGGCCTTGCGCGCCCTGGGCGTGGCGCAGGAACGCATCGCGCTCGACCCGGGCATCGGTTTCGGCAAGACCGTGGCCCAGAACTTCAGCCTGCTGGCCCGACAGGCCGAACTGCTGGCGATGGGGTATCCCTTGCTCGCCGGCTGGTCACGCAAATCGTCGCTGGCGGCGGTCACGGGCCGCCAGGTACCCGCCGACCGTGTGGCGGCCAGCGTCGCCGCAGCGCTGCTGGCGGTGGAGCGCGGTGCCCGTGTGGTGCGCGTGCACGATGTGCGTGACACGGTGGACGCGCTCAAGGTCTGGCGAGCGGCCACGCCCGGTTGACGCACCCTGGTGCCGATAATCGCTGCTTGGCCCGTCTGTGGCCAGCAGGGCGCTGGAAACAGGCCCCACCTGAAGAACAACACCCGAGGAAAGCGCATGACCCGCAAACATTTCGGCACCGACGGTATCCGTGGCACGGTCGGCCAGGCCCCCATCACCCCCGACTTTGTGCTGCGCCTGGCCCACGCCGTGGGCCGCGTGCTCAAGCGCAGTGAAGCCCGCCCGACCGTCCTGATCGGCAAGGACACGCGCATCTCGGGCTACATGCTCGAAGCCGCGCTGGAATCGGGCTTCAACTCGGCGGGCGTGGACGTGGTGCTGCTCGGACCCGTGCCCACGCCGGCCGTGGCTTACCTCACACGGGCGCAGCGCGCCAGTCTGGGGGTGGTCATCAGCGCCAGCCACAACCCGTTCGCCGACAACGGCATCAAGTTCTTCAGCGCGCAGGGCACCAAGCTGCCCGACGACTGGGAACTGGCGGTGGAGGCCGCACTGGAACAGCCGCCGGCCTGGGTGGAGTCGGCGCATCTGGGCAAGTCGCGACGGCTCGACGATGCGGCCGGGCGTTACATCGAGTTCTGCAAGAGCACCTGCCCGCACCAGTTCACGCTCAAGGGTCTCAAGATTGTGGTGGACGGTGCCAATGGCGCGGCCTACCACATCGCGCCCGACGTGTTCCACGAACTGGGCGCCGAAGTCATCAAGATCGGCTGCAGCCCGGACGGACTGAACATCAACAAGGGCGTGGGCGCCACCCACCCCGAAGCCCTGGTGGCGGCGGTGAAGGAGCACGGCGCGCATTACGGCGTGGCGCTGGATGGTGACGCCGACCGCTTGCAGATGGTGGACGCCACCGGCCGACTGTTCAACGGTGACGAACTGCTGTACCTGATCGCGGCCGATCGCATCGCGCGCGACATCGACGTCCCGGGCGTGGTGGGCACGCTCATGACCAACATGGCCGTCGAGGTGGCGTTCAGGAAAAAGGGCGTGAAGTTCGTGCGCGCCAAGGTGGGTGACCGCTACGTGCTCGAAGAACTGGAGCGCCACGGCTGGGTGCTGGGCGGTGAAGGCTCGGGCCACCTGCTGGTGCTGGACCGCCACACCACCGGCGACGGGCTGGTCTCCGCCCTGCAGGTGCTGCACGCGTGCGTGGACAGCGGCAAGACCATGGCGCAGCTGCTGGCCGACGTGACCCTGTTCCCGCAGACCCTGATCAACGTGCGCCTGCAACCCGGTCAGGATTGGAAGGCCAACGCGCTGCTGCCCGCCGAAACGAAGGCCGTGGAAGCCGAGCTGGGTGACACCGGCCGTGTGCTGATCCGTGCCAGTGGCACCGAGCCACTGCTGCGCGTGATGGTGGAAGCGCGCGATCCGCAGCAGGCGCAAGCCTGTGCCGAGCGCCTGGTCGCTGCGGTGAAGGCCGGCTGATGGCGGACGCCCATTCGGTGCGCCGCGCCAACTACACCGACCCGTCCGACGCCGCGGCCATCGTGATGCTGCTGGATGCCTATGCCAGCGACCCCGCCGGGGGCGGTGAACCGCTGGGTGACTTTGCGAAAGCCCACCTGGTGCGCGAACTCGCCGCGCGTCCGCAGGCCTTCAGCATCCTGGCTTTTGACGGTGCGCAGCCGGTGGGGCTGGTCAACTGCATCGAGGGTTTTTCGACCTTCAAGTGCCGGCCGCTGGTCAACGTGCACGACGTCGCCGTGCTCGCCAGCCACCGCGGACGCGGCATCGCAGAGCAGATGCTGGCGCTGGCCGAAACCATCGCCCGCGAGCGCGGTGCGGTGAAGATGACGCTGGAAGTGCTCTCGGGCAACGTGCCGGCGGTGAAGCTCTACAGCCGCATCGGCTATGCCGGTTACCAACTGGACCCGGCGATGGGCACGGCCCAGTTCTTCCAGAAATGGTTGTGAATTGGGCCCACCCCTGCCGCGCTGCGCGCGACCCCCTCAAGGGGGCGATGCGTGCGGCCCGGCGGAGCCGGTTCCGCCGCATCCTGGCCTGAAGGCTCTTCCCTCTTGGCTCAATAGAGCAGCAAGGGCTTGCGCGTCTCGATCCACGCCGCTTCGTCCGGCGCGGCGACCGCCTCCAGATCGTCCGCCGTCGCCGCCGCGTTGTCCACCCATTCGCGCAGTGCCGGGCCTCCGTTGATGAGGTCGATGGCCAGTCGGTCGTGCTCGTATTCGTAGGCGAAGTCGCGCCACAGCGGGTAGTCGGGCTGCTGCGCGCGCAGCGCCTTGAAAGCCAGGGCCTGAAGCCGCCAGGGCCTGAAGGCGGCGTGGTCGTAGTGGGTCGGGTCTTCCACATGGATCTGTGCTCCCGCGCACAGCTTTCCGACGTGCTTGTGGAAGGTGGGTTCGAACCAGCAGGCGCGCAGCCGGCAGCCCGCCAGCCACTGTGGCGCGATGCGTCGCATGTCGGCCAGCAGGCGGGTGGTGTCGATGTCGGGTGCGCCGAACAGTTCCAGCGGTCGCGTGGTGCCGCGGCCTTCGCTGAGTGTGGTGCCTTCGAGCATCACCGTACCGGCGTAGGCGCGGGCCATCCAGAGGTTGGCGGCGTTGGGGCTGGGGTTGACCCAGGTGCGCTCCAGCGGCCAGCCATAGCCAGGGCCTTTGTCAGGCTCCCACCCTTCCATCGTGATGACGCGGTATTCCACGTTCAGCTTCAACTGGGCGATGAACCAGTGGCCCAGCTCACCCATGGTCATGCCGTGGCGCATGGGCATGGGTCCGGCGCCGACGAAGCTTTCCCAGCCTTCGCGCAGCAGCGTGCCCTCGACCGGCCGGCCGGCGGGGTTGGGGCGGTCCAGCACCCAGACCGCCTTGCCGTGCCGCGCGGCGGCTTCGAGCACGTAGCGCAGCGTGGTGATGAAGGTGTAGATGCGGCAGCCCAGGTCCTGCAGGTCCACCAGCAGCACGTCGAAGCTGTCCATCATGGCGTCGGTGGGGCGGCGCACTTCGCCGTAGAGGCTGAACACCGGGATGCCCAGCGCCGCGTCGGTGAAGTCGGGCGACTCGACCATGTTGTCCTGCTTGTCGCCGCGCAGGCCGTGCTGGGGGCCGAAGGCGGCGGTGAGCTTCACGTCGGGCAGGGCCGCCAGCGCATCGAGGGAATGGGTCAGGTCTCGCGTGACCGAGGCCGGGTGGGCCAGCAGGGCGACGCGGCGGCCCGCCAGCGGGGCGCGCAGCGCGGGGTCTTCCAGCAAGCGTTCGAGGCCGAATTTCATGAGGGTGCGGAAACGGTCGGGAAAAGGTCCAGCGGCTCGGGCAGGTTCAGCCAGCCGCCGCGGTGGTGGAAATCGGGTCGCTCGCCGGGGTGGCGCAGCGCCCAGTAGCTCAGCCGGCCGTCGGCGCCTTCCAGCACGGCCGACAACCCGAGGTCCCAGCCTTGACCGGCCAGCGCCGGGGGCAGGGCGTGCAGTGGCAGCCAGACCTGCATCATCAGGTCGCGTTCACCCGTCTGCCAGTCGATCTGCGGTTGCAAAGGGGATTCGGCCGCGGGGTCCCGCTGGCGCGGGTGGCTGAAGCGGTAGGCGGCCCATTGGCCCGAAGGCGAAAAATTGAACTCGCGGTAGGCGCTCTCGCCACGCACCCCCACGAAGGCTTCGAAACAGGTGTGCTGCCACAAACCATCGGCCGGACCGGGCGGCGCGGGGGCGGGCAGGGCCAGTTCGTCCACAAGGCCTTCCAGGGTGTAGGTCAGTTCAAGTCCCCGGTTCGCGTCGCGCTGGGTGGCGGCCAGCGCGACCGACAGGCGGGTGGCGGCAGGACCGGGCGTGCTCGGGTGGCACAGCAGCGCAGTCGGCGGGTGAAGAGGGCGGTGGGCGGTCACAGCCCGGCATTGTCGCAGGCGCCCGACCGCCGGACGTTGTCACGAAGATTTCACGACGGGGACACGGACGCGTCACGACCGGTCCGCACACTGCGGGCTCATGTCGAGAGCAACAACCCCCCCGGCGCCCGAGCGCGGTGCCCATTCCACGGAGATCGCCACGAAAGAGCTGCCCACCCCGACGCTGGACATCGCCTCCATCGCCTTGCCACGGGGGGCGCTTCATCCCCGCACCGATTTTCAGCCTGGCCCGCTGGTGGTCCCGGCTGCGCCAGGGGGCATCGAAGTCGCCTGGGCGCGCCATCTCGATGAGGTCCGCGAAGCACAACGGCTGAGGTTCACGGTCTTTGCCGGGGAAATGGGCGCCCGCTTGCCCAAGACCGTCCCCGGCCACGACGTGGACCTGTTCGACGACTACTGTGAACACCTGCTGGTGCGCGATGCCGCCAGCCGCCAGGTGATCGGCACTTACCGCGTGCTCACCCCCGCCCAGGCCAAGCGGGTGGGCAGCACCTACAGCGACACCGAATTCGACCTCACCCGCCTGCGCACCCTGCGCGAACGCATGGTGGAGCTGGGCCGCAGCTGCGTGCACCCGGACCACCGCCACGGCGGCGTGATCATGGCGCTGTGGGGCGCACTGGGCGAATTCATGGTGCGCAACCGGCTGGACACCATGATCGGCTGCGCCAGCATCCCCATGCACATGGACGGCCCGCACGGCATGGTGGGGGGTGGTCATGCCGCGGCCAGCATCTGGCGCCAGGTCAAGGACAAGCACCTCGCGTCCATCGAATGGCATGTGCGCCCGCGCCTGCCGCTGCCGGTGGAACAGCTGGACGACACGCTGGATGTGGAGCCGCCCGCGCTGATCAAGGGCTACCTGCGCCTGGGTTCCAAGGTGCTGGGCCCACCGGCCTGGGACCCGGACTTCAACGCCGCCGACCTGCCGCTGATGATGCGTCTGCAGGACCTGCCGACCCGATACCGCAAGCACTTCTTGGGCGCCTGACATGCGGACGGCTTTCGAAGCACTGGGCGGATGGGGGCTCACCGGGGCTCTGCCCCCTGGCATCGAGGCCGACGACGATCACCATGGCGATGGAGGAGGACGGCCCCGTTACCGGGCCGTTTTCATTTCCGATCTGCACCTGGGCACGGCCGGTTGCCAGGCGGCAGCCCTGCTGGATTTCCTCAAGCACCACCCCAGCCAGACGCTGTACCTGGTGGGCGACATCATCGACGGCTGGCAACTGCGCCGCAAATGGTTCTGGCCGCAGGCGCACAACGACGTGGTGCAGAAGCTGCTTCGCCGGGCGCGAAAGGGTTGCCGCGTGGTCTTCGTGCCTGGCAACCACGACGAATTCGCCCGCCAGTTCGACGGCCACCACTTCGGCGGCATCGAGGTGCGCAACGAGGCGGTGCACACCACCGCCGACGGTCGCCGGCTGTGGGTGGTGCACGGCGACCATTTCGACGGCGTGATCCAGTGCGCCAGGTGGCTGGCCTACGTGGGCGACAACCTCTACGAATTCACCCTGCGCCTGAACCGGCACCTCAACCGCCTGCGTGCCCGCCTGGGCCTGCCGTACTGGTCCCTGTCCCAGTACCTCAAGCACAAGGTCAAGACCGCGGTGAACTACGTCAGCGACTTCGAGGGCGCCGTGGCCGCCGAGGCGCGCTCGCGCGGCTATCAGGGCGTGGTGTGCGGGCACATCCACCGGCCCGAGATGCGCACCATCGACGGCACCCTCTATTGCAACGATGGCGACTGGGTCGAGAGCCTGTCGGCCCTGGTCGAGCATCTGGACGGCCGGCTGGAGCTGTTGCACTGGGTCCCCAGCGTTCCGGTCCGTGCAGCGCGGGTGGCGACCCTGGAGAGCCAGACCGCTTGAACCCGCAGCGCGCACGTCCACCCCAAGGAAGCCGCATGAAGCTCGTGCTCGTGACCGACGCCTGGACGCCCCAGGTCAATGGTGTGGTCACCACCCTGGTGGAGCTGGTCCACCAGCTGCAGGCGGTGGGGCATGAGATCGTGGTTATCCACCCGGGACAGTTCCGCACCCGGCCCTGTCCCGGGTACGCGGGCATCGACATCGCTGTGCTGCCGGGCCAGCGCCTGTCGCAGCTGATCCGGACCGCTCAGCCCGATGCCATCCACATCGCGACCGAAGGTCCGCTGGGCTGGGCGGCCCGGCGCCACTGTCTGCGTCGGGGCTTGCCGTTCACCACCGCTTTCCACACCAAGTTTCCCGAGATCCTGCACGCCGCGCTGGGTGTCCCGCTGTCCTGGGGTTACGCGCTCTTCCGGCATTTCCACCGGCCCAGCCGGGCCGTCATGGTGCCCACCCGCGGGGTGCTGGACATGCTGGAGCAACGCGGCTTCAAGAACCTGCGCGAATGGACCCATGGCGTGGACACGCGCCTGTTTGCCTTTGCGGCACAGGCCACCGATGCCCCGGCGCTGGGTCATCTGGCGCGACCGGTGAGCCTTTTCGTGGGTCGCGTGTCGTACGAAAAAAACATCGCGGCCTTCCTCGATCTGGATGTACCCGGCAGCAAGGTGGTGTGCGGTGTCGGTCCGCTGGAAGAGGATCTGCGCGGACGCTACCCGAACGTGCACTGGCTGGGTCTGCTCCCGCGCCCGGAACTGGCGCAGGTGTATGCGGCGGCGGACGTGTTCGTCTTTCCCAGCCGCCACGAGACCTTTGGCCTGGTCATGCTCGAAGCCATGGCCTGTGGGGTGCCCGTGGCGGCCTACCCGGTGGACGGACCGCTGCAGGTGTTGGCCGACAGTGGGGCCGGCGCGATGCGCGAAGACCTGGCGCAAGCCTGGCGGGAAGCCTTGCGGGTGCCCCGCCACGTGGCCCGCGATCAGGCCCAGCGGTTCGCGTGGTCGCATGCGGCCGAGCTGTTCGCCCGTTACCTGGTGCCTTTGCCCGGGCATCTGCGGCGCAACCGTCCCGCGCCGGCGTCACAGCCGGTACCCCCGCCCCGTTCACCGCCCACCGTCACGCAAACGTCACCGTACCGTTGAATAATCGTCAAAATCGCGGCGCAGTTCCGCTGCCGCGTTTCCGATCGTCCACGGACCCATGAGCCTCACACCTGCCCACTCCCGACTCACGTTCCTGGACCGCGACCACAGCATCCTGGCTTTCAACGAACGGGTCATGGACTGGGCGCGGCGGGCCGACGTGCCGCTGCTCGAGCGGCTGCGCTTCCTGAGCATCGTCTCCAGCAACCTCGACGAGTTTTTCGAGGTGCGCATGGCGCCGCAGCTGGCCGCCCGCAAGACACACGAGCAGCGCGGCCCCCACACCCAGGACAGCTACGAACGCGTGTCGGCCACGGTGCACGCCCTGGTCGCGCAGCAGTACGCCATCTACAACGACGAGTTGCTGCCCCAGCTCGAAAAGAAAGGCATCAAGCTGCTCACGCACGGCGAACGCAATCCGCGCCAGCGCCGCTGGGTCCGGGAGTTCTTCCAGCGCGAGGTGCAGCCGCTGCTGATGCCCGTGGGGCTGGACCCGGCGCACCCGTTCCCGCAGGTGGCCAACAAGTCGCTCAACTTCATCGTGCGGCTCAAGGGCAAGGACGCTTTCGGGCGCGAGAACGAAATCGCCATCGTCAAGGTGCCCCGCATCCTGCCGCGTTTTGTGCGCATGCCCCAGGTCAAAGGCTCCCGGCAGATGCACTTCGTGTCCATCTCCAGCCTGATCCGATCGCACCTGGACGATCTGTTCACCGGCCGGCAGGTGACCGAGTTTTCGCAGTTCCGTGTCACGCGCCACTCGGACCTGGCGGTGGACGAGGAAGAGGTGAAGAACCTGCGCACCGCGCTGCGCAAAGGCCTGCAGCAACGCCACTATGGCGAGGCGCTGCGTCTGGAGGTTTCGGCCGGCTGCTCCGAAACGCTGTCGGCCTTCCTGCTGGCGCAGTTCGACCTGCCGCCCTCGGCGCTGTACCGGGTACCCGGGCCGGTCAACCTGGTGCGGCTGAATCAGCTGATCGATCAGGTGGATGCCCCCGCCCTGCGGTTTGACCGCTACACCGCGGGCTGGCCGGCGGCCCTCACGCCGGGCCAGAGTTTTTTCGAGCGGCTGCAGCAGGGGGACGTGCTGATCCACCAGCCCTACGAGAGTTTCGATGCCGTGCTGGCCTTCTTGCGCGAAGCGGTGCAAGACCCCGACGTGCTGGCCATCAAGATGACCATCTACCGCACCGGCGCCAAGTCCGAACTCATGGACCTGTTGCGTGAAGGGGTCCGCCGCGGCAAAGAGGTGACCGCAGTGGTCGAGCTCAAGGCCCGCTTCGACGAAGAAGCCAACATCAACTACGCCGAGCGGCTCGAATCGGTGGGCGCGCAGGTGGTGTACGGCGTCGTGGGCCTGAAGACCCACGCCAAGATGCTGCTGGTCACGCGCCGCGAGAAAGGTCGCCTGCGCCGCTACGCCCACCTGTCCACCGGCAACTACAACGCGGGTACGGCGCGCCTGTACACCGACATCAGCCACCTCACGGCCGACGAGGCGCTGACGGCCGATCTGGACCAGATCTTCCTGCACCTGGCCAGCCAGAACCGCCTGCCCAAACTGCGCAAGGCGCTGATCGCGCCCTTCCACCTGCACAAGGCCATGACCGAGCAGGTCGAAGCCGCCGCCGTCGCCGCGCGGGCCGGCAAAGAGGCGCGCATCGTGCTCAAGATGAACGCGCTGACCGACGAGCCGCTGGCGCGTTGTCTGGCCGAGGCTTCGCAGGCCGGTGTGCAGATCGACCTCATCGTGCGCGGGGCCTGCATCCTGCCCGCCGGCGCGCCGGGCGTGACCGACAACCTGCGGGTGCGCTCGGTGATCGGGCGCCTCCTGGAGCATTCGCGCGTGTTCTATTTCCGCGTCGACGGCGTGGAAAGCCTGTGGCTGTCCAGCGCCGACTGGATGAACCGCAACATGCTGCGCCGTGTGGAGCTGGCCTGGCCGGTGACCGACGCCGCGCTGCGCCAGCGCATCATCGACGAATGCCTGCAGGCCTACCTGCACGACACCAAGGACGCCTGGCTGCTGCAGCCCGATGGGCGCTACCTGCCCGCAGCCACGGTAGGGTCGGGTGGCAAGCCACGCACGGTCCACCATTCGGCGCAGAACCACCTGATGGCGCGTTACGGCAGCCGCGGCTGAGTCGCACGGAAACCCCACCATGGATCTGATTCTCTGGCGGCACGCGGAAGCGGTGGAACACCCGGACCTGGTGCACGGCCGGCCGGGCGATGCCCAGGATCTCGCGCGGCGTCTGACGCCGCGCGGCGAGAAACAGGCGGCCCGCATGGCCGCCTGGCTGGACCGCCAGCTGCCCGACGGCGCGCGCATCTTCGCCAGTCCCGCCCAGCGCACCGAACAGACCGCGCTGGCCCTGGGGCGCAAGTTCAAGCTGCGCGACGAGCTGCTGCCCGAAGGCGATCCGCTGGCCCTGCTGGAGGTGGTGCAGTGGCCCGGCGGCAAGTCGCCGGTGGTGGTGGTCGGTCACCAGCCGACGCTGGGCCGGGTGATCGCCCGGCTGCTGCAACTGAGCGAAGAAGACTGCCCCATGATGAAGGGTGCGCTCTGGTGGCTGCGCCAGCGGGAGCGCAACGGTGGCTTGCAGACGGTGATCGTCACGGTTCAAACCCCCGAGCTGCTCTGAAGACGCCCAAGGAAACCGGTGATGCCCGCCGCCCCGACGCCCCCAAGTGCTGCCTGCGGCGTTGCCATTGCGCACCGCGGACCGGGCTGCGCCTGTCTGGACCCACGGCAGCCTGGTGGACGAGGGCGCCAGCCTCGTCACCCCCTGCCTGACACCCGCGTTGGCCCGCTGTCTGGTCAACGGATGTCGGCGGCCAGGCGCCAGGCCGATTTCTGCCAGGCCAGCACCTCTTCACCGAGCAGCCAGGCCGACTGCGGGAACCGACGCGCCCAGCCTTCGGGGGTGCTCAGCCGGAAGGCCCCGTTCTTGTAGGTCAGCCGCAGGGTTTCGTGTTCGGGCATCTGGCGCGCGTGACACAGCAAGACCGCCAGCCGCAGGCACAGCAGCTGTTTGGCGAACAGTTCTTCGGCCAGTGCCCCTTCCATCTTGCGCAGCTTGCCCCGCTGACCCAGCACCAGCTGGCTCATGCGGTGCAGCTCAGGGAATGAAAAGCCGGGCGCGTCGACGTTGTCCAGGATGTAGGCGCCGTGGTGGTACGAGCGCTCGTGCGAGATGTGGGTGCCGATTTCATGCAGGCGCGCCGCCCAGGCCAGCTTCTGGGAATAGCGGCCGTCGGCGTTGTCGGTGGCAACCTGGGCAAACAGGGCCGTGGCCACGGTGCGCACCCGCTCGGCCTGCCCGGTGTCGACCGAAAAGCGCTCGGCCAGCCAGCGCACGGTGCGTTCGCGCACGTCGGTGTCGTTGTCCTCGCGCTGAATCAGGTCGTACAGGGCGCCCTGGCGCAGCGCACCCTGCGCCGGCACCATCTGTTCGATGGCGAACAGGCCGAAGATGGCCCGCAGCACCGCCAGACCGCCCCCCAGCACCGGGCGGCGGTCGTCCTTGAGGCCTTCCAGGCGCAGGTGGTCCACATGGCCCGCCTTGACCATGCGGTCGAGCAGCCAGTCCATGCCCGCGCGGGTCACCACACCGGCCGGCCAGCCGTTCGCGCTCAGGATGTCGGCCACCGCACCCACGGTGCCCGAGGAACCGTAGGCGACCGACCAGTCCGAGCGCGGAAAGATCTCCAGGGCCTGGTCCAGCACCGCCTTGGCCGCCACGTCGGCGGTCTTGAAGGCTGCGGCCGAAAACTCACCTCTGGGAAAGTACTTGCCGGTCCAGGCCACGCTGCCCAGCCGGTACGACTCCATGCGCCGGGATTCGTAGCCCTGCCCCAGGATCATCTCGGTCGAGCGCCCGCCAATGTCCACCACCAGGCGCTTCTCCTGCGACTGCGGCAGCAGGCGCGAGACCCCCTGGTAGATCAGGCGCGCCTCTTCCTGGCCCGAAATCACCTCGATGGCAAAACCCAGCACCTGCTGCGCGCGTTCCAGGAACACGTCGCGGTTGGCCGCCTCGCGCAGGGTCTGGGTGGCCACAGCCCGCACCTGGTGTTTCTGGAAACCCTGGAGACGTTCGGCGAAACGGGCCAGGCAGTCCCAGCCCCGTTGCATGGCGGCCTGGTTCAGGTTTTTCTGTTCGTCCAGCCCGTTGCCCTGGCGCACCGTCTCCTTGAGGTATTCGACGCGTTCGATGTGACCCGAATCGTACCGGCCGATTTCCAGCCGGAAGCTGTTGGAGCCGAGGTCGAGGGCCGCGAGGAGGGTGCCGTTTTGCATGCGGGGAAGCAGGTGCCAGGAGAACGAGAAGCCCGAGGGGCTGGGTGCCCATTGTGACGCATGCGCATGACGCGCCGCCCTTCGGGAGGAACGGGCAGGGAGGGGGCTGCGGTGTGGGCCGTCTTGTTGTACGCTGTGCATCCCGGCGGGTCTCCTGTGCCCGCGGTACCCACGGCCCTCCTGCCTGCCCCGTACCAGCATGCCGCACCACGACCCGGTTCCTGACCCCGCCCTCATGGGCCGCCGGCAATGGCTGCTCACCGCAGCCACGGTGGCGCTGGCGTTGCCGCCTGGCTCCGGCTGGGCCCAGCCGGTGTCGGCCGCGGCCGAAGAGGCGAAAGCGCCACCCTTGCCACCACTGGGCAGCGTGTTGCACGTGCCCCGCCTGACCCTGTTCGATGGCCGTGCTTTCGACCCGGCCCAGGTGGCCGGTCAACCCTTGCTGGTCTACTGGTGGTCCAGCACCTGCCCGTACTGTGCATTGCAAAGCCCGAGCATGGAAAAACTCTGGCAAAGCCAGAAGGGTCGCGGGCTTCAGATGCTGGCGCTTTCCATCGACCGCAAGCCGGAAGATGCGGTGGCCTACCTGCAGGCCAAGGGCTACAGCTTCCCCGGTGGCTGGGCCAGCCCGGAATGGCGCAGGTCATTCCCCAAGCCCCGTGGCCTGCCCATCACCTTGCTGCGGGGGCGCGACGGCCGGGTGGTGCTGGCCGAAAAGGGCCAGATGTTCGCCGAAGATGTCGAGGACATCGGCCGCCTGATCTGAGCCGCTGGTCCTTCGCTTGGGTCGGTGGAGGAGGCCACCCCTGCCGGGCAGATTGTTTTGTGATTGTCACAAAGCTGTCACAGAGCCTCTCTACAGTCTCCTCATCGTTTTCTCCCCAACCATGAGGACTTTTGTATGAACTCCAAGCGCACCCTGCTCAAGACCGTTGCCGCCGCCGCGCTGGCCACCCTGGCCATGGGCTCGGCCATCGCTGCCGACATCACCGGCGCCGGCGCGACCTTCCCGTTCCCGATCTACGCCAAGTGGGCCGAGGCGTACAAGAATGCGACCGGCGTCGGCCTGAACTACCAGTCCATCGGGTCGTCGGGTGGCATCCGCCAGATCCGCGCCAAGACCGTGGCCTTCGGTGCCACCGACGCCCCACTGTCGGGAGCCGACCTCGAGAAGGACGGCATGGTCCAGTTCCCGGCCATCATCGGTGGTACTGTTCCGGTGTTCAACCTGGACGGCTTTGGCAATGGTGAGCTGCGCGTGACCGGTCCGGTGCTGGCCGAAATGTTCATGGGCAAGATCAGCAAGTGGAACGACCCCAAGCTGGCCGCCCTGAACCCCGGCAAGCGGCTGCCCGACCAGACCATCACCATCGTGCACCGCGCCGACGGTTCGGGCACCACCTTCAACTGGACCGACTACCTCTCCACCGTCAGCAAGGAATGGGCCGACACCGTGGGCAAGGGTGCCGCCGTCAAATGGCCGGCGCCCACCTCCGTGGGTGGCAAGGGCAACGAAGGCGTGGCCGCCAACGTCAGCCGCACCAAGGGCTCGCTGGGTTACGTGGAATACGCTTACGCCAAAAAGAACAACATCGCCGTGATGGCGCTGCAGAACAAGGACGGTCAGTTCGTGATGCCCGACGACGAAACCTTCTCCGCAGCCGCTGCGGGCGCCGACTGGTTCAGCGTGCCCGGCATGGGGCTGTCCATCGTCAACCAGCCCGGCGCCAAGGCCTATCCGGTCACTACCGCCTCGTTCATCCTGATGTACAAGAACCCTGAGAACAAGGCCCAGAGCGCCGAAGTGATCAAGTTCTTCGACTGGGCGTTCAAGAACGGCAAGGGTATGGCCGCCGAGCTCGACTACGTGGCGCTGCCCGATGCGCTGACCAGCCAGATCCGCACCCGCGTCTGGTCCCAGATCAACAACAAGTGATGGTTGGCTGGGTCTGCCAGCGCAGGCCCTGAGTCACCGGCACTCCTGGCGGGTGTCGGTGTTTTGTTGTTTATTTCTGGCCTAATCGGGGATCGAGCATGCCTTCCGCCGCGACCATGAACCCGTCTCAACTTCCTTCCACCTCCGCCGAGCTGCCCAGCCCCTCCATGGTCGCCGTGGCCAGGAAGCAACGCTTCCAGGATGTCCTGTTCCACCGCCTGACGCAGTCCTTCTCGCTGCTGGTGCTGGTGGCGCTGGTGGGCATCATCGTCTCGCTGTTCATCAACGCTTGGCCCACGTTCGCCAAGTTCGGTGCCCATTTCCTGTGGTACGTGGAATGGGACATCGTCAACGAAGAGTTCGGTGCCGCCATATCCATCGTGGGAACCCTGCTCAGTGCCGGCATCGCCCTGTTGCTGGCGGTTCCGCTGGCCTTTGGCATCGCGGTGTTCCTGACCGAGACCTGCCCGGTCTGGCTGCGTCGCCCACTGGGCACCGCCATTGAATTGCTGGCGGCCGTGCCATCCATCATCTACGGCATGTTCGGTCTGTTCGTGTTCGCGCCGGTGTTTGCCGACTACCTGCAGGTGCCCACGCAAGCGGTGCTGGGAGGCATGCCGCTGGTGGGCTGGCTGTTCGGCGGGGCCACCAATGGCCTGGGGATACTGGCGGCCGGCATCATCCTGGCTTTCATGGTGCTGCCGTTCATCGCCGCCGTGATGCGCGACGTGTTCGAGATCACCCCGCCCATCCTGCGCGAGTCGGCCTACGCCCTGGGTTGCACCACCTGGGAGGTGGTGGGCAAGGTGGTGCTGCCTTACACGCAGAAAGGGGTCATCGGCGGCATCATGCTCGGTCTGGGCCGGGCACTGGGTGAAACCATGGCCGTCACCTTCGTGATCGGCAATGCCAACCGCATGCCCACGACGCTGTTCTCCCCCGGCACTTCGATCGCTTCCTTGCTGGCCAACGAGTTCGGCGAGGCCGAGGGCCTGCACTTCAACACCCTGTTCGCCCTGGGCTTCCTGCTGTTCTGCATCACCTTCGTGGTGCTCGCGCTGGCCAAGGTCCTGATCATCCGCGCCGAGAAATCCAAGGGCACCTGAACGGGCCACATCAGCAGAGCGCATGCCCGGAGTCTCACCATGCAAATGAACATCTCTCCCTTGTACAGCCGCCGCCAGCGTACCAACCTGATCGGACTGACGCTCTCCATGACCGCCATGGTCCTGGGGCTGATCGCACTGTTCTCGATCCTGTTCGTGCTGTTCTCCAACGGTCTGGCCGCCCTGGAACTCAGCCTGTTCACCCAGGACACCCCGGCACCGGGCTCCGAAGGCGGCGGGTTGCGCAATGCCATCCTGGGCAGTCTCATGATCGTCGGTCTGGCGGTGCTGGTATCGACCCCGGTGGGCATCCTGGCCGGCATCTACCTGTCCGAGTATGGCGACACCAGCAAGGTGGCGGAATTCACGCGGTTCGTCACCGACATCATGCTGTCGGCACCGTCCATCGTGCTGGGCCTGTTCGTCTACGCCATTGCGGTGGCCACCGTGGGCAACTTCTCCGGTTATGCGGGGTCTCTGGCCTTGTCGCTGATCGCCATCCCGGTGGTCATGCGCACCACCGAAAACATGCTGCGCCTGGTGCCCGGGAGCCTGCGTGAGGCCGCTTTTGCCCTGGGTGCGCCGCGATGGAAGGTCTCGGCCCTGGTGACGCTGCGTGCGGCCAAGAGCGGCGTGATCACCGGCGTCCTGCTGGCCATCGCCCGAATCAGTGGTGAAACCGCTCCCCTGTTGTTCACCGCACTGAACAACCAGTTCTTCAGCACCAACATGGGCGCCCCCATGGCCAATCTGCCGGTGGTGATCTTCCAGTTTGCCATGAGCCCCTACGACAACTGGATCAACCTGGCCTGGGGCGGTGCGCTGCTGATCACCCTGGCGGTGCTGGCCCTGAACATCCTGGCCCGTGTGTTCTTCCGCGAAAAAGTGCGCACCTGATCTTCATTTCAGACAATGGACCTGACCATGACCTCCACCACTTTCGCTACTGCCCCCACCCACGCCAACGCGGCACAGGGCGCCATCGCCCCGGTCGTCCCCTTGACCCCGGCCAGGAATGCCCTGGAAGTGCGCAACCTCGATTTCTTCTACGGCAAGTTCCAGGGGCTGAAGAATGTCAACCTGAACATCGAAGAGCGCAAGGTGACCGCCTTCATCGGTCCTTCGGGTTGCGGCAAGTCCACGCTGCTGCGCACCCTCAACCGCATGTACAGCCTGTACCCGGGCCAGCGCGCCGAAGGCCAGATCAACTTCTACGGCCAAAACATCCTGGACCCCAAGCAAGACCTGAACTTGCTGCGCGCTCGCATCGGTATGGTGTTCCAGAAGCCGACGCCGTTTCCCATGACCATCTACGACAACATCGCCTTCGGCGTGAAGCTCTATGAGAACCTGAGCAAGAGCGACATGGACGACCGCGTGGAATGGGCGCTGTCCAAGGCCGCGCTGTGGAACGAGGTCAAGGACAAGCTGGGGCAGAACGGCATGAGCCTCTCGGGTGGTCAGCAGCAGCGCCTGTGCATCGCGCGCAGTGTGGCGGTCAAGCCTTCGGTGCTGCTGCTGGACGAACCCACCTCGGCGCTGGACCCGATTTCCACCGGCAAGGTGGAAGAACTGGTGCACGAGCTCAAGCAGGACTACACCATCGCCATCGTCACGCACAACATGCAGCAGGCGGCCCGCTGCAGCGACTACACGGCCTACATGTACCTGGGCGAGCTGATCGAGTTCGGTGCCACCGAGCAGATTTTCTTCAAGCCCACCAAGACCGAGACCGAAGACTACATCACCGGCCGCTTTGGCTGATCAGGGAGACCACCATGGGCGACAAGCACCTTTCCAGCCAGTTCGACGCCGAACTCAACTCCATCTCCACCCATGTGCTCGAAATGGGCGGGCTGGTGGAATCCCAGCTGCACCAGGCGGTCTATGCGCTGACCCACATGAGCCTGGAGACGGCCGAGCAGGTGCTCGAGACCGAGCACCGCATCAACCAGATGGAAGTGAACATCGATCACGAGATCATCTCCACCATCGGGCGTCGCCAGCCGACGGCGCGCGACCTGCGTTTCCTCATGGCGATCTCGCGCACGACCCAGAACCTGGAGCGCGCCGGCGACGAGATCGCCCGCGTGGCGCGCATGGTCAAGTCCATCATCCACGGCGGTACGCCGCGCACGTTGCCGGTGTCCGAACTGCGTCTGGCGGCCGACCTGGCCGCGGGCATGCTGCGCAAGACCCTGGACTCGTTCGCCCGTCTGGACACGGCCATGGCCTTGGCGATCATCAAGGACGACGATGCGGTGGACACCGAATACGACGGTTTCCTGCGCAAGCTGATCACCTACATGATGGAAGACCCGCGCACGATTTCGCCCAGCCTGGATCTGCTGTTCCTGGCCAAGTCGCTCGAACGCGTGGGGGATCACGCCAAGAACATCGCCGAGCAGATCATCTTCGTCGTCAAGGGCGAGGACGTTCGCCACTCCCCGCTGGACAAGGTGGAGTCGGTGGTCCGATGAGCGAACGGTCCGGGCCGGAGACTGGAGCATGAAGAAGTTGCCGCGTGTGCTGGTGGTCGAGGATGAACCGGCGATTGCCGAGCTGATCGCCGTCAACCTGCGCCACAACGGCTTTGCCCCCACGGTGGTGTTCGACGGTCAGGCGGCGCAGCGCGAAGTGGATGCGGTGCTGCCCGACGTGATCCTGCTGGACTGGATGTTGCCGGGTGAGAGTGGTGCAGCGCTGGCCCGCCAGTGGCGCAAGAACGAGCGCACCAAGACCGTTCCCATCCTCATGCTGACCGCACGCAGCGATGAGAGTGACAAGGTTCAGGGGCTGGACGCCGGCGCTGACGACTACGTCACCAAGCCTTTCTCCACGCAGGAGTTGCTCGCGCGCATCCGTGCCGTGCTGCGGCGTCGCGCGCCCGAAATCGTCAACGATTCGGTGCAGGTGGGCGACCTGGTGCTGGATGCCGGCACGTACCGCATCAGCTACCGGGGACAGGAGCTCAAGGTCGGACCGACCGAGTTCAAGCTGCTGCACTACCTGATGAAGCACGCCGAGCGCGTGCACACGCGTGGTACGCTGCTCGACAAGATATGGGGGGACCATGTCTTCATCGAGGAGCGGACCGTGGACGTGCACGTCAAACGACTGAGGGAATCGCTGGGTGAGGCCGCGTTCATGGTGGAAACCGTGCGCGGCGCAGGCTACCGCCTGACCGTGCAGGGCACGCAGACCACCCACCCATGATCGGCCGTACCCTGAGCCTGCTGCTCCTGGTGTTCCTGGGAGCGGCCTGGGGCTGGAGCCGCGAATCGCCTACCTGGACCCTGGCCGGCGCCCTGCTGGGTGCGCTGGTCTGGGTCTCGCGCGACAGTGTCAACGGTGCGCGGCTGCTGCGCTGGCTCAACAGCGGCGAGGCATCGGGTGCCCCGAACCTCAAAGGTGTGTGGGGAGAGCTGCTGGACCGCAACCGCAAGGTCTTCAAGAAGCTGGAGAAGAAAGCGCAAAAGAGCGACGCCCGGCTGGAAGACTTCCTGTCGGCCATCCAGGCATCGCCCAACGGGGTGCTGCTGCTGGACGAGACGGGCGCCATCGAATGGTGCAACCAGACCGCCGCAGCCCAGCTGGGGCTGGACCCCCAGCGCGACCTGGGCCAGACCATTCGCAATCTGGTGCGGACACCGGCCTTTGTGGCCTACATGGCCGAAGGTGATTTCAGCCACGAGATCCAGATCGACGGCCCTGGCCAGCGACCGACGCAGCCCAACAGGATCTCGGTGCAGATCCACCCCTACGGCCGCAAACGCCGGCTGATGCTGACGCGCGACGTGACGGCGGTGCAGCTGGCCGAGGCCATGCGGCGCGATTTTGTGGCGAACGTGTCCCACGAAATCCGCACGCCGTTGACGGTGCTCAGCGGTTTTGTCGAGACCATGCAGAGCATTCCGCTGGACGAGGCGGACCGCTCGCGCTATCTCGGTCTGATGAGCCAGCAGGCCCACCGCATGCAGACCCTGGTGAGCGACCTGCTCACGCTGTCACGGCTGGAAGGCAGCCCGGCTCCGGGCACTGGGGAGTGGGTCGACGGCGACGCTTTGTTGCGTCACGTGGTGCAGGAAGCGAATGGCTTGTCGCAAACCTTGCTGGAGCCGCCCCATGCCATCGAGGTGCAGCCCGGGCCATCGGTGCAGGTGGCGGGTGTGCGCAGTGAACTGCTCAGTGCCATGTCCAACCTGGCGAGCAATGCGGTGCGCTACACGCCGGGTGGCGGGCATGTCCGGCTGGGCTGGCATCGGCGGGCCGACGGTGGCGCCGAATTCTTTGTGAGCGATACGGGCCCCGGGATCGAAGCCGAACACCTGCCGCGCCTGACCGAGCGCTTCTACCGCGTGGACCGCAGCCGTTCGCGCGAAACCGGTGGCACCGGGCTGGGGCTGGCCATCGTCAAGCACGTGATGCAGCGCCACGGCGGACAGGTACAGATCGACAGCGTGCTCGGACAGGGTTCGACTTTCACGCTGGTGCTGCCGCCCTCGCGGGTGCGCGAGGTGCCCGCCGCTGCCTGAGCAGCCCCGTTTCACGGCCCCACGCGCTGGTACACCAGCAGCCGTTCCTTGCGGTCTGACTGGCGGCTCACGCTGGCCTTGTAGGCCCACTGGGTCAGGGACACCCGCTGGTCCAGCGTGCGCTGGCTGCCGGGGTTGACCACCAGGCCTTGGCAGGCCTGTGCGTCGGCCTGGCCGGGTTGTCGCGTGCGCACCAGCGTGAGCTGCCCGTGGTACTGCAGGGCCGCAATCTGGGCATTCGACAGGCCGTCCACCAGCACACAGGCGTTGGCAGGCACCAGCGTCGCCACCCGCCGCGAGAGCGGTCCGTAGCTGCGTGCGAAATCGAGCAGGGGCAGCCACAGGGTCATGAGCAGCAGCCAGCACAAGGTGGCGCCCGCTGCGGGAAGGACCAGACTTTTCCACAGTGCCTGGCGGTGGGCACCGACGCGCCATCCCACCAGCCATACCCAGGCCAGCGTGGCCAGGGTGGCCAAGGCAAACAGGAACCCGTGAAACTCGGGCACGAAGCCGGGCGCCAGCCTGGCCACGTTGGCGGCGGGTTTGGCCGGCACCCCGGTCATCATGGCCACCCAGACCACCCAGACGATCAGTGCGCAGCCGGTGAAGAAGATCAGCGTGAACCAGTCGATCAGGGCCGTCACGCTGCGGCGGAGGGTGGGCAGTGCGAAGGCCGCGAGCGCGGCCAGCGCGGGCAGGGCCAGCAGCAGGGCACGGTCGAAGTCCGGGTTGACGGCGCTGTTGACCACGCCAACTCCCGCCAGCCACAGCGGCAGGGCGAGGTGGGGCTGGCGCAGCTGCCGGCGCCAGCCCCACAGCGTCCACAGCGCCAGCGGCCACGCCGGCCAGGTGAACCAGACCAGCAGCTGGCCCCACCGCCTCCAGTCCTTCCATTGGGTGGGCAGTCCCAGGTCGGGGCCTTGCAGCAACCCGGCCACGGCCGCCAGCACCATCACCAGCGCCAGGCTGCCTCCGGCCCACGGCAGGCTGGCACGGATGGTGCCCGATGTCGGCCCATCTGGGCGGGGCAGGCCGACTCCGAGCAGCAGACCCGAACCCGCGACCAGTGCGAACCACGGGGCACCGCTGAAAGCCAGAGCGGCGGCGCCGCAGCCCCAGAGCAGCAGGCTGCGGTGGGGGCGGGCGTCATCGGCCTGCGCCAGCCGCGCCGCGCCCAGCAGCAGGGCGCTGATGGCAGCCAGCCGGGCGAGGTCGGGTGTGGTTTCGTGCGACAACTGGGCCAGTCCCAGGCAGGCCACCAGTGCCAGCAGGGCGGCATCGGCCAGGGTGCGGGCGTAGTCCACCGGTTGCGCCTCGCCACCGAAAGCGAAAGCCACGGGCTGTGCGCCGCGCTGGCGCGCCAGGTGGTAGACCGCGTACCAGGTGCAGGCCAGCGTGAGGGCCAGCAAGCTGGCAAAGGGAATGCGGGCCGCCAGATCGGCCGGCAGGAACGGCAGGAGGCGGATGAACACCGCACCGAGCCAGTAGGGCAGCGGACCGGGCTCGTCCACCGGCACGCCCAGCACCTGGGGTTGCCACCAGCTGCTGTGGCCAGCGGCCATTTCCAGCATCACCCCGAAAGCCGATACGTCGGCCTGCTTCCAGGGCTCGCGCCCGAGGAAACCGGGCAGCACGTAGGCCACGCAGAACAGGATGAGTGCCAGCCGCGGCAGGCGGCGCACCGCCGACTGCGGCACGATGGCGGGGGTGGTCTGGTTCACTGCAAACGACTATACAGGGGCTGCAAGCGGGCGCCCGTCAGGTCTTCTGGCGACCACCGCGCAACAGGGGTGGTCGAAAAAAAAGCAGCCGACCGGGTGGCTGCTTTTTTGCGGGTTGCACCGGGGGCGCAACGCGGGGGCGGTCACTTGGCAGCGGTCTTGCCGAAGCGGTTGCGGAACTTCTCGACGCGGCCACCCATGTTGTCCACGCTCTTTTGCGTGCCGGTGTAGAAGGGGTGCGACTCGCTGGAGGTATCCAGCTTGAACAGCGGCAGTTCGCGGCCGTCGTCCATCTTGACCGTTTCCTTGGTGCTCACGCAGGAACGGGTCACGAACTTGAAGTTGTTCGACAGGTCCACGAAGCACACTTCGCGGTAGTTGGGGTGAATGCCTTCTTTCATGGCGATTCCTTGGGGTCAGGTGCGACAGCCGCAGCGAAACCATTCCGCTGTACTTGCCACAAGTTGCAAAGCCTTGAATTCTAACACCCCCGCGCCGCCAGCGCCGTCACCCCCTCAAGGCGGCGATGCGTGCGGCCTGGCGGAGCCAGTTCCGTCGCATCCTTGAATCAGGCACGCGCTCCGTAGAGGTGAGGACCGAACCGGGTACAGGAAGTGAGGGGGAGTCAATCCAGAAACACCGCAGAACCGGCTCCGCCGGGCCGCTGGTGTTGTCCCCCCTCCAAGCGCCCAAAAGGGCGCGCCAGTGAGGGGGGAAGCCGCGTCAGCGGCGCAGGGAGGAGTTACCCACCCCTTCTCATCATGTCGAAGAACTCGGAGTTGTTTTTGGTCGCCTTCATGCTCTTGAGCACCATTTCCATGGCCTCGATCTCATCCATGTTGTACATGAACTGGCGCAGGATGCGGGTCTTCTGCAGGATCTCGGGGGCCAGCAGCAGTTCCTCTCGGCGTGTGCCGCTGCGGTTGAGCTGGATCGAGGGGAAGACGCGCTTTTCGTACAGGCGGCGGTCGAGGTGGATTTCGCTGTTGCCGGTGCCCTTGAATTCTTCAAAGATCACTTCGTCCATGCGGCTGCCGGTGTCGACCAGGGCGGTGGCGATGATGGTCAGCGAGCCGCCTTCTTCCACGTTGCGCGCCGCGCCGAAGAAGCGCTTGGGACGCTGCAGGGCGTTGGCGTCCACACCGCCGGTCAGCACCTTGCCGGAGGAGGGCAGCACGTTGTTGTAGGCGCGGGCCAGGCGGGTGATGGAGTCCAGCAGGATCACCACGTCCTTCTTGAGTTCGACCAGGCGCTTGGCGCGCTCGATCACCATCTCGGCCACGTGCACGTGGCGGGCGGCGGGTTCGTCGAACGTCGAGGCGATCACGTCACCACGCACCGTGCGTTGCATCTCGGTCACTTCTTCCGGGCGCTCGTCCACCAGCAGCACCATCAGCTCCACCTCGGGGTGGTTGGCGGTGATGGCGTGGCAGATGTGCTGCATCATGACCGTCTTGCCGCTCTTGGGCGGGGCCACGATCAGGGCGCGCTGGCCTTTGCCGATGGGGGAGATGATGTCGATGACGCGGCCGGTGATGTTCTCGTCGGTCTTGATGTCGCGTTCCAGCCGCATCTGCTGCTTGGGAAACAGCGGCGTCAGGTTCTCGAACATCACCTTGTGCTTGTTCGCCTCGGGCGGCAGGCCGTTGATGGCGTCGAGCTTGTTGAGCGCGAAGTAGCGTTCGCCGTCCTTGGGGATGCGCACCTCGCCCTCGATCATGTCGCCGGTGTGCAGGTTGAAGCGGCGGATCTGGCTGGGCGAGATGTAGATGTCGTCGGTGGACGCCGTGAAGCTGGTGTCCATGTTGCGCAGGAAGCCGAAGCCGTCGGGCAACACCTCCAGCACGCCGTCGGCGTTCACCTGTTCGCCGGCCTTGGCGCGCTTCTTGATGATGGCGAACATCAGCTCCTGCTTGCGCATGCGGCCGGTGTTTTCGATCTCAAGCGCGTCGGCCTGCTTGAGGACTTCAGACACATGCAGTGCCTTGAGTTCGTTGAGGTGCATGGAAGTTGCTCCGGCGGGGAGTCTTGACTGAACCGGGGGGGAGGGGCGCTGGTGTCCGGATGGCGGACGGGCGCTGTCAGAAAGGGCTGTGCCGTGGTGGGGGCCAGCTGACGGGCGGATTATGACAGGAAAAAACAGGTCGCCGCAGGCGCAGCGGGCCTTGCACCCGCAGTGGCAGCGACCGGCCGGGATCGCTCAGGCCAGTTGCTGGTCGATGAAAGCGGTCAGCTGCGCCTTGCTCAGTGCGCCCACCTTGGTGGCGGCCAGCTGGCCGTCCTTGAACAGCATCAGCGTGGGGATGCCGCGAATGCCGAACTTGGCGGGCACTTCGGAGTTTTCGTCCACGTTCACCTTGGCCACCTGCAGCTTGCCCTGGTAGCTGCCGGCCACTTCGTCCAGGATGGGGGCGATCATCTTGCAAGGGCCGCACCATTCGGCCCAGAAGTCCACCAGCACAGGGGCGGGTGCGTTCAGCACATCGGCCTGGAAGGAAGCATCGGAAACGTGTTTGATCAGGTCGCTGGCCATGGTCGGTCCTAGGGGTTGCGGCAGGAAGGAGGAAGTTACAGTGGAGGCGTGACGGTGAGGGCAGGTTCCTGTCCACGCCACGAAAGCGCCTTCAATTGTGACAGAAACGCACACTCCATGATGTCCACCCGACCCGGCCCCTTCGCCGCGCCCGCAGCGTGCACCGCGGGCGGTACCACGGCGTCGCAGGCCTGGTTCCAGACCCTGTCGGTGGTGCGGGAGCGCATCGGCCAGCAAGGCTGGCACACGGCCCGCGTGGTGGTGCTGGTCCCCTATGCGCAGATGATGGACGCCGGTCGGCGCGCCTGGGTGCAGCACGCGCCCAGCGGCTTTGCGCCCCGCTTCGAGTCGAGCCGCAACTGGGCCGCCAGCCTGCAGCCCTTTGCGCCCGGCAGCACCGACTGGTCGGGCGACATGGCGCGCGACAGCCTGATCGCCGCCGGCCTGCTTGATCGCGTGGCGGGTCGGTCGCTGGGGGCCGATCTGCGGGCCACGCTGGTGGCCCGCCTGGTCGAAGCCACGCGACAGCTCGCACCGCTGGCCGCCGCCCGACCGCCGCATCAGCGTGCCGCCTGGGCCGAAGCCCTGCGCGCCGGCATGGCGCCGTCCAGCCAGGTTCTGCAGTGGGAAGGGCTGGTGGCGTCGCTGGCCGTCACCTGGGCCGGACTGTCGGCCTACGCCACCGATGTGCTGTGGTCGGACCTGGGCGCGCCGGGGCGCGTCGCCGATGGGTTGCTGGTCATGCCGGGCTTCCAGGTCGACCCGCTGGCCCAGGCGCTGCTGGCGCACTGGGGTGCCCGGGGTTTGCTATTGCCCTTTGGCGCCCACGATGCCGGACACCCGCCCGTGGCGGTGCATGCCTGCGGCGACGCCGAGGACGAAGCCCAGCGCGCGGCCGCCTGCGTGGTCGCCCTGGTCAACCAGGGCCACGCACCCTTGGCGCTGGTGGCGCAGGACCGGGCACTGACGCGGCGCATCGGTGCCCTGCTGCAAGGTGCGGGCGTGACCGTGCGCGACGAAACGGGCTGGAAACTCTCGACCACCCACGCCGCGGCCCGGCTGATGAGTCTGTTGCGCGCAGCCGATCGGCGGGCGCGCACCGACGATGTGCTCGACTGGCTCAAGCAGGGGCCGTACGCGGACGGCATCGTGCCGCTGGAGCGCCAGGCACGCGCGAAGGGACTGGCCGCCTGGCGTTCAGTGCTGACCCACGCCGATGCGGGACCCTTGGTGCCGCCGGACGTACCCCGTCTGCTGGACGCCCTGCAAGCCCCTCGCCCACTGCCCCAGTGGCTGGCCGACCTGGCGGACGCCTTGCGCCAGGACGGCTGGTGGACCGACTGCAGCCAGGATGCCGCCGGGCAGCGCGTGGCCGAGGTCTTGCGGCTGCAGGACGGCGCCGCCCACGAACTGGCGCCGCTGGTCGCCGAGGCTTCGGCACCGTCGTCCGTCGGCTCGCTGGGGCGGCGCTGGTCGCTGGCCGCGTTCAGCGCCTGGGTTCGCGATGCGCTGGAGGCGTCCAGTTTCCAGCCGGACCACCCGGCCGAACCGCAGGTGGTCGTGCTGCCCATGGCGCAATTGCTCGGCCGTGACTTTGCGGCGGTGGTGGCACCGGGTTGTGACGAAGTGAACCTGCCACCCAGCCCGGAGCCGCCGGGGCAGTGGACCGCCACGCAACGCAGCGCGTTGGGCCTGCCCAGCCGCGAAGCGCTGGCCGAGGCGGGGCTGGCGGCCTGGACGCACCTGCTGACGCAGCCCCGGTTGCAGCTGCTCTGGCGCAGCCAGCAGCAAGGCGAAGCCATGGCCGCCGCGCCCTGGCTGCAGGCCCTGCAGGGCGCGGCACGGGCGGTGGCTGCCGACGATCCGCGGGTCCCGCGTTCGGTGACGCTGCTGCCGCAGACCGACCCCCGGCCCACCGCCGCCGACCTCCTGCCCCAGGCCCTGTCGGCCAGCGCCTACCAGGACCTGCGCGACTGTCCGTACCGTTTTTTTGCGCTGCGCCAGTTGCGCTTGCAGCAGGTGGACGAGATCGAATCCGAACCCGACAAACGCGACCTGGGCAACTGGCTGCATGCGGTGCTCAAGGCCTTTCACGAAGAGCGGGCAGCCGAACCGGCCGACGGACAGGGCGACCGGGAGCGGCTGGACGCGCTGGCGCAGGCCGAGGCGCGCCAACGAGGCCTGTCACCCGACGGCGGCGAGGCTGGCTTCCTGCCCTTCATGGCCGCCTGGCCGGCCCTGCGCGAGGGTTACCTGGCCTGGCTGGCCGACCATGAAGCCGCCGGCCCGGTGTTCGATCGTGCCGAGGTGTCGCTGACCCGGGCCGTCGGCCCGTGGCGCCTGATCGGCCAGCTCGACCGCATCGACCGCCAGGCCAGTCCCGAGGGGCCGATCCCCTTGGTGATCGACTACAAGACCGAGCCGCGCCAGACCACCCTCGATCGCGTCAAAGACCCGCTCGAAGACACCCAGATCGCGTTCTACGCCACCCTGCTTGGCGAGGAAACCGTGCGGGGCGCTTACCTGAGCATCACCGACAGTCGCGAGACCACCGGTAAGGACCCGGCCACGCGGTGGATCGAACAGCCTGAGCTGCTGCTGGCGCGCGAGCACCTGCTCGAGGGGATTGCCAACGACTTGGGCCGTATCGCGCACGGGCACACGCTGCCGGCGCTGGGCGAGGGCCGGGTATGCGACTTCTGCGCCGCACGCGGTCTGTGCCGAAAGGACTTCAGAACATGAGCCAGGCCGCCTACCGCATCGACGGCGAACTGGTCGAGCGCGCCGCGTTCTACGCTGCGGCCTGCGACCCCGCGCGCAGCGTGGCCGTGGAAGCCTGCGCCGGCGCGGGCAAGACCTGGATGCTGGTCTCGCGCATTCTGCGCGCCTTGCTCGATGGCACCGCGCCCCAGGACATCCTGGCCATCACCTTCACGAAAAAAGCTGCGGGCGAGATGCGCCAGCGCCTGCAGGACTGGTTGAGCGAGTTCACCGCGATGACCGACGCCGAACTGACCGTCCAGCTTGAGCTGCGCGGCATGGAGCCTGCGGTAGCTCCGGTGCGCGCACCCGAACTGCGGGATTTGCGGGCGCGCCTGCTGGCCGCCGGCCGCCCGGTGCAGATCCGCACCTTCCACAGCTGGTTCGCGTCGTTGCTGCGCAGCGCGCCGCTGTCGATGCTGCAGGAGCTGGGCCTGCCGGCAGAACACGAACTGCTGGATGACGACGCCCAGGCGATTGCCCTGGTGTGGCCGCGTTTTTACGCCGCCGTGGCGGCCGATGCAGCACTGCACAAGGACTTTCTGGACAGCGTGGCGCGCCACGGTCGCCACCAGACCCTCAAGGCCCTGGGCAACGCGCTGAACAAGCGGGTGGAGTTCGCGCTGGCCGACGAGCAAGGCATCGTGGACGCGTCGGTGCAGGCCTTCGGTGCACTTTGGCCCTCGCTGGCCGGTCACCAGCAGCCTGAGGAAGCCTTGCTGGGCGACGCCGTGCGGTTGCGCTGGCTGGACCGCGCCCGCGAACTGGGGGCTGAAAAGAACAAGACGCCGCAAAACGCCGGTCACGCGGTGGTTGACGCGTTCTTGCTGCCCGACACGCCGGAGGTGGCGCCGCAGCGGCTGGCCGTGCTGCGCAAGGCCTTCTTCGTGGCCACCGATGACCGGCTGACCCAGCACCTGACCAAGTACCCGGCGGCGCAGGCGGCCGAGGCCGAACTGCAGCCTCTGCTGGCCGCAGTGCGTCAGCATTCGGCCTGGACCCACCAGCAGCGCCTGGCCCGCCTCACCCGTGTGCTGCTGGCGCAATACCGGGCGCTCAAACGCGAGCGTGGCTGGGTGGACATGAACGATGTGGAAAGCGCGGCGCGCCGCCTGCTGGGGGATGCCGAGCTCTCCGGCTGGATGCAGCAGCGGCTGGACGCGCGCGTGCGCCATCTGCTGATCGACGAGTTCCAGGACACCAACCCGCTGCAGTGGCAGGCGCTGTACGGCTGGCTGTCGGGCTATGCGGGCGCCGGCGCCGGCGAGGTGCCCGCCGTGTTCCTGGTCGGCGACCCGAAGCAGTCCATCTACCGCTTCCGGCGCGCCGAGCCCCAGGTGTTCAAGGCCGCGCAGACGTTTGTGGTGCAGGGCCTGTCGGGATCCTTGCTGAGTTGCGACCACACCCGCCGCTGCGCCTCCGGGGTGGTCGAAGCCCTCAACGCCGTGATGGGCGCAGCCGCGCAGGATGGCGGCTACGCCGGGTTCCGCGCGCACACGACCGAGAGCGACCACGCCGGTGCGGTGCTGGCCCTGCCGCCCGTGCCGCGCGATGCCGCAGGCGGTGCGGCAGACCCGCGAGGCGACCCGCAATGGCGCGACAGCCTGCAGACGCCGCGGCTGGAACCCGAGGACGGTCTGAGTGCCCGCGAGGCGCAGCAGGCGGCCGACTGGATCGCGGCGCAGATCGCCAGCGGCGCCGTGAAGGCCGACAAACTGATGGTGCTTTCGCGCAGGCGCGATCGCCTGGGCTGGCTGCACGAAGCGCTGGCCGAGCGCGGCATCGCCGCCGAACAGCCCGAAAAGCAGGACCTGGCCGAAGCGCCCGCCGTGCAGGACGTGGTGGCGCTGCTCGATGCGCTGGTCTCGCCCGCGCACGATCTGAGCCTGGCGCAGGCCCTGCGCAGCCCCATCGGCGGACTGGACGACGCGGCGCTGGCCCGCATCGCCCGGCTGTGCCGGCGCGCCGACGCGGCCCAGGCGGCGGCTGCGCAGCCGGGCGAGAGCCCGCCCCGCACCAGCTGGTGGGACTTGCTGCAGAACCTGGACCTGGACGCCTCGGACGACCCGGCCACCGACACCCTGCTGGCGCAAACCGGACGTCGGCTGGCGCGCTGGCGGCAGTGGCTGCGGTCGCTGCCGCCCCACGACGCCCTGGCCGCCATCTACCGCGACGGCGACCTGCCGGCGCGCTACGCCGCCGCCGTTCCCTCGCGTCAGCGCGAGCCGGTGCTGGACGCGCTGCGCGCCCTGCTGGCGCAGTCGCTGGCGCAGGACGGCGGCCGCTACCTCACGGCCTACCGCTTCGTGCGCGCGCTCAAGGCCGGTGGCATTCCCCTGCCGCAATCCGCGCAGACCCAGGCGGTGCGCCTGCTCACCATCCACGGCGCCAAGGGGCTGGAGGCGCACACCGTCCTGATGCTTGACACCGATGCCCAGCCGCCTCAATCCGAAAACATGGGCGTGCTGGTGGACTGGCCGGGTGAAGCCGAACGCCCGCAGCGCTTCGTGTTCCTGGCCAGCGAAAAGTCGCCGCCCCGTTGTGCCGAGGCTTTGTTGACGGCCGAGCAGCAAGCCCGAGGTCTCGAGGAACTCAACGCGCTGTATGTCGCGCTCACCCGGGCCGAGGCCCGCATCGTCATCTCCAGCGTTGCGCCGTACCGCAGCGCCAGCACCCCGAGCTGGCGCCAGCGCATCGAACCGCATGCCCGGCCGCTGGCAGCCCCGCTGCCTGTGGACCCGGCACACGAGGACACCGAAGCCTTGCACTGCGAGCTCATGGAACTGCCGGCCTGCAACGTGCTGCCCGCTGCTGTTCCGGCACCGTCGGCCGATGACGCGGCCGGGGACGACGCCCGCGCCCGCATCGGCCTGGCTTTGCACCGCCTGCTGCAATGGCTGCCCACGCCCCTGGCGGGATTCGTCTGGGGCGAGGTGCACCTGCAGGCGGTGGCGCGCGAATTCGCACTGACAGCGGCGCAGGTCCGCGAAGCCTGGTCCATGGCACAGGCCATGGTGGGCGGTGAAGCGGCCTGGGTCTGGGACGCCACGCAGCTGGACCACTGGGGCAACGAGGTCGACATCTGGGACCAGGGCGAGCAACAGCGCCTGGACCGCCTGGTCCGCCGGTCCGACACCGGTTGCTGGTGGGTGCTGGACTTCAAGAGCGCCGCCCACCCCGAGCGCCAGCCGGCGCTGCGCGCGCAGCTGCAGCGCTACCATCGCGCGCTCGGCCTGGCGCACCCCGGTGAGGCGGTTCGCCTGGCTTTCATCAATCCGCTGGGTCAACTGATCGAGATCCCGGCCGACACCGCTGCCCTGTGACCGCTGACACCCTGTCCCCCGCCGCCCCCGACCTGCCCGTGCTGGACCTTCCCGTGGTCATCGTCGGTGGCGGACCCGCCGGCCTCATGGCTGCCGAGGTGCTTTCGCGCGCCGGCGTGGCGGTGCACCTGTTCGATGCCATGCCCTCCGTGGGGCGCAAGTTCCTGCTGGCGGGCAAAGGGGGGCTGAACCTCACGCACGCCGAAGCCGCCGACCGCTTCGCCCAGCGCTACGGCGAGCGGCGCCACCAGATCGAAGACCTGCTCCAGACCCTCGGGGCCGACGGCGTTCGCGCATGGGCCGCGGGCCTGGGGATCGAGACCTTTGTGGGCACGTCGGGGCGGGTGTTTCCCACGGACATGAAGGCCGCACCGCTGTTGCGCGCCTGGCTGCAGCGCCTGCGCCACCCCGAAGGCGGGGGCCCTGCGGTGCAGTTCCACATGCGCCACCGCTGGCTGGGCTGGACGCCCGATGAACAGGCCCTGCGCTTCGAGACGCCCGCCGGTGAGCGGCGGGTGCGCGCCCGAGCGGTGCTGCTGGCGCTGGGCGGTGGCAGCTGGGCACGCCTGGGCTCCAACGGTGCCTGGGTGCCGCTGCTGGCAGCGCGCGGTGTGGCGGTGGCACCGCTGTTGCCGGCCAACTGCGGTTTCGACCTGGCCTTGCAGCACCCAGCCGCCCCGGCCGGTGGCGTGCGACCGGTGCAGGCCGTTCCAGCGCCCACGGTGGGCTGGAGTGCCCATTTCTCGAGCTGCCACGCCGGCCAACCGTTCAAGAACGTGGTCATCCGTTGCCGGTCGATCCAAGGCGCGACCTTTGAACGCAAGGGGGAGTTCGTGGCCACCGCCACCGGGGTGGAAGGCAGCCTGGTGTACGCCGCATCGGCCCTGCTGCGCGACGAGATCGTGCGCAGCGGCCACGCCACCCTCGAACTGGACCTGCTGCCCGACTACAGCGCCGAACGTGTGGCGCGCGAGGTGGCCCACCCCCGCGGATCGCGCTCGCTGTCCAGCCACCTCAAGAGCCGCCTGGGTCTGGACGGCATCAAGACCGCCGTGCTCTACGAGGTCCTGGGCAAGGACGGCATGAACGATGCCGCACGGCTGGCGGCGGCCATCAAGGCGCTGCCGCTGCGCCTGGTCGCAGCGCGTCCGCTCGACGAAGCCATCAGCAGCGCCGGTGGCGTGCTGTTCGAGGCGCTGGACCCGCAGCTGATGTGCGAGGCCTTGCCGGGCGTGTTCTGCGCCGGCGAGATGCTGGACTGGGAGGCCCCCACGGGCGGCTACCTGCTGACCGCCTGCCTGGCCAGCGGCGCCCGGGCGGGGCAGGGCGTGCTGGCGTGGATGCAGCGGTCCTGAAACACTGTCACGGCAGATTCATCCGGTTGACATAGCTTCGCCAGTGTGGTCTTTCGTCCCCAATCCGGAGTTGCACCCATGAAATCCCGTTGTCACCCGATCCGGCGCCGGCCGGTGTTGCAGGCCCTGGTGGCCGCCGCCTGCGTGGCGGGCACGTCCCTGAGCTGGGCCGATGCCTGGCCCAGCCGCCCGGTCAAGATCATCGTGCCGTTCGCGCCCGGCGCCGGCACCGACGCCATGGGCCGCCTGGCGGCGGCCAAGCTGTCGGAGCTGTTCAAGTCCAGCGTGGTGGTGGAGAACCGCACCGGTGCTTCGGGCGCCGTCGGCGCGCAGGAAGTGGCCAAGGCCGCACCCGATGGCCACACCCTGTTGCTGGCCGCTGCGCCGTTCACCACCGTGCCGGCGGCGCTGCCCAGTGCGGGTTACGACCCGCTGGACAGCTTCGTGCCGGTGGGCATGATCGCCCAGGGCCCGCTGGTCTGGGCCGTCAACAGGGATGTGCCTGCCAACACCCTGCCCGAGCTGGTGGCCCTGGCCCGCATGCAACCGGGTGTGCTGAACTACGGGTCGGCCGGTGTGGGCGGCATCAACCACCTGGTGCTCGAATCGCTCAAGGCCCGCACACGCACCTTCATCACCCACATCCCGTACCGCGGCATCGCACCGGCCACGCTGGACACCATCAGTGGCCAGTTGCAGCTGCTGACGGGCACCATCCCGGCGCTGGCGCCGCACATCCGCGAAGGCAGGCTCAAGGCCCTGGCCGTGACCAGCCCGGGCCGCAGCCCCGCCCTGCCGCAGGTGCCGGGCATGCAGGAAGCGGGCATGCCCGACTTCAACGTGCTCAACTACTTTGCGCTGGTCGCGCCCCGGGGCACGCCCGAACCGGTGGTGCGGCAGATCAACGCCGCGCTGGCGCAAATCGTGCAGATGCCGGATGTGCAAGAGCGCCTGTCGCGGGATGCGCTGGAACCTGCCACCGGCACACCGGCGCAGCTGGGACAGTTTCTGAAGAACGACTTCGCGGGCTGGCAGCGGGTGGTGCGCCAGCAGGGCCTGAAGATCGACAGTTTCTGAGTGCCCCTGAAAGGCCCAGCAACACCAAGGCCGCGGATGCGGCCTTGGTGTTGCTGGCGCCATGGCGGCGCTGATCGAATAAGGTGACGAGCCTCGACCCCGGCACTGGCTCCACAGTTAGGGCTGCTTGGTTCCCCACCTGACCCGGTTGGCCGCTTCACCATGCGGGAAGGCCCGTCGAGCGCGATTGTAGGCGATCGCGCACCGGCGCGCGACCGGCGGCGCAGCGGGGGCGCCGCTTAGAATCGCCGCCATGTCCTACGTCGTTCTGGCCCGCAAGTACCGACCGCGCAATTTCAGCGAAATGGTGGGGCAGGAACACGTGGTCCAGGCGCTGTCGAACGCATTGACCACCCAGCGCCTGCACCACGCCTACCTGTTCACCGGGACACGCGGGGTGGGCAAGACGACCGTCTCGCGCATCCTGGCCAAGTCGCTCAACTGCCTGGGGGCGGACGGGCAGGGCGGCATCACCGCCGAGCCCTGCGGCGTCTGCCAGGCCTGCACCGACATCGACGCCGGCCGCTTCGTCGACTACACCGAGCTGGACGCGGCTTCCAACCGCGGTGTGGACGAGGTGCAGTCCCTGCTGGAGCAGGCGGTCTACAAGCCGGTGCAGGGGCGCTTCAAGGTCTTCATGATCGACGAGGTGCACATGCTCACCGGGCACGCGTTCAACGCGATGCTCAAGACGCTGGAGGAGCCGCCCGAGTACCTCAAGTTCGTGCTGGCCACCACCGACCCGCAGAAGGTGCCGGTGACCGTGCTCTCGCGCTGCCTGCAGTTCAACCTGCGGCCGATGGCGCCCGAGACGGTGCACGAACACCTCACGCGCGTGCTGCAGGCCGAACATGTGCAGGCCGAGTCGCAGGCCCTGCGCCTGCTGTCGCGGGCGGCTCGCGGCTCCATGCGCGATGCGCTGTCGCTGACCGACCAGGCCATCGCCTTCGGCGGCGGGCAGCTGCAGGAGGCCACCGTGCGCCAGATGCTGGGCGCGGTGGACCGCAGCTACGTGCTGGGCCTGATCGACGGCCTGGCCCGCGCCGACGGCGCCGCAGTGGTCGACACCATCGACGCACTGCGGGCCAACGGTCTGAACGCCGCCTCGACGCTGGAGGAGATGACCAGCCTGTTGCAGCGCATGGCGGTGCTGCAGGCGGTGCCCGAGCGCGAGGCACTCATGGCCTCCGACGACCCGGACACCCCCGAGATCCTGCGCCTGGCCCACGCCCTGCCGGCCGACGAGACCCAGTTGCTCTACAGCCTGTGCCTGCACGGGCGTGGCGAACTCGGGCTGGCGCCCGACGAATACGCCGCCTTGACCATGGTGCTGCTGCGGCTGCTGGCCTTCAAGCCGGCGTCTGGCGCCACGGCGGAAAAAAAAACGCTGAAAACCGGGGCTGAGGCCCCTGCAGCGCCGCCGGTGGCGGTGCCTGCTGCATTGGCCGCGCAGGCCCCCGCCACGGCGCCCGCGCCGATGCGCCCGAACTCGTCGGCACCGGCGGTTGCGCCCGTTGTGGCACCGGCTGCCGCACCTGCCGCAGTGGTGCCGCCACCTGCGGTGCCTCCCCGTGCTGAGGCACAGCCGGTCGCCACGCAGGGCCCGGTCGCCCCACGTACAGTGCCTTCATCCGACGAACGGGTGCCGCTGGACGAGTCGAACGATGCGCCCTGGGTCGACGAACCCGATGAAGCGCCGGCCGACGAAGGCGTCATGACCTCGCGCCGGGTGGTGTCGGTGCCGGTGCGCGACCCGGGGCCCTCCAGCCGGCTGGACCGGCTGCGTGAACCCGGCGAGCCGGTCACGGTGCGTGAACCGGTGCGCAGCGCCGAGGGTGACTTCTGGTTCGACGCCGTGTCGCAGCTGGTGGCCGCCGAGGCGGTCACCGCGTTGGTGCGCGAACTGGCCCTGCAATCGCAACTGATCGCGCAAGACGCCAGCCAATGGGTGCTGCGTGTGGAGCGCGAATCGCTCAAGCAGGGCCAGGCGCCGGAACGCCTGGCCACGGCCTTGCAGTCCCTGGGCCACGCGGTGCGGCTGTTGGTGGAGATCGGTCCGGTGGACGATTGTGCCGCCCTGCGCCACGCGGCAGAAACCGCGCGGCGCCAGCGAGAGGCCGAACAGATCATCCGAGACGATCCCTTCGTGCAGCAGATGGTGCGCGACTTTGGCGGCAAAATCGTGCCTGGAACGCTCAAGCCCCTGACACCTTCCACCCGGCCGCCGTACGGTTTGCAGCCTGCTGCCGGGACCGAGCCGGCGCCGAACCGCTGAAGGTTTTTCCCCTTTCATTTCAAGACCCAAGGAACACCATGTTCAACAAAGGACAGCTCGCCGGCCTCATGAAGCAGGCCCAGGCGATGCAGGACAACCTCAAGAAGGCCCAGGACGAGCTGGGCAGCATCGAAGTGACCGGTGAATCGGGTGCGGGCCTGGTCAAGGTCGTGATGACCTGCAAGCACGACGTGCGCCGTGTGACCATCGACCCCAGTCTGCTGGCCGACGACAAGGACATGCTCGAAGACCTCGTGGCAGCCGCCTTCAACGCCGCAGTGCGCAAGGCCGAAGAGACGTCCAACGAAAAAATGGGCAAGCTCACGGCCGGCATGCCGGGTCTTCCCGGCGGCATGAAGTTCCCGTTCTGAGCCCGGGCTGACCCTGCGTGGCCGAAACCCACTCGCTCGAACGCCTGGTGCAGGCGCTGCGTTGCCTGCCGGGCGTGGGCGTCAAGTCGGCCCAGCGCATGGCGTTTCATCTGCTGCAGCACGACCGCGCCGGCGCTCTGCGCCTGTCGCAGGCACTGCAGCACGCCTGCACGTCGGTTCAGCACTGCACGCTGTGCCACACCTTCACCGAAGCACCGGTCTGCCCGACCTGCGAAGACCCGCGGCGCGACCGCGGGCAGCTGTGCGTGGTGGAGACCCCCGCCGACCAGGCCGCCATGGAGCGCACCGGCGCCTACAAGGGGCTGTACTTCGTGCTCATGGGCAAGCTCAGCCCCCTGGACGGGGTGGGGCCGCGCGACATCGGTCTGCAGAAGCTGTTCGAGCGCATCGACACCCTCGATGGCGGCCAGCGGGTGGTTCGTGAAGTGATTCTGGCCACCAACTTCACCGCCGAGGGCGAGACCACGGCCCATCTGATCGCCCAGGCGCTCAAGCAGCGCGGCGTGAACGTCACGCGGCTGGCCCGGGGCGTGCCGGTGGGCAGCGAACTCGAATACGTGGACCTGGGCACCATTGCCCACGCCCTGGTTGACCGGCGCTGAAACCTCTTTCAAAACCACCAACGGATGCTTTCATGACTTTTGCCGGACTGACCGTGGCCTACTGGGCCGTGCTGGTGGCCGCCCTGTTGCCGATCGGTTGCGCCGGTCTGGCCAAGTGGGGCATGTTTGCCGTTCCGCGCCGCGAGGGCGGCTACGACAACCACCAGCCGCGGGCCTGGCTGGCGCGGCAGAACGATTGGCGGGCCCGCGCCAATGCGGCGCAGGCCAACAGCTTCGAGGCCCTGCCGCTGTTCATTGGTGCGGTCATCATTGCCCATCAGCTGGGGGCCAACCAGACCTGGCTGGACCTGCTGGCGTTCCTGTTTGTCGTGCTGCGGCTGGTGTACATCCTGCTGTATGTGGCCGACCAGGCCAGCGCGCGCAGTGCCGTGTGGCTGCTGGCCCTGGTGGTGAACATCGCCATCCTCTTCGTCTGATTGCCCCGGGCCTTCGGGGAAACCCGCTCGGGAATCGACCCGATGCGGCCGGACCGCCTTGCGCGTACGCTTTGTGTCATCGAAGTCATGCGCAGGAGGAGGTAGGGCATGTGGAGTCGTCGAGGGCTGGGTCGTGTGTGCGCGTCGGCGCTGCTGACCGCAGGCCTGCCTGCGGTGAAGGCCCAGACGCCCACCTCCGTCGCCAATCCGGCACCGGTGGTCCGCGCGCCGCTGGGCCGTGTGGTGATTGCGGTGGACCACAAGACCTCGTTCTGCCACCTGCCGCTGACCATCGCCGAACGGCTGGGTTATTTTGATGCCGAAGGGCTGGACGTGGTGGTGCGCGACTTCAGCGAGACCGGCCAGGCCCTTTCACACCTGCTCAGCGGTTCGGCGCAGGTGGTCTCAGGCCCCTACAGCAACACCATCAGCCTGCAGCCGAGCGGACAGTCGCTCACGTCCTTCGTGCTGCAGGGCCGTACGCCGCAACTGGTCATGGGGGTCTCGCAGCAGACCATGGGTGGCCTGCGCCAGCTCGGTGAACTGCGGGGCCGCCGGGTGGCCGTCACATCGCTGGGTTCGGCCAGCCACCGCGCGGCGCGTCTGGTGCTCAGCCGGGCCGGGCTCGGGCCGCAAGACGTGATCTTCCAGGCTTTTTCGGGTCCGTCGGCCACCGTCGCCGCGTTCCGCTCGGGGCAGGTGGACGCCATCTGTTACCACGACCCGCTGATCACGCAGCTGGAGCAGGGGGGTGAACTGCGCGTCATGGCCGACATGCGAACCCTGCGCGGCAGCGCCGAGGTGTTTGGCGGTCCGCTGCCGGCCGCAAGCCTGTGCGCCAGTGCCGACTACATCCGCGAGAACCCCCGGCGTTGTCAGGCCTTGGCCCATGCCATGGTGCATGCGCTCAAGTGGTTGCAGACCGCCGGCCCGTCGGACCTGAACAAGACGGTGCCCGAGGCGTATTTCCAGGGCGATCGCAGTCTCTATCTGGCCGCCTTCAGCCGCGCCCGGGAGGCCTGGGTGCCCGATGGCCTGATGCCCGAACGAGGCCCGCAGACGGCCGCGCGCATGCTGGCCCAGCTCGACGATACCCAGGTGCTGCGGAAGGTGGACCTGGCGCGCACCTTCACGAACGAATTCGCGCGCGTGGCCAAAGCCCGCTTCCGGGCCTGAGGCTCAGGGCGTGCGTTTCTTGGCCTCTTTGCCGGCGAGTGCCACCTTGGTCTCGGCGCGGGCCTTCCTGGATGCCACGGCTTTCTTGCTGGCGACCTTGACGGGTGTCCTGGCTTTCTCTGCCCGCGCTGTCTTGGGGGGTTTTCCCGCCCTGGCCATCCCCGTCCTGGCATGGCCTCTGGGTGCGTCGGCAACCACGGTCGCTTTCCGGGTCGCTTCGGCACGGGCCACGGAAACCCGTTGCGGCAGCATCAGCGTCACGCGCTGACCGGGATTGAGGCGGGCGTTGACGGCCATCTGGTTCCAGCCTGCGGCGCTCGCCGCGCTCACGCCGTAGCGACTGGCCAGGCGGGCCAGGTTTTCACCCTTGCGGGCACGCACGGTGGTGCGTTTCAAGATGATCTCGGGCTGCAGGCTGAGTTGTCCGTTGTCGGCCACGTGTTCGGGCACGTCGGCGTCTCGGTGGGCGCTGCGGTGCACCAGCAGGCTGGAGCCGGCCCGCACCAGCATGCGGGGCGGGATGTTGTTGACGCTGCGCAGCTCGGACTCGGTCATGCCCACGCGCTCGGCCGCTTGCGCCGCGGTCATGGTGCTGGGTACCACCCAGGCCGTCCAGCTGGCCAGTGGCCCCTTGTGGGATTGCAGCTGTCGCTGGAAGTCGACCGCGTTGTCCCAGGGCAGCAGGATGTTGGGTGTGCCCGAAGCCATCACCACCGGCTGCCTGATCGACGGGTTGAGCGCACGGAAGTCCTTCTCGCTCACGCCCGCCAGGTTCGCAATGAGGGCCACATCCATGTCCCGTTCGATGGCGATGGTGTCGAAGAAGGGCCGGTTGCCGATGCCTGGCAGCTGGACGCCGAAGTTCTCCGGGCGCCCGACGATGTTCTTGACCGCCTGCAGCTTGGGCACGTACTGCCGCGTTTCCAGCGGCATGGTCAGCGCGGTGTAGGCAGTGGACAGGCCGGCCTCGCGGTTGCGTGTGATGGCGCGGTTGACGTTCCCTTGGCCCCAGTTGTAGGCGGCCAGGGCCAGGTGCCAGTCACCAAAGCGGTTGTGCAACTGCTGCAGGTAGTCCAGCGCCGCGCGGGTGGAGGCCAGCACGTCGCGCCGGTCGTCACGGAAAGCGTTCTGCTTGAGGTCAAAGGACTGGCCCGTGGCCGGCATGAACTGCCACATGCCGGCCGCGCGTGCGCTCGAGACGGCCTGCGGGTTGAACGCGCTTTCGATGAAGGGCAGCAGCGCCAGCTCCATCGGCATGTTGCGGCGTTCGATCTCTTCAACGATGTGGAACAGGTAGCGTTCTGAACGCTCGGTCATGCGCTGGATGTAGTCCGGCCGCGTGGCGTACCACTGTTCGCGGTCGCGAACCAGGTCGTTGTCCAGGTCGGGGATCGCGTAGCCGCGGCGGATGCGCTCCCAGATGTCGGCCGGTGCCGAGAGGTAGACCACCGGGGGCGCCGTGGCGGTCTGCGTGGCGATGGCGCTCAAGGCGGTGTCCGGCACGGACGGGGGCTGGGCGGCCTTGGCGGCGGGTGCGGGTGGCTGTACCCCTGTGGCGGGATCGGGTCCCCCCGGGCTCCTGGTCGCCGTCGCCTCCGCATCGGCCGCACCGGGTGCGTTCGGCGCGCTGGCGCAGCCGGCCATCAGCAGTGAGAGGGAAAGCGCGCCCAGGGCGAGGGAAAGTCGGGTCGGGTTCATGCAAAAACGTTCTTCCAGGCACGCAAAGTGGTGAACACCCCCAGCGGGTCTGCGGGTGTCGCGGGGTCGTGGCGCTGTGCAGCGGCCGCCACGGCGGGTTCGTGGCTGCGCAGAAAGGGGTTGATCTGACGTTCCAGCCCGATGGAGCTGGGCAGGGTGGGAAGGTTCCGTTCGCGCAGTGCCCGGCATCGGCCTGCGTGTTCGGCCAGCGCCGTGTTGCCAGGCTCCACCGCCAGCGCAAAACGCAGGTTGGACAGGGTGTACTCGTGGGTACAGCACACGCGTGTGTTCGCCGGCAACGCGGCCAGGCGGCCGAGCGACACCAGCATCTGCGCCGGCGTGCCCTCGAAAAGACGACCGCAGCCAGCGGAAAACAGCGTGTCGCCACAGAACAGCAGGGGCTGGCCGTCCACGTCGGCCGCGTGGAAGGCGATGTGGCCGGCGGTGTGGCCAGGCACGTCCAGCACCGCAAAACGCACACCCAGCGCCTCGACCTCGTCGCCGCCTTCGACCGTCTGCAAAGGGCGGGGCACGTCTTCGCGCGCAGGCCCGATCACGCGCGCCCCGGTGGATTCGCGCAACCGCGCCACGCCGCCGGTGTGGTCAACGTGGTGGTGCGTGATGAAGATCGTGTCCAGCCGCAGGCCCTGATCGTTCAGCCAGCTGGCGAGGCCGTCGGCCTCGCCGGGGTCCACCGCCAGCGCCCGCTGGCCATCGTGCAACACCCAGATGTAGTTGTCGCTGAAGGCGGGGACGGGGAACAGGGTCATGGGGCCATGCAAAGGACGGATGTGGCGAGAAGGGGGACCGTGTAGAGTACGACAGCGCCGCTGGCGACCCGAGCGAAACCACCGCCCGCTCCCGGGTGAACCCCCTGTCCATGAATCCACCCATTATAAGTTTGCAGCACTGGCTGGGCACCCCACCGGGGCGCTATTTGCTCGCCTGGGAGCAGGCCCAGTTCGATCTCGCGGTGGCCGACCTGTTCGGCTTCAACGCTCTGCAGCTGGGCCTGCCGGACCTGCAGGCCCTGCAGGCCAACCGCATGCCGCACCGCTGGGTGGCGCTGCCCGAAGAGGCCCTGCCCTGGAGCCTGCCGCCCGAGGGGCTGTTCACCGGTGAAGGCCGCCACACAGTGGATGTCGATCCCGTACCCCGAGCGCCCGGTGATGGGCCACAGCCGCACACCGACGAGCACCCGGCCATGCACCTGCCGCGCGTGGCGCTGGTCACGGACCCGGCCGCGCTGCCGTTTCCGGCCGCCAGCCTGGACCTGGTGGTGCTGCCGCACACGCTGGAACTGAGTGCCAACCCGCACCAGGTGTTGCGCGAGGTCGAGCGCGTGCTGGTGCCCGAAGGCCGTGTGGTGGTCTGTGGCCTCAACCCGGCCAGCCTCTGGGGCCTGCGCCAGGGTCGGGTCCGCCTGGTACAACGGATGGGGCTGGGCCGCCTGGGCCTGGGCCGGCTGTTTCTGCCCGATGCGGGCGAATTCATCGGCCCCTGGCGGCTGCGCGACTGGTTGCGCCTGATGGGCTTTGAGGTCGAGACCGAGCGTTTTGGCTGCTACCGGCCCGCCGTGCAGAGCGACAAGTGGCTGGACCGCACCGCCTGGATGGACCCCGCCGGCGCGCGCTGGTGGTCGATTTTTGGGGCGGTGTACTTTTTCGTGGCGGTCAAACGGGTGCGCGGTGTGCGCCTGCTCGGCCCGTCCTGGAAACCGCGGCGCATCCATGCCGCGGCGCCGGTGTCGGTGGCCAACCGTGAACGCTAGCCGCCCGCACCGCGTCGCAGATGCCCCATGCCCATCCACGCCAGCAGCCGGGCCCGCACCAAGCTGTGTGCCGCTGAAGCGGTGCACCTTCTGAAATTCAACTGGAGATCGCTGATTTGAACCACGTGGTGATGTACACCGATGGCGCCTGCAAGGGCAACCCCGGACCGGGTGGCTGGGGCGTCTTCCTCAAGGCAGGCGGCCATCAAAAGGACTTGTGGGGGGGTGAATCCGAAACCACCAACAACCGCATGGAACTCACGGCGGTGATCGAAGGCCTCTGTGCGCTCAAGCGCCCGTGCAAGGTGTCCATCTACCTGGACAGCGAGTACGTGCGCAAAGGCATCACCGAATGGATCCACGGCTGGAAGGCCAAGGGCTGGAAAACGGCCGCCCGGCAACCGGTGAAGAACGCCGACCTGTGGCAGCGTCTGGACGCGCTGGTGCACGACGGTGTGCACCACATCGAGTGGCACTGGGTCAAGGGCCACGCTGGCGACCCGGGCAACGAACGCGCGGACGCGCTGGCCAACCGCGGTGTTCCCTGAGCCCGGCGCCAACCCTGTCCGTGGCGGGTGCATGCAACCCGGTCCGGCGGATCGGGGGCGGCGCTGATACATTGACCGGAGTCGGAGCGCCGTCCCCGGTGACTCCCTTCAGTACGCTCTGTCTGGAAGAAATCGTCGCATGTCCAACAAGTCGCTCTACACCTGGGTCGCCGTCGGCGGCATCGCGATCGCGTCGGCCGGGGCGTGGTGGTTTCAGAAGGGCGGCAGCCAACCTGCGGGTGAACGGCCGGCGGCAGCCGGCCCGGGTCCGGGCGCCCGGCCTGCCGGCGGTCCCGGAGGTTCCGGCGGTGGAGGTGGTGGAGGTGGTGGCCCGGTCAGCGTCGAAGTGGCGCAGGTCAAGACCATGGCCTTGCAAGACGACGCGCAGGCCGTCGGCTCGCTGCGCTCCCGCCAGAGCGTGACCCTCAAGCCCGAGGTGGCCGGTCGCATCGCGCAGATCAATTTTGCCGAGGGCCAGCGGGTGCGCAAGGGGCAGTTCCTGGTGCAGCTGGACGACGTGCTGCAGCGCGCCGAACTGAGCCAGGCACAGGCCCAGCTCTCCATCGCCCGCGCCAACCTCAAGCGCAACGAAGAACTGGTGGCCCAGGCCTTTGTGGCGCAGCGCGTGCTGGACGAAAGCCGCGCCGGGCTGCAGGTGGCCGAGGCGCAGGTGGCGCTGGCCCAGGCGCGTCTGGCGCGCATGCGCGTGGTGGCACCGTTCGACGGCACCGTGGGCCTGCGCAACATCAACCTGGGCGAGTACGTCAAAGATGGCGCCGATCTGGTGAACCTCGAAGACACCTCGCAGCTGACGGTGGACTTCCGCCTGCCCGAGCGTTACCAGACCCGCATCGCCACCGGCCAGGCCGTGAAGGTGGAGCTGGACGCGCTGCCGGGCAAAACTTTCAGCGCACGCGTGCAGGCGGTGGACCCGCTGCTGGACGCCAACGGCCGATCCATCGCGGTACGCGCCGCGTTGCCGCCGTCGCCCGGCCGCGAGCTGCGCCCGGGCATGTTTGCGCGGGTGACCACGGTGTTTGCCACCAACGAGGCCGCCCTGGTCGTGCCCGAGGAGGCCATCGTGCCCCAGGCCGGCAAGCAGTACGTGGTGACGCTGGTCAAGGAAGGCACGGGCGACGGGTCCAAACTGGTGTCGCGGCGCGTTGAAGTGCAGCTGGGTGTGCGCCGGGGCGCGCAGGTGCAGATCGCACAGGGCGTGGCCGAAGGCGACACGGTGGTGGTGGCCGGTCAGCAGCGCCTGCAGCGAGACGGCACGGCGGTGCGCGTGATCGACATGAGCAAGCCCGGTGGCCCCGGCGGCAAAGGGCCTGGCGGCGGCAAACCCCAGGGCGGTCCACCGGCGGGCCCGCCCGCCGGGCCACCTGCGGCTCCCGGCGCTGCCAAAGCCGGTTGATGCGGACCCGGAGCCTGCGCCATGCAACTGCCTGAAATCGCCATCCGCCGCCCGGTGTTCGCCACCGTGCTGTCGCTGCTGATCCTGCTGGTGGGCTGGGTGTCGTTCCAGCAACTGACGGTGCGCGAGTACCCCAAGATCGACGAGCCCACCGTTTCCGTTCAGACGCGCTTTGCCGGCGCGTCCAGCGAGGTGATGGAGTCGCAGATCACCAAGACGCTGGAGGATTCGCTGGCCGGCATCGAAGGGGTGGATGTCATCACCTCCACCAGCCGGCAGGAGCAGAGCAACATCACCGTGCGCTTCAGGCTCGAGCGCGACCCCGACGCCGCCGCCGCCGACGTGCGCGACAAGGTCAGCCGGGTGCGCCAGCGCCTGCCGCAGGGCATCGACGAACCGGTCATCGCCAAGGTGGAGGCCGACGCCTTCCCCGTCATCTGGCTGGCGCTCAGTTCCGACCGGCACAACGCGCTGCAGCTGTCCGACCTGGCCAACCGCATTGCCAAGCCCGTGTTGCAGACCGCCCCGGGCGCGGCCGACGTGCGCGTTTTCGGCGAACGCAGGTATTCGATGCGCGTCTGGATCGACCCGGACCGCCTGGCCGCCTACCGCCTGACGGTGCAGGACGTGGAGGACGCGCTGCGCCGTTCCAACCTGGAAGTGCCGGCCGGCCGCATCGAGAGCAGCCAGCGCGAGTTCAACGTCACCGCCGCCACCGACCTGCAGACGCCGCAGCAGTTCCGCGAGGTGACCATCCGCACCATCAACGGCCAGGCCATCCGCCTGGGCGACGTGGCGCGCGTGGTGCAGGGCCCGCAGGACGAGCGCAGCTCGGTGCGCCTGAACGGCCGCGACTCGGTGTCGCTGGGCGTGATCCGACAAGCCACGGCCAACCCGCTGGAGCTCTCGGCCGGCGTGCGCCAGCTGCTCGACAAGGTCAAGGCCGACCTGCCCCCGGGCATCAACGTCGATGTGGCCAACGACAACTCGGTCTTCATCGACCGCTCCATCAAGGCCGTCTACACCACCATCGCCGAAGCGGTGGTGCTGGTGGCCCTGGTCATCTTCGTGTTCCTGCGCACCGTGCGCGCGTCCATCATCCCGCTGGTGACCATTCCGGTGTCCCTCATCGGCACCTTCGCGCTGATGGCGCTGTTCGGCTTCTCCATCAACACGCTCACCCTGCTGGCGCTGGTGCTGGCCATCGGCCTGGTGGTGGACGACGCCATCGTGGTGCTGGAGAACATCTACCGCCACATCGAAGAAGGCATGCAGCCCTTTGAGGCCGCGATCAAGGGCGCCCGGGAAATCGGCTTTGCCGTGGTGGCCATGACGCTCACGCTGGCTGCGGTGTACGCGCCGCTGGCCTTCACGCCCGGGCGCACCGGCCGCCTGTTCGCCGAATTCGCGCTGGCCCTGGCCGGCGCGGTGGTGGTCTCGGGCTTTGTGGCGCTCACGCTCTCGCCCATGATGAGCAGCAAGCTGCTGCGCCACAACCCCAACCCCGGCTGGTTCGACAGCGGCATGGAACGCGTGCTGGTCGGCATCACCAACGGCTACAGCCGCCTGCTGGCCACCAGCCTGAACCTGCGCTGGCTGGTGGTGGCCGTCATGGCCGCCAGCGCCGTGGGCAGCTGGTGGCTGCTGAAAACCACCAAGCAGGAACTGGCCCCGCTGGAAGACCGGGGCGTGATTCTGGTCAACGTCAACGGCCCCGACGGCGCCACCCTGGCCTACACCCGGCGCTACGCCGAAGCGGTGGAACGCATCGGCGCCGACTACCCCGAGTTCGACCGCATCTTCAGCAACATCGGCAACCCCACGGTGGCGCAGGGCACGGTGTTCCTGCGCGCCAAGCCCTGGGAGGAGCGCGAGCGCACCACGCAGGAGATCGCGCGCGAAATCACCCCCCGCATCAGTGCGCTGCCCGGCATCAGCGGCTTCCCCATCACGCCGCCGTCGCTGGACCAGGGCTTCCGCGAACGCCCGGTCAACTTCGTCATCGTCACCAGCGACAGCTACGAAAGCCTGGCGCGCACGGTGCGCCGCTTCCAGGAGGAAATGGCCAAGCACCCCGGCTTCGTGCAGGTGGACACCGACCTGCGCCTGAACAAGCCCGAGATCCGCATGGACGTGGACCGCGAACGCGCCGCCGATGCCGGCGTCAGCGTGGACGTGATCGCCCGGACGGTGGAGACCCTGCTGGGCGGGCGCATCGTCACCCGCTACAAGCAGGGCGGCGAGCAGTACGACGTGGTGGTGCAGACCGACAGCGCCCAGCGCAGCGCGCCCGACGACATCGACAAGCTGTTCGTGCGCGGCCGGGGCGACACCATGATCCCGCTGGCCTCGCTCGTCAAGCTGCGCGAGGTGGTGGTGCCGCGCGAGCTCAACCACTTCGGCCAGCGCCGCAGCGCCAGCATCACCGCCAACCTGGCGCCCGAACTGGCGCTGGGCGACGCGCTCAAGATCATGGACCGCATCGCCCAGGAAGTGCTGCCCCCCGGCACCACGACCGACCTCAACGGCCAGAGCCGCGAGTTCAAGAACGCCTCGGGCTCGCTGGCCATCGTCTTCGCGCTCTCGCTGCTGTTCATCTACCTCGTGCTGGCCGCGCAGTTCGAGAGCTTTGTCGACCCCTTCATCATCATGCTCAGCGTGCCGCTGTCCATGCTGGGGGCGCTGCTCGCGCTCAAGCTCACCGGCGGCACGCTCAACGTGTTCAGCCAGATCGGGCTGATCACCCTGGTGGGCCTGATCACCAAACACGGCATCCTGATCGTGGAGTTTGCCAACCAGCTGCGCGAAGAAGGCAAGAGCAAGCTCGACGCGGTCAATGAAGCCGCCGCGCTGCGCCTGCGCCCCATCCTCATGACCACCGGCGCCATGGTGCTGGGCGCCATCCCGCTGGCCCTGGCCACCGGCGCGGGCGCCGAAAGCCGCCAGCAGATCGGCTGGGTCATCGTCGGCGGCATGAGCCTGGGCACGCTGCTGACCATCTTCGTCGTGCCCACCATGTACATGCTGCTGGCCCGGACCAAGCACGGGTCGCGGGTGCTGCCGGAGGCGGCGCCGGAGCTGGCGCCCGGGGATGTGCTGGTGGCGAAATGAACCCGGGCCTGCGGGCCCTGGTTCATGGGCGGCAGCCTGCCCGCGGCGGCCTTCAGGCCGGCCGGTCAACCATGGGCTTCGTCGGGCACGCGACAGAACCCGAGCAGTTGATCAAGGCTGCGTATGACATAGCTGAAACGCCGCACACGGGCCGGAAAGCCTCCTTTGTTGCCTTCGATCGTGTAGAGCATGCCACCGCTTGTGGCCTCGTAGACCAGTCCGACATGCCCCTGCCAGCCGTCGACGGGGCCGCGCCGCCAGACCACGATGTCGCCGGGTTGCGGCGCCTGGCTCCGGTGGTCGTACACCCAGCCCCTGGCGCGGCAGCGTTTGAGCACATCGCGGGCACCCAGGGTGTAGCCGAAGGGGCAGCCCGCCGGGTGCTGGTCGTAGCACCAGCTCACAAAGCCGGCGCACCAGTCCGCCGGTGGGCTGATGATGCCGTTGAGGTATTTCCGCACGAACGGCCCCGTGTTGTTGGCGCCCGATTCGCCGGCCCCTGCCGCCATCTCGGCCAGCGCCACCCGCAGGGCTGCGCGGCCCCGCGCCGTGCCGCCAGGCGGGAGCCGCTGGGGTAGCGGGTCTTCCGGCGGCGCCACGTTCCCCCGCGGGTGCGTCAGGGCCCACCAGGTGACGGGGCCCACAATGCCGTCGACCTTGAGCGGCTGGCCCCTTTCGTCCAGGTGCTGCGACTGGAAGCCGATCACCGCAGCCTTGACCCGCGCATCGAAGCGGCTGGAGGCGGTGGCAAGAAAGCCGCGTTGCACCAGCAAGGTCGTCAGCGCCTCGATGTCGGTGCCCTCTTGCCCCAGTTTCAGGAACGTGTTCATGGTGTTCACTCCGGTGATTTACTTCCACTCGATCTGGGCCCAGTACTGAACGGCGTATTGCCGGTCGATGGCCACAGGTGTGTTGACCAGGCGGACCGGTGTCCCCCTGGGAATGACGCCCAGGCTGGGACGGGCGCGAAAGTAGTCCGCATCGTTGGACGGCAGCCCATCGCGCACCACCATGTTGCCCAGCGTGGTGTAAGTGGCGCTCAGCGCCAGGCTGGCGGGCGGGTCCTTGACGGGGTTGTCCCTGGCACCGGATCCGAGCATGGTCTTGCTCCAGTTTCCGTTGCTCAAATCGCCGATCCAGATGTAGCCCCGGCGCACGGGGGCGGCGTTGGGCACCGGGTCCCGCGTCACATTGGCCAACGCAGCGGTCTGGTCGGACACGGTCTGGGAGGCCGCAAACACCTCCTTGCGCCCCTGGTCCGTGTTGGCCCGGGTATCGGGCAGGACCTTCTTGAGGGCTTCGATCTCCGCCAGGGCGCCATTGAGCTTGCCGGCCAGATCGGCGATCTCGGCGCTGGCCTGCTGGGCGAACTTGACGCCACCGGGCCCCAGCTCGGTGACCTGCCCGAACTGGATGCCCAGCAGGGACTTGGAGACCACCAGCGCCAGAACAAACGAAAAGATGGTGACCGGGTACTTGAGCAGCTCGACCCAGAGGCCGGACTTTCTGTCGTCGCTCATGGTGTGCTCCCGGCGTCAGTAGTCCAGCCACTCGATGGGCTTGACCGGGGCTTGCCCGCGAATGCGGCGGATGGTGTCGGCGATGACGTCGATGTTGTTGTCAAACGAGCCGTGGGTGGCCTGTTCGGTCTTGCCCAGCTTGTTGACGCGGATGTAGGGCGTGGGCACCGGGTGGCGGTTGGCGGCCGGGAAGGCAGCCTGCCAGCGCGCCAGCGCAGGCAGCTGGCTGCGAGCCCACTGGTCCTCGTTGAAGTAGGCCGGGTCGTGCGCGCGCTCCATGCCCAGCAGCGGCATCTTGCGCACATCGTCCAGCGCCCGGCTCACCAAGTACAGCAGCGACTTGCCATACAGCGTGACCGGGCCCACCTTGGCCAGATCGTCGTCCTTCTCCTGCCGGTCGGTCAGGTAATGCAGGTGCAGTCGGTCCAGGCCGAGCACGTCCGCGCCCACCCCCAGGTATTTCTCGTTGGCAAATGCCACCGTGCAGGCGGGCGCGTACAGCGAGCAGCTGGCGACCGGGAGCGCCTGCGCCGCCAGCTTTTCCAGCAGATGGCCCAGCACGATGGCACCGGCCGAATGGCCCACCAGGTGCAGCTGCAGCGGCTGCTCCAGCCGGGTCGCCAGGCTGCGCAGTGACTGCGCCAGCAGTTCGCTGCCGCGCCCCTTGAGCGCGGCGCGTCGCGCGTTCTGCCGCATCTCGCTCCACAGGCCCTTGAACAGCTTGCCGGCGATGGCCTCGACCCTGCGGTCCCGGGCCTCGCCCAGCCGCTCCAGCATGCCCCGGGCGCGTTCATCATCGATGCCGAAGGTCTCGCGCAGACGGTCTTCCAGGATGTGTGCCAGCGTCTCCAGTGGTCCGGTGCGCCAGGTCAGGAAGAAGGGGTAGATGCCATTGGCCTCGAAGTACGGCGCCAGCACCCGGATGCGGTCGATCGACGCCCCCTCGCTGTTCAAGCCGCCGTGGGCATAGACCATCAGGTGCGCCTGGGGGTGGGCCCTGAAAAAGCCTTCGGCCCGGTCCACCTGGTCCTGAACAAAGCGCACCGCCTCGCCGTCCACGCCGGCGGTGAAGTCGGTGATGACCACATGACCGTTGTTGCCGGTCACCAGGGTGTGCTCGTACGCCCTGGCGGTCGTCCAGGGCTGATAGGGCCGGTGTTCGTACTCGCGGTCGATCGGCCACGGGTCGTCTTGCGGGTTGTCCGGGCTCTTGCCGGGGCGGCCGGCATAGCCGACCGAACGGCCGCCGGGCTGCGGCCAGCGCTGCGCCGCAATGCGTGCCGCCGACGCTTCATCGTGCCGTTGCGGTACCCCCAGTGCCAGCGCCCAGGCATCGGTGCCGTACATGACCCAGTCGCTGTAGGGCATGACCGCAAAGCCGGCCGCGCCCCAGCGTTGGCCCCAGGAGTTCTGCACGATGAAGCCACGCTCGTTGTAGCCCACCAGCGCAAACGCATGGCCACCCAGTGCGCCCCGGTTGCGCGCGGGAATGGTCGGCAGTTCCGCCTCGTCGTGCGAGGCGGGCGCGCGCCGCAGGTGGGGCACGGCGTCCCAGCCGTTGTGTACTTGCGCGCTGACGTAAATGGCGCCGACCTCGGCGATGGCGGCCTGCATGTCCACCACCGCGTTTTTGTTGATGCGGTAGTACACCCCGAGCGGGCGCTGCAGCGCGTCCACATCCCAGTCGGTCTCGGCGCGTGCGCCGGCCCCGCTTCGGGGCCAATAGACCTCCTGGCAGACCCCGTGCTTGTGGAAACCCTTGAGCGCACCCCGGCAGGACGAGCCCTCGTAGTCCTCGCCCTCCCATTCGTCGTACCGCCGGGCCAGCTCGTAGAACATGTGCGGGCTGACCCGAACCGGCGGGAGCTGCGCCGGTTGTTCCAGCCCGCGCAGCCACAGCAGGTAGTTCACCACCGCGGCGAGCCCGAAGCCGGTGCAAGCGCCCTCGCGGCCCTGGTCCAGCACCAGGTCTGATGCCACATAGGACGGCACCGCTTCCGCCAGGTGGGCTGCGGTCGGAAACACGGCCGGCAACGAGCACAGCGGTGGCTCGTACACCAGGTCACGGAAATCCAGCCGATCCGGCCGGGCGTCGAAGCGGTGGGGGAAGCCGGCGGAGCGCTGGCTACCGGCCCGGGCCGGGGGCTTGCGCGTGCGGCTGGGCGAACCCCGGGCCGGCGGGGCGGTCGGCGGTCGGGATGGCGGCCGGGCGGCTGGCTTGGCGGCCTTGCCGGCGCTGGCCGAAAGCGGCGGGGCAGTCGCGGCAGCACGAACGGCCTTGCGCTGGGTCTTGGAAGCGGAACGTTGGTTCACGATCACCTCGCTCGACAGGCGCTGTCTGCGTGCGCAGACCCCGGCGCCGTGGGCGAGTTGTACGCCGATTGGTCGCGAGGTGTATCCCCTTTTTAGGGGAGGGCGATAGACGGCGTCATGGCACATGCCTGCCCGTGGCGTCGCCGAGCGGCGCTCGCCGGAGCGCGTGTTTCAGAGGCGATCCACCACGGCGGGTGGCCACCGGGCGCCCGCATTGAAGCGGCTTCCAAGCGCGGTGGTCATGCCAAGCGTGCCCACGCCCCGTTCCGCGGTCCGGACGGTGGCCTCAGCCGCTCAGATGACCCCGTCGAACATCATCACGTCCACCTCGTCGCCCACGGCCACGTTGCCCTGGCCGTGGTGCAGCACGATGAGGCCGTTGGCTTCGACCATGGAACGCAGCACGCCCGAGCCCTGGTTGCCGGTGGTGCGGGCGTGCAGCGTGCCGTCGGCCGCGCGGGTGACGATGCCGCGCTGGAATTCGGTGCGGCCGGGTTTCTTGCGCAGGGCTTCGGCGCTGCGGGCCTTGAGCAGCACGGGTTCGTTGTCGGTGCAGCCCATCATGCGTTGCAGGGCGGGGCGCACAAAGGCGAGGTAGGTGACCATCACGGCCACCGGGTTGCCGGGCAGGCCAAAGAGCACGGCGCTTTTGCCGTTCTCTTCAATCCTCCCCACGGCCATCGGCCGGCCCGGCCGCATGGCGATGCGCCAGAAGGCGACGTCGCCGAGCTGCTTCATCATGGCCTTGGTGTGGTCGGCCTCGCCCATGCTGACACCGCCGCTGGTGATGATGGCGTCGGCCTCGCGTGCGGTCTGGCGGAAGGCGGCTTCGAGTGCGGCGGGTTCGTCCCTGACCACACCCATGTCCAGCACCTCCACGCCCAGTCGGGTGAGCAGGCCGAAGACGGTGTAGCGGTTGCTGTCGTACACGGCGCCTTCGCGCGGCGCTTCGCCCAGGCTGAGGATTTCGTCACCGGTGGAGAAGTAGGCCACCTTCAGGCGCCGGACCACGCTCACCTGCGGCAGGCCCAGGCTGGCAATCAGGCCGAGCGCGGCGGGGCCCAGGGTCTGGCCGCGGCACAGGGCGGGCTGGCCGGCCATGAGGTCTTCGCCCAGCAGGCGGCGGTTGTCACCGCGCTGCAGCACGTCGGGTGGGATGGTGATCTGGTCGCCCTCGACCTTCACGAACTCGACGGGCACTACGGTGTCCAGGCCGACCGGCATGATGGCGCCGGTCATGATCTTCACGCACTGGCCGGGCTGTGCGGTGCCGGCCCAGGCGGTGCCGGCCCAGGCCGTGCCGTCGGCCACTTGCAGCGTCAGCGGCTGGCCAGGGCGCAGGGCGGCGCCGTCGAAGGCGAAGCCGTCCATGGCCGAGTTGTCGTGTGGCGGCACGCTGATGGGCGAGACCACGTCTTCGGCCAACACGCGGCCGAGGGCGGCGAACACGCCCACCGATTCGGTGGCGGTGACGGGCTGGACGAGGCGGGCGAGGAACTGGTTGACGTGGCCGGCGGGCAGGGCCCTGGGGTCGTAGCCCTGCAGGGCGGCGGCGATCTGTTCGATCGTGGTCATGGCGGACGGAAAGAAAAGGCCGGATCAGTTGCCTTCGAGCGACTGCAGTTCGGCCAGGGTGTTGGCGTTGAAGAAGGCTTGCGGGTCGTCACCCGGCTGGTCGAAAGGCACGACCACGGTGCGGTGCTGGCCGGTCCAGCGGTCGATCTTGCGACCGCCGGCCTGGGTGAAGGCCATCAGGCTGGGCAGCAGGTCGGCGCGCAGCAGGCAGAACACGGGCTGGGTGCGCAGGTCGCTTTGGCTGCCTTCGCCGCTGTCACCGTCGCGCGCGGCCACCATGGCGATTTCGGTGGCCGGGTCGTCGAAGGCGGCGGCCAGGCGCTGCGCCAGGTCCAGCGGGAACAGCGGCGTGTCGCAGGGCACGGTGAGCAGGTAGGGCGTTTCGCAGTGCGCCAGCCCGGTCAGGAAGCCGGCCAGCGGCCCGGCATAGTCGGGCAGGCTGTCGGGCCACACGGGGTGGCCGAAGGCTTCGTAGGCGGCCAGGTTGCGGTTGGCGTTGACCATCAGCTCGCCCACCAGACCGCCTTCCTGCATCTGCAGCCGCAGCAGGGCGTTCAGCGCCATGGGCGTGCCGCGGAATTTCTGCTGACCTTTGTCGATGCCGCCCATGCGGGAGCCGCGGCCGCCAGCCAGGACGAGGGCGGTGATTTGAGAAGGAAGAATCAAGTATGGCCTCGTTGAAAGCTGTGTCTTGCCAAGCGCACACGGCAGAACTGGCTTCGCTAGGCTGCTGGTGTGGCCCCCGGACGGGGGAGCCGCAAAGCGGCGCAGGGGTGCCTCATTCACCCGCCGATGTAACTCATCTCGATGCGCCGGCCACCGGTGGAGATGTCGGCCGGCATGGAAGCGCGCAGCTGCGAATAGCGGTCGTCGCGGCCCTGCCAGATGGCGCCGATGGCACTGGCCAGTTCTGCATCGCTCGCGCTGCCGCGGATGAGGTGGCGCAGGTCGTGCCCGTGGGTGGCGAACAGGCAGAGGTAGAGCTGGCCTTCGGTGGACAGGCGGGCGCGGTTGCAGTCGCCGCAGAAGGCCTGCGTCACGCTGCTGATGACGCCGATCTCGCCCGAGCCGTCGGCATAACCCCAGCGTTCGGCCGTCTCGCCGGGGGCCGACGGCTCCAGCTGCACCAGCGGCAGTTGTGTGTGGATGCGCTGCAACACCTCGGCGCTGGGCATCACCTCGTCCATGCGCCAGCCGTTGGTGGCGCCCACGTCCATGTATTCGATAAAGCGCAGCACGATGCCGCTGCCCTGGAAGTGCCGCGCCATGGGCAGGATCTGATCGTGATTGGTGCCGCGCTTGACCACCATGTTGACCTTGATCGGGCCCAGGCCCGCCGCCTGTGCGGCCTCGATGCCGCGCAGCACATCGGCCACCGGAAAGTCCACGTCGTTCATGGCGCGGAAGATGGTGTCGTCCAGGCCGTCCAGGCTGACGGTCACGCGCTGCAGGCCGGCGGCCTTGAGGCTGGCGGCCTTGCGTTCGAGCAGCGAGCCGTTGGTGGTGAGGGTGATGTCCAGCCGCCGGCCTTCGGGGGTGCGCAACGCCGCGAGCTGCTCGATCAGGATCTCGATGTTCTTGCGCAACAGCGGTTCACCACCGGTCAGCCGGATCTTCTGCACGCCGTGCGCCACGAAAACGCGGGCCACGCGGGTGATTTCTTCGAACGAGAGCAGGGCGCTGTGCGGCAGGTATGCGTAGTCCTTGTCGAAGATCTCCTTGGGCATGCAGTAGCTGCAGCGGAAGTTGCAGCGGTCGGTGACGCTGATGCGCAGGTCGCGCAGCGGGCGGCCCAGGGCGTCGCCCAGCAACCCTGTGGCGGGGATGGCCTGGGCCGGGACCCTGGCGGTCAGCGAGCGCAGGCCTTGGTCGATCAGGGGGATGACGCGTTCGGACATGGGCGGATTATCGGGGAGCGCAGCGGGCGTGCGGCCCACGCCCCGGGTGCCCATGCGGCGGACCGGGGTTGGCCTGCCTGGGCCTGCCCCGGGCGCTGTCGATGTTCAAGCGCCGACGCGGGTGTAGAGGCCGGCGTTCTCGCTGAGCCACTGGCGGGAGAGATCGCTGTGCTGCTCGCTGGGATGGAAGTCGGGCCTGAAATACGCACGCCAGGGCCGGGCGCTGCTGCTCAGCAGGCCGCCGGGCCCCAGCAGGTGGCGCCAGGCGCTGCGCCAGGTGCTCCAGCGCCACAGGCTGCCGTCGCGGCGCAGGTTGTCCACGGTCTGGCGCAGGGTGTCGGTCAGGAAGAACACGGTCACGCGGCGCATCCACTTCACCCGCCACGCATGGCTACCGCCGAGCGCCTGGTACAGGTCAAACGCGGTGTTCTTGTGTTCGGCCTCTTCGGCGCTGTGCCAGAGCCACAGGGCCTTGAGGCGCGGTTCGCAGCCGTCGAGCAGGTTGGGATGCGCCAGCATCCATTCGGCAAACAAAGCGGTGAAGTGTTCGTTGGCGGCGGTGATGGCCAGTCCGTGACGCGGATCGCTGCCCTCCATGTACTTCAAGCGCTTTCTGGCGCGCGGCTCCCAGGCATTGACCAGGCCGTGCTTCTCGATCTGTTGATTGAACAGGGTGTGGATGCGTCGGTGGGTGGCTTCCTGCCCCACAAACCCCTGGACTTCCGCCTTCATCCGCTCCTGCTCGGGCGCGGGCAGGGCCTGGTGGCCCAGGCGCACGGAGTCGATGAAGAACTGCTCGCCGATGGGAAAGCTCATCGACAGCGCATTGAACCAAGCGGTGAGGAAGGCATCGCCATTGCACCAGTGTCGGGCCACCGGTTGCTCCAGGTTGATCAGCAGGCGCCGAACGATCAGTTCTGACATGGGTATTTCCAGATTTGGTACTCAGCGGTACCCATGCGGCAACATGCTCCTCCTTTGGCGCTCCCGTGTCAACCCGGGACGCTCTGGCGTCTGTCAGTTCGTTGTCGGGGCGCCGGCCTAAGGCTACGCTGAACAAGTCCAGAAGTGACGCGAGGCATGCATGATCGAGG
>CAYRWN010000004.1:0-90664 GCA_964428045.1 uncultured Hydrogenophaga sp. | reverse complement strand
GAACAACAGGGATGCGCTTACGATACTACGTATCCACATACGTAGTTCGACCTAATGGACAACCCGCATGCCGCCCAGGGGCGCATCGACTACCGACTCGCTTTCCACCTCGCCCCGGTGGGCCTGGCCCTGTCGCGCCAGCGCACCATGGTGGACTGCAACCAGGCCCTGTGCGAGATGTTCGGCGCCGAGCGCGAGCAGCTGGTGGGCCAGAGTTTCCGCATCCTCTACCCCAGTGCCGATGAGTACGAGCGCACCGGCGCGCGGATCGTACCGATCCTGGGGCGTGGCGGCACCTACGCGGACGAACGCATCATGCAGCGCGTGGATGGCCGCCTCAAGGGCGAGACCTTCTGGTGCCACGTGACCGGGCGCGCGCTGGACCCGTCCGACCCGCACGCTGCAGGCATCTGGAGCTTTGAAGACCTGAGTGCACGACGGCCGATGGGCGCCGCACTGACGCCGCGCGAACGCGAGGTGGCCGCCTGCCTGATGGACGGTCTGACCAGCAAGGCGATCGGCAAGCAGCTGGGCATCAGCCACCGCACGGTCGAAATCCACCGCGCGCGGCTGATGCGCAAGTACCAGGCGCACAACACGCCCGACTTGGTGCACCGGCTGCTGGCCGGCTGAGCCATCAGCCGGGCTGGGCGCCCACCACCTCGGAAGCGGTGCGGAAGGCCTCGACCGAGGCCGGTACCCCGCAGTAGATGGCCGCATGCAGCAGCACCTCCTGGATCTCCTCGACCGTGGCGCCGTTGTTCATCGCACCGCGCACATGGCCCTTGAGTTCGTTCTGTTTGCCCAAGGCGGTCAGCATGGCCACGGTGACCAGGCTGCGCGTCTTGCGGTCCAGGCCCGACCGCTGCCAGACATCGCCCCAGGCGGCGCGCGATATGTGGTCCTGGATGGGCTGCGTGAAGGGTGTGGTACCGGCCAGCGCACGGTCCACGAAGGCGTCGCCCATCACCTGCCGGCGTGTGGCGAGTCCTCGCTCGTACTGTTCGTCTTGCATGGGATGTTCCTCTGGGTTCGTTCTGCAGGAATGCGACAAGGATAAGCTGTGCGTTTTCCCAGAACCCGACCGGAGACCCCAGCCATGAGCGAACGCTATCCCCTGCCCGACCTGAACACCCTGCCGGACGACCTCAAGGCCAAGATCCTGGAGGTGCAGGAGAAGGCCGGCTTCGTGCCCAATGTGTTTCTGGCACTGGCCCGTCGGCCTGCCGAGTGGCGCGCCTTCTTCGCGTACCACGATGCGCTGATGACACCCGAAACGGTGGGACGCACCTCGGGCCTGAGCAAGGGCGATAGGGAAATGATCGTGACCGCCACCAGCGCGGCCAACCACTGCCTGTACTGCGTGGTGGCCCACGGTGCGATCCTGCGGATCTACGAGAAAAAGCCGCTGGTGGCCGACCAGGTGGCGGTCAATCACCGCAAGGCCGGCATTTCGCCTCGCCAGCGGGCCATGCTCGACTTTGCGATGAAGGTCTGCCTGGCTTCGCACGAGATCGAGGACGCCGACTTCGCGGCCCTGGCCGCGCACGGCTTCAGCGACGAAGACGCCTGGGACATTGCCGCCATCACCGCTTTCTTCGGCTTGTCCAACCGCATGGCCAGCTTCAGCGGCATGACACCCAATCCCGAGTTCTATCTGATGGGACGTGTGCCCAAAACCAAGTGAGCCGCGGCGGCCCGCCCGCGGCCTCGATCAGCGCACGGGCGCGCTCCGACATCGGCACGGACTTCTGCTGCGGGAAATCGACCCACACCACGGTGGCACCGCCGTTGGCGTACACCGTGGCCGGGTCGTCGGTGCGCAGCATTTCGTGGAAGGTGTCGAAGGACGTGCGGCCCATGGCGCCCACGTAGGTGCGCACCAGCACGTCGCCCGGGAATTCCAACTGCCGGATGAAGTTGCAGAAGGCGTTGACAATCACCGTGCCCTCTCCCTTTGGATCGGCCGGCAGCCCCATGCCGAAGAACCAGTCCAGCCGGGCGATCTCCATGTAGCGGAAGTAGAGCGTGTTGTTGACATGGCCCATGGCGTCCATGTCGCCCCAGCGGATCGGCACCACGATTTCGTGAACGAGCTTTCTGTCGGCAGGCATTTCTAGTTTCACCGGGTACTCCACACGTTTCGCCGCAGGGCCGCCCCAAGGCGCAACGTTCCCCCTCGATGGGCAGCGACCCGCGAGGCGGTGTCGCGGGGGGCGGGTCTTCATCGATGGGCCTTGATGGAGGCCAGGATCCCCGCCACGAACAGCACACAGGCCAACAGCTGTGCGGTGGCCGGCCAGTCGCCGCTCCAGGCGAAGGCATAGACCAGGGCAAACACGGTTTCACTCACCACCAGCTGACCCGCCAGGCTGGTGCTCAGGCGGCGGCTGGCGATGTTCCACATCACCGATGCGATCCAGGCCGAGCCAATGCCGGTGAACACGCAGACGAACAGGAAGATGAAAAAGCCTGGACGCCCGATCAGTTCATTCCAGTCAGCGCCCCAGCCGAACCAGAGCACCAGTCCCCCCAGCCCGGCCGCCAGCCCCAGCCAGTTGGCCCAGGCGGTGGAGGTGAGTTCGGGGTGGCGGCGTATCCAGCGAGCGTTGAGCATGCCGAAGGCCAGCCAGCTGAGCATGGCCCCCACCGCCAACAGCACCCCGCGCCAGAAGTGCCCCTTACCGGTCGCATTCACCGCCTGGGAGGTCGCATCCATCATCAGCACCATGCCCGCTGCGGTGAGCACCAGTCCCGGCAGCAACGCGCCCCAGCGCAAGTGGTCGGGCTTGCCCAGCAACATCATCCAGACCGGCAGCGTGCCGATGATCAGCGCCGGCACCGCAGCACCGGCATCGGCAATGCCATAGACCAGCAGCAGGTAATACCCGGTGTACCCCAGCACGCTCAGCCACAGTGCGGCACGCGCCTGCGCCGCGTTGGGCCACAGACGGGCACGCTGGCCTGGTTCGGATCGCAGCGTTTGCCACATCATCCACACCAGCGCGAACAGCCCGCAGGCGACGAAGCGGCCCGCGGTGTAATCCACCGAGGAGAACCCCGGCGCCACCAGCGGTGCGACAAAGGTGGTGCCCCAGAACGCACCGGCCCCCAGACCGGCGGCGATGCCGATGGCCATGCCCGGCGGCAGACCACCCAGCGCGCGGTCAGACACTGAAACCATCATCGGCTGCGATCACGGCCCCGTTGACGAAGTGGCTCTCGTTGCTGGCCAGCATGACGAGCACGGCATCCAGGTCGGCCGGTTGGCCCACGCGTTTGCGCGGCAGCATGTGGATGAGTTTCTGACCCTGCTCGGTCTGCCAGTGGTGGTGGTTGATCCCGGTGTCGATGTAGCCGGGGCAGATGGCGTTGACGTTGATGCCGAAGCGACCCCATTCCACCGCCATGGCCTTGGTCATGTGCACCACGGCGGCCTTGCTCATGCAGTACACGCCGATCTGCGGCAGGACCTTGAGCCCAGCCATGGAGGCGATGTTGATGATGCGCCCGCCCACGTAAGTGCCCGGCGCTGCGCCCTTGGCCCGCGCGATCATGCGCTTGGCCACTTCCTGCGCGACGAAAAAGGCCCCGCGGGTGTTGGTGTTGAAGACGAAGTCGTAGTCATCTTCGGTCACTTCCTGAAGGCGCTGCGTGGTGCTCACGCCGGAGTTGTTCACCAGGATGTCGATGGCGCCGACCTCGGTCTCGGCGTGCGCGATGGCGGCCTTGATCGAGGCGGTGTCGGTCACATCCAGCGCGACCGCATGGGCGTCGCCACCTTCGGCCTCGATGTGGGCGCGCAGGGCCATGAGACGGTCGGTGCGGCGGCCGGCCAGCACCACGGCCGCGCCGGCTTGGGACAAGGTCTTGGCGAACTGTTCGCCCAGGCCACCGGACGCGCCGGTGATGAAGGCCACGCGGCCCGACAGGTCGATCTGGTAAGTCACGGGATAATCTCCGGGCAGGCGAAAATAAGCACGGTCGTTCGATTTTCTGGCGCCGCAGCATAGAATGCTGTCCGCCCGATGCCAGCCGCCGACATCCTGCTTGGCTGAAGGCTCTGTATCCATTATCCGCGAGACCCCCCATGACCCCAGAAGAAATCCTTGCCCATTACGGCCCGCGCGAAGCGATGGAATACGACGTGGTGATCGTCGGTGGTGGTCCCGCCGGACTGTCCACCGCCATCCGCCTCAAGCAGCTGGCGGCCGAGAAGGGCGGCGAGTTCAGCGTCTGCGTGCTGGAGAAGGGCTCGGAGCCCGGCGCTCACATCCTCTCGGGCGCCGTCATGGACCCCAAGGCCATCACCGAACTGTTCCCGAACTGGAAGGAACTGGGCGCGCCGCTGAACCAGCCCGTGACCGGTGACGACCTGCTGGTGCTGTCCGAGACCGGCGCCACCCGCACGCCCGACTGGCTGATGCCGCGCAACTTCGACAACCACGGCTGCTACGTCATCAGCCTGGGTGCGGTCACCAAGTGGCTGGGCGAACAGGCCGAGGCCCTGGGCGTGGAGATCTTTCCCGGCTTCACCGCCGCCGAGGTGCTCTACGACGACAAGGGTGCTGTCAAGGGTGTGGCCACCGGCAACCAGGGCGTGGGCAAAGACGGCGAGCCCATGGACAGCTTCCAGATCGGCATGGAACTGCACGCCAAGTACACCGTGTTTGCCGAAGGCGCGCGCGGCCACCTGGGCAAGCAGCTGATCGCCAAGTACCAGCTGGACGCCGGCAAGGACGCCCAGACCTTCGCCATCGGCATCAAGGAACTGTGGGAAGTGCCGGCCGAGAAGGCCAAGCCCGGTCTGGTGGTGCACACCGCCGGCTGGCCGCTGGGCGATGACGCCTTCGGTGGCGGCTTCCTCTACCACCTCGAAGGCAACAAGGTCACGCTGGGTTATGTGATCGGTCTGGACTACCAGAACCCCTGGCTCTCTCCGTTCGAGGAGATGCAGCGCTGGAAGACCCACCCGAGCATCAAGGCCCACATCGAAGGCGGCAAGCGCCTGGGCTACGGCGCGCGTGCGCTGAACAACGGCACGCCGCAGGCCCTGCCCAAGACGGTGTTCCCGGGTGGTGCGCTGGTCGGCTGCGACGCGGGCTTCCTCAACGCCGCGCGCATCAAGGGCAGCCACGCGGCCATCAAGAGCGGCATGCTGTGCGCCGAGGCCGCGTTCGAGGCGGTGGCCGCAGGCCGACAGGGAGATGAACTCACCGCCTTCGAGACCGGCTTCAAGGCCAGCTGGCTGCACGAGGAGCTCTGGACCTACCGCAACTTCAAGAACTGGTTCAAGAAGAGCCCGCTGATGGGCAAGCTCATGACCGGCGTGGAACACTGGTTCCTGCCCAAGGTGGGCGTGAGCAACCCGCCCTGGACGCTGCACAACACCGCGAAGGACCACACCAAGCTGCGTCCCGCAGCGGAGATGCCCAAGATCGCCTACCCGAAGCCGGATGGCGTGATCACCTTCGACCGGCTCTCCAGCGTGTTCGTGTCCAACACCAACCACGAAGAGCAGCAGCCGGCGCACCTGACGCTCAAGGATGCCAGCGTGCCGGTGATGATCAACCTGGCCAAGTACGCCGGCCCCGAGAGCCGCTATTGCCCGGCCGGCGTCTACGAGTTCGTCGAGAAGGACGGCACGGACCAGCTGGTGATCAACGCGCAGAACTGCGTGCACTGCAAGACCTGCGACATCAAGGACCCGACGCAGAACATCGTCTGGGTCACGCCCGAAGGCGGCGGCGGACCCAACTACGCCGGCATGTGATGCGGCCTTCGCTGCATCCTGAGCTGGTCCAGCGCCTGAACGCCCTGGCGACCGGCCCGCGCCGGTTGCTCGGCGTGGTCGGCCCGCCCGGGGCCGGCAAATCCACGCTCGCCGCCTTGATGGCCCAGGCCCTGGGCGAGCGCACACAGGCCGTTCCCATGGACGGTTACCACCTGGCGCAGGCCGAGCTGGAACGCCTCGGTCGCGCGCATCGCAAGGGTGCGCCGGACACCTTTGACGTGGCCGGCTACGCGGTCCTGCTGCGGCGCCTGCGCGACCAAACCGCCCACGAAACCGTCTACGCGCCCGATTTCCGGCGCGAAATCGAAGAGCCGGTGGCCGGCGCCCTTCCCGTGTTCGCCAAGACGCCACTGGTCATCACCGAAGGCAATTACCTGCTGCTGGACGACGAACCGGCCTGGGCGCCCGTGGCCGGGTTGCTGGACGAAGTCTGGTACCTGCAGGTCGACGCGGACTTGCGACGGCAACGGCTGACCGCCCGCCACGTGCAGTTCGGTCGCACCCGGGAACAGGCGCAGCAGTGGGTGGCACAGACCGACGAGCCCAATGCGCGCCGGATCGAAGCCTGCGCGCACCGGGCGCAGCGCACGGTGGTGTGGGACAGCACTGGCAATTGCTACAACTTTCTGAGCACCTGAGGTCCAGCCCGAGCGGTTTTCACACGGCTGACATCTGACGGCAGCACAGTCGCGCACTCGTACTGGGAGTGCACGATGCTGGTGAAAACCGAAAAGGGCCGACTGGAACTGCGGCCCGGCCACCGTTCGCTGGGGCAGCGTGAACGGGCCCTGCTGTTGCTGGCCGATGGGTCACAGACCGAAGCACAGATGGCCGAACTGTTCAGCGGCGACGGGCGGCGCCTGCTGGAGGGGCTGATCGCCCGCGGCTATCTGGAGCGCCGCAGCAGTGGCCGCGGCAGCGCGCAGCCGCCGGCAAGCGAGACACGGCTGCCCAGCACGGCGCCGGCCGCGATCCCGCTGCACGGCGAAGGCTTTCACGGCGGCCGTTCGCTGGCTTCGGCCCGCATGTTCCTGTTCGACCTCAGCGAGCGCCTGTTCGCGCCCCGGGACAAGGCATTGGCGGCCCGCTACCGCGATGCGCTGCGCGAGGCGCGCGACCCGCAGGCGATGCTGGCGGTCGGTCGTGCACTCATCGCCGATGTCGAGGCACTGGCGGGCGCCGAGCGGGCCGATGGCATCAGCGAACGGCTGTCCAAGCTGCTGCCCACGGAACTGCTTGAACGGGCGGCCTGAAGATACCCGCCGGAACCCTTATCCGGTAAACTCGCGCCCACGTCAGGAGAGTGCTCCCCCGTGGAGCCGCCGAAGGCGCAGGCGACCGGCAACGGTCCTGAACGCTCAGGCAAAAGGACTGGCAACCACCGCTTTCACCGGCGGTGTCCCCCACTGGAGAGAGGCGGCCCGAGCGGTCGTCCACCGAAGGAGCAAGTGCGGCATCGCCCGCGCGAATCTCTCAGGTAAAGCGGACAGGGGGGCAGCGCACGGATGCACCGTGTTGTCGCCGTGGCACCGCGCCACAGCCTCTGCCCCCAACCCCGAATCCGTCCGTGTCCGAACCCACCGCCCTGCTCCAGACCCCGCTCAACGCCCTGCACATCGAACTGGGCGCGCGCATGGTGCCCTTTGCCGGCTACAGCATGCCGGTGCAGTACCCCGCCGGCCTGATGGCCGAGCACCACCACACCCGCAACGCCGCCGGCCTGTTCGACGTTTCGCACATGGGCCAGCTCACGCTGTCCGGCCCCGACGCCGCCTCTGCCTTCGAATCGCTGATGCCGGTGGACGTGATCGGCCTGGGCATGCACAAGCAGCGCTACGGCCTGCTGCTCAACGACCAGGGCGGCATCATCGACGACCTGATGTTCGTCAACCGCAGCGACAACATTTTTGTGATCGTCAATGGCGCCTGCAAACACGGTGACCTGGCCCACATCCAGGCCCGCATCGGCGGTCGCTGCATGGTCACACCGCAGTTCGACCGCGCCCTGCTGGCCCTGCAGGGTCCGCAGGCCGTGACCGCGCTGGTGCGGCTGCTGCCGGGTGTGGACCAGCTGGTGTTCATGACCGGCATGGCCGCCACCTGGAAAGGGGCCGACCTGTACGTCACGCGCAGCGGTTACACCGGCGAAGACGGCTTCGAGATCTCCCTGCCCGCCGCCAGCGCCGAGGCCTTTGCCCGTGCCCTGCTGGCGCAACCCGAGGTCAAGCCCATCGGCCTGGGTGCGCGCAACTCGCTGCGCCTGGAAGCCGGCCTGTGCCTGTATGGCAACGACCTCGACACCACCACCACGCCGGTCGAGGCCGCGCTGAACTGGGCCATGCAGAAGGTGCGCCGCACCGGCGGCGAACGTGCGGGTGGTTTCCCCGGCGCCGACATGGTGCTGGCCCAGCTGGACGGCACCCGGCCCCTGACCCGCAAACGCGTGGGTCTCGTGGCGCTGGAGCGTGTGCCGGTGCGCGAGCACGTCGAGCTGCAGAGCCTGGACGGCGCGAAGATCGGCGAGGTCACCAGCGGCCTGCTCGGCCCCAGCGCCGACAAGCCGGTCGCCATGGGCTATGTCAGCCCCGAATTCGCCACCGCCGGATCGCGCGTGAACGCCATCGTGCGCGGCAAGGCCGTGCCGATGGAGGTCGCACCCCTGCCCTTTGTCCCGAACCGCTATTTCCGAGGATGAACGATGACCCTCGCCGTTTCACGGCCGGAATGACAAATGACAGCGTGCGTGCTCACGCCACGTCATGGCGCGAAGCGCCGTCATGCATGCCGCAGGCAAAGTCATCTGTCATCGAACACTCAACCACCGCCAACCCAAGGAGCGTTTCACCATGACCACCAAGTACACCGAAGACCACGAATGGATCACCGTTGAAGGCGGCATCGCCACCGTCGGCATCACCCACCACGCGCAGGACGCGCTGGGCGACGTGGTGTTCGTCGACCTGCCCGAAGTGGGCAAGACCTTTGCCCAGAAGGACGTGGCCGGTGTGGTCGAGTCCGTCAAGGCCGCGGCCGACGTGTACATGCCGGTCAGCGGCGAGATCACCGAAGTCAACGAAGCCCTGCGCGACGACCCCTCGCTGGCCAACAGCGATCCACTGGGCGCCGGCTGGTTCTTCAAGGTCAAGCTCAGTGACACGTCTCAAGTCGACGCCCTGCTGGACGCCACCGCCTACGCCGCTTTCTCGGCCAGCGCCTGAAATCGAATCGCCGTGCTGCTCTACGGACATCACGACTCGGGCCATGCCTACAAGGTGCGCCTGTTTCTCTTGATGGCAGGACTGACGCACCGCTACGAATGGGTCGACATCAACCTGCCCCGGGCGGCCCGATCTGAGTCGTTTCAGAAGGCCAGCACGTACGGCGAGGTGCCTGTTTTGGTGGACGAGGGGCGATCCTGGTGCCAGTCCAATGCCATCCTCATCCATCTGGCTCAAAAGTTTCAGCGCTTCTGCGGTGAACCGCATGAGTGGCCGCGGGTGCTGGAGTGGTTGTTCTGGGAGCCCAACCGCATCAATTTCAGCGTCCCCAATCTTCGATTCGCCCACCGCTACGTGCCACAACCACCAGAGGTTCTGTCCTACCTGGCTGCACGCGCCCAGGCCGATCTGGAAACACTGGACTCACACCTTTCGCAGCAACCGTTTCTGCTGCCATCCGGCCTCACCATCGCCGACATCAGTTGCGCCAGCTACCTGTTCTGGTCCGAGGAGGCCAGGATTTCACTGATGCCTTTCCCTCATGTGCAACGTTGGCTGCGCAACCTCCAGGAAGAACCGGGCTGGTTGCCTGCATACCAAGCCCTCGACAAGTCAACCTCGTCATTACCCGCCCCACGAAAGATCTGTGATGCTGATGCCGTCCGTCAAACCCCTGGGTGAACTCGAAAACGCCAGCGAGTTCATCGCCCGCCACATCGGCATCAGCGAAGCCGATGAAACCCACATGCTGTCGGTCATCGGCGAGGCCTCGCGCCGCGCCCTGATCGACTCCATCGTGCCGCGCAGCATCGCGCGCAGCGCCGGCATGAACCTGCCGCCTGCGGTCACCGAGGCGGCGGCGCTGGCCGAGCTCAAGGCCATCGCCTCGAAGAACAAGGTCTTCAAAAGCTTCATTGGCCAGGGCTACTACGGCACGCACACGCCGGGCGTCATCCTGCGCAACATCCTCGAAAACCCCGCCTGGTACACCGCCTACACGCCCTACCAGGCCGAAATTTCGCAGGGTCGCATGGAGGCACTGGTCAACTTCCAGACCATGGTGACCGACCTCACCGGCATGGCGATCGCCAATGCCTCCATGCTCGACGAGGCCACCGCCGCCGCCGAGGCCATGACCCTGGCCAAGCGCTCGGTGAAGGCCAAGGGCAACACCATCGTGGTGGCCGGCGACGCGCACCCGCAGACCATCGAGGTCATCCAGACCCGCGCGAAACCGCTGGGCCTGACCGTGAAGCTGGCGAACTCGGCCACCGAGTGGGCCGAAGCGCTGAAGGGCGACGACTACTTCGCCGTGCTGGCGCAGTACCCGTCCACCAGCGGCCGCATCGACGACCTGCGCGCCGACGTGCAAACGGTGCACGCCAAGCAGGCCGCCTTCATCGTGGCGGCCGACCTGCTGGCCCTGACCCTGCTGGTGCCCCCCGGCGAATTCGATGCCGACATCGTGGTCGGTACCACGCAGCGCTTCGGCATGCCCATGGGCGCGGGCGGCCCGCACGCCGCCTACATGGCCTGCCGCGACGAATACAAGCGTTCGCTGCCCGGCCGCCTGGTCGGCGTGAGCGTGGACACCCACGGCAACCCGGCCTACCGGCTGGCGCTGCAGACGCGCGAACAGCACATCCGCCGCGAGAAGGCCACGTCCAACATCTGCACGGCGCAGGTGCTTCCGGCCGTCGTGGCCAGCATGTACGCCGTCTACCACGGCCCGCAGGGCCTCAAGCGCATCGCCCAGCGCGTGGCCGCCTACACCGCTGTGCTCGCCGCCGGCCTGCAGCAGCTGGGCCACACGCTGACCAGCGAGTCGGCCTTCGACACGTTGACCGTCAAGGCGACCGACGCTGCCCAGGCCCAGGCCATCGTGTCCAGGGCGCTGACCAAAGGCGCGAACCTGCGCCTGTCCTGGGGCCAGTTCGTCAGCATGTCGCTGGACGAAACCACCACCCGCGAAGACATCGCCCTGCTCTGGTCGGCGTTTGCGGCCGACGGCCAGGCCCTGCCCTCGTTCGACGCTTTCGAAAAGGGCGTGGAGCCGCTGATCCCGGCCGAGCTGCGCCGCACCAGCGCCTACATGACGCACCCGGTGTTCGACAGCCACCACTCCGAGACCGGCATGCTGCGCTACATCCGCAGCCTGTCCGACAAGGACCTGGCGCTGGACCGCAGCATGATCCCGCTGGGTTCCTGCACCATGAAGCTCAATGCGACCAGCGAGATGATCCCCATCACCTGGCCGGAGTTTGCGGGTGTGCACCCCTTCGCCCCGGCCGACCAGCTGCAAGGCTACAAGGAGCTGGACGAACAGCTGCGCGCCTGGCTGTGCCAGGCCACGGGCTACGCCGGCATCAGCCTGCAGCCCAACGCGGGCTCGCAGGGCGAATACGCCGGCCTGCTGGCCATCCAGGGCTACCACGCCTCGCGCGGAGAAGGCCATCGCAACATCTGCCTGATCCCGTCGTCCGCCCACGGCACCAACCCTGCTTCGGCGCAGATGGTGGGCATGACCGTGGTGGTGACCAAGTGCGACGAGAACGGCAACGTGGACATGGCCGACCTGAAGGCCAAGTGCGAGCAGCACAGCGCGAACCTGGCCGCGGTGATGATCACCTACCCCAGCACACACGGCGTGTTCGAGACCACCGTCAAGGAACTCTGCGCCCTGGTGCACCAGCACGGCGGCCGCGTGTACGTGGACGGCGCCAACATGAACGCGCTGGTCGGCGTGGCCGCGCCGGGCGAGTTCGGCGGCGACGTGAGCCACCTGAACCTGCACAAGACCTTCTGCATCCCGCACGGCGGTGGCGGCCCGGGCGTCGGCCCGGTCTGCGTCGTGGAAGACCTCGTGCCCTTCCTGCCGGGTCATGCCACAGCTTCGCGACAAGGCGCCTACGCCGCAGCGCCGGGCCGCCCCCAGCAAGGCGGCACCCCCTCGGGGGGCAGCGAACCACACGAAGTGGGGAGCGTGGGGGCTGTCAGTTCGGCGCCGCTGGGCAACGCCGCCGTGCTGCCGATCAGCTGGATGTACATCCGCATGATGGGCGCCGACGGCCTCAAGCACGCGACCGAAGCCGCTATCCTGTCGGCCAACTACATCAGCAAGCGCCTGGCCGACCACTACCCCACGCTGTACGCCTCGGCCAACGGCCATGTGGCGCACGAGTGCATCCTGGACCTGCGCGGCTTCAAGGAGACCTGCGGCGTGATGGCCGAGGACGTGGCCAAGCGCCTGATGGACTACGGTTTCCATGCGCCCACCCTGTCCTTCCCGGTGGCCAACACGCTGATGGTCGAACCGACCGAGAGCGAGACGCGCGAGGAGCTGGACCGCTTCATCGATGCCATGATCGCGATCCGCGAAGAGATCCGCCGCATCGAGAAGGGCGAATGGCCGCAGGACGACAACCCGCTGAAGAACGCGCCGCACACCGCGGCCAGCGTGCTCAAGAGCGAGTGGCCCCACCCCTACCCGCGCGAAGTCGCCGCCGTGGCGGCCGGCCATGCGGTCAACACCAAGTACTGGCCGTCGGTGGGCCGCGTGGACAACGTCTACGGCGACCGCAACCTGTTCTGCAGCTGCGTGCCGGTGAGCGAACTGGCCTGATCGTCAGGCCTCCCGAGAACCAGCACCGGTGGGGGCTCGCCCTCACCGGCGTTGTTCATTTCTGCGGCAGGCGCCAGCCGGGCAGCTGCCAGTCGAAGGCCACCGCCAGCAGTCGGCTGCCGGTCGCCACGGCGATACCGGCCAGGCTGGCCAGCTCCGAGCCCAGACCCAGCGCCGCCAGACCCAGAAAGCTCACGCTGCCCGCCACCGCACACAGCGCGTAGGGCCGGTGGTCCTGATAGACCTTGGGCACTTCGTTGCACAGCACGTCGCGCGCCACGCCGCCGACGATGGCGGTGGTGGCGCCCATCAGCACGCTCACGCCGGGCGACATGCCGGCGCCCAGGGCGATGCTGGTGCCCGAAATCGCAAACAGCCCGAGGCCAAAGGCGTCGGCCCATTCCATCAGCCGCGCGCCCGCGTCCTTGAGCGCGGCCCGCAGCCACCAGGGCGCGGAAATCACCATCGCGAACACCAGCCAGAGGTAGGCCTCGTGCTCGACCCAGAACAAGGGTCGCCGGTCCAGCAGGATGTCGCGCACCGTGCCGCCGCCGAACGCACTGACAAAGGCCACCGAGAACACACCCACCACGTCCATGCGCTTGCGCATGGCCTCGATCAGCCCGGACATGGCAAAGGCCACCGTGCCGCCCACCTCGATCGCGATCAGCAAAGTCGTGAGTTTCATGCGGCCCCATTCTGGACCACCCAGCGGGCCAGCCATTCGCGCAGGATGCGCAGCGCCGGCGCCTCCTGCCGCTGCGCCAGCGTGACCAGGCCGAAACGTGCGGTCGCGGCCAGCGGGGGCGCCATGTCCAGCGGCACCAGCCCCTCGGCCGCCGCGTGGGCGGTCAGCACGACGGCATCGCTGTGGCGGGCCACCTCGACGATGTTCAGCGTCTCGTCGCTGCGCAGGGTCACCATGTCGTCGGGGTTGGCCTGCGGGCCGTAGCGGCCGATCAGGATGCGCGCCACCTCGTCGCTCAGCGGCGTGGACGCCACCGGATGGGCCAGCACCTCGTCGATCGTCACCGGCCGGCCGGTCTGCTTCAGCGGGTGGCCGGGCCGTACCAGGAAACCGGCTGGCAACTCGAAGGCCTGCGCCACCTGCAGGTCGGCGGCGGGGCGCACCGAACGCACATCCACCACCGCCGCGTCCAGATGCTGCTCGCGCAGCTCGTCGATCAGCACCGCCGTGTTGCCGCGCGAGATCTGCAGATGAAGCCTCGGGTGGTGCTGGGCCATGTGCAGCATCAGCGGCGTGGACAGCAGCGCACCGGGGCCCGAACTCAGGCCGATGCGCAGGCTGCCGATCAGCCCCGCATGCAGTCCTTTGCCGGTCTGTTTGAGCGCCTCGGCGTCGGCCACCAGGCGGCGCGCACGCTGCAGCGCCTCGCTGCCAAACGGGGTGAGCGCGATGCGCCGGCCCAGCCGGTCGAACAGGCGTCCGCCCAGCTCGTCTTCCAGCGCCTGGATGCTGCGCGTGAGCGCCGGCTGGGTCACGTAGAGGGCCTTGGAAGCCTGCACGAACGAGGCCAGATCGGCCAGCACCACAAAGTGCCTCAGCTGCACAAGGGTCATCCCGAATCTCCAACAGAACTCATGGATCGTTGCATATCAATGCATTGGACTTTAATTCAGACCCTTCCTAACATGCAACAAAGTTCATGTTTCAGGAGCGTTTTGCATGGATCGCCTCAGTGATGCCGCCGTCGAACAGTTCATCGCCGTCCGCCGCGACATCCACCGCCACCCCGAACTCGCCTTCAGCGAGCGCCGCACCGCCGCCCTGGTGGCGGCGCAGCTGGGCGCCTGGGGATACCAGGTCACGACCGGCCTGGGCGGCACCGGCGTCGTCGGGCAACTGAAGCGCGGCCACTCGGGCCGCACCCTCGGCCTGCGCGCCGACATGGACGCGCTGCCGATCGCCGAGGCCACGGGCGCGGCCTGGGCCAGCTGCACCCACGGCGTGATGCACGCCTGCGGCCACGATGGCCACACCGCCATGCTGCTGGCCGCGGCCCACCACCTCGCCCAGCACGGCCGCTTTGACGGCACGCTCAACCTGATCTTCCAGCCCGCCGAAGAAGGCGGCGGTGGCGCGCTCAAGATGATGGAAGACGGCCTGTTCGACCGCTTCCCCTGCGACGCCATCTTCGCCATGCACAACATGCCCGGTTACCCGCAGGGGCAGCTGGTGTTCCGCAGCGGACCGACCATGGCCTCGTCGGACTACGCCACCGTCACGCTGCACGGCGTGGGCGGCCACGGTGCAATGCCGCACAAGTCCGCCGACCCGCTGGTGGCGGCTGCGTCCATCGTGATGGCGCTGCAGACCATCGTCTCGCGCAATGTGGACCCGATGCAGCCGGCCGTGGTGACCGTGGGTGCGTTGCACGCGGGCGAAGCCAACAACGTGATCCCGGCCAGCGCCCGGCTGGAGATCAGCCTGCGCGCGCTGGACCCGCAGGTGCGGCGCGACATGGAGCGCCGCATCAAGGCGCTGATCGACCTGCAGGCACAAAGCTTCGGGGTGCGCGCCGAGATCGCCTGGCGCCCCGGCTACGCCGTGCTGGTGAACGACGCCCAACAGACCGCCCGCGCCCTGGCCGTGGCACGCCAGCATTTCCCGGCCGATCAGATCAACCCCCAGGGCCCGATGCTCACCGGCAGCGAAGACTTCGCCTTCATGCTCGAACGCGTGCCCGGCTGCTACCTGTTCATCGGCAACGGCGCCGACGGCGAGCCCGGCGCCTGCATGGTCCACAACCCGGCCTACGACTTCAACGACCACAACATCGCCCCCGGCGCGGCCTACTGGATCGCGCTGGTCAACGAGCTGCTTTCCCCCACCCACCCCTGAACCCACCCCCGAAGGAGACAACCATGAACGCACGCTTCCGCATCCAGGCCCTTGTCGCAGGCGCTGCCCTGCCCCTCGTCGGCCTGCTGGCCGCCGGCAACGCCGGCCTGGCCCACGCCCAGACCTACCCGTCCAAGCCCGTCAGCCTCGTCGTGCCCTACCCGGCCGGCGGCCCGTCGGACTTCTTCGCGCGCCAGCTGCAGCCGGCCGCAGGACAGAACCTGGGCCAGAGCCTGATCGTGGAAAACGTGGGCGGCGGCAGCGGCACCATCGGTGTTTCGCGCGCGCTGTCGGCACCGGCCGACGGTCACACCCTGATCATGGGCTCCCCGATGGAACTGATCCTCGCGCCGATGGCCATCCAGGGCGTGCGCTACAAGGCGGAGGACGTGAAGCTGGTGGCCCACGTGGCCTCGACCAGCACCATCCTGGCCGTGCGCGCCAACCTGGGCGTCAACAACGTGGCCGAGCTGATCGCGCAGGCCAAGAGCGCGGCCAACCGCCCGCTGAGCTACGGCAGCGTCGGCAACGGCTCGCTTTATCACATCATCGGCGAGAAGTTCTCCCAGCAGGCCAAGGTGCCGCTCACGCACATCCCGTACCGCGGCATTGCACCGCTGCTGACCGACCTGATGGGCGGCCAGATCGACATGGCCTTCCTGCCCATGGCCGGCTCGGTGATGCAGACCATCGCCGACGGCAAGATCCGCGGGCTGGCCGTCACCGCCAAGCAACCGCATCCCCTGTTCAGCAATTACCCGGCCCTGGCCGCGATGCCTGGCATGGATGCCATGCAGTTTGACATCTGGGCGGGTATCCAGGTTCACAAGGACACCCCCGATGCGGTCGTTCAGCGCCTGAACCAGGCTTTCCTGGCGGCCGCTCAAAACCCGGAAGTCCGCAAGGCACTGGAAACGTCCGGCAACTACCTGTCGCCAGCCCGCAGCCCGGCCGACCTGGCCAACCTCTACAGGCAGGAGATCGACCGCTACCGCGCCATTGCCAAGAGCATCAACCTGCAGGCGCAAGCACCACAGTGATGCCACGGACTTGGCCCGCCTGAAGGGGCCATCAGTGCCTGTCCGTCACATAGCATCAGCACCGTCGATCGGGAGAGACCGGCCGCCTTCAAGCGGGCCGGCGCCGAAGGAGCAACCGCCCCGGAAACTCTCAGGCAAAAGGACCGTTCGACCTTCAGCGCCCATCGCGGCGCCACACTCTGAAGAGTGGCCGGGATTCGTCCCCCGGCCCACCGCAGGAGCAAGCCAGTCCCCACAGGACGGGTGAATCTCTCAGGTCACAAACAGAGGGGGTCATGGTCCGCACACGGTGTGCGGGTCGTGTCCACCCCTGTTTGACGGCTTCGAAAGAGAGATTCCCATGGCACACCTCATCGTCATCGGCGGCGGCATCACCGGCGTCACCAGCGCGTACGCCCTGTCCCGCGAAGGCCACCAGGTCACCCTGATCGAACAGCACCGTTACGCGGGCATGGAAACCAGCCACGCCAACGGCGGCCAGCTGTCGGCCTCCAACGCCGAAACCTGGACCCACCCGTCCACCCTGCTCAAGGGCATCAAGTGGATGCTCAAGGCCGACGCGCCGCTGCTGGTCAACCCCAAGCCCAGCTGGCACAAGCTGTCCTGGTTCGCCGAGTTCGCCGCCGCCATTCCCAAGTACCGCCAGAACACCATCGCCACCGCGAAGCTGGCGATCGCCGCGCGCGAGCACCTGTTCGGCTGGGCCGAAGCCGAGGGCATCGACTTCGACCTGAAGAAGCAGGGCATCCTGCACATCTACCGCGACAAGGCCGGCTTCGACCACGCAGGCGAAGTGAGCAAGCTGCTGGCCGAAGGCGGCCTGCCGCGCCGCGCCGTCACACCCGACGAGATGCGCACCATCGAACCCACACTGGCGGGCAACTATTACGGCGGCTGGTACACCGAGAGCGACAGCACCGGCGACATCCACAAATACACCCACGGCATGAGCCTGGCCTGCGAGCGCCGTGGCGTGCGCGTGCTCGCCGGCCGCGCCGTGGCGCGCGTGCGGAGCACCGGCACCACCGCCCACGTCACGCTGGCGGATGGCGAGGTGGTCAGCGCCGATGCGGTGGTGGTCTGCGCCGGCGTGCACAGCCGCGCCATCGGCGCACAGCTGGGCGACCGCCTCAACGTCTACCCGGTCAAGGGCTACTCCATCACCGTGATGCTGAACGACGAGCAGAGCCAGGCCGCCGCGCCGCAGGTGAGTCTGCTGGACGACGAGACCAAGCTGGTCACCAGCCGCCTGGGTGTGGACCGTTTCCGCGTCGCCGGCACGGCCGAGTTCAACGGTTTCAACCGCGACATCCGCGCCGACCGCATCAAGCCGCTGGTGGACTGGGTCAACCAGTGCTTCCCGGGCGTGAGCACGCGCCGCGTCGAACCCTGGGCCGGCCTGCGGCCCATGATGCCGGACATGATGCCCCGCGTCGGCCCCGGCAAAGCACCCAACGTGTTCTACAACACCGGCCACGGCCACCTGGGCTGGACGCTGTCGGCCATCACAGCGCACCAGCTGGCGGGGCACGTGACGCAGTGGGAAGATGCGCGTTCGGGTCGCGGCGTGGCCTGGCCCGCGCTGGCCTGACGCACACCACAGCAGCACCACAACAACAACCAGGAGACGCGCATGGCGGTATCGGCTTTCGACCTGTTCAAGATCGGCATCGGGCCCAGCAGCTCGCACACCGTGGGGCCGATGCGGGCCGCGCGCCTGTTTGCGCAAGGGCTGGAGTGCGCCGGACTGCTGCCAGCCGTGGTGCGGGTGCACTGCGGGCTTTACGGCTCGCTGGGCGCCACTGGCCGCGGCCACGGCAGCGACAAGGCGGTGCTGCTGGGCCTGTGCGGCCATGAACCGGAGCATGTGCCGATCGAGGCGGTCGAACCGACCGTCACCGCCATCCGCCAGCAGGGGCGCATCGCGCTCATGGGCAAGCACACCATCGCCTGGGCCGACCGCGAGGACCTGACCCTGCACCGCCAGGCCCTGCCGCTGCACGCCAACGGCCTGCGCCTGACGGCCTGGGACGCGGCGGGCACGGTGCTGTCCGGGCGCAGCTTCTATTCGGTCGGCGGCGGCTTCGTGGTCAGCGAAGAGGTCATGGCCGACGGCCAGCGGCAGAAGGTGATCGCGCCCGACGCGACGCAACTGCCCATTCCTTTTCGCACCGGTGACGAGCTGCTGCAGCGTTGCCGCACACACGACCTGTCCATCGCGGGCGTGATGCGCGCCAACGAACGCCACTGGCGCAGCGACGAGGCCATCCGCGCCGGCCTGCTGCGCATCTGGGACGTGATGCAGGCCTGCGTGCAGCGCGGCTGCGCCACCGACGGCGTGCTGCCCGGCGGCTTCAAGGTGCGACGGCGCGCGCCCGCGCTGTTTCGCGACCTGACCGGCCACCCCGAGAAGGCGCTGACCGACCCGCTGGCCGTGCTCGACTGGGTCAACCTCTACGCGCTCGCGGTCAACGAGGAGAACGCCGCCGGTGGCCGCGTGGTGACGGCGCCCACCAACGGCGCGGCCGGCATCGTGCCCGCGGTGCTGCACTACTACCGGCGATTCGTGGCGGGCGCCAACGACGAGGGTGTGGTCGACTTCCTGCTCACCGCAGCCGCCATCGGCATCCTCTACAAGGAGAACGCCAGCATCAGCGGCGCCGAGGTGGGCTGCCAGGGCGAGGTGGGCGTGGCCTGCTCCATGGCCGCCGCTGCCTTGTGCGCCGTGCTCGGCGGCACACCCGAACAGGTGGAGAACGCCGCCGAGATCGGCATGGAACACCACCTGGGCCTGACCTGCGACCCGGTGGGTGGCCTGGTGCAGATCCCCTGCATCGAGCGCAACGCCATCGCCTCCGTCAAGGCCATCAACGCCGCCCGCATGGCGCTGCGCGGCGACGGCACCCACCACGTCAGCCTGGACAAGGTCATCAAGACCATGCGCGAGACCGGCGCGGACATGAAGACGAAATACAAGGAAACCGCGCGCGGAGGACTGGCGGTGAACATCGTGGAGTGCTGAGAACTCCCCCCTGCGCCGCCTTCGGCGTCTTCCCCCCTCTCCTGCGGGAGGGGGGACGCGGTCTGTGGCCCGGCAAAGCCGGTTCCACGACCGCCCTGGATGGGGTCAACGCGCGCCGGCGGTGATCTTGTTTTTCGTCTGGGCTAAGCTCCCTGGAAAATTTTCTTCACGCGCATGACCACCCATTTCCGCGTGCTGAGCCTCATCCCGCCGATGACGCAGCTCAACACGCCTTACCCTTCCACCGCCTACCTCACCGGCTTCCTGCGTTCGCGCGGCATCGATGCGGTGCAGGAAGACCTGGCGCTGGCGCTGGTGCTGCGGCTGTTCACGCCGGCGGGGCTGGAGGCGCTGCGGAGCTGCGCGCTGGCCCAGCCCGAGGCGCAGCGCTCGGGCAGCGTGCACGGCTTCCTGGACCAGTTCGCCGCCTACCGCAGCACCATCGGCCCGGCCATCGCCTACCTGCAGGGCCGCGACTCGACCCTGGCCTACCGCATCGCGGCGCGCGGCCTGCTGCCCGAAGGACCGCGCTTTTCAGCGCTGGACAACTATGTGGATGACGGCAGCGGCGACCCGCTGGGCTGGGCTTTCGGCGCGCTGGGCGTGCAAGACAAGGCCCGCCATCTGGCCACGCTGTACCTGAACGATCTGGCCGACGTGGTCCGCGACGCGGCCGACGAGCGCTTCGAGTTCGTGCGCTATGCCGAATCGCTGGCCAGCAGCCAGCCGACGTTCGAGCCGCTGGCCCAGGCCCTGGCTGCGCCGCCCACCCTGGTGGACACGCTGCTGTGCGAGCTGACGCTCGCCGCCATCCACTGCCACCAGCCCACGCTGGTGCTGCTGTCCGTCCCTTTCCCGGGGTCGGTCTACGCGGCGCTGCGGATCGCGCAGACCATCAAGGCGCGCAACCCGCACATCCGCATCGCGCTCGGGGGCGGCTACGTCAACACCGAGCTGCGCGAGCTCAAGGATCCCCGCGTGTTCGACTTCGTCGACTACGTGACGCTGGACGCGGGCGAACGCCCCGTGCTCTCGCTGATCGAGCACCTGCGCGGCGAACGCGGCAAACAGCGCCTGCAGCGCACCTTCCTGCGCGAGAACGGCGCCGTGAAGTACGTTCACCTCGCGGAACCCGACATCCCGTTCGAAGACGTGGGCACGCCCACCTGGGAAGGCCTGCCCATCGAGCGTTACCTCAGCCTGCTGGACATGCTCAACCCCATGCACCGGCTCTGGAGCGACGGGCGCTGGAACAAGCTGACCGTGGCGCATGGCTGCTACTGGAAGAAGTGCAGTTTCTGCGACGTGAGCCTGGACTACATCGGCCGCTACGAAACCGCGACCGCGGCCACCCTCGCCGACCGTATCGAGAAGATCGTCCACGAGACCGGCCAGACCGGCTTCCACTTTGTCGACGAGGCCGCACCGCCCAAGGCCCTGAAGGCGCTGGCCGAGGAGCTGATCCGCCGAGACCTGCAGATCAGCTGGTGGGGCAACATCCGCTTTGAGAAAACCTTCACGCCCGAGCTGGCCGAGCTGCTGGCGCAAAGCGGCTGCATCGCCATGAGCGGTGGGCTGGAGGTGGCCAGCGACCGGCTGCTCAACCTGATGAAAAAAGGCGTGAGCGTCGAGCAGGTGGCGCGCGTCACCAAGGGCTTCAGCGACGCCGGCATCCTGGTGCACGCCTACCTGATGTACGGCTTCCCCACCCAGAAGCTGCAGGACACGGTGGACGCGCTCGAATACGTGCGCCAGCTGTTCGAGGCCGGCTGCATCCAGAGCGGTTTCTTCCACCGATTCAGTTGCACGGTGCACTCCCCGGTGGGCCTGGACCCGGCGGCCTACGGCATCGAACTCATCCCGCTGCCAGAAACCACGTTCGCCAGGAACGACATCGGCTTCACCGACCCCACGCCCATGCCGCCCGGCGTGGACCACGACGTGCTCGGCCAGGGCCTGCGCAAGGCCATCTACAACTACATGCACGGCCTGTGCGTGGAAGATGATGTGCGCCGCTGGTTCGAACACCTGCCCTGCCCGGTGCCACGTCCGACGGTCAAACGCGGGAAGATCGCGAAGGCCCTCGCACAACGGGACTGAACGATATTGGCAACAGCGTCTTTGCCGTCCCTTGCTTGCGCGCACTGAGCCGACCGCAGCGAGGAACAGTCATTCAGCGCAGCAGCTCTTGCTGGTCACTGGCGGCAACTTCGGCCAGGCCGTCGACCCACGGCAAGGCGCTGCGTCGCCACAGTTGCGCGCTGGGCGTGAGCAACGCACGCTCCCGCAACACCCCGACCCTCACGGTTGCCAGCCCCGCGCCGTCCTGGGTGCCCGCGCACAGCGGGGTTCCACATTCCGGGCAGAAGTACTGCCAACGCACCGCACCGCTGTCGGCCGTGCGGGCGTAACCCTTGGTCGCACCCTGCACCCGCAAGCTGCCAGGAACAACGGGCGCCACGACGCGGAACGCGCTGCCCGTCAGCACCTGGCAATCGGTGCAGTGGCAGACAAACACGCGCGAAGGCTGAACCTCGGCGGTCAGTTGCACCGCACCGCAATGGCATTGACCGTGAACCTGCATGTGAACGCTCCAAGAAGCTCTGACGGCAGCGAGTCGCCGCCTGAATCCAGAGCGATGGTCATTGTCGCGTCGAACACAACCCAAGTCCGTACCCGGATTTGCAGCTTGGGGTAGAACACTCCGAATGGAAAAAAGCTTCAAGGGCAACAAGGCCCACCTACCCAGCAAACCCTGTGCAGTCTGCGGCCGGCCCATGAGCTGGCGCAAGGCCTGGGCGAAGAACTGGGACGCGGTGAAGATCTGCTCCGACGCCTGCCGTGCTCGAAGGAACGCCGCTGCTCAGAAGGCCTGAGATGCCCACCTCGCCCATCCGCCACCTGGTCGTCGTGCTGGGCGACCAGCTGGACCATCACAGCACGGCCTTCGACGGCTTCGACCCCGCGCAGGACGTGGTGTGGATGGCCGAAGTGGCTGAAGAGTCCACGCACATCTGGTCCGCCAAACCCCGCATCGCCATTTTCCTGGCGGCCATGCGGCACTTTGCGTCTGAACTGAGCGAACGCGGCCTGCCCCTGAGCCACACCCGACTGGATGACCCGGCCAACACCGGCACGCTGGCCAGTGAGTTGCGGCGCGCCATCACCCGCCTCCAGCCGCGTGGCCTGATCCTCACCGCTCCGGGCGACTGGCGCGTGCTGCAGGCCCTGCGCGGCGTGGCGGTGCAGGCCGGCCTGCCGCTGGACCTGCGCGACGACAGCCACTTCTTCGCCACCGTGCGCGAATTCACCGCCCACGCCCAAGGCCGCAAGCAGCTGCGGCTCGAGTACTGGTACCGTGAGCTGCGCAAGAAACACGGCGTGCTGATGGACGGCCAGCAGCCGGTGGGCGGCCAGTGGAACTTCGACGCACACAACCGCGAGAGCTTCGGCAAGGCCGGGCCGCAGAACGTGCCGGCGCCATTTTTCGTCGAACCGGATGCCACCACGCGCGAGGTCATCGACCTGGTCAACACCCGCTTCGCCACCCATCCCGGATCGCTCGACCACTTCGCCTGGCCCGTCACCCGCACCGACGCGCTGCGTGCGCTGGACAACTTCATCACCCAGCGCCTGCCCCTGTTCGGCCAGTTCGAAGACGCGATGTGGGCCGGCGAGGTCTGGCTCTGGCACTCGCAGCTCAGCGCCGCGCTCAACCTCAAGCTGCTCAACCCTCGCGAGGTGGTGGCTGCGGCCGAAGCGGCGTACCTCCGCGGCCACGCGCCGCTGGCCGCAGTGGAAGGCTTCGTCCGCCAGATCCTGGGCTGGCGCGAGTACGTGCGCGGCATCTACTGGACGCAGATGCCCGGCTACGCCGAACGCAACGCGCTGGGCGCGCAGGCGCCGCTGCCCGCCTGGTACTGGACCGGCGAGACACACATGGCCTGCCTGCGCGAGGCCATCACGCAGACGCTGGCGCATGGCTACGCGCATCACATCCAGCGCCTCATGGTCACCGGCCTGTACGCGCTGCTGCTGGGCGTGCGGCCGCAGGCGGTGCACGAGTGGTACTTGAGCGTCTATGTGGACGCGGTGGAGTGGGTGGAACTGCCCAACACCCTGGGCATGAGCCAGTACGGCGACGGCGGCCTGCTGGGCAGCAAGCCCTATGTGGCCACCGGCAAGTACATCCAGCGCATGAGCAACCACTGCAGCGGCTGCCGCTTCGACCCCGCGCAGAGCACCGGCCCGAAAGCCTGCCCCTTCACCACGCTGTACTGGGACTTCCTGATGCGGCACGAGACCCTGCTGCGGCAGAACCCGCGCATGGCCATGCAGATGAAGAACCTGGACCGGCTGGCCCCCGAGGCGCGAGCGGCGATTGCGGTTCAGGCCCAGGCGCACCGGGCGGCGCAGGCCGACTGAAAACCCGTCTCAGCCGCCCGCCGCGATCTGCCGCAGCGCCTGCTCGAACACCTCGGCCGGCTGGCCGCCCGATATCAGGTGGCGTTCGTTGACGATGACCGCCGGCACCGAGTGGATGCCCGCGCGGGTGAAGAACTGCTCGCGCTCGCGCACGTCGGCGCTGAATTCGTCGCCGGCCAGCGCCTGCTGGGCGCGGTCCACATCCAGCCCGGCCTGCTGCACGCAGGCCAGCAGCACCTCGGGGTCGGCCGGGCTCTCGGCGCGGCCATGGTGCGCTTCCAGCAGCGCGCGTTTGAGTGCGTGCTGCTGCCCGGCCGCCCCCTCGGCCTCGGCCCAGGTGAGCAGCCGGTGGGCGTTGAAGGTGTTCCAGATGCGGCCACGGCCCTTGGGGTTGAAGGCAAAGCCCACCGCCACGCCGCGCTGGCGAATGGTCTCGCGGATCTGCGTCTGCTGCTCGGGCGTGCTGCCGTACTTCTTCGCCAGGTGCTCGCCCACGTCCTCGCCCTCGGGGCCCATCTGCGGGTTCAGTTCGAAGGGCTGGAAGTGCAGCTCGGCGGTGATGGCGGGCGCCACCCGTTCCAGCGCGCGCTCCAGCCCGGCCAGGCCGATGGCGCACCAGGGGCAGGACACATCGGAGACGAAATCGATCTTCAGGGTGGTGGTCGGGGTGTTCATGCTGGCATGGTAGTCGGCGCATGCGAGACAATCGCAGATTGGCCTGCAAAGCCCCTTTGTTGCTCCTGCCCCGCGCACCATGACCGACCGCTACGCCGTCATCGGCAACCCCATCGCCCACAGCAAGTCGCCCCTGATCCACGGCCTGTTCGCGCAAGCCACCGGGCAGGACATCGAATACACCGCCATCGAAGGCCCGCTCGACGGCTTTGCCGACGCGGTACGCGCCTTCATCGCGGCCGGCGGCCGGGGCATGAACGTCACCCTGCCCTTCAAGCTGCAGGCCTTCGACATCGCCACCGACCCGATGGAATCGGCCCGGCTGGCCGGTGCGGTCAACGCGCTCAAGTTCGAAGGCGACCGGATTCTTGCGCAGAACTTCGACGGCCTGGGTCTGGTCAACGACATCCAGCGCAACCTGGGCGTGCCGCTGGCCGGCAAGCGGGTGCTGATCTGCGGCGCGGGTGGCGCCACGCGCGGGGCCATCCTGCCGATCGCGCAGCAGCGCCCGGCCCTGCTGGCGGTGGCCAACCGCAGTGCCGACAAGGCGCACGAACTCAAGGCCGACTTCGCGGCCCACGCCAGCCTGCAGACCGGGGGCTACGACGAACTGGCGGGCGAAAGCTTCGACGTGGTGCTCAACGCCACGTCCACCGGGCTGTCGAAGGACACACTGCCCTTGCCCGCCGGCGTTTTCTCGCCCGGTGCCCTGGCCTACGACCTGGTCTACGGCAAGGGGCTCACGCCGTTTCTGCAACAGGCGCGCGCCGCCGGCGTGACGCAGCTGGTGGACGGCGTGGGCATGCTGGTGGAACAGGCGGCCGAGGCCTTCGAATGGTGGCGCGGTGTGCGGCCGGACACGAAACCGGTGATCCAGCGCTTCACCATCCCTCTCATCTGACCCGCCCGTGAGCTCCAACCGCTGGGCACAGGCCGCGCCCCTGCTGGCGGTGCTCGGCTCGGTCACCGCGCTGGGCCTGGGCACCTCGCTGGCCAAGCAGCTCTTTCCGCAGGTCGGCGCGCTGGGCACCACCGCGTTGCGCGTGGGCTTTTCCGCGCTGCTTCTGCTGCTCATCTGGCGCCCCTGGCGCTGGACCACCACGCGCGCCGACCTCCGGAGCCTGCTGCGCTACGGCATGGCACTGGGCTGCATGAACCTGATGTTCTACCAGTCGCTCAAGACGATTCCGTTCGGCGTGGCCGTGGCCATCGAGTTCAGCGGCCCGCTGGTGGTGGCTTTCTTCACCTCGCGCCGGGGCATCGACTACCTCTGGATCGCCTTCGCCATCGCCGGCCTGGGCCTGCTGCTGCCGCTGGGGCACGACGTGTCCACGCTCGACCCCGAAGGCGTGGGCTTCGCGCTGGGGGCGGCCGTGTTCTGGGCCGCCTACATCCTGTTCGGCAAGAAGGTCGGCCACCTGCATGCGGGGCATTCGGTGGCGTTGGGCCTGACCATGGCCGCGATCACGGTGGTGCCCTTCGGCGTCTGGCACGCCGGCAGCGCCCTGTTGCGGCCCGAGATCCTGCTGGCCGGCCTGGGGGTGGCCGCCATCTCCAGCGCCATCCCGATCTCGCTGGAGATGGTCGCCCTCAAGCGCCTGACGCCGGCGGCCTTCGGCGTCATGGCCAGCATGGAGCCGGCCGTGGCCGCGCTGATGGGCCTGCTGGTGCTCGACGAACACTTGACCGCGCTGCAGTGGCTGGCCATCGGGCTGGTGATGGGGGCCGCCGTGGGCAGTGCGGCCACCCAGACGCCCGGGACGCACTGCGGACCGGCGGATGAGATCGTGCAGTGAAACCACCTGCCGCCACCACAGCCGCCCGGGGCCGTGGCGAATGCAACGCAAACACCCGCGCAGCACAGGGCTGCATGCCGACCAGGGTCGCCGGTGCACGCCAAACCGGCCACACTGGCGCCTGTTGCACGTTTCCGGAGCACCCATGTCCCCCATCGCCAGGCCCAACACGGCCGCCGTTCTGGTCTTCACGGCGGCGGTCTCACCGAACGCGCACGCGGCCGAACCGCCACGCACCGCCCTGCCCCTTTGGGAAGTCGGTGGCTTTGCCCTGGGCGTTTCGCAACAGGCCTACCCGGGGTCCGACACGCAGCTCAACCGCGCGCTGGCGCTGCCCTACGTGGTCTACCGCGGCCAGTGGTTGCGCGCCGACCGCGAAACCGTCGGCCTGCGCGCCCTCAGGACCGAGCGGATGGAACTGGACCTGGGCTTTGCCGGGTCGTTCGGCGGGGGCGGCGACGAGATCGAGGTGCGCCGCGGCATGCGCGAACTGGGCACCCTGGTGGAACTGGGCCCGCGGCTCAAGCTGCGCCTGGGCGAGGGTTCCGGTGGTGGGCGCTGGCAGGCCGAACTGCCCCTGCGCGGCGTGTTCGACCTGAACGACGGCGCCAGCTACCGCGGCCTGTCGTTCGAACCCCGGCTGTCGTTCGAACGCCGGGCCGCGGGCGGCTGGTTCTATGGAACGAGCCTGAGCGTCATCGTGGCCGACCAGCGCCTGGCCAGCGACTTCTACGGCGTGGGCATGGCCGACGCCACGCCCACCCGCCCGGCCTACACCGCGCGCGGCGGCCTGGTGGCGTCGCGGCTGTCGCTGTCGGCCAGCCGCAGCCTGGGTCGCGACTGGCGCGTGTTCGGCTTCGCGCGCTACGACACGGTGCAGGGCGCGGCCAACCAGTCCAGCCCGCTGGTGCGCCAGAACAGCGGCGCCTCGGTCGGCCTGGGCCTGACCTACACCTTCATGCGTTCGGAGGCCACCGCCCATGACTGACACCACCCCACGAACTCTGCGGCGCGGTGCCGCCCGCCTGCTGCTGGCGGCCTGCATGGGCTCGCTCGCGCCCGCAGCGGCCTTGGCCAACCCGCTGCCCACGCTGGACCTGCCCGCCTACATGGGCCGCTGGTACCAGGTGGCGCTGTACCCGAACCGGTTCCAGGCGCAGTGCGTGGACAGCACCAGCGCGACCTACACCCTGCAGGAAGACGGTCGGGTGCAGGTGGTCAACCGCTGCCGCACCGAAAAAGGCTGGGACGAAACGGTGGGCATCGCCCGCCCACGCGAAGGCGTGGAGCGCCGCCCCGGTGGCGTGGTGGCACCGGCTTCGCTGGAAGTCAGCTTCCTGCCCCGTTACCTGCGCTGGCTGGGTGTGGGCTGGGGTTCGTACGACGTGTTGCAGCTGGGCCCCCAGCAGGCCTGGGCGGTGGTCAGCGAACCCAGCTTCAACTACCTGTGGGTGCTGGCCCGCACACCGCAACTCGACACTGCCCAATGGTCGTTGGTGGAAGCCCTGCTGCTTCAACGCGGATTCGACCTCAATCGCCTCAAGCGCGAGCCGGCGCCGGCCGACACCGGCGCATCAAAGCCGCTCCAGTGAAATCCCTTCGTGCTCGGCGACCATCTCCAGCGCACGTTCAAACAGCGCGCGGGCCGATCCCGAGATGGCGCTGAGCTGGGCGTGCAGGTGCGCGTCCTCGGCGCTGTTGTTGAGGCACTCCTGGCTGTACTGTTCGAAGCTCGCCAGCTGGGCAATCAGCTCCGCCACGTGCCTGGGGCATTCGCACAGCACGTTGGTGGAAATGCCGGCCACGCGCATCAGGGTCTGGTCACTGTATTTGCGTGGCGGGATCATGGCACCGGGCTTCGCTTTGCCGATCGGCTCCCGGGCATCGATGAGCAGGTGCGAGCCGATCAGATCCGCCAGTTCGGCGTCTGAGACCGGTTCCCGCCGCACGATCATGCCCCCCAGCCTCATGGCCTCGACCACCCGGTCCTGACCGAAGCGGTACAGCACGATCACCTGGGCGATGCGGTGCTGCTCCACCAGCCTGCGCAGCGCTGTCTGCGTGGCCAGATGCAGCGAATTGACCCGCACCAGCAGGATGTCGGGCGTCGACGCGAAGCGGTGCGACAAGGCTTCGCTCAGGTCCTTGACGGTGTCGCTCACCCGCAGGCTCACACCCGTCAGACCCTGCTGAAACGCCGACGAATGCAGGCGCATGGCCAGCAGCGGGCCCACCACCCCCACCGAGACGGTGAGCGGCGAACCCGCAGCGGCCGCCCGCCGCCCCTGGGTCGAACGTTGCTGGTGCAGCAGGCTATTGAGCTGGGTCACATCCTCCCGGGCCACGGTGCTGATCGCGTGCCCCGCTTCGGTCAATTGCCTCAGCAAGGTTGCCCGCAGCACGTCGGCGTCGTTGTAGAGCCGGTGGCTGCCGCCGGTCTTCTGGGGCTTGAAGGCCCCATAGCGGGCCTCCCACACGCGCAACGTGGAAACCGGAACCCCACTCAGGGAAGACACAGCCCCAATTCTGTGCAAGGATGGTTCAACGTCCATGAATTCCACCGTTTGAATAGATAATGAAGAGCATTATGAGAGATTTCCGGAAACCTATCTAAACATATGGGCGACATCGAGTAGATTAATCACATCAAATCTACCAGTGGAGTTCACATGCTCTCGAAAAAGACCAAGCTCTGCGTCAAGGTTCTCGTGGCCATCGCCTCGGCCCCACCGGGTGAACCGGTGACCACGCTCATGCTGTCCAAGACCCTGCAGGTCTCCGTGTCCCACCTGGAATCCATCGCCCGCGCCCTGCGCGAAGCCGGGCTGGTGCGGGCATTCCGGGGTCCTGGCGGCGGTTACCACCTCACCCGCGACGCCGACACGCTGTCCGTCTGGGAGGTGGTGCAACTGGTGGACGACACCCTGGGGCGTCCGGCCAACACCCCGTCCAGGACGTCCCCCATCGCTTCGCTGGAAGCCGCGATCAGTGCCACCTTCGTGGGCTTCCTGTCCGAACGCACCGTCGGCGAATTCGCACGGACCGACCTGTGGGCGTCCTCGTCGTCGGCCCCGGCACCGTCCGGCTTCCGCCTGCGCCCCCTGCCCCAGGCGCCCCGCCCAACGGGGCCGCGCTCGGTGTTCGAACTGAGCTTCTTCCCCCGCCTGAGCGCCACCTGAAGTCAACCGCCCGGCACCTGTTGTACCGCTTCCATGAACCGAGCCCCGAACCTCGACGCCCTGACGGTGCTCTACGACGGCGCCTGCCCCCTGTGCCGACGGGAGATCGCCCATGTGAAGGGCCTGGCCGACCGCTGTGGCCACGGCACCCTGCGCTTTGTGGACATCGGCGGCCCTGAGCGGCCCGACCTGTCCGACGCCGAACGAGCCCGCCTGCTGGCCCGCTTCCATGTGGAGCGGCCAGACGGTTCGCGGCTGGACGGCGCCGCCGCCTTCGTGGCCATGTGGCAGCGGCTGCCGGGCTGGCGCTGGCTCGCGCACGCAGCCCGCCTGCCGGGCGCGCTCACCTTGCTGGAAAGGTCGTACAACGGCTTTCTGCGTGTGCGCCCCGCGCTGCAGGCGCTGGCGCGCCGCTTCGCGGCAACCCCGCCAACCCACCAAGCCGAAGGCCCATAAAGGCCCTTCCTATCGCCCTCACCGCTGGTGCGGTGGGCGGTCACTCCGCCCCAGTGTCTGAGCTCTGCACAAGCTCATGCATCGCGTCAAGACGCCTTCGAAGGACGGCCAACACCTTCTGCATCGCTTCAACGTCGCCGACCGACAAGCCTTCCGCCAAACCATTGATCCACGGCGCCTGCAAGGCCATGGCCCGGTCGAAAGCTCCGCGGCCCGCGTCGGTCAACACCACCAGCGAAGCGCGCCGGTGGTGCGGGTTGTCGGCGAAGTCCACAAAGCCGTCCCGGGCCAGGTCGTTGACGATGCGCTGGACATTCTGGCGGTTGGCGCCCATGTCGCGCGCCAGCCAGGCCACGGGCTGCGGTCGACCGGCCGCCACGATGGTGCCCAGCACCTGCCAGCGGGCGCTGGTCAGGCCCAGCGGCGCCACCAGACGGTCGCCCGCGGCCAGCAGGGCACTGGTCACTTTGAACAGGTCCAGCGCCGACGCACTCAGCGCCTCGCCCGCAGGTGTTCTGGAAGGCACGCCCATCACCCACCCTTTCGTCTGAACGAAACGCTCCAGCTTCATTGGCATCATGATGTCAATGAAGCAACATAAATCGAATTTCAACGAATGTACCGCACGCAAGCGGCGCTCTTCTGACGCGCCCACCCGACCCAAGAAGCCAACATGACCAAGTCCGCCGTCCACGCCGCCGCCGGCACGCTCGCCTTGCTGCTGGTGGCCAGCTTCTGGACCTCCACCCTGGTGTCCGAACTCTTCCTGGGCAGCGAGGCGGTGGTCACCGTCAAGCAGGCCATCGCGCGCTACGGTCTCATCGCGCTGGTGATCGCCATGGCCGCGACCGCCGGCTCGGGTTTCGCGCTCGGCAAGGACCGCAAGGGCCGCCTGATCGAGGAGAAGAAAAACCGCATGCCCTTCATTGGCGCCAACGGCCTGCTGGTGATGATCCCGGCCGCCCTGTTCCTTTCCATGAAAGCCACGGCCGGCGAGTTCGACGCACTGTTCCATGGGGTTCAAGCGGTCGAGCTGGCCGTGGGTGCCGTTCAGCTCACCCTGCTGAGCCGGAACTTCCGGGCAGGCCTGCGGCTGACAGGTCGTCTGCGTTCCGGCGCAAAGCCGTCCTGACGGCAACCGGGGCCGCGTGGCTCGGGAAAGCAGGGCCGCCCTTGATGAGCCCCCGCCGGAACTCGCACCCCGAGTTTCAAAAGCGGCAACAAAGGTCAGAAGACGGGCCTTTTCGCCCCTTCGCATCAAGAAAGTCTTGACGAAGATCCGGGAACACACAAGCAACACCCGGGACCACCTTCCAATGAAAATCAAGACACAGTTTTTGGGTTTGACCGCGATTGCAGGGCTCTGTCTGTCGGTCACCGTTGCAGTCAGTGCATTCCATTTGAAGCAAGTGGGCGAAGAGGCAAAGAGAATCACGTCCCAAGCTGTGTTGCCTCAGATCCAGCTGGCGCGGCTCGATTCGGCCCTCATCACCAGCCGAACGCAAGCAATGGCAGGCTACCTGCATGACCCGTCCAACCCCGTCAGCAGCCATCACAACCACCCGACCCAGGTTCATCTGGACGGTATCCAGACAGCCGTTGTGACGATGCGAGACACCCTGGACAGCCTCGCGAAGCTCCCCTTGCGTGACGAGCAGAAAGTCGCGATCGAGAAGCTCTCCAGCACAGTGCTGACCTACATCGAGAAGGTGGCCGAGCCATCTGTGGTGCAACTGCGTGAGGGCCGTTGGGCCGACGTCGCCATCCTGGTCACGCTCAGCAACGGTCAGTACCGTGATCTCAAGACGCAGGTCGACGCGGCAACTGCCGTGGCTGGAAAGACCGCCGTGGATGCGAGCACACACGCCGCCAAAATGGTTCAGCAGGCCACCGTGCTGATGTTGGCTTTGGGGCTGATGGCGATGCTGGTCCTCGGCGCTGGTGCGTGGTTCTGCATCCGCACGATCTCAAGGTCAACCGCTTCCGCCCAGGACCTGACCGACCGACTCTCTCACCTGGACTTCCGTGAACTTGCCGTGGAAACCCGACGCGACGAGATCGGTGACCTGTGTCGCGGGCTTGCCAATGCCATGCGCGAGGTGGCCTCTGCGTTCCATGTGGTGCGTTCGGGCATGGATGCCGTGATGGTGGGCGCCAGCGAGATTTCCAGCGGCAACACGAACCTGAGTGATCGCACCACGTCGCAGGCCAGCAGCGTTCAGGAAACGGCTGCCGCGACCGATCAGCTGGCCGCCACCGTGCAAAACAACGCTCAGGCCAGCCGCGAAGCGCATGCTCAGGTGCGTGAAGCAGCCCGCGAAGCGGGTTCAGGGGGCCAGGCCACCCGGCAGGTGGTGTCGACGATGAACGCCATCTCGGAGCGAAGCCGCCGTATCGCCGACATCATCCAAGCCATCGAAGGCATCGCCTTTCAAACCAACATCCTGGCCCTCAATGCGGCCGTCGAAGCCGCGAGGGCCGGAGAGCAGGGTCGAGGATTCGCTGTGGTCGCCTCGGAAGTTCGCGCATTGGCCCAACGCAGTTCGGTCGCGGCCCGGGAGATCAAGCAGCTGATCGACGATTCGGTCAATACGGTGGAACTGGGCAGCAAACAGGTCAGTGATGCGGGCCTGCAGATCGAGCACCTGGTCGAGCGCGTGCAGTCTGTCAGTGCAATCGTTGACCGCATCACGCTCGCGAGCGAAGAGCAGGCGATGGGAGTCAAACAAGTCAACGAAGCTGTGAGCAATCTGGACACGGTCACGCAGGAGAACGCGTCCATGGTGGAACAGGCCGCTGTAGCGGCTGAACGGCTGAAAGCGGAGGCCAGTCGCGTCCAGCATGAGCTGAGCCGCTTCAAGCTGGGACACGTGGCCCGAGCCTGAACGGGCAGGCTTGCACACCTGCGTACACACCCCATTCAGGGCGCGATCACCATCAGCCGTTCAAGCCCGTGGACGTGGCAGCTGTTGCGGCAGCGGGGGGCTTCGGCCAGCTGCAGGCCCGGCAGGCGGTCGAACAACACCTTGAACGTGGTCTGCAGTTCCAGCCGGGCCAGGGGCGCGCCGATGCAGAAATGGATGCCGGCACCGAAGCTGGCGTTCTTCTGGTCCTGGCGGCCGGACATGAAACGGTCGGCATGTTCGACTCGTCTTCGGCCTCGCGGGCATGCGCCCGGCGCCCACCAGCGCCACCACCGGAAACGCCAGCCCCTTGCTGACGTGCAGCGTCATTCGGCCACTATGATTGAGCCTGCTCAAGGTAGGCCGGGCAGGCACCCGGCGTTTGCACTCTTCAAGGCGTTCAATGGAAAAGATCCTGTCGGGCTTCGGCTCCCTGCTGTACCGCATGCGGTTCACCATGCTGTTCTTTTATGTGGGGCTGGTGGCCATCATCGTGGGCATCCTGGGCAAGTTCCTGGTGGAGACCTGGAAGCTGATGAACACCCTGCTGTTCGAGGAGCTGTCCAAGATCGACCTGATCATCAAGGTGCTGGAGCTGGTGGACATGACCATGGTGGCGCAGCTGGTGTGGGTGGTGGCACTGGCCGGGGTATCGCTGTTCGTGACCACCGGACACTTTGACAAGAGCGACCTCAAGAAGCCCGACTGGCTGGACCACGTCAACACCTACAACCTCAAGCTCAAGCTGGCTTTTGCCATCATTTCAATCTCGGGCGTGCACGCCCTCAAGACCTACCTCAGCGGCGACCTGAGCCTGGAGAGCGTGAAGGTGGTGACCTATATCGCCATCATCCACTTCACGTTCGTGCTGTCGGCCATCGGCATCTCGTTTGCCGAGCGCCTGACGCGCGACAAGCCGCACGAAGAGCACTGAAAGGCTGCGGTCGCGGGGCCGCTGACCAAGCCGCGCACGCAGATTGTCTACACCGTGGTGCCGACCAGACCCTACGACGCCTGCACCGGCGTATGCCGCGAACACCCCTGGACGGCCGTGATCGGCGGTCGGCCCGACACGGTGCGGGGCGCGGCCTGCCAGCGGTCCGGCGGCAGCCGCGACGTGCTGGCGGCAGGGGCTGTGGCGTGGCGGGCGCTCAGTGCCGTTCGGCCTGCTCGCCGGGCTCGTCGCCGCGCACGCGGTTGATGCGGCGCCCGCGCTGCACGGCGGGGCGCTCGCCCACGGTGTCGGCCCAGCGGCGCACGTGGGTGTATGCGTGCACCGACAGGAACTTGCCCGCGCCGTAGAGCTTGTCCTGCACCAGCCAGCCGTACCAGGGGTAGATGGCGATGTCGGCGATGCTGTAGGCGTCGCCGGCCATGTAACGGTGCGCGGCCAGGTGGCGGTCCAGCACGTCGAGCTGGCGCTTGACTTCCATGGCGTAGCGGTTGATGGGGTATTCGAGCTTTTCGGGCGCGTAGGCGTAGAAGTGGCCGAAGCCGCCGCCCAGGAAGGGGGCCGAGCCCATTTGCCAGAACAGCCAGTTGAGCGCTTCGGTGCGCGCGGCGTGGGCCTTGGGCAGGAAGGCGCCGAATTTTTCGGCCAGGTAGAGCAGGATGGCGCCGGACTCGAACACGCGGGTGGGCGGCTCGGTGCTGCGGTCCATCAGGGCCGGGATCTTGGCGTTGGGGTTGACGTCGACAAAGCCGCTGGAGAACTGCTCGCCGTCGCCGATCCTGATGAGCCAGGCGTCGTACTCGGCGCCGCTGTGGCCGCGTTCGAGCAGCTCTTCGAGCATCACCGTCACTTTCACGCCGTTGGGCGTGCCCATGGAATACAGCTGCAGCGGGTGCTGGCCGACGGGCAGGGCCTTGTCGTGCGTGTGGCCGGCGATGGGCCGGTTGATGTTGGCGAACTGGCCACCGCTGGCTTTGTCCCAGGTCCAGACGGCGGGTGGGCTGTAGGGGGTGTGCTCGCTCATGGCCGCATGGTAAGCGAGCTCTGTGCGCACCCGCGTCACACCCCGGTTGCCCCGCCCCGCAGCAGGGTTGGCCGCCGGCGTCCGGCAGAAAACGGGCACGGCTGCGGCGGCGGCCGTGCGGCGGTCAGTGCTGCATCACCTGCCGCAAGGTGGCGGCCAGTTCGGACGCCACGAACTTGGCGACGTAGGCGTCGGCGCCCACCGACTGCACGTGCGCTTCGTTGGCCGAACCCGTGAGCGAGGAATGGATGACGACCGGGATGGACTTGAAGCGCGCGTCCTGCTTGATGTTGCGCGTGAGGGTGAAGCCGTCCATGACCGGCATTTCCAGGTCGGTCAGCACCAGCGCGACCTTGTCCTGGACGGATTTGCCTTCGGTCTGGGCCTGGGCTTCCAGGCTTTGCAGACGGTCCCAGGCTTCCTGGCCGGTCTTGGTCATGACGTAGGTCACGCCCATGGCGTTGAGGCCCTGCTCGATCATCATGCGGGCCACGGGCGAGTCGTCGGCCGCGAGCACGATGGAGCCGGCGGGCAGCCGCACGGCATCGCCCACCGATTCGGGGGTGATCGGCTCTTTGGCGGCGGGCATGACGTTGCGCAGGATCTGTTCCACATCCAGCACCTGCACCAGGCGCGAACCCTCGGCATCGCCGTCGAGCTTGGCGATGCTGGTGACCAGGTCGCCACCGTTGCCGTCGGCGGCCAGCACGTTGTTCCAGTCCAGCCGCACGATCTCGTCGACCTCTTCCACGGCAAAGGCCTGGGTGGTGCGGGCGTACTCGGTCACCATCAGGATGGTCAGGCCGCGCTGGGGCGTGCACCCGACCACGGCGGGCAGATCGATGACGGGGATGATCTGGCCGCGGATGTTGGCCACGCCGAGCACGTGCGCCGGCGCGTTGGCGATGGCGGTCACGTCGGGCATGACCATGATTTCGCGCACCTTGAAGACGTTGATGCCGAAGAGTTCGCGGCGGTCGCTGCCCGGCGCCTGCCCGAGACGGAACAGCATCAGTTCGAACTTGTTGGTGCCGGTCAGGTTGGTGCGTTCGTTGACTTCGTGCAGGGTGGTGCTCATGGGCTGGGTTCCTGAAAGTGGCTCCCTGCAGGATACGAAGCGCCGCGCCCGGGCAAGGCGCGCATGAACACCCCGAACACCCCCCAGTTCCGGGGACCGGGGCTCAGCCCGCGCTGGGCTTGGCGGCTTCCTGGTCCAGCGCCTGCTGCACCGCGCGGTAGAAGGCCTCGCGCGCTTCGGTGGCGACCGGATCGAGCGCGCCGCCGCCCCAGTTGGCGTTGGACGCGATCACCAGCTGGCGCGCACGGTCGATGAAGATGCCCTGGCCGAAGATGCCCCGGGCCGAAAAGCTGCCGTCGTCGTAGGTCCACCACTGGTAGCCGTAGCCCCGGCCCGGCTGGTTGATGCCGGTGCGCTGGGTGGTGGCTTCCTGCAGCCAGCCGTCGGGCAGGATGCTCTGGCCGTTTGCCTGCGCCCCGACCAGGATGAACTGGCCGAAGCGGGCGTAGTCGCGCGTGGCGGCCTGGATGCAGCAGCCGCTGATTTCCTGCCCAGTCTTGCTCAGGATCCAGGTGGCCTGCTGTTCCATGCCGGCGGGCACCCAGATCTTTTGCGACAGGTACTCGGACAGGGGCTTGCCGACGGCGCGCACGACCAGCACGCCCACGAGGTTGGTCTCGCCGGTGCTGTAGAGCCACCGGGTACCGGCGGGCACATCGCGGGGCAGCTGGCGCAGGTAGCTCACCAGGGCGTCCACGCCGGGTTCGTGCTGGTGGTTGTTGAAGCGGGCGACGTCGGACTGCGGGTCGCCGTAGTCCTCGTTCCAGCGGATGCCGGAGGTCATGGTCAGCAGCTGGCGGATGCTGACGTCGTCGTAGGCGGAGCCCTTCATCTCCGCGATGTAGTCGCTGACCTTGTCGTCCATGCTCTTGATGTGACCGTCCTTCACCGCCGCACCCACCAGGGTGGAGGTGATGGACTTGGCCACCGAGAAGCTGGTCCAGCGGCCGTCGCTGCCAAAGTCCAGGCCGTAGCGTTCCAGCCGCACCTGCCCCTTGTGCAGCACGAGCAGCGCCGCGCTGCGCTGACCCTGCATGTAGGCGTCGACATCCAGCGGCAGGTTCAGCGGCGGACCCGGCGGCAGTGCAGAAGGCGCATGGCCCGCCGGAACCACGCGGTGCCTGGCCAGAAAGGGCAGGCGGTACAGCGCGCGGAAGGCCGCGTCGCGCTGCGGCTGTTTCCAGAACAGCACATCGCGGTCGGTGGGGAACTGGGCCAGAAAGCCCCGGGTTTCCTTGTCCAGACTGAACCAGCCAGCGGTGCCTGCCACGGCTGCGGTGAGCACGGCGGCCAGGGCAATGGTCTTGAACTTCATGACAGTGCTTCTGCGCCGCGGGTGGGACAGGGTTCGACCGAGTATCGCCGCACGCAGCGCCGTTTGATCCGCATGCGCCACTGCAGACCTGGACACGAAGACGCCGTCCGCCGGCACCAACCACCCGGGAAAACCCGGACGCAATACAGGGACCGTTGCCCAGAAAACCCGAACCGCCTTGGATAATATTGCCCGTCAACGAACGACCGTTCGATTTTTCAACCCTTCCACAAAGAATCCCATGACCGATTCGCCCGTACGCCCTTGGCACCCGACGTACCAGCAGGTGGGCATTGCCCTGGCGCTGGAGCCGCTGCCCTACCGCAACCTGGCCGAACTGGCCCACGAGTGCTGCAAGCAATGGCAGGCTGAAAGCCAGGTCAAGGCGGCCTTCAGCTGCGTGGTGCCCAACGGCATGAACGGGCGGCTGAGCTTTGCGCAGGTGGACGAACTCTCGGACGCTTTTGCCGGTTACCTGCGTGGCGTGGTGGGTCTGAAGGCGGGCGACCGTGTGGCCGTGCAGCTGCCCAACAGTCTGGGTTACCCGGTGGCGGCTCTTGGCGTGTTCAAGGCCGGCTGCGTGCTGGTGAACACCAACCCGCTCTACACCGAAACGGAAATGATCCACCAGTTCAACAATGCTGGCGCGAAGGTGCTGGTGATGGTGGACATGTTCGCCGACAAGCTGCCGGCGGTGCTGGCCAAGACGGGCATTCAGAAGGTGGTGCTGGCGGCGGTGTCGGAGTTTTTCCCGACCATCCCCGGGGCCATCGTGCGCGGCGTGCAGCGCTACTGGAACCGCGTGCTGCCGCCCGTGACGGCGCCACACATCCGCCTGAAAGACGCGCTGGCCCAGGGCCGCGCCACCCTGGCACAGACACCCGCAAAGACCTACTGGGAAGGCGTGGGCCGCCACGACCTGGCGCTGCTGCAGTACACCGGTGGCACCACCGGCGTGAGCAAGGGCGCGATGCTGACGCACGACAACCTGATCAACAACATCCAGCAGACCCGGGCCATGGGCCAGAGCCACATGGCGCCGGGTCAGGAATGCGTGCTGACCGCCTTGCCGCTGTACCACATCTTCGCCTTCACGGCCAACCTGCTGGGCTTCCTGTCCATCGGCGGGCACAACGTGCTGATCCCGAACCCGCGGCCGGTGCAGAACCTGCAGCGCGCCATGGAGAACTTCCCCGTCACCTGGATGACGGGGGTGAACACCCTGTTCAACGGCCTGCTCAATGAAGAGTGGTTCGTGGCTTTCCCGCCCAAGACGCTCAAGGCGTCCATCTCGGGCGGCACTTCGCTGCACACCGCGGTGGCCCAGCGCTGGCGCGAGCTGACCAAGACGCCGATCGCCGAAGGCTACGGGCTGACCGAGACCTCGCCGGTGGTGAGCTTCAACCCGCTGACCGGCACGCCGCGCGACGGCAGCATCGGCATCCCGGCGCCGGGCACCGACGTGCGTCTGGTGGATGACCAGGGCAAGGACGTGGCCACCGGCGCACCGGGCGAGATCTGGGTGCGCGGCCCGCAAGTGATGCACGGCTACTGGAACGCCGAGGAAGAAACCGCCAAGGTGATGCACGACGGCTGGTTCGCCACCGGCGACGTGGCCGTGATGGACGAAGGCGGCTTCATGCGCATCGTCGACCGCAAGAAAGACATGATCCTGGTCTCGGGCTTCAACGTGTACCCCAACGAAGTGGAGGACGTGATCGCCGACATGGACCATGTGCTGGAAGTGGCGGTGATCGGCGTGCCCGACAGCAAGACCGGCGAGGCGGTGCGGGCCTACGTGGTGCAGAACCCGGACCACGCCAAGGAAGTGATGCCGGCCGACGTGATCGCGCACTGCAAGCAGCACCTGGCCGCCTACAAGGTGCCCAAGCTGGCGGTGGTGCGCGACGAACTGCCCAAGAGCCCCATCGGCAAGGTGCTGCGCAAGGACCTGCGCAAGGCCGTGGCCGACGAAATGAACCGCGGTTGAGCCCCACCCCTTCACCCTGACCAAGAGAACTCCGACATGATCTCCGAATTCGAGACCAAGCTGCTGGGCATCATGATGATCGTCATCATGCTCGGCATGGGCGCGTCGCTCACCTGGCGCGACTTCCGCATCGCCTTCCGCAAGCCCAAGGGCGTGCTGGTGGGCCTGCTGTGCCAGTACGGCATCATGCCGCTGCTGGGCTTTGTGATGGCGCAGGCGCTGAACCTGTCGCCGGCCATGACGGTGGGCCTGATCCTGATGGCCTGCATGCCCGGCGGCACGACCTCCAACATCTTCACCTACTTCAGCAAGGCGGTGCTGGCGCTGTCCATCATGATGACCTCGGTGTCGTCGCTCATCGCGCTGGGCATGGTCCCGACGTTGCTGGAGTTCTATTCGCAGATGGCCGGGCTGAGCGGTGATTTCAAGATCCCGGCGGGCAACGTGGCGCAGGTGCTGTTCGTGCTGCTGGTGCCCACCGTGATCGGCATGGTGCTGCGCAAGCTCAACCCGAACATCGGGGCCACCATCGAGCTGCTGGGCGGCTTCCTGGGCGTGGCCGTGATCCTGTTCCTGATCTTCACCTGGATTCCGCGCAACCACATGCTGCTGGCGTCCACGCCGTGGTACGTGTTCTTCGCCGCCATCGGGCTGGGCATCTTCGGCATGGTTCTGGGCTACGGGCTGGCCCGCCTGCTCAAGCAGGACCCGAACCGCAGCCGCACCATCGCGCTGGAAACCGGCATCCAGAACGGACCGCTGGCGGTGCTGATCGTGACGCTGACCTTCACGGGCACCCTGCAGCAGGAAGTGCTGCTCATCCCGGTGCTGTACTCGCTGTTCATCGTGATCACGTCCAGCATCGTGACCGTGTTCTTCCGCCGCAAGAGCGAGGCCGAAGCCCTGGCGCGCGACCGCGCCAAGGACGGCTCGGTGCTGGCGGGCTGAGCGCGGACGCACCCACCCTGCCTGAAGACTCCGGCGCGGATGCGTGCCGGAGCCTTCGGGTTTCTGCGCTGCATCAAAACGGCTGACACGGCGAGCTGTTAGCGTCGGGCTTCCTCATCACCGGAGCTTGCCGATGGACGACAACAGCCCTCCCGATGTGGCGGTGGAAAAACACCTTGGCGCCAGACACGGCGATCGACTGATCGCCGGACTGAATACGGCCATACGCCAGGCCATCCGCGTGCTGGCGGTGCTGATGGTGATCGTCATCTTTCTGAGCGTGGCGGACGTGGCGTTCGTGCTGTACGAGCGGCTGTTGGCGCCCCCAGTGATGCTGCTGAGCCTCAACGACATCTTTGTGGTGTTCGCTTCGTTTCTGGCGGTGCTGATCGCCATCGAGATCTTTGCCAACATCACGCTGTACCTGCGTGACGACGTGATCCATGTGCGCTTGGTGATCGCCACCGCCCTCATGGCGATTGCACGCAAGGTGATCGTGCTGGACTTCAACACGGTGGCACCGGAGTACCTCTACGGCACCGGTGCGGTGCTGCTGGCGCTGGGCGTGACTTACTGGCTGGTGGCGTCGAAGGCGCGCACCTGAGGCCCTGCGGCCTGCTCGGCGCGTGAGGGGGAATGGGGCGCACCCGAAAGTGCCTCGCGAAACGTCGGCGGCCCGGTGCAAAGCACGCCCCGCAGCTCGGGCTGCGGCGGGCAAGACCGGTTTCCTCTCAGCCCGCTGCGGACCAGGCGCGCAGCGCGCGCAGCAGCGGCGCCTTCTTGGCCTGGTGGCCCGCCATGCGCCGCAGGATGTCGTCGAGCGTTCGGATCGCCTCGCCGATGTAGGGCCCCTTGTTGAGCATGACGCATTCGGCGCGCACACCCAGGCCGGCGTCCGAGATCTCGGCGCGCGAAGGCACACCCGTCTTGGCCTGGCTCTCCAGCACCTGGGTGGCCCAGATCACGGGCATGTGCGCGGCCTCGGAGCACCAGAGGATTTCCTCCTGCACCTCGGCCATGCGTTCGTAGCCGCATTCCACCGCCAGGTCGCCGCGCGCGATCATCACGCCGGCGACCGGCCCGGCCATGGCCGCGAGCATCAGTTCGGGCAGGTTCCCGAACCCGCGCAGGGTCTCGATCTTGAGCACCACACCGACCTGCTCCCCTTTGAGCACCTTCAGCACGCCCAGCAGCTGTTTCACGTCATCGGGCTGCTGCACGAAGGACAGGCCCACCAGATCGGCGATGCGGGCCACGGTCTGCAGGTCCTGCAGGTCCTGGTCGGTGAGAGCAGGCAGGTCCAGTTCGCTGTCGGGGAAGTTGATGCCCTTGTCGGCCATGAGTTTTTCGCCACCGTCGCGGGCCTGCACGATCTCGAGCTCCAGCTGGCGCGACGAAGCCTTGCGCACCACCGCACCGATGCGGCCGTCGTCGATCCACACCCGTTCACCGGCACGCACCTGGGCGATCACCTGCGGCAGGGTGCAGGCGATGCGCAGGTGGTGCGGGTCCAGCGGCAAGGCGAGGTCCAGCGGCTCGGCGGCGAGTGTGAGCCGGTCGCCCCGGTGCAGACGGATGACCGCAGGCAGCGGCGCGATGCCGCCCGGATAGGCGGTGTGCACGCGGCGGCCGTGGGGGCGTTTGACCGACAGCGGCGTCTCGGGCGTGAGGTAACAGGTCTGCAGGCCTTCGGCGATGGCGCCTTCGGCACCGGCTTGCACCACCAGCAGGCGGCGCTGCCTGTTGCGCGCGTCGGTCAGGTGGATTGACTGCCCCACGCGCAAGCGGACGAGCCAGGCCGGGTCCATCTCGACGGACGGCTCGACCCCGGTCGCCGGGGCGCCGGCAGGCACCAGACGCAGGCGCCAGGGCTGAACGGCAAATCCGAGTTCGTCGCGCACCGGCCGCAGCTTGAGCACGGCAGGACCGGACGGCATTGCCCCGGTACGGATCTTGGGACCGCCCAGGTCCATGAGGATCTTCACGTCGCGCTGTGCGGCCTTGGCGGCGCGACGCACGGCCTTGGCCATGGCCTTCCAGCCGGCTGCGTCGTCGTGGGCGCAGTTGATGCGGGCCACATCCATGCCGGCGTCGACCAGGTTGCGCACCAGGGTGTGGTCGGTGGCGGCTTCGCCAGGCAGTGTGACCATGATGCGCACCTGGCGGTCGCGCGAGGTCTGGCCCAGCAGCGCCCGGGTGTTCTGGTCCAGCCGGGCCGGGCCCGAGACGCTGCCCACCGGCTCTTCGGACGAACGGTCCTGCCAGGCCTGTGCGGTGAGCCGGTGCAGGATGCCCAGCACCTTGTCCACGTTGGCCAGCACATGCGACTCGGCCCGCCCCAGGGAGGACACCCCCAGCCAGGCCAGCTGGGACTGCAGTTCCCGCAGGTCGGTCGCCCGCAGGGCCAGGAAGTGCACCAGGTTGCGGGCGCTGTCCCGCTGGTGGGCAGCGACCTGGCCGATGGCTTCGGCATAGCGCTGCTCGCTGTGCAGCATGGACGCGCGCAACGACCACAGCTGCCCGATCAGGTCGTGGCAGATGCCCGGGTCCCACGGTGCGGGCGGGGTGGACACCGGGGATGCGGGCCGGTGCGGGTGTTTCTTGGACATGCCTGCTTGTAGGGCAGTGGGGTGACAGCCGTGTGTCATCCGCTGCCCCGCCGGGGCGCAACAATGGGGGCTGGTTCACGCCCTCACCCCAACCGCCATGCCAAGACCGGCCAGCACCACCACCGCTCCCCCAGTGCCACCCGCCGACGCGGCTTCATTCATCGGCCAGGCGGTGCTGTCCCTGATGGGCCGGGTGCCGCCGTCCCGGGAGAAGGCCAGCCCGAACCCGGGGGTGGACGCGCGCACCCGAGCGAACGCGGCGGCCGCCAAGGCGGCGCTGGCCGCGGGCGCACTGGCCCTGCCACCGGGTGCGCTGGGCTGGCTGACCATCCTGCCGGAGATGATGGGCGTCTGGAGGATCCAGCGGCAGATGGTGGCCGACATCGCGGCGATCTACGGCAAGCACGGCACGCTGACTCCGGAGCAGGTGGTGTACTGCCTGTTCCAGCACTCGGCCGCGCAAGGGGTGCGCGACCTGGTGGTGCGCGTGGGCCAGCGCACGCTGGTGCGGCGGTCCTCGCCGGTGCTGATCCGGACCATCACCCGCCGCATCGGTGCCCAACTGGCCCAGCGCGCGGCCGGCAAAGGTCTGGCGCGCTGGGTGCCGTTGGTGGGGGCCCTGGGCATGGGCGCCTACGCGTACTACGACACGGCCCAGGTGGCGGCCACGGCGATTGAACTGTTTGAAGGCCTGATCGAGGTCGAAGCGGAAGAGGTCCGGCCCTAGCAGCTCGTGCGTCAGTGCGTGGCGCCGGCGCCCGGCTGGGCGGGCGCGGCCGCGTCGGCCGCCAGGGCCTGGCGCACGATGGTGCGCAAGGCGCTGATCACCTCGTCCAGCGGCAAGTTCGGCACCCCCTGTTCGGGCAGCCAGGGCACATGCACGAAGCCACCGCGGGTGTGGCGCAGACCGGGATGCGACGCCAGGCGGTGCATGAGCCCGTAGAACACGTGGTTGCAGACGAAGGTTCCGGCGGTCTGCGACACCTCGGCGCGCAGGCCTTCGCGCTGCAGGGCGGCCAGCAAGGCCTTGATGGGCAGGCTGCTGAAGTAGGCCGTGGGCGCACCCGGTGCCACCGGCGCGTCCACCGGCTGGGCCCCCGCGTTGTCGGCGATGGGCGCGTCGTCGACGTTGATGGCCACGCGTTCGAGCGAAATGGCCGCCCGGCCGCCGGCCTGCCCCACGCAGACCACCAGTTCGGGCCGCAACTGGTCCAGCAGCGTCTCCAGCGTGCGCAACGAGTCCCCGAACACGGTGGGCAACTGCGCTGCGACGATGCGCCGGCCGCTGATCTGCCTGTTGTGCAGCGCCTGTACCGCCTGCCAGCTGGAGTTGACGCTGGCGCCGTTGAAGACGTCGAAACCGGTGAGCAGGACGCGCCCGGGCGCGCGGCGCGCGGCGGTCATGCGGACCGCCCGTGCTGCGCCAGCACGAAGTCCAGCGCCGCACACACCGCCACCACCTGGGCCTGATTGCACTGGTCCACCGTGGTGCGCGGGCTGTCGGGGTAGACCTCGGTGGTGGTGGTCAGGGGGGCGCCGGTGAGGCTGGTGCACAGGCCCAGCTCGCGCAGCGGGTAGCGGATGACGCCGTGCCCCGCCAGGGCAGAACCGATGAGACCGCCTTGCGCGTCGGCCAGCGCGATGTGGGTGACCCGTTCCACGGCGGCAATGATGGCCTGCTGGAAGGCCGGCTGCGGGTTCTCGGTGTCGTCCACGAGGTAGAAGCCATCGGGAATGGTGCAGGGTTCGAAGGCTTCCCCGTCGCGCGTGGCTTTGGCGGGACGGAACTCGGACTCGTCGGTGTCGGTGGTTTCGTGCAGGTCGATGTGCGCGGCGAAAGACCCGCGCAGCGGTGCGACCAGGGCCATGAGGGCGGCCGATTCGGGCGCCGGGCTGGGATCTCGGAACGAGCGGTTGGGGTCCACCGCGTCGGCGTTCCAGCGCTGGACACGTTCGTAAGCCCAGGGGCTGACACAAGGCACCACCAGCAGGTTGACCTGGCCCTGGTACGAGGCCGCACAGGTTTCCAGGAAGCGCAGTGCGCCGTGCACACCACTGGTTTCGTAGCCGTGCACTCCGCCGGTCACCAGCACCGTGGGGCGGCCACGCTGCCACACCCGGCTGCGAACCACCTGCAGCGGGAAATGCTCGTCGCCATGGGCCACGGCCCCGTAGCGCCAAACGTCGAAACGGTCCCGCAGTGCGTCGATGCAGGTCAGCACGTCATCGGCGTAGGAGCGCTGGCGCTGCTGGCGCGATCGCCACAGAGCGATTTCGGCAACGCCCCAGGGCTGGCCCGGCGCGCCGATGGCGTGGAAATGCTGACGGTCGGACATGGGCGGTGGCGGCATCTGCTGGGGTTGGAAGGGCGCGCCAGGCGGTGCGCGATCGGTCCCTTCACGCGGATCGATCCACCTTCTGACGCTGGCACGGATTGTGGCGCAGCCGGGTCTGGCAAGATGGCGGCCTTTTTCCGCTTCGCATTGCCGCATGAATTTCGCCGAACGTCTCAAGACCCTGCCCACCGTCAACCATCTGGACGGCTTGCAACTGCTCAACGCAGCGGGCCAGACACTGGCCACGATCGAGAACCGACAGGGGCAGGCGGGTTCCCTGGCGGTGTACCACGGGCTCGCCCAGCAGCACGGCGGTGTGATCACGCCCGCCGCTGCGGCCCTGGGGCTGGACTGGTACGCCGAACACACCGCCGATGCGCGGGCCCACCCGGGCAAGCACCCCAACATCGACCGCCTGCTGGACTGGGCTGCAGGCGGGGAGACTTACCTGGTGCGGCCTCTGCTGGCCGGCATCCGCTGAAGCCAGGGCCCGTTCAGTCGGCCCAGCTGATCACCGGACCGAGGCGCCGTTCGGCCAGGAAGACCGCTTCGCGCAACGACAGCGCGGCCCCGCCGTCGCGCCAGGTGCCGGCGCCGAATGGCTGGTCGTAGCGGATGTAGAAACACTCGACCGGACGGTCGTTGGCGATGTCGGGCGGATCCTCGTCGTCGTGGGTGCCCAGCAGGGTGTGGTGCCGCACGATGCGCACGTGACAGGGCGTGACACCGCCGAGGAACCACAGACCGTGTTTGACCGGCCGCTGCTGATCGACTTCGCTCATGGTGGGTCTCCGTTGAGGCGCCTGAACCCGAGGGGGTGGAGCCGGGCGCCTTGAGGCACCCGTGCGCATGTTAGGCGCAGCAGGCCGCCCAAGCCAAGCTGCACTGCGGCAAAACGCTGCCGGCCAGCACGCAATCCCCCACGGGGAACGTGCGACGGCGGGACGCGGCACACTGCGCCGCAAGCGTTCCGAAAACATCTCCCGCCCATGACCGAATCCCCTCTTGCTCCGGCGCCGCTGTTCCCCTTCGACAACTCGTACGCCCGCGAGCTGACCGGTGCTTATGAACCCTGGCGGCCCGCCCAGGTGCCGGCGCCGCGCTGGCTGTGGTTCAACCATGCGCTGGCCAATGCCCTGGGCCTGGACGCCACCGCGCTGGCCGCAGACGCAGGCCTGGCGGTGTTCGCCGGCAACGTCGTGCCCGCGGGCGCGCAACCCATCGCGCAGGCCTACGCGGGGCACCAGTTCGGCGGCTTTTCACCGCAACTGGGCGACGGTCGCGCGCTGCTGCTGGGCGAGGTGATCGACGCCGCTGGTCAGCGCCGCGACATCGCCTTCAAGGGTTCGGGCCGCACGCCGTTTTCGCGCGGCGGCGACGGCAAGGCCGCCGTCGGCCCGGTGCTGCGGGAGGTGCTGGTGAGCGAGGCCATGCACGCGCTGGGCATCCCGACCACGCGGGCCCTGGCCGCCGTGGGCACGGGCGAGCACGTGTTCCGCGAACGGCCCCTGCCCGGCGCGGTGCTCACCCGCGTGGCCGCCAGCCACCTGCGCGTGGGCACGCTGCAGTACTTTGCGGCGCGGCGCGACACGCAGGCCCTGCGGCGGGTGGCGGACCACGCGATCGCACGCCACGACCCCGGACTGGCGGGGCAGGAAGACCGCTACCTGGGGCTGCTGGGCGCCGTGCTGGATCGCCAGGCGGCGCTGGTGGCGCGCTGGATGGCGGTGGGCTTCATCCACGGCGTGATGAACACCGACAACATGACCCTTTCGGGCGAGACGATCGACTTCGGACCCTGCGCCTTCATGGAGGCCTTTGACCCGCAGACGGTGTTCAGCTCGATCGACAGCCAAGGGCGCTACGCCTTCGGGAACCAGCCGGGCATCGCGCACTGGAACCTGGCGCGCCTGGCCGAAGCCCTGCTGCCCCTGATCGACCCGGACCCGGCGGTGGCGCTGGCCACCGGCGTGCTGGACCGTTTCGGCGAGCGCTTTGACGCGCACTGGCTCGCGGTGCACCGCGCCAAGCTGGGGCTTTCGGAGGCCACCGATGACGAAGGCGACCGCGCGCTGATCAACGACTACCTGGCGGGTCTGCACCGCCATGGCGTGGACTTCACGCTGGGCTGGCGGCGCCTGGGCGATGCACTGCGCGGCCAGCCCCTGGCCTTGCAGTTGCTGTGGGGCGAAGGGGTGGCCGAGCTCAACGGCTGGCTCGCGCGCTGGCGGGCACGGTTGCAGGTTCAGGGCGTGGCCGATGCCGAAGTGGCGCGGCGCCTGGATGCGAGCAACCCGATCTACATCCCGCGCAACCACCTGGTGGAGAACGCGCTGCACGCCGCCACCGAAAACGGCGACCTGCGCGCATTCGAGAAGCTGCTGGACATCGTCACACGGCCATTTGATGAACGCCCGGTGGACGCGCCCGCCGCCCTGCCCGGCACCCGGGAACAGACGCAGGGCTACCGCACCTTCTGTGGCACCTGAACGGGGCGCGATCCGGGCTCGTGCCGACCTTGGTCCGATCAGCCCCCGGGGGCAGAGGGCTGCGGTTCCGAACGTGGAGGCCAACGGCCTTGCAAACGCAGGTGCGCCGCGCTGTCGCGTGCCGGCGGTCGCTGGCGGCGCATGCCCAGGTAATGCGCGGTGAACACGTCGAACCAGTCGCTCAGCGCTTGGGCCGCCTGGCGGTCGCCGGCATCCCCCGTCATGGCCAGGCACAGGGCGGCGACTTCCGCGGTGCAGAAATGGTGGTCCTGCGTCGAACGGCGCAGCTGGTAGCGCGACACCGTTTCCGGCTGCAGGCCCAGCACCGGGAAGGCGTCCAGGTACGGACTCTTGCGGAACATCTTGCGCGCCTCGCTCCAGGTGCCGTCGAGCAACACGAACAGCGGGCGTTTGCCCGGCGCGGCTTCGCTGGCTGCCGGCGCCAGGTCCGCCACGGCGCGCGCGGGGCCGGCGTATTCGGGCGGGAACACCACACAGGGCGCCCACTGCGGATCGGCCAGCAGCGCCAGCAGGGCCGGGTCCACCGCGGTGCGCGACCACTGAAAGGCCCAGGTGTCGGGCACCACATCGGCGATCAGCCAGCCGGTGTTGCTGGGCTTGAGGGCTTCGATGTCGCCCATGAGCAGGCACACGCCCGCGTGCGTCGGCACCTCGGGGCGCCAGGCGCAGATGCATTGCTGGGTGGCCAGGCGGCAGCGCGGGCAGCGCTGGGCGTTGGCGCCGCGGGCCACAAAGGGTTTGCTGCTGACGGCCAGGCGGGCGGCGCGCACGCGGGCGACGGCATGGCCTGCGTCGAGGGGTTCTGGAACAGGAACAAGGGACATGCAGGGAATGTACGCGCAGCCTGGCCAGCGGCAGCGCGCAGCACGGTCGGCCATTCCGGGTCACACTCCGGTTTTTCCGAATGTTCCACCCGCTGACCATGGACATCACCGACATCACCGCGCTGCGTGCCCTCTACGACCCGGTGCGGGAACGTTCTGCCCTGAAGGAGCTGCGCCAGCTGGACGCACACGCCCTGCGCTTCATCGCGCTGAGCCCTCTGGTGGTGCTGGCCACCGGCAGCGCGCCCGGCGAAGGTCCGCAGGCCCTGGACGCCTCGCCGCGCGGTGGCGAACCGGGCTTTGTGCAGGCGCCCGACGCCAGCACGCTGCTGATCCCGGACGCACCGGGCAACAACCGGCTGGACACGCTGGAGAACATCGCCGGCCACGGCGCAGCCGGCGCCCCGCTGGGCCTGCTGTTCCTGCTGCCGGGCGTGAACGAAACCTTGCGCGTGAACGGCCTCGCGCACCTGAGCACGGACGCGGAGCTGTGCCGGCGCTGCGCCGACGCACGGCGCGTACCCAAGCTGGTGATCCGTGTGCAGGTGCAGGCGAGCTACCTGCACTGCGCCAAGGCGCTGATGCGATCGACCCTGTGGGATGCCGGCCGCCAGGTGGAACGTTCGGTGCTCCCCAGCCTGGGCGAGATGCTGCGCGACCAGATCGGTGACCGCCTGAGCGCCGACACGCCGGTGGAAACCCAGGCCCAGATGCTCGAACGCTACCGCCAGACGCTCTGACCCACCGCCCTGTCACACCATCACGATCCACAGCCCAACACCATGACCCTCCATCACCTCGCCATGAACCCCGTCATCGCCCAGCTGGGCCGCCGCCTGCGCCTGGCCGTCATCGGCGGCGGGCCAGGCTCTTTCATCGGGCCACAGCACCGCCAGGCCGCGCGCACCGACGACCTTTTCGAAATCGTGGCCGGCGCCCTGTCGTCCGACCCGCAAGCCTCGGTCGACGCGGGGCGCGCGCTCGGTCTGGACCCGCAGCGCTGCTACCCCGATGCCCAGGCGCTGCTGGCCGCCGAAGCCGCGCGGCCCGACGGTGCCGATGCGGTGGCGATCATGACGCCCAACCACCTGCACTTTCCGCAGGCCATGGCGGCGCTGGAGCATGGCTTCGACGTGATCTGCGACAAGCCCATGACCAACACCCTGGCCGAGGCCGAGGCCCTGCGCGAGAAGGTGCGCACCACGGACCGCGTGTTCTGTCTCACGCACAACTACAGCGGTTACCCGCTGGTGCGTCAGGCGCGCGCCATGGTGGCGGCCGGCGAGCTGGGCGATATCCGTTTGGTGCAGGTGGAATACGTGCAGGGGGGCCGCGCCAAACCCGGCCCCGGACGCACTGCGTGGAAGAGCGATCCGGCGCGTGGCGGTGCCTCGCTGGTGCTGGGCGACATCGGCACCCACGCGCACCAGCTGCTGCGTTACGTGAGCGGGCTGGAAGTGGCCGCCGTGGCGGCCGAGGTGGGCTGTGCGGTGCCCGAGCGCACCGCGCACGACGTGGCCGGCGCCCTGCTGCGCATGGCGGGCGGCGCGCGCGGCAGCTTCTGGGTGACGCAGGCCGCGGCCGGCATGGAGAACGGCCTGCGCATCCGCGTGAGCGGTTCGCTGGGCACGCTGGAGTGGGCCCAGGAGCTGCCGCAGCAACTGGTCTTCAGACCGCTGGACGCGCCGGCCCAGATCCGCACCCCGCGCGGGCCGGGCACGCTGCCGCTGGCCCTGCGTTCATCGCGCATCGCGGCCGGCCACCCCGAGGGCTACCACGAGGGCCTGGCCAACCTGTACGCCGACGCGGCCGAGGCCATGGTGGCGCGCCGCACGGGTCGGCCCATGGACCCGCTGGCGCTGCACTTCCCGACCGAACACGACGGCTGGATGGGGCTGCGATTTGTGGACGCGATGCTGCGGTCGAGCCGGGCGAACGGCGCCTGGACGGCGGTCTGATACAGACATTCACACCCGCGCCCGGCGCCCACCCGCACAATGCAGCGGTGGCAACGCCCCACCGGCGGGGGACACCCGCCACCCGGGAGCGTCGCAGCGATGTTGAAATGGTTTCATTCTGGCCAGGCGCGCCTTCACCGGCGCTGGTGCGCCTGCGCCGGTTCTGGGTGCCGATGGTTCCGGAGGTGGTTCATGAATCGCGTGCTGTGCAACAACCATTTCGCTGTCGAATGGGGCGGCGCCTCGATCGGCTTCATGGAGGTCAGCGGTCTGGGCATGGAACTGGACGTGGTGCCGCAGCGCGCAGGCGCTTCGCCCGACAACAGCGCCACGCTGCTCCCCGGCCAGAAGCTGTTTTCACCCGTGGTGCTGCGCCGCGGCATCGTGGCGGGTGACAACGGCTTTTTCGAATGGATCAACAGCGCGCAGGTCCACACCGTGGAGCGGCGCGACGTCACCATCCAGCTGCTGGGCGACGACCACGCCCCGGTGGTTGTCTGGAAGCTGCGCAGCGCCTTCCCGTCCCGGCTGGACTATGCGCCGCTGGTGGCGCTGGGCAGCGACGTGGCGGTCGAATCCCTCACCCTGGTGCACGAGGGGCTGCAGGTGCAACACCTGCGCTGAGACATGCAAGCGCTGCCCGAAAGCCCTGCTGCCGAACGCAACAAGCGGCCGATCCTGGAAGTGCTGCAGCGTCTGCTGCCGCCGCAGGGCCGGATGCTGGAACTGGCTTCGGGCACCGGGCAACACGCGGCCTGGCTTGCGGCCGGCCTGCCTGGCTGGACCTGGCACCCCACCGAGGCGAGCCGTGCGGCCCTGCCCACCATTGCCGCCTGGGTGCAGGCGGCCGGTGTGGCCAACGTGCGACCGCCCTGCCTGCTGGACGTGACCGATGCCCGCTGGCCCAGCGACGACGAGGTCCTGGAGAGCGATTTCGGGCCAGCGTTTGACGCGGTCTTCTGCGCCAACCTGCTGCACATCGCCGCCTGGACAGTCTGCGAACCGCTGATGCAAGGCGTGCGCAGGCACCTGTCGCCCGAGGGGCAGCTGCTGGTCTACGGACCTTTCCTGGAAGGCGATGTGCCCACCGCACCGAGCAATGCCGAATTCGACGCCAGCCTGCGCCGTCAGAACCCGGCCTGGGGACTGCGGCAGCGCGAGGCGGTGGAGCGGCGCGCGCACGACGCCGGTCTGCGGCTGCGCCAGCGCATCGCCATGCCCTCGAACAACCTGCTGCTGGTGTTCAAGCCGGTCTGAAAGGCTGAGCGGCCGCAGCGGGATAATCGCCCGCCATGGATCCTGCAAACCTCTTCCCCCTGGGCTGGCAGCACTACCTGCTGGGCGGCCTGTGCATCGGCGCCGGCGTGGCGCTGCTGTTCGTCTTCACCGGCCTGGTCGGTGGCATGAGCTCGGTGTTCTCGTCCACCTGGTCGTACCTGTTGCGCGCGCCCTACTTCCAGCAGGCGCGCTACACCGACACGCGCGGCTGGCGCCTGGTCTACGCGGCGGGCCTGATCGTCGGGGCGCTGGTGTGGTGGCTGGGCTTTTCCGATGGCACGCCGCTGCACACCGAAGTGCCGGTCTGGGCGCTGGTGCTGGGCGGCTTCCTGGTGGGTTATGGCGCGCGGCTGGGCAACGGCTGCACCTCCGGCCACGGCATCTGTGGCCTGGGTTCGCTGCAGTGGCCTTCGCTGCTGGCGGTGCTGACCTTCATGGCCACGGCCTTCCTCACCGCCAACCTGGTGGCTTTCTGGGGGCCGGCATGAGCGGACCGACGAAGATGACACCCGCGATGGCCCTGGTGGTGCTGGCCAGCGGCGCGCTGTTCGGCTTCGGCCTCTCGCTCTCGACCATGGTGCAACCCGAGGTGGTGCTGGGTTTCCTGCGCTTTCAGGACTGGGGCCTGATGCTGGTGATGGGCGGCGCCGTGGTGGTGACGCTGTTCGCCTACAGGCTCGCCCCCCGCTGGCTGGGCCGACCTTTGCTGGGCGATCAGTTCCACCGGTACGTGAGCCAGTGGAACCGCGACACTCTGCTGGGTTCGGCCCTGTTCGGCGTGGGCTGGGGTCTGAGCGGGGTCTGCCCCGGCCCGGCCCTGGCCGGTCTGGGCACCGGCAACTGGGACCTGCTCTGGGCGCTGTTCGGCATGGCCGCCGGTGCCCTGGTGCAGGGCCTGCGCGCAGGCCGCCCCTGAAACTTCTTTCAACATGAGCAGGACACCCATGCTGCGACGCCGACCACTCATTCTGGGCCTGCTGGCCGCACCCGCCGCGCTGGCCCTGACCGCCTGCGGCCAGAGCGACAGCGGGAAACCGCAGCCCATCGCGCCCGACCAGGCCTATGCCACCGTGGCCGCCGAAGGCAAGGGTTTCACCGTGGGCGCCACCATGGCCGCACGCACGGTCTATGTGCTGTTCGACCCGCAGTGTCCCCATTGCGCCCACCTCTGGCAGTCGGCGCTGCCGCTGCTGGGCAAGGCCCGTTTTGTCTGGATGCCGGTGGCCTTCATCAGTCCCAAGAGCCTGCCACAGGGGGCGGCGCTGCTGCAGGCGCCCCAGCCCCAGGAGGCCATGACCGCCCACGAAAGTTCGCTGCTTGCAGGGTCCGGCGGCATCGGAGCGTCCGCCAGCATCCCGTCCGACATCGAGACCGCCATCAAGACCAACACCACCTTGCTGGACCGGCTCGGTGCGGCGTCGGTACCTTTGATCGTGGCACGCTCGGCCACCGGCCAGCCGGTTGTCCAGGCCGGTGCCATGGACACGGCCGCGCTGGCCGGGTTGCTGGGCCTGCAGTGACCGCGCCCGGCGCGATTAACATTCCCACAGGCGCCGCGCATCGCGGCCCGAACCACCAACGGAGATTTCCATGGGCAAGGAACAGCGCAACGAAAAGATGAGCAAGAAACCCAAGAAGGACACGTCCCCACCCAAAGGGCCGGTCAGCTCCGACCGCCCGGTGGCACCGATCACGTCGGTGATCCCGCGCGGCAAGGACAAAGACAAGTTCAAGTGAGCCGGATGAAAGCGGTCTGGAACGGCGCCGTGATCGCCGAGAGCGATGACACGGTGCTGGTCGAAGGCAACCACTACTTTCCCGAGAGCGCCCTGAACCGCGCCTTCGTGACCTTCAGCAACCACCGCACCACCTGCCCCTGGAAGGGCGAGGCGCGTTATCTCTCGCTGCTGGTCAACGGTGAACTCAACGCCGACGCCGCGTGGACCTACCCCGACCCCAAACCCGAGGCGGAACACATCCGCAGACGGGTGGCGTTCTGGAAAGGCGTGAAGGTCGAGGGCTGAGCCCGCTGCGGCGGTGCTCCGGTCAGCCCGCCTCGCGCCCCAGCTTGTGCAGCTTGGCGCACCACCGGGCCACACCCGGCTCGCCCAGCCGGTCCACCAGCCCGACCAGGGTCTCGTGCACCGGGGCGATGCCCACGAAGCCCAGGATGTTGCGCTCCAGCGATCTGACGCTGTGCGCGCGGAAGTACCAGCGGTAGACCAGCGCCGGCATGCCCATGGTCACCAGAATGCGCGCGGAACGTCCGCCCAGCGCTTTTTTGCCGAACGGGTTGTTGCCGTCGCGGTGGAAAGCGAAACCGGGCCGCGCCACCTGTTCCAGAAATCCCTTGAGCAGGGCCGGCATGTGCCCCAGCCAGAGCGGGAAGGCCAGCAGCAGGTGGTCGCACCAGGCGATGTGGTCCTGCGCGGGCTTCAACACGGCGGGCAGGTCGCCGTGTTCCCAGTCGGCCGCGCTGCGCAGCAGCGGAAAGTCCAGCGCCGCCACGTCCACCCGGCGCACCGTGTGGCCGGCCGCCCGGGCGCCTTCGGCGTAGGCGTCCATCAGCCGCTGCAACAGGCGGGTTGACCCGTTGTCGGGATGTCCGTTGACGATCAGGATGCGACGGCGGGTAGCGGTCATGGGAATCCCCCGGCACCAGAGTGCGATGCTGTACCCGCCGGTGCCGACCGGTCTTGACGCACATCAACCCGTTTTCAACGGGTCTTCCGTGCTGCACCGCGCTGGTCCACCTTGGGCTTGCGTTCGGGGCGGATGTGGCCGTCCTCGCGCAGCTTGTTCTTGCGGGCGGCGCGGTCGGCGTCGGCCTTGAGGCCGGCCTTGAGCCAGCGGCCGAACTGCTCGGGCGTTTCCAGCGTCACGCGGCCGATGTGCAGGCTGCGGAAGTCCGCGATCACCAGCTCGGCCGCCTTCTGGGTGTTGATGCGGCCGCCGCTGGCCAGGGCGCCGCGCTGGCGGCCGATGTGTTCGAGCAGCGTGTCGTCGGGCGTCTGCGCCAGCGCTTCGGGCGTGAGCCCGAATTTGTAGCGCGCCTCCATGAGCGCCGGGTAGTGCTCCTTGAGGTGGGCGATCAGTTCGTAGGCCACCTCTTCCTCGTCGTAGGCGTTCTTGCCCACCGCGCCGCTGGCGGCGAGGTTGAAGCCGCTTTCGGGCACGACGATGCGCGGCCAGAGCATGCCGGGCGTGTCGTAGAGGTAGAAGTCGTCGGCCAGGGCGATGCGCGATTCGGTGCGGGTCACGCCGGCTTCGTCGCCGGTCTTGGCGGCGCGCTTGCCCTTGAGCGTGTTGATCAGCGTGGACTTGCCCACATTGGGAATGCCGCAGATCAGCACCCGCATGGGCTTGACCATGCCGCCGCGCCTGGGCGCGAGGGCAAAGCAGGCGTCGATCAGCGCGCGGGCCGGCGCGGTGTCGCTGGCGTCCAGCGCGATGGCCCGCGTGTTGGGCTGGGCGTTGTAGTGGTCCAGCCAGAGCGCGGTGCGCACCGGGTCGGCCATGTCCTGCTTGTTGAGCACCTTGAGCGTGGGCCGCCCGCTGGTGAGCTCGGCCATCAGCGGGTTGGCGCTGCTGCCGGGCAGGCGGGCGTCGAGCATCTCGATCACCACGTCGATCTCTTTCACGCGCTCGCCGATGGCTTTGCGCGTGAGGTGCATGTGCCCGGGAAACCACTGGATGCTCATTCGCTTGTTCTTTCTGGCTGGCGCGGTTCAGGGTCGGCGCTCTGGCGACCGGCTGTGGCTGCGTGCCACAATGAATTGTCAACCCCATCCACCCGCGAGGAGACCCATGGCCATCACCGTGCACATCGATCTGGGCTACGAATTCGACGTCAAGGCCAAGGCGGCCGAGGTGTTCGAGGTGCTGTCGGACGTACCGACGTCCGTCAGCCATTTTCCCAAAGTCGAACAGCTGGTCGACATGGGGGGCGGTGTCTACCGCTGGGAAATGGAAAAGGTCGGTACGGCTCAGGTCAACATCCAGACCGTGTACGCGAGCAAGTATGTCTCCGACAAGGCCAAGGGCACGGTGAAGTGGACGCCGGTCAAGGGGGTGGGCAACGCCCAGGTCGGCGGCCACTGGAAGATCGTCGACAACAAAAAGTCCACCAACATCACCCTGGCGATCCAGGGCGAGGTGGAGGTGCCTCTGCCCGGCCTGATGAAGATGGTGGTGGTGCCGGTGGTTCAGGGCGAGTTCGAGAAACTGGTCGAGAAGTACATCGACAACCTGATCCAGCGCTTTGGCGGCGAAGTCTGAGGGGTCCGGCCCGCCCTTGTGCGCCGTGCCGGCTTCAAGCTTGTCCCGGTTTTTTCTGGACAAGTCTGTGCACAACCCGGGGTGATCGGTGTACGGCGCGCGCAAGTGCTTGTGGCACCAGGGTGGACATCAGACTGCCTGCCAAACAGGCAATGGTGCCGACGACTTTTCCACTTTTCCCTGCAAACACTGGACAAGCCTGTGCACAAGTGTGAACAAGCCTTGTACGACACTCTCAAGCCCTTGATTCGCATGGTCTTTCAACAGAATGCCCAAGAAAGCGGCAGCTGGTCCATGGCCGGCTGGAGCGCACCGTACGGTTCGTGGTCCGGGCGCTTTTGCACATGAACGCGGTTTTTGAGTTGCATCTGCCTGCATGGGGCGTTTGCGTCCCTGCGCCGGAGAAGGCCACGCTGCTGGAGTCGCTGCAGCGGGCGGGCATCAGCTGGCCGGTGTCGTGCCGCAACGGCAGCTGCCGCAGCTGCAGGGGCCAACTGCTGGCGGGCGCCGTCAGTTACACCGTGGCCTGGCCGGGTTTGCTGCCCGAAGAAAAGGCCAGCGGCGCCGTGCTGCCTTGCGTGGCGACCCCGACCAGCCACGTCACCCTGGCGCCACCGTTGGACTGAAGCTGCGTCAAGTCCGCAGGTGTTGGGCAAAAAAGGCCAGGGTGCGGTCCCAGGCCAGCTTGGCGGCCGCAGCGTCGAACCGCGGCGTGGTGTCGTTGTTGAACCCGTGCTGGGTGCCCGGGTACTGGTGGGCGACATAGCGCACCCCAGCAGCCTTGAGGGCGGCCTCGTAGGCCGGCCAGGCGGCGTTGATGCGCTCGTCGACCGCCGCGAAATGGATCAGCAGCGGCGCCTTGACCTTGGCCGCGTCTTCGGCCGGCGGGTGGTTGCCGTAGAACGGCACGGCCGCGGCCAGATCGGGCAGCTGCGTGGCCAGGAAGTGCGCCATGCCCCCGCCGTAGCAGAAACCCACCACCCCCATGCGGCCCGTGCTGTCGGGCCGCGCCTTGAGCACGGCGGCGGCGGCCAGGAAGTCCTGGCGCGTCTTGCTCTGGTCCAGTTGCGCGAACAGGCCGCGCGCCTTGTCTTCGTCCCCCGGGTAACCGCCCAGGGGCGTCAGCGCATCGGGCGCCAGTGCCAGGTAACCCTCCACCGCCAGGCGCCGCGTGATGTCTTCGATGTGGGGGTTGAGCCCGCGGTTTTCGTGCACCACCAGCACCGCCGGCAATTGGCCGGTGGCGTTGGCCGGTCTGGCCACATAGGCCTTCATGCTGCCGCTGCCATTGGGCGATGCGTAGTCGATGCGCTCGGTGGTGATGCGTGCATCCCCCTGCGGCACCACCTGGGCGATGGCGAAATCGGGACTGAGCGCAGCCAGCAGCCCGGCCGCCGTGACGCCCCCGACCGCGAACTTCGCGGCCCGGTCCAGAAAGCCGCGGCGGTCGATGTCGCCGTGCACGTAGGCGTCGAACAGGATCAGCAGTTCCTGGTCGAAGTCGGCCGCGGTCAGGCGGCGGGGGTTCGAGAGGTCCATGACAGGCTCCTGCGAAAGAAGGCCTTGCAGCATAAGGGCGCGCCGCACGCCGCGCGATACCCGCGCAGCGTTCGCGGGTATCAGGGTGTGACGGCGGGCCGGGCGACCGCAGCCGTCTGCGCCACCGATCGCGGCTTGCCCAGGCGAGCGGGAGACACGTATTCCTGCCGGTAGATCTCGAACGGCAGGCTGTCGGCCGCCTCGATGGCCTGCTGGTCACGCACCGACTGCTCGGACAGGGCCTCGTAGCGCGCACGCTGCCGATCGGTCCACGGCAAACCCAGCAGGTGCTGGTGGATGTGTTGCGACTGGTGCCGCACGAAGCCCACAAACGAATCCGCGTGCTGCTGTCCGATGGCGGCGAGCACGCGGGCCGAGGGCAGCGTCTCGGGCGCCAGCCAGGCGGCTCGGGCCCGGACCACCGCCTGCTGGTGGGCCTGACCGGCGTCCAGGGCGTCCAGTGCCCGGGCCACCGGTGCCAGCTGGTCGATCAGCTCCAGCCCCCAGGCCTGCAAGCCCACGGGCTGGCCAAAGCGACTGAGCAACAGGCCGGGCTCGCGCCCGCGGGCCGCCGTCAGGCGCTGGTTGTCGGTCAGTTCCTGGATTTCCTGCGGGGTGTCGGGCGGGCTGTCGGTCAACAGGCAGTGCAGCAGGAAAACGTCGAGGAAGCGCAACGTGTCCGCGTCGATGCCGATCGGCTCGAAGGGATTGAGGTCCATCAGGCGCACCTCGATGTACTCCACCCCACGCTCGCGCAGCGCGTGCAGCGGGCGTTCGCCCGGAAAGATCACGCGCTTGGGCCGGATGGTGCCGTAGAACTCGTTCTCGATCTGCAGCAGCGTGGTGGCCAGCTGGTTGTAGTCGCCGCCCGGGTCGCGGATGCCCAGCGCCTCGTAGGCCGGCCACGGGCGCGTGAGCGCGTCGTGCAGCGAGGCGGCGTAACCTTCCAGCCCGTTGTAGCTCACGTTCAGCGTGGCCTGCGCTTCACTCTGGTAACCCAGTCGCCCCATCCGCAGGCTGGTGCCATGGGGCATGTGCAGCGATCCGCTGGTACCCAGCGGCAGCAGCTCGTGCTGGCGGCCTTCGACGAAACTCGAACACAGGGCCGGCGAGGCGCCGAACAGCGTGAGCAGCAGGAAAGCATGGCGACGGAAGTTGCGGATGAGTGCGAAATATCCGTCGTTGTCGACCCCGGGCAGCGACCAGTTGTAGTGGATGCCACTGATGGTCTGCATGCGCCGTCCGTACCGGTGGCCCAGGCCCATGCGGTACACGCTTTTGGCGCGGCCCACGTTGCTGCTGCCGTAGCGGCCCAGGGGAATGGTCTCGTCGGTCGGCAGGCCGCAGGGCATGCTGGAGACCCAGAGCATTTCGTCGCCCACGGCCTGCAGGCTGCGCACGACGAACTGGTGCACTTCGGTGAGTTCCGCCAGGCAGCTGTCCACCGAGGCGTGCACGCCGGTGATGAGTTCGAGCTGCGACTCGGCGTAGTCGGTCGTGATGTGGGGGTGCGTGAGCGCGCTGCCCAGCGCGGCGGGGTGCGGCGTGAGGGCGAGTTTGCCGTCGGGCAGAGCGCGCAGGCTTTCCTTTTCGAGGCCGCGACACATGCCCCGCAGGCGTTCGGGATTCAGGCTCTCCAGCCGCTGTTGCAGGGTCTTCATGGGGGTGCTTTTTCTGGACCGGGGTCGGACCTTAACACGCCACCCCGATTTCCGCTGGCGATGAGGACAAGGGCTTTTGTGGCAGGCAGCGCACGCCTTGGAAAGGGTCGTGCTCACCGGGCAGCCGGTGCGGATGCGGCGCGTGCACGGTCAGCCAGGCCTCGATGTGCGCCGGGTCGTTGGAGACGCGCAGCACGTCGAAGGCGGCCTGCGCCTCGGGGTAGCGGTGGCGCAGGTAGTTGAGCCACTGCTTGAGCCGGCCGGCGCGGTGCCGGCGCTCGACACGGGCGCAGACGCGCTGCCAGAACAGGTTGAGCAGGGGCAGCAGGTCGGACCAGGGCACACCACCGGCCTGGCCGCGGATCGCCAGGCCCAGCCCGGGGTCGGTCACCAGGCCGCGGCCGATCATCAAGGCATCGCAACCCGTCACTGCGCGACAACGCACCGCCTGCTCCACGGTCCAGATCTCGCCGTTGGCCACCACCCGCATGGGCCCGGGGGGCAGCACCTGCCGCACCTGGGCGATGCGCTCCCAGTACGCCGGCGGCCTGTAGCCGTGCGCCTTGGTGCGCGCATGGATCACGAGTTCGTCGGCACCCGCCGCGGCGATGGCTTGTGCACAGTCTTCGGCCACGCCGTCGTCGAGGTAGCCCAACCGCATCTTGGCCGAGACCGGCAGATGGGCCGGCACGGCGCGGCGCACCGCGGCCACGATGCGACCGATCAGCTCCGGTTCGTCCAGCAGCACGGCACCACCGCGGCTGGCGTTCACCGTCTTGGCCGGGCAACCGAAGTTCAGGTCCACGCCGAACGGGCTGAGCCCCGCCAGGCGCGCCGCGTTGTCGGCCAGGCAGACCGGATCGGAACCGAGCAGCTGCGGGCGCACCGGCACACCGGCCCGCGTGCGCCCGCCGTGGAGCAGCTCGGGCACCACGCGAACGAAGGCGCGCTCGGGCAGCAGGGTGTCGGTGATGCGGATGAACTCGCTCACGCAGCGGTCCACGCCGCCAGCACGCGTGAGCACGTCGCGCAGCGTCGCATCCAGCAGACCCTCCATGGGAGCAAGCAACAAGGTCATGGGGTGGATGGGGAAGGAACGGGCGCGAGCCCAGGCTGCCATGCGGACGACCGCACATTTTAGGAGCCTACCCGCAACGGTGCGGCTTGCCCGGCGGGTACGGGGTCCGGTACCATCGGCCGCCGCCCGACGGCAACTGCCCCTGTGACCTGTCCGGTTGCGCAGTCACCTGTGCGCCGGTCCAGACGGAATGAACCATGCCCCTGAGCCGCACCCTGCCCCTGATCGCTGTATCGATGCTGACGGTTTCCCTGAGCCACGCGCAGAGCGCCACGCCCGCAGCGTCGTCGCCCACCGCACCGCGCGCGGGAACGTTCAAACAGGTCCAGGGAGAAGCCTGGGTCGGCACCGGGCCCCAACGCCGCACACCCCAGCCGGGCGAAGGTTTGCGGGAAACCGAGCGCGTGAGCACTGGGACCAACGGCGCGGCAACCATCGTGCTGCGCGACGGGACGGCGCTGACCGTGGGGCCCAACAGCACGGTCGACCTCAGCCGCTTCCAGTTCGACGGCACCACGCAGAAGGGCAACTTCCTGCTGGATCTGCTGCAAGGCTCGGTCCGTGTGGTCACCGGCCTGCTGGCCAGGGCCAACCCCGAGTTGTTCAAGGTCCAGACCCCCACTGCGGTGGTGGGGGTGCGCGGCACCGATTTCATCGTTGAAACCCAGGCGGCGCAATGACACGTTGGTCCCAAAAACCTCAAACCCTGGCAGGCGTTGCGATCGCCCTGCTGCTGGGCGCCTGCGCGCCCGCCACCCGCGTGACGCTGCTGCCCCAGGGCGAAGGCGTTCCCGGCGCGGTGGTGGTCAGTGCCAAGGAGGGTCAGCAAGTGCTGTCCCAACCGTACCAGGTGGCCGAGATTGCCCGCAGCGGTCGCATCGGGACCGCCACCACCAGCGCCGACCAGGTGCGCCAGGCCTACCCGCAGCTGCTGGCGCAACGCCCACCGGCGCCCGAACGTTTCGTGCTGGAGTTCGAGCCTGGCACTGCACAGCTCACCGACCGTTCGCAAGTCCAGCTGGCCGACGTCATCGCCCGCGCCCAAGGGCGCGCCGGCGGCGAGATCGTCGTCACGGGGCACACCGACCGCCAGGGCTCGATCGAGGCCAACGACCGGCTTTCGCTGGAACGCGCACAGGCCATCCGCGCGCTGCTGATCGAGCGAGGTTTCAAGCCCGAGCTGATCGAGGCGGTGGGCCGGGGCGAGCGTGAACCCCTGGTACCCACCGAAGACGAGGTGGCCGAGCCGCGCAACCGCCGCGCCGAGCTGGTGGTGCGTTGAGCGTGCCATGGTGCACGAACCCCGGCTGACGCAGGCCCTGCGGGGCTTGCTGGCGTCCCAGCGTGTGGCGTCTTTGGGCACACGGGCCGAGGACGGAACACCGTTTGTGTCCATGGTGCCGTTCGCGGTCGATGCTTCGAGACACAGCCTGGTCATCCACATCAGCGGCCTGGCGGCCCACACCCGCAACCTGGAGCGCTTCCCCCGTGCCTCGCTGATGGTCTGCCAGGCCGAAGTGGCTGGTGAACCGGTGCACGCACTGCCCCGGGTAACGCTGGACGTCATGGCCTGCGAGCCTGCCAGCGAGGACGATGTGCGGGCCTGTCGCGCCGCCTACCTGGCGCGTTTCCCCGAAGCCGAGCCCATGACCGGGCTGGGCGATTTCCGCTTCGTGCGCCTGAGCGCTCTTGGTGCGCGCCAGGTGGCCGGTTTCGGTGCGGCCCGAAGCGTCGAAGCCGCCGAACTGCAACAGGCGCTGGGCCTGGCGCCGTGAACGGAGCCGTCAAGCACACGCTGCAGCCCTGCGGACCCCAGGCCACGCGGGTGGCGGTGCCCGACGGTCTGAGCGTGCTGCACGCCGACGACGCCCTGCTGGTGTTCGACAAACCCGCCGGCCTGCTGGCCGTGCCCGGACGCGGCCCCGACAAGCAGGACTGCCTGAGCGCCCGCGCCCAGGCCGCATACCCGGATGCCCTGGTGGTGCACCGTCTGGACATGGCCACTTCGGGCATCGTGGTCATGGCGCGCGGTCTGGAGTCCCAGCGGTTGCTCAGCCTGTGTTTTGAACAGCGCCGCACCCACAAACGCTACGAAGCCGTGGTGGCCGGCGACCTGCCCAACCCCCTGCCGGACAACGGCTGGAACCGCATCGACCTGCCGCTGATCGTGGACTGGCTGGCGCGCCCGCGCAGCATCGTGAGCCACACGATCGGCAAACCCAGCCTGACGCACTGGCGCCTGGCCGACACACCACCACCCGGCCCCGGCACGACGCGGCTGGACCTGCACCCGGTCACCGGCCGCTCGCACCAGCTGCGCGTGCACCTGCAGGCCATCGGCCACCCCATCGCGGGCGACCCGCTGTACGCCAGCCCCGAGCAGCAAGCCCTGGCCGACCGGTTGTTGCTGCACGCGCGCCGCCTGGACATCGAGCACCCCTTGACGGGTGCGATGATGCGTTTTGAAGCCCCCTGCCCGTTCTGAACACCCCCATCCGATACCGCACACCATGAGCCTTGCCGCCCAGCACCTCACCGTTCTCACCGGCGCCTCGCGCGGCATGGGCCTGGCCATGGCCCGCCACCTGCTCACGCCCGAGCGCATCCTGCTGTGCATCTCGCGCCGCACCAGCCCCGAGCTGGAAGACCTGGCCCGCCTGTGCGAGGCCACGCTGGTGCAGTGGTCCATGGACCTGAGCCAGCCCAGCCAGGTCGCCGTGAGGCTGGACGCCTGGCTGGACGCACTACCCACCGCCGACATCGCCAGCGCCACGCTGATCAACAACGCCGGCATGATCCCGCGCATCGGCCCGATCGACCAGTGCCCGGGCAACGAACTGGAGGACGCCTTGCGCGTCGGGCTCGAAGCCCCCATGCAACTGACGGCGGCTTTCCTGCGCGCCACCGGCCACTGGGTCGACGCGGGCTGGCGCGGCCCACGCAAGGTGCTCAACATCTCCAGCGGCCTGGGCCGCCGCGCCATGGCCGCGCAGGCGCCGTACTGCGCCGCCAAGGCCGGGCTGGACCACTTCACCCGCTGCAGCGCGCTGGACGAAGCGCAGCGCACACACGGCGCGAAGCTGGTCTCGCTGGCGCCCGGCGTGATCGACACCGACATGCAGGAACACCTGCGCGCCGGCGACCCGGCGGCTTTCCCCGACCGCGAACGGTTTGTGGAACTCCAGCGCCAGGGGCAGCTCACAAGCCCTCACGATGCCGCCGCCCGGGTGCTGGCCTGGCTGCAACGTCCCGATTTTGGCGACCAGCCGGTGGCCGACGTCCGGGACTGACCCGGCCGGGCGGCTACCCCTGACAGGACAACCCATGCCGCCCAGCAACACCCACCATCCATCGCGTCGCCAGTGGCTGGCCTTGGCCGCCGCCGGTGCGGCCGGCCTGGCCCAGGCGCAGCCCCCCGACCCGTTCTGGCACCTGCTGCGCGAAGGCGGCTGTGTGGTGCTGATGCGCCACGCGCAGACCGAAGCCGGCGTGGGCGACCCGCCGGGCTTCACGCTCGGGCAATGCCGCACCCAGCGCAATCTCAGCGCAACCGGGCGTGAGCAGGCGCGCCGGGTGGGTGAACGCGTGCGGCGCGAAGGCGTTGCCATCGCCTCGGTGCGCAGCAGCGCCTGGTGCCGCTGTGTGGACACCGCTCAGCTGGCCTTCGGCGACCACACCGTCTGGCCGGCCCTGAACTCCATCTTCCAGGGCCAGGGCGATGCCGACGCGCAGACCCGCGAGGTGCTGACCGCCGTGGCCGGCCTGCGCGCGCCGGAGAACCGGGTCCTGGTCACGCATCAGGTCAACATCAGCGCGCTGACCGGGGCGTTCACCGCCATGGGGGAGCTGCTGGCGACCCGCCCCGACCCGGCCAGCCCGGGTCGCCTGAAGGTGCTGGCACGGCTGACGGTCTGACGCGCGGCGTGGCAGGGGCACGACCGGACTTTGACTTGACACAAGCCCGGTGTAAGCCATGCAGGCTTACCATGCGGCGTTGATCCCGACACACCACACCCCGAGGAGCACCCCATGAGCAGAGAAGTCGTCGTCGTCAGCGCTGTCCGCACCGCCATCGGCACCTACGGAGGCAGCCTCAAGGACATTCCCACCACCGAACTGGCCGCCCTGGTGGTCAAGGAAAGCCTGACCCGCGCCGGTGTCGACGGCAAGGACGTGGGTCACGTGGTCTTCGGCCATGTGGTCAACACCGAACCGAAAGACATGTACCTCTCGCGGGTGGCCGCCATCAACGGCGGTTGCGCCGAAACCACCCCCGCCTACAACGTCAACCGCCTGTGCGGCTCGGGCCTGCAGGCCATCGTGAACGCCAGCCAGTCCATCCTGCTGGGCGACACCGATGTGGCCATTGGCGGCGGTGCCGAGTGCATGAGCCGTGCACCTTACGCGAGCCTCGTGTCCCGCTGGGGCGCGCGCATGGGTGACGTGAAGATGGTGGACATGATGGTCGGCGCCCTGCACGACCCCTTCCACAACATCCACATGGGCGTGACGGCCGAAAACGTGGCCGCCAAGTACGGCATCACCCGCGAGATGCAGGACGCCCTGGCTGTGGAAAGCCACAACCGCGCCGAACGCGCAACGGCCGAAGGCCGTTTCAAGGACCAGATCGTGCCCGTCATGCTCAAGAGCAAGAAGGGCGATGTGGCCTACGCGTCCGACGAACACTTCCGCCCCGGCTGCAAGCTCGACGACATGGCCAAGCTCAAGCCGGTGTTCCTCAAGGAGAACGGCACGGTCACCGCCGGTAACGCTTCGGGCATCAACGACGCTGCGGCCGCCGTGGTGCTGATGGAAGCCGGCACGGCCAAGGCGCGTGGCGCCCAGCCGCTGGCCCGCCTGGTCGGTTACGCCCACACCGGACTGGACCCCAAGATCATGGGCGTGGGCCCGATCTCGGCCACCCAGGCCGTGCTGAAGAAGACCGGCCTGTCGGTCAACGACCTGGACGTGATCGAGGCCAACGAAGCCTTCGCCGCCCAGGCCTGCGCCGTGACGAAGGAACTGGGCCTGGACCCGGCCAAGGTCAACCCCAATGGCTCGGGCATTTCGCTGGGCCACCCGATCGGCGCCACCGGCGTGCTGATCACGGTCAAGGCCCTGTACGAACTGCAGCGCATCAACGGCCGCTACGCGCTGGTGACCATGTGCATCGGCGGCGGCCAGGGCATTGCCGCTGTCTTCGAGCGGGTGTAATCACCCGCCCTCCGCGCCGCTTCGCGTCACCCCCCGGAGGGAGGCAATGCGAGTGGCCCGGCCCAGCCGGTTCCACGGCGTGTGCTGGATCGCACCTTGGCACTCGCACGGGGAACCCCGCTCTTGCAAAAGCGGTCCAACGCCCCGGACTGCGTCGAGTCCAGCGCCTCTGACCGCAAACGACCCGGAGGTAAACGTATGTGGAAACGTCTGTCGGTGATCTGGCTGGCCGTTCGCGGTGACGCCAAGCGGCTCTGGTACGCGCTGGGTCATCCCGAGGCTCCGGCCTGGCTCAAGGGCGGTGCGGCGGCCATCGTGCTGTACCTGCTGTCGCCGATCGACCTGATGCCGGACATGATGCCGCTGGTCGGTGTGGTGGACGACCTCATCCTCGTCCCCCTTGCGTTGCGCTGGCTGCTGGCCCGCCTGCCGGAACGCATCCGTCACTATGCCGACCAGAAGGCCGGTGTGCCACCCGCGGGGCCAACCACCGGCGCCACCTGGCGCCAGCGGCTCAAGCCCTGAGGTTCAGGCGCCCTGGAACCCGTCCCTGCGGTAAGTCAGCACCAGGGTGTCGCGCCAGCCGAGCTGACCAGGCACGGCGGGCTGGATGGGCGTGGTCTCGTGAATCACGCGGGCGTCGTCCAGCAGCAGCAGGGACCAGGGTTCGCTGAGCGTGAAGCGCTGGCCGGTCGGGCCACAGGCCTCGAAAACGCGGCTCTCGCCGCCCTTGATGCCGTGGCGTTCCAGCACGAACACAGCGACCAGGTCCACGCCGTCGCGGTGCGCGCCCTCGGGTGTGGGGCGTCCGATGCCGTCGGTGGTGTCGATGCGAAACGGGTGCGCCTCGACAAACCAGGGCCGGGCGCCGTGCAAACCGGAGGCCACCTGGCCGACCCGGGTCAACAGGGCTTGCCACAAGGGGTTGGCCACCATCCGGGAATCCATGGGCTCGAACCAGCGCTGCATGCCACCGTGCAGCGCGTTGTATTCCAGCGGCTGCCAGTGCGCGCGGTGCGGGACTTGCTGCACCTGGGCCCCTTCCACCACAAAGCAACTGTGGCGCCGGCGCCGGTAGCGACCACCGTCCTTGAGAAAGGCATCGGGAGGCAGCGCGTTCCAGCTCGCATGCAGGGCCTCGAGCGACGCGGCATCGCAGGCCAGCCACCGCCGCACGTCGGCGGCTCCCAGCAGCGCGAACCCGCTGCGGGCCAAGGCTTCACCCAGTGCTTCCAGGGGAACGCAAGGCGGCGCGTACCCGTTCGGTGCGGTGGTCTGCATCATGGGCGCCGAGTGTAGCGGCGCGGGTGATCACGACCGGCCGTCAGGGCCTGCGCGGTTCCTGCGCTGGATCAAAACGTCGTCCTTCACAAGCTGTCAAGCTGCCCCCATCGCACAGGAGGTGCCCATGGACACCATTGAATGGACCGACGCCTTGCGGCTCGACTGCGAACCGATGGACCGGCTCAGCCGAATTTTCGTCGAACGCCTGTCGCTGGCGCAAGCGGCACCCGATCCCGCCCTGGCCCACGCATGGTCTGCGGTGCTGGAACACGCCCTGCAGCACTTCGCGTGCGAGGACGCCTGGATGCGCCAGACCCGCCATCCCCAGGCCGAACACCACGCGCTTCAGCACCGTGTGGTACTTCACGTGCTGCGCGAAGGCATGACCAAGGCACTCGCGGGTGATCTGCAGCCGGTGCGCGACATGGCACAGGAGCTGGCCGCCTGGTTCGTCAAACACAACGGAACACTGGATGCGGCACTGGCCGGGCACCTGCGCGGCCGGCTGGAAAGATCCGTCAGGGCCTCCGTCCGCCGCCGCGCCAGCAACCTCCGAAGTACCCACTGACCGCGCAGGGCGCGTCGAGCAGGCCCGGTCCCTGAAAAGGCGGGCATCACCCCGAAGCCCTATCGGGTAAACCATGGGGGACGCAGTATTGGTCGCTGGTTATATTGACCGCTGACTGGAGACCACCATGGCACAAGCCCTGCCCACGGAAACCCAAGAGGCCCCATCGCCCGAACCGGCGGCACCCGCCCCGGACGCCGGCTCGCCCGAGCGGGGGGCTTCCATCTTCAGCCTGCCGCTGGCGCAGTTGCGGTTTTCCGATCCCGTTCGCTGGCTGCAACTGGGCTGGGCCGACTTCAGGCGCTGCCCGCGCATCGGCCTGTTCTACGGCCTGTGCTTCTTCCTCATGGGGCACGCCCTGCTGGCCCTGTTCCAGCGGGCGCCCGAATACCTGCTGGCACTGAGCGCCGGCTTTCTGCTGATGGGCCCCTTCCTGTGCCTGGGCCTGTACGACGCCAGCAAGGCCATGCAGACGCATTCGCACCGGCCTTCGCTGCGTGCCTCGCTGGCCGCCTGGCGACCGACCAAGGGCACCATGGCCATCTTCGCCGGCGTGCTGCTGATCCTGGAAATGCTCTGGGGACGCGCCGCCCTGGTGGTGTTCGCCGTGAGCTTCAACACCATGCCCGGCAATGCCAACCTGCTGGCCATGCTGCTGGACCCGGAAAACATCGGTTTCCTGATCACCTACACCGTGGTCGGCAGCGTCTTCGCCGGCCTCATCTTCGTCACCAGCGTGATCTCCATCCCGATGATCATGGACCGCCAGGTCGATGCCGTGTCGGCGGGCCTGACCAGCATCCGCGCCTGCGTGCAGAACCCGGGCGTGATGCTGTTCTGGGGCGCCCTGATCACCGGCATCATCGCGCTGTCGATGCTGCCCGCTTTCCTGGGTCTGCTGGTCGCCGGTCCGGTGATCGGGCACGCCACCTGGCACGCGTACCGGCACATCGTCCCGGCCTGAACCGCCTGCCTTGCGCACCGGCCCGGACCGCGTGCCGGAACGGGCTCGGGCGTTGACGTTGACCACCAAAGGCCCGCGCACCCGACCGGCGAGGTGCTCGCCCCCCCTTCCTGCCGGTCAGCCCGCCATGCCCACCGGCCTCATCGGTCTTCCCGACGAGCAGTGCTCTGACCATGGGGCTTTCCCGTGGACGTGGCAGGCGGCGCACCTTCGCGCCACAGCAGGGCCAACATCCACCAGCCCATGGCGGCGTTGGCGAGTGCCAGCACGGCGAGCACGACCAGCAGGCTGCCGCCGGGTTTGAGCAAGTGCAGCGACCAGGCCAGCAGCGACGACAGGGCATTGAAAGCCAGCACCAGCCAGAACAGCACGCGCCGGGGTTGCCACAGGCGCGTGATCGCCCGTTGCAGGGCCGATTCATATGAAAGCATGGGCCATTGTGCCGCGGTCCGCCGCATGCGGCGCGCCCGGAGCCAGCCGCCGCGTCCCGTTCCTGCGGCAGGTGCCACGCCACCCTGCCGCCGCCGCGCTCGGGTCATGCGCCGACGACCTGCATCACGCGCGCACCCACACCCATGAAGGGAATGCCCGTGCCACGCACCGGTGTTCGCCGACCCGACGGTCGAGGTCATCGGATGGTTGTCCCGATATGCCCGGGGCTCTGCATGCACCCGTTCGAGCATAAGAGCAATTGCTGCCTCAGCAATGACACTCATGTTTCGACTGGAACGACCGCAGAGCCGCACCATTGGCACAAGACCTGCATGCCGAACCGGGCGGTCGCCGGAGCATGGATGCAGCCATGCAAATGCCGCATGGCGGTGCCGTAGAAACCCCGATGACCACCCGACCGACACACCACTGCAGTCTGCCCTGCTTCCAGCGAGACCCCAAGCTGGTGCAGCGATCCCTACCCGGGTGCACGATCCACCCCCATTTCACAACAACGGAGAAGACATGAACCTTCGATCCCTCAAGCGCAACGCACTGGCCCTGGCCGCACTGACCACCCTGGTGGCCGCACCGGCCCACGCCGGCAAGACCGTGGATGCCATCAAAGCACGAGGCCAGCTGGTCTGCGGCGTGAACACCGGCCTGGCCGGCTTCTCGCAGGCCGACAGCAACGGCGCCTGGTCGGGCCTGGATGTGGACTACTGCAGGGCCGTGGCCGCCGCCATGCTCGGTGATGCCACCAAGGTCAAATGGGTCCCGCTGAACGCCCAGCAGCGCTTCACCGCTCTGCAGTCGGGTGAAATCGACGTGCTGTCCCGCAACTCCACCAACACCCTGTCACGCGACGCATCGCTTGGACTGCATTGGGTGGGCGTGAACTATTACGACGGCCAGGGCTTCCTGGTGCCCAAGGGCAAGATCACCAGCGCCAAGCAGCTCCGCGGCGCCACCGTGTGCGTGCAGTCCGGCACCACCACCGAGAAAAACCTGACCGACTTCTCCCGCGCCAACAAGCTCAACATCAAGCCCGTGGTGTTCGAGAAAGTGGAAGCCGCCACCGGCGCCTATTTCGCTGGTCGTTGCCAGGCCTACACCACGGACGCATCGGGTCTGGCCTCGGTCCGCGCCAAGGAAGCCAAAGACCCGGCTGCCCACGTGATCCTGCCCGATCTGATTTCCAAAGAGCCCCTGGGCCCGGTGGTGCGCCGTGGTGACGACGAGTTCTTCGCCATCGCCAAATGGGTGCTCAACGGCCTGATCGAAGCCGAGGACTATGGCGTCACGCAGGCCAACGTCGATCAGATGAAGAGCAGCGCGGACCCGCAGATCGGCCGCATGCTGGGCACCACCGAAGACCTGGGCAAACACCTGGGTCTGGACAGGGAATGGCTGTACCGCGCGATCAAGGCCGTGGGCAATTACGGCGAGAGCTTCGAGCGCAACGTCGGCCCCAAGACCGCCATCAATTTGCCGCGTGGCAAGAACAACCTCTGGAGCAATGGCGGCCTGATTTACTCACCGCCGCTGCGCTGATCCGGTCTCTTGCGGCACTTGGCCGTCACGGGCACAAGCACCCTATGAACTCGTTTCGTAGGGCACTTGTGCCGTTTTTTTAGGCTTACCGGAACACAACATGTCCCAAAACATGATCGAGGCGCGGCCGCTGCCCGCCAGAAAGCGCCGCTCGATATCGTGGAACAGCCGCGAAGGCCGGGGCGTGATCTACCAGATCGTCGCCCTGGTGTCCGTCGTGGCTTTCATCTGGCTGCTGGTGCACAACACCTTGCGCAACATGCGCGAACGCGGCATCCAGAGCGGCTACGACTTCATGAACCAGCCGTTTGGTTTCGATGTCAGCGAAACCCTGATTCCGTACGACATCATGAGCACGTACTGGACGGCGTTCGGCATCGGTCTGCTCAACACCCTGAAGGTCGCGCTGATCGGCATCGTGCTGGCGACCATCGTCGGCACGCTGATCGGCATCGGCCGCTTTTCAGCCAACTACCTGGTGCGCAAACTGTGCTACTGGTACGTGGAATTCTTCCGCAACGTCCCGATCTACCTGCAATTGCTGATCTGGTACATCATCTTCACGGAAGTGCTGCCCAGCTTCGACGACGCGTGGCAGGCCGGGCACTTCTTCCTGAGCAAGAGCGGCCTGTCGTTCCCGTGGCCGGTGTGGCAGCTGGGCCAGTCGCTGGCGCTGATCGGCGCCATCGCGGGCATCGCGGCCTCCGTGGCCTACTCGAGAAAGGCACGCAAGCACTTTGACCTGACCGGGCAACAGAAGCCCGTGCTCTGGGTGGCACTCGCCTGCATCGGCGGACTGTCGCTGCTGGGCTGGCTCCTTGGCGGTGCCCCGGGCGCATGGAGCCTGCCGGTCAAGGGTGACTTCCAGGTCGAAGGCGGCGCCGCATTCAGCCCCGAGTTTCTGGCGCTGCTGATCGGCCTGGTGCTGTACACGGCGGCGTTCATCGCCGAAATCGTGCGCTCGGGCATTGCCTCGGTGTCGCTCGGGCAGCACGAGGCCGCCGCCTCGCTGGGCCTGAGCAAGCGCCAGTCGATGCGGCTGGTGGTGCTGCCCCAGGCGCTGCGCGTGATCATCCCGCCGCTGACCAGCCAGTACCTGAACCTGACCAAGAACTCCTCGCTGGCGGTGGCCATCGGCTACCCCGACCTGGTGTCGATCGCGCAGACCTCGCTCAACCAGACCGGCCGTGCCATCGAGGCCTTGTCGATCGTGATGCTGGTGTACCTGACCCTGTCCCTCATCACCTCGGCGCTCATGAACTGGTTCAACGCCAGTGCCGCCATCCAGGAGCGCTGACCATGCCACAGACCTACCAGAACATTCCTGCGCGACCGATGCCAGGCCTGAGCGTCGGCGCTGTGGCCTGGATCAGGAACAACCTGTTCTCCAGCCTGCCCAGCGCCCTCGGCACCCTGCTGCTGGCCCTGGTCGCCGGCTGGGCCCTCTACCACGCCTTCGACTGGGCAGTGGCCAAAGCCGTGTTCAGCGCCAACCTGGAAGCCTGCAACAGCGCGCGCGGCCTGGGCGCCTGCTGGGGCGTGGTGTCCGAAAAGGGACGCCTCATCGTGATGGGCCGCTACACCGACACCGAACACTGGCGTCCGGTCATCGCGACGGCCCTGATGCTCGGCGTGGTCGGCCTCAGCTGCATGCCCCGCTTCTGGAACAAGTCCCTGCCGCTGATCTGGCTGGTCATGCTGGTGGTGTACTACATCTTCATGAAGGGTGGCATGTTCGGCCTGACCGAAGTGCCCACCGACCAGTGGGGCGGCCTGCCGCTGACGGTGATGCTCACCGTGATCGCCATGACGCTGGCCTTTCCGCTGTCGATCCTGGTGGCGCTCGGCCGCCGCTCGAACATGCCGGCCATCAAGACCCTGTGCACCCTGTACGTGGAGCTGATCCGCGGCGTGCCGCTGATCACGGTGCTGTTCATGGCCTCGTTCATGCTGCCGCTGTTCATGCCCGAGGGCGTGAAGATCGACGTGCTGATCCGCGTGCTGGTGGCGATCACCCTGTTCTCGGCCGCCTACATGGCCGAGGTGGTGCGCAGTGGCCTGCAAGCCCTGCCCAAGGGTCAGACCGAAGCGGCCGCCACCCTGGGCCTGACTTACTGGCAGACCCAGCGCAAGATCGTGCTGCCCCAGGCCCTCTCCATGGTGGTGCCCTCTCTCATGAACACCTTCATCGGCATGTTCAAGGACACCTCGCTGGTCACCATCGTCTCGCTGTACGAACTCACCGGCGCGCTGGCCCTGGCGCTGAACGCCGACGCCGACTGGCGCCCGTTCAAGCTCGAGGCCTATTTCTTCATCACGCTGATCTATTTCGTGTTCTGTTTTGCCATGTCGCGCTACTCGCTCTGGGTCGAGAGACGGACGGCGGTCAGCAAGGTCCGCTGAGCCAACCACACACGAAGTCCACAGAAAGCATTCCATGAGCCCAACAGAAGCCCCCATCATCCAGTTCGAAGGCGTCAACAAGTGGTACGCCAGCAATGGCTACCACGTGCTGCGCGACGTCAACCTGAGTTTTGCCAAAGGCGAGAAGGTCGTCATCTGCGGCCCCTCCGGTTCGGGCAAGTCCACGCTGATCCGCTGCGTCAACGCGCTGGAGGAGTACCAGCAGGGCAAGCTCACCGTCGACGGCACCGTGGTCGGCGACGACATGCGCGGCGTCGACAAGGTGCGCCGCGAGGTCGGCATGGTGTTCCAGCAGTTCAACCTGTTCCCGCACCTGACCGTGCTCGAGAACCTCATCCTCTCACCCACCTGGGTCGCGAAGATGCCGCGCAACGTGGCGATCGAAAAGGCCATGGTGCAACTCGAACGCGTGCGCATCGCCGAACACGCCCACAAGTTCCCGCTGCAACTGTCCGGTGGTCAGCAGCAGCGCGTGGCGATCGCGCGCGCCCTGTGCCTGACCCCCAAGATCATGCTGTTCGACGAGCCCACTTCGGCGCTCGATCCCGAGATGATCAAGGAAGTGCTGGACGTGATGATCGGCCTGGCCGACCAGGGCATGACCATGCTGTGCGTGACGCATGAAATGGGGTTTGCCAAGGCCGTGGCCGACCGCGTGATCTTCATGGACCAGGGTCAGGTGGTGGAACAGAACACGCCCGAGGAGTTCTTCAACCACCCGCAGACCGACCGCAGCAAGGACTTCCTGTCCAAGATCCTGGGACACTGAGCACCGACCGCGGCGGCTGGCGCACCGTCGCCACGGCACGCGTCAGGATCCGGCGCGAGGGCGCCAAAGCCCCAACGACGGAACTTTGCCCCCGCCGCCGTATCATTGCAAACATGCGCATCTGGCTGCTGATCCTCATGATCGCCCTGCTCCCCCTGCGTGGGTGGGCAGTCGGTGCCATGGCGCTGCCGATGCAACCGTCTGCGGTGGCGTCGCACGCGGTGGTTCCTTCCTGCCATGGCGTTGACGCCGACCGGCAGTCCATCACCGCGGTCATGGACAACCACCACGGTGGTGCTGTCCATCTGGCGAATGAAGGTCCGGGACAGGACGGCAACCCGGCGCATCACACCTGCACCGCATGCGACGTGTGCAACGGCCCCGCCCTGACCCAGACTTCCAACACCGTGCGACCGGCCAGGCCCGTCATGACATTGCTGTCGGCCGGCAAAGAACGGTTTGCCAGCGCGCTGGCGCAGCGCAGCCACAAACCCCCCATCGCCTGAGATCACCCACCCGAGGTGCGTCCGCATTTCCCTCGGAAAGGGAATGACCGACGCCATTCCGTGATTTCAGGAGAATTCCATGACGCCATTGCGGCGGTATTCATCGCCCCTCCCGTCCGAGCCGCACGCTCGGCCCCTTCAACGCTGGGCGACCATCCTGGTCGCCGCCTGGTGTCCGCTGGCAGCCAGCGCCCAGGTCCGCTCGGACGCCCTGCGCGCGGCCGACCCGGACAGCCCCGTCTCCGTGCGCACCCCCTCGACGCTGGCACCGACCGCCGCCAAGGCCCCCGAACTGCCCACCAACGCGGCCGAGGCGCTGCGTCTGTGGCAGCAGGCCAACCAGCGGGTGGCCGAGTTCCCGCGGGGTCACGCCGACATCCTGAAGCTGGAGGTCCAGAGTGCCGACGGTGCGCCTGCGGCCAGCCCGGACAAGCCGGCCGTACCGCTGCTGGCGGGTGAGGCCCTGCGCCTGTCGCTGGCGCTGCGGCCGGAACTGCTGGCGCTGCCGGGCATGGGCGCGGCCGAGCGGGCCCGCCTGCAGAGCGCCTGGCTGGACCACGCCAGGACGGTACAGCGCGCCTGGATCGACGCCGTTGCCAGCCGCGAACAACTGCTGCACCAGCAGGCCCGTCTGGAAGCCGTACAGAGCGGTACCGAACTGGGGCGCCGCATGGTGCTGGCCGGCAACTGGAGCCAGGCGCGCCAGCTGCGCGAACAGCTCACCCAGGCGCGCGAGCACGCCGCACTGCTGCAGGCCCGGCAGGCGAACCTGGAGGCTCAGGAACACCTGGCCCAGATGATCGGGCGATGGGACGCCCAATCGATCGACGACCTCATGCAGCGCCTCCCCCGCCAACTGCCCGCCGTGCCCAAGCAGCCTCAACCGGGCCCGGGTCTGTCCGAAGGTGACCTGGAAGCCACGGCGCTGCGCAGCCATGCGGCCTTGTCGACCCTGGACGTCGACGCCCGGCGCCAGCTCGCCACCATCAACCCGGCCTGGCGCGACACCTGGACCCGGGCCCTGCAAAACAGCGTGGTCACGCTCTCGCCCGAAGGCCTGCCCACCACCCCACCGGAGCTGACCGACCGGCGTCTGAGCAACGACCACGCGCTGCAGCGCGCACTGGGGGCCGAGGCCGCTCTGCAGCAGCAGGCCACCGAACGGCGTTCGGCCGCCCGCATGGCCTGGGCCCGCCTGCAAACCGCGCACGCGCTGGCGCGCCACGCGCAGGATGTGACCCTGCCGCTGCTGGCGGCGCTGGAGCAAGACACCCTGCTGCGCTACAACGGCATGCTCAAGAGCACCTGGGACCTGCTGGAAGCCGGCCGCGAACGCATGCAGGCCGACAGCGATGCCGCCAGCGCGCGCCGCAACTTCTGGATGGCGCAACTGGATCTGGAACACCTGCTCGCAGGGGGCGACTACGCTCCCGCCGAATCCGCTGCCGCCGGCGGCAGCCGTTCAACCTCCGCCACCCCAGGACACTGACCATGCAACGACGCCAATTCTTCGCCGGCGCTGCCACCGCCCTGGCCGCCGCCAGCGTGAGCCGCGCCGCCCTCGCTGCGGTGCCCGAAGCGGTGCAACAGACCAGCGCCGACACCGCCGCCCCCTGGACACCGCCGGGCGTGACCGGTGCGGGCCGGCCCTACCTGCCGGTGGTCACACTCAATGGCTGGACCCTGCCCTGGCGCATGAAGGACGGGGTCAAGGAGTTCCACCTGGTGGCCGAACCCGTGGTGCGCGAGATGGCACCCGGCTTCCGGGTCAACATGTGGGGCTACAACGGCCAGAGCCCGGGCCCCACCATCGAGGTGGTCGAAGGGGACAAGGTGCGCATCTTCGTGACAAACCGCCTGCCCGAGCACACCACCATCCACTGGCACGGCCAGCGGCTGCCCAACGGCATGGACGGCGTGGGCGGCCTCAACCAGCCGCAGATTCCGGTGGGCAAGACCTTCGTCTACGAGTTCGAGGCCAAACGCCCCGGCACCTTTATGTACCACCCGCACGCCGACGAGATGGTGCAGATGGCCATGGGCATGATGGGCTTCTGGGTGACGCACCCCAGAGCCAGACATCCGCTGATCGACGACGTGCAGCGGGACTACTGCTTCCTGCTCAACGCCTTCGACGTCGAGCCCGGCAGCATGACGCCCCAGGTCAACACCATGCTGGAGCAGAACATCTGGAGCTGGAACAGCCGGGTGTTCCCGGGCATCAGCCCGCTGGTGGCGCGGCTGGGCGACCGGGTGCGGGTGCGCGTGGGCAACCTGACCATGACCAACCACCCGATCCACATCCACGGCATCGAGTTCGAAGTCACCGGTACCGACGGCGGCCCGGTGCCCAAGACCGCGCGCTGGCCCGAGGTGACCACCGACGTGGCCGTGGGCCAGATGAGGCAGCTCGAGTTCATCGCCGACGAACCGGGCGACTGGGCCATGCACTGCCACAAGAGCCACCACACCATGGGTGCCATGGGCCACGGCGTGCCGACCATGATCGGTGTGGACCACAGTGGCCTGGTCAAACGCCTGCAGAAGGCGGTGCCCGACTACATGGTCATGGGCGAACGCGGCATGGCCGACATGGGCGAGATGGCAATGGAACTGCCCCCCAACACCTTCCCCATGATGACCGGTACCGGGCCCTACGGCCCCATCGAAATGGGGGGCATGTTCACCACGCTCAAGGTCCGGGCCGACCTGAAGCCGGGCGACTACCAGGACCCGGGCTGGTACAGCATGCCCCCCGGCACCCAGTCGCGCGAGGTGGCCACGCCCACCACCAGTCCGGCCGCTGCGACGCCGTCCACCGCCAGCCCGCTGGGCGGCCCGCCCGCCGCCGTGCGCAAGCCCGCGGGCAGCGGTCACCAACACTGAACCTCAACGGAGAAGAATCCATGAACATCCACCGCCGTCAAATCACCCGCCTTCTGGCCATTGCCCCATGGGCTTGGATGGCCCATCGCACCGCCCACGCGCATGGCGACCAGCACGGCGCCCACCATGCCGGCGCCAAGGGGCCGGTGGTGAAAGAGCAGAAACCCTGGGGCATCGCCGCCGAACCCAGGGAGGCAAGCCGCCGCATCGACATCCGCATGACGGACAACATGCGCTTTTCCCCGTCCCACCTCGACGTCACCGAAGGCGAGACCCTGCGCCTGCGCGCCGTGAACCGGGGCAAGGTCATGCACGAAATCGTGATCGGCACCCGCGAAGAACTTCAGGCCCACGCCGATCTGATGAAGAAACACCCCAACATGGCGCACGACGAACCCTACATGGCCCACGTGCCGCCGGGCCAACGCGGTGACATCGTGTGGACCTTCAACCGACCCGGCGATTTCGAGTTCGCCTGCCTGATTCCCGGCCACTTCGAGGCGGGCATGCGCGGCACCATCCGCGTCAAGCCCAAGGCCTGATCCACCACCAGAAGGAAACCACCATGCAAAGACGCTCTGTGCTGCTGGCCGCTCCAGCCTTGCTGGCCGCCACCACCCTGCCCCTGGGTGCCACCACCGGCCCCCAGAAGGACCTGCCCGTGCTGCAGGTCTGGAAAGACCCGAACTGCGGCTGCTGCAAAGACTGGATCGCCTACCTGCAGCGCGACGGCTTCCGGGTGCAGGTCTTCGGCACCGGCAACACCGCCGTGCGCAAGCGCCTGGGTCTGCCCGAGAAGTACGGCTCCTGCCATACGGCCCTGATCGGCGGCTACGTGGTCGAAGGCCATGTGAACGCGCGCGAGATCCGCCGCCTGCTGGCCGAAAAGCCCAAGGCCATCGGCATCGCGGTACCGGGCATGCCGGTTGGCAGCCCGGGCATGGACGGCCCCGAATACGGTGCGCGCAAAGACCCGTACGACGTGGTCCTGGTGCTGCCCGACGGCAGCAGCCGTGTCTACCAGTCCTACCACCGGGGCTGACCGCCATCAACCCTTGCCAGGAACCGCCATGAAACCCACCCCAAAGAAAGCCGCCCTGGGTGCCGCCCTGCTCGCCCTGCTGACCATGCTGGCGCCGCTGGCGACGGCCCAGACCGCGCCAGGGCACGACCACGCACACACGCCTGCAGCCCCGGCCACGCCCGCCGCGGGCGAACTGCCCTGGGTCGAAGCGGAAATCCGCCGCATCGACACGGCAGCGGGCAAGATCAGCCTGCGCCACGGCGAGATCCGTAATCTGGACATGCCCCCCATGACCATGGTGTTCCAGGTGCACGACCCGGCCAGCCTGGCCACGCTGTCGGTGGGCGACAAGGTGCGCTTCACGGCCGACAGGCGGCTGGGCGCCTACACGGTGCTGCAGATCCAGAAGCGGCCCTGAGGCCAAAGGTACGCAGCAACAGCGTGGCCGTCAGGCATTGGTGGCACAGCCCGGGCAGTGGCGCGCGAGCTGCGTCGTTGCCCGGGCTTTTTTCACACTTTTGCGACACCGGAATCTTCCTAGACTGCCTTTTTCTGAGGTGGTTTGGGCCGGCGCTGCGTTCAAGAACGCGGCTCACCGGACGAAAACCCCTTGGTCAGCCACGAAAGACACCATGCGCAACAACCTGCCCGTCACCCAGCAAGAGTTCATCATCCCGGACGGACTCACGCTGGTCTCGACCACCGACCTCACCAGCCGGATCACCTACTGCAACCCGGCCTTCATCGCCGTCAGCGGCTACAGCCGCGAAGAGCTGATCGGCCAGCCGCACAACCTGGTGCGCCACCCCGACATGCCGAGCGAGGCCTTCCGCGACATGTGGGCCACGCTGCAGGGCGGCTCGCCCTGGTCGGCGCTGGTGAAGAACCGCCGCAAGAACGGCGACCACTACTGGGTGCTGGCCAACGCCACGCCCATCATGACCAACGGTCAGGTCTCGGGCTACATGTCGGTGCGCGCCAAACCCACGCGCGAACAGGTGGAACAGGCCGAGACCCTGTACGCCCGCATGCGGGCCGAAGCCGAGTCCGGCCAGCCATCCATCGCACTGCGTCACGGCCAGGTGGTGCGCACCGGCCTGAGCGGCCACCTGCAGCGCTGGCTGCGCCCCACGCTGGGCAAGAAGCTGGGGGCCATCGCCCTGGCGCTGGCCTTTGTCGTGCAGGCGCTGGAAAGCGCGACGGATGGCTTGGCCGCGGGCTGGAACATGGCCGCCTGGGTGGTCACGGCGGTACTGGCGATCGCGGCCTCTGCCGCCATGCGCCGCCTGATGGTCGCGCCGCTGGAGCGCGCCGTGGGCTTTGCCAACCAGATGGCTGCGGGCGACCTCACGGCCCGCATGGGCAGCCTGGGCGGGGGCGAGTTCGGCGAACTGGCGCGCGCCCTCAATCAGCTCAACGTGAATCTGCAGGCGGTCGTCGCCGACGTGCGGCGCGAGGTGGAGGGCGTGCAGGTCGCGTCCGGCGAAATCGCCAGCGGCAACCAGGACCTGTCGGCCCGCACCGAATCGCAGGCCAGCAGCCTGGAAGAGACCGCCGCGTCGATGGAAGAACTCACCAGCACGGTGGAACACAGCAGCCAGTCGGCGCGAGAGACCAGCGGCCTGGCCGAGCGAGCAGCGGCGGTGGCGCTCGAGGGCAACGCCGCCATGGGCGAAGTCATCCGCACCATGGACGGCATCAGCCGCTCGTCCAGCCGCATCGGCGACATCATCCAGGTCATCGAAGGCATCTCGTTCCAGACCAACATCCTCGCGCTCAATGCCGCGGTGGAAGCGGCCCGCGCCGGCGAGCAGGGCCGCGGTTTTGCCGTGGTGGCCGCCGAGGTGCGCAGCCTCGCCCAGCGAACGTCCAGCGCAGCCAAGGAAATCAAGATCCTGATCGACGAGTCGGCCGGCCAGGTGGCCCAGGGCGGCGCCCGCGTGCACCACGCCGGTCAGACCATGGTCCAGGTGGTCGAAGCGGTGCAACAGGTCAACGGCCTGATCGGCGAGATCACCAGAGCCTCGCTCGAACAGTCCTCGGGCCTGGCCCAGATCAACCAGGCGGTCGGGCAGCTCGATTCGGTGACGCAGCAGAACTCCGCCATGGTCGAGGAACTGGCCGCCGCCGCCAGTTCGCTGCAGGCACAGGCCCGGGTGATGCAGGACTCGGTGCGCATTTTCCGCATCAGCGCCTGAATCCGGCCCTGCGGGCACGCCGGGGCTGCGTGCTAAGGTAGCGCCATGCCCAGAAACATCCGCTACACCCTGCTGTCGCTGCGCGACCTGCTGGTGTCCATCGGTCCGTTTGCCCTGTTGACGCTGGCCTTCCTGGGCCTGGCTTACTGGTGGCTCGACCCGGACCCGCCCCAACGCGTGGTGCTGGCCACCGGCCCGGAGCAAAGCGCCTACGACGCATTCGGCAAACGCTACGCCGCTGCCCTGGCGCGTTACGGCATCACGGTCGAACTGCTGACCACCGAAGGATCGTCGGACAACCTGGAGCTACTGCGCACCGGCAAAGCCGACCTGGGCTTCGTGCAAGGCGGCAGTGCCGACATCGGTTACGACGACGAGGAGTCCATCGTGTCGCTGGGCAGCCTGTTCGTGGAACCGCTGTGGCTGTTCTACCGCGAAGATGCGGCGCAGCGCCTGAACCGCACACCCCAGGTGACCAGCCTGCCCGAGTTGCAGAACTGGCGCGTGAACGTGGGCACGCCCGGCAGCGGCGTGCCGCGCCTCTTCGGCACCTTGCTGGACGTCAACCGCGTGGACCGCCAGAGCGTGAGGCTCAGCGAACTGGCGCAGACGCCGGCCACCGTCGCTTTCCTGGACGGCGAACTGGACGCGCTGGTGTTCGCTTCGGCCCCCGAATCGCTGATGGTGCAGATGCTGCTGCAGTCACCCGGCATCCGCCTGATGGACTTTGCCCAGAGCGAAGCCTATTCGCGCCGCTTTGGTTACCTCACCCCGGTGGTCATGCCCCAGGGCGTCGTAGATCTGTCCAGGAACATCCCGGACCGCGACATGCGCCTGGTGGCCTCCACCACCAGCCTGCTGGCCAGCGCCAAGACCCACCCGGCCATCCTGCAGCTGTTCGCGCAAACCGCCACCAGCCTGCACGGTGGAGCGAGCTGGTTCAACCGGGCCCGTGAGTATCCAAGCCTGGAGCACAGCGAGGTGTCGATCTCTCCCGAAGCGGTGCGGGCCATCAGGAACGGCCCGCCGTTCCTGCAGCGCTACCTGCCTTTCTGGCTCGCCAACCTGATCGAGCGCATGTGGCTGGCCATGGGCCTGATCATCGCCCTGGCATTGCCGCTCTCGCGCATCGTCCCGCCGCTCTACACCTTCCGCATCCGCTCGCGCGTGTTCCGCTGGTACGCCGAACTGAGGGACATCGAGCAACGCCACGAGACCGCTGCGGCCGATGGTGTGGACGTGCAGCAGCTGTTGCAGGAGCTCGCCGAGATGGAGGCCAAGGTGGAGAAGGTGGTGATGCCGCTGGCCTTCACGGACGAACTCTATGCGTTGCGCAACAACATTGCGCTGGTGCGCAAGAAGCTGCAGCGCAGGTGATCAGTCCTGGGACTGGATCTGGCGGGAGTTGCGCAAGGCCTCACGGGCCACCGCGTCCAGGGCGTCGTTGACCAGGCCGTGATCGGCCACCACGCGCAAGCGCCCCAGCGACTGCAGGCGCTCCAGGCCCCGCGATGTGAGCGAAACGCTGCGACCGTTGGCGGCATTGAAGAGGAACATCGTGCCGTGCGGGCTGGCCCAGGTCAGCTGGCAGCGCAGATCGTGGTCGTCCTCCCGGAGATCCACCCAGGTGCCGATCGGCAACGGTCCCGTCGGGCCAGTGCCGATTTCCCGCAGACGCTGCCCGTCGCTGGTCAACGGTTCGGTGTCCTGAAAGGCCGGCTGCGTATCGATGTCCAGGTCGTCCATGAAGCCGGAGTCGCGCGCTTCGACCGGGTGTACCCAGGTTTCTGAGGGCAGTTCGTCCTGGCGACCGGACGCCAGGTCGCTGGCAGGGTCGTTGCGCTGTGTCTTGTAGGCCGCCTCGTGCAGACCCATCAAGGCCTGGAAGAAGGACTCGGCCTGGGCGCGCGGGTAGTCGATGCTGTCCAGGCCCTCGCGCAGCGTGCGCAGCAGGCCGGGGATGACCTTGATCAGGCGGGGTCGGTTGCAACTGGCCAGGGCCAGCTGGCTGGACCACAGCAGATCGGGCAGCAAATCCATGTACCGCAGCGCGGGTGCGTCGGCCGGCGGCAACCCTTCTTGCTGCTCAGCGACCATGCGTGCCTGCGCCACCACCTGCGCCCAGGGACCGCACAGGAAGCGTCGCACCACGCCCGGGGCACGTGCAAAGTCGTTGCGCGACTGCATTTCGCTCGCCACCCGCTCGGCCAGGAGGTTGCGCTGCTCCACCTTGACCAGGGTCTGCATGGCCAGACCGCGCGCGGGCGCCAGCGTCACCACGTCGGTCTGAAGAAAGCGCAGCAGCAACTGCGGCAAAAGGTCGGTCAGACGCTGGTTGGGAGCCAAAAGTGCATTCACCGTGTCCTGCAATTGCTGCGCGTAGGCGGCAAAGCCGCTGTCCTGCTCGCTGGTGAAGGCCAGGCCGCGGGTCGTGATGACGTCCAGCAGGCGCCGTGCCGGATTCTGACGGTCGGCGAAAAAGCGCGGATCGGCATGGGCCAGTTGCAGCAGCGCGGGGCGCAGACCCTGCACCAGTTCGCGCACCGGAACCAGCAGACGCGTGTCTTCATGGATGCGTCGCAGCATCAGCGTGACCACCTCGGCCGCCAGCGTGCGCACCATGGCGTTGCCCGAACCTGATGCCCCGTGGTCGGACACGCCTTGACCGCCCGGGTCCAGATTGCCCACCAGCAGCTGGTGCAGGTGGTCCAGGGTGAGCAGCGCATCGGTGCCGGTCAGTGATGCCGCAGGCACGCTGTCGGTGCGCGCTGACCCGGCACCGGCAACCGACCGAGACGCACTTCGTTGAACCACCTGGAAGCCCGCCGGCTGCACGCCCCAGCGGTCGAGCAGATCGGTGAGTTGGCGGTAGAGCTTCTCCAGTTCCTGCCCCAGCGGCAGGGCTCCCACGCTGAGCCAGCGGTTGCGCACCGCGTCGTCCAGGTGCAGGCTGCCCAGTGCCCGAATGAGCGCGCTCGCCACGACGTCCGGCCCCAGGGGATTGCGCACCTGCCGTCGCACCACCTCCAGACCCTGCGCGCGGATCAGGCGGGCGTTGAACGCAACGAACTCCTCTTCCGCCGCCATCTTCACCACCTGCTGCACCCGGGCCTGTTCCACCGTCTCTTGCACCTGACCGTGGTCCATCAGCTCCAGATCGTCAAAGCTCAGGCTGTCCAGGCTGCGGCTTGGCGCAGGGCGTTGCACCGTCGCTGGGGATGCATGGCCGTTCAAGGCCTCGGCCAGCATGGCCAGAAACCGATCGCCCACCAGCTGCCGGTGGGTCTCGAGCACGCGACGGGCCTGACCAAAGTCCTGCTTCTCGTGCAGGTGGATGGCGGTCGCCTCGCGCTGCTGCAGCGTTTCGTAGAGTTTGCCCAGCCAACGCGGCACCCAATCGGCCGAGAGGACGAGCGCTTCCTTCAGACAAGCGTCAAAAGGGGATCCGGCTCGAGCGTTCATGGAAGGTATGGCTGCGGTTCACCAGGCAAGTGAGGGGTACTTGCGGATGATTATGGGCAGCGACCACCAGATGCGAAGCCCCGATCAGGGGCAGAAAAACCCGCAGTTCAGGGCTTCAGCAGCGCCGCCCAGCCTTGCGCACCCAGCGCGCGCAGGGTCGCGATGTTGCGTTCGACGATCTTCTCGGCGTCACCGGCGTCCGACGCCACGGCGCGTTCGACGCTGTCCTCGCGCAGCAGGTGCAGCGTCGGGTATGGGGCGCGGTTGGTGAAGTGGCTGGGGTCGTCCACCGCCTCGCCTTCGAACAGGAACTGCGGGTGGAAGTTGGCCACCTGGATCACGCCGTCGAGTTCGTGTTCGGCCACCACGTCGTCCACCACGTTCATGAAGTCGTTGAAGACCTCGAAGTCCGGGAACAGCGTGGGGTGCACCAGCAGCGTGGTGTCGATCTCGTCGGCCGGCGTGTTCACCAGCAGGTCCAGCTCGCGGTCGAGTTCGTCCAGGAAGGCGTCCAGGTGCCGTGCACGGCTGACCACGATGCGCACCTGGTTCTTCACGTACACCGCCCGCGCGAACGGACACAGGTTCAACCCGATCACCGCCTTCTCGATCCAGCGGCGGGTGTCTTCCAGAATGGTTTCATCGGTCATGGTGTGCTCTCTTATGACCGCGCCTGCGGCGCATGACCTCGATGCTTCGCATCTCGATGACGGCTGGCTGCGCCAGCCCATGACCTGGTCATGGCGCGCAGCGCCGTCATCGATGCGCAGCGAGGTCATGCGCCGCAGGCGCAGTCATGGGGATCAGATCGACTTGAAGCGGGTGCGCTTGGGCCGCGCGCCCTCTTCGCCCAGGCGCTTCTTCTTGTCGGCCTCGTACTCGGTGAAGTTGCCGTCGAAGAAGTACCACTGCGAGTTGCCTTCGCAGGCCAGGATGTGGGTGCAGATGCGGTCGAGGAACCAGCGGTCGTGCGAGATCACCATGGCCGAGCCGGCGAATTCCAGCAGCGCCTCTTCCAGCGCGCGCAGGGTTTCAACGTCCAGGTCGTTCGAGGGTTCATCGAGCATCAGCACGTTGCCGCCCTGGGCCAGGGTCTTGGCCAGGTGCAGGCGGCCGCGCTCGCCGCCCGAGAGGTTGCCCACCAGCTTCTGCTGGTCGTTGCCCTTGAAGTTGAAGCGGCCGATGTAGGCGCGCGAGGGCATGACGAACTTGCCCACGGTGATGTTGTCCAGCCCGCCCGAGACGTCCTGCCACACGGTCTTGCTGCCGTCCAGGCTCTCGCGGCTCTGGTCCACGAAGGCCAGCTTGGCCGTCTGGCCGATCTCGACGGTGCCCGAGTCGGGCTTTTCCACGCCCTGGATCATGCGGAACAGCGTCGACTTGCCCGCGCCGTTGGGGCCGATGATGCCGACGATGGCGCCCGGCGGCACCGAGAAGCTCAGGTTGTCGATCAGCAGGCGGTCGCCGAAGGACTTGCTGACGTTCTTGAACTCGATCACCTGGTTGCCCAGGCGCTCGGCCACCGGGATGAAGATCTCGTTGGTCTCGTTGCGCTTTTGGTATTCGACGTCGCTCAGTTCCTCGAAGCGGGCCAGGCGCGCCTTACTCTTGGCCTGGCGGCCCTTGGCGTTGGAACGCACCCACTTGAGTTCTTCCTTCATCGCCTTGGTGCGGGCATCCTCGGACTTCTGTTCGGTCTCCAGACGCCGTTCCTTCTGGTCCAGCCAGTCGGTGTAGTTGCCCTTGTACGGGATGCCGTGACCCCGGTCGAGTTCGAGGATCCACTCGGCGGCGTTGTCCAGGAAGTAGCGGTCGTGGGTGATGGCCACCACGGTGCCCGGGAAACGCTGCAGGAAATGCTCGAGCCACTCCACCGACTCGGCGTCCAGGTGGTTGGTCGGTTCGTCGAGCAGCAGCATGTCGGGCTTGCTCAGCAGCAGGCGGCACAGGGCCACGCGGCGCTTCTCGCCACCCGAGAGGTTCTTGATGGTCGCGTCCCACGGCGGCAGGTTCAGCGCATCGGCGGCCAGCTCCAGCTGCAGGTCGGAATTCTCGGAACCGCTGGCGGCGATGATGGCTTCGAGTTCGGCCTGCTCGGCGGCCAGGGCGTCGAAGTCGGCGTCGGGTTCGGCGTAGGCGGCGTACACCTCTTCCAGACGGGCCTTGGCCTTGAGCGCACCGCCGATGCCCTCTTCCACCGCCTGGCGCACGGTCTGATCGGGGTTGAGCTGGGGCTCCTGCGGCAGGTAGCCGATCTGGATGCCCGGCATGGCGACGGCTTCGCCCTCGATCTCCTTGTCGATGCCGGCCATGATCTTGAGCAGCGTGGACTTGCCCGAGCCGTTCAGACCCAGCACGCCGATCTTGGCGCCGGGGAAGAAGCTGATGGAGATGTCCTTCAAGATCTGCCGTTTGGGCGGCACGGTCTTGGTGACACGGTTCATGGAAAAAACGTATTGGGCCATGGCAAGTCTGTGGGGGTGAATGGAGGCGCAGCAGCCCGCGGGGCTGACCGACGGCACGATTCCCGGAACGGGGAAGGCCGACGCCAGAAGCGTCAATTATCGCCGGATGGCGTGGAAGGTGGCTGGTCCTGCGTGTTGCGCAGCGCCTGCTGGGCCACCGCGTCCAGGGCGCGGTCGACCACCCCACCGTTGGAAACGATGCGCAGTGCGTCCCGGCCCAGCAAGCGGTCGAGCGTGCGCCGGGTCATGGAATGGGCCAGGCCCTTGGACGAGATGAACATGAAGAGCCCACCGCGCGGACTGGTCCAGGTCAGTTGCGCCCGCACCCACTCGCCCTGCACCTTCAGGTCCACCCAGGCACCGGTGCCCAGTTCGGCAAACGGCAAGGGTTCCAGCGGCATGGGGCCGGAGACGGCCTCCACGTAACCCGCATCCAGCGCGGCCTGGCCGGCGATCCAGAAGGTCTCCGGCGCACTCGAACCCGAGGGCATCGGTTCGCTCGCGCTGGCGGGTTCCGGTTCGGACGCCGACTCGACCTCCGGTCCGCATTCGGGCTCTGACCCGGCATGGGGCTCGAGAGCCACAGCGTCATCGACCAGAGGCTCGTCCTCGACCACCTCGGTCAGTTCCACGAACGGGACCTGGGTGAGCGTGGGCAGGTCAAAGGCCTTCTCGTGCAGGGCGACCAGTGCGTCAAGGAAGGTGCCGGTCAGCTCCGCCGGATAGCCCACACCCTCCAGCCCCTGGCGCAGCTGTGCCACCAGCCGGGGCACCAGCCGACCCAGCCGGTCCACGTCGCGCCGGATCAGGTGGGGCTGCACGCTCCAGATCAGTTCGTCGGCCACGTCGTCCAGGGATTCGACCGGCTCGTCAGCGGTTGACGGCGTCAGATGCGCTTCGGCCACGGCCTGGGCCCAGGGCCCGGACAAAAAACGCTGAACGAATTCGGGCACGTCCTTGCCCTGCCAGCGCTGCCGGTAATCCGCCGCCAGCCGTTCGGCCAGCGTCTGGCGCTGTTCGGCGTGCAACAAGGCCTGCGCCGCGCCGGCGCGACGCTGCAGCTTGCGGGCATCGTCCTGCTCCCACCGGCGGCGCAGGCGTTTGAGCAGGCGCGCGAAGATTTCTTCTGACACCTCCACCCGGTTGATGGAGCGCACCGCTGCGCTGACCGACTGCAGCAGGTCGGCAAAGCCCTCATCCGCGTGGCTCTGGAAACCGAGACTGCGCTGGGTCAGCGCTTCGAGCAGATGCCGCGCCGGATGCTGGCGGTCGCTGAAGAAGCGCGGTTCGGCCTGCGACAGGCGGATCAGCGAAGGCTCCAGCAGTCCGATCTGCTGCCGGATGGCCGGCAGCAGGCGCTCATCGTGCGTCAGGTGTTCCAGCATCAGCCGCACGACTTCCTGGCCCAGCAGCCGCCCCAGGTGCTGACCACTGACCACCGGCAGCTCGGGGAGCGGCGGGGCATCGCCCGCCTCTGCAACGGCCGCCGGAGTGCGCCGCTGGCGCAGGCGCTGCAGCAGCGGCTCGATCAGTTCCATGTCTTCCAGCGCCGACATCGAAGCCGGCACCGTGTGCAGGAATGCCGGACCTCCCTGGGCGTTCAGGTCGCCGGCCAGCAACTGACGCAACCGGCTGAGCGTCAACAAGGTGCGCCCCACCGCCTGGGTGGGGGGCTGGTCCGGCGCCAGCCGCGTGTTCGCGATCTGCAAGGGCTCGACCCCATGGGCCAGCAGCCACTGGATGAGTTCCCGGTAGATCTGGCGCAGGCTTTCGCCGACGAGACTCGCCACCGGCACGAACAGGCTGCTGCGCTGCCTCGCATCGGGCACATGCAGCACCAACAGCGCCTGCAGGGCAGCCGCATAGGCCCGTGGTCGCAGCGGATTGAGGTCGGGCTGCACGGTGAGCCAGCCCATGAGGTTGCTCACCAGCGCGTTCAGGCGCGGCAGCAGTTCGGCGGTGGGCGCCAGCAGCGCCTGCTCGGCGGTGGCGAACTCGATGCTGGCGTTGATCTGCTGATCGTCCAGCAGGCGCAGATCGTCAAACCGCACCGCAGCGGAACCCACCAGGTGGGCGCCCTGCCCCTGGAACAGCGACTGGCGCAGCAGCCGGTGCCAGTCGCTCTTGAGCGCAGCGGCGCTGGCCATGAGCCGGTCGACCAGGGCCACATCCACCAGTTCCAGCCCCAGCGGCAGCGGTCCCCGCCGGTCCAGGTCGCTCACCGGAGCCAGGCCCGCCATCAGCTCGTCGATCATGGCGTCAGAGACCGAAAGCGCGGCTTCCAGCGTGTTCTGCAAGGTCGGCCGCAACCGGCCCGTGTCGTTGGCGACACCGGATCGGATCAGCTGGGAACCAGGCAGGACAGCGGACATTCGTTGTTTCCGGGGGACAACCATTGTCGAATCACCGGCCTCTGAAAGGCTTGGGCAGGCGTCGAACGGCCGCCCCGAGCAGACAGGCTGCGAGCCGTGCGACAATACACGCGTTCGGGCACTCCAGTCGGCCCGGCACCAGCGATCACGCTGGGGCGTTCGTCCTACCCAAGGCGGCGCCCGTTCCTGTTTACATCTGCCCGCTCTGGACCTGTGGCAACCTGCCACCGGGAGAGGCCGATGCCCCCAGCGCCCTGGACGGGCGCCCCTACCGCCAATGAACTTTGAAGACCTGAACCTGGCCCCGGCCATCGTGCAAGCCGTGCGCGAACACGGCTACCAAACCCCCACCCCCATCCAGATCGAGGCGATTCCGGCCGTGCTGGCCGGGCGCGACCTGCTCGGCGGCGCCCAGACCGGCACCGGCAAGACCGCCGCCTTCACCTTGCCGCTGCTGCAGCGCCTGTCGCAAGGCCAGCGCGGGGCCAGCCGCTTCGGCGGCATCGCCATCCGCGCGCTGGTGCTCACCCCCACGCGCGAACTGGCGGCCCAGGTGGAAGAATCGGTGCGTGTCTACGGCAAGCACCTCTCGCTGACCTCCACCGTGGTGTTCGGCGGCGTCGGCATGAACCCGCAGATCAACGCCATGAAAAAGGGCGTGGACATCCTCGTGGCCACACCCGGCCGCCTGCTGGACCTGCAGCAGCAGGGCTTCCTGGACCTCTCGCAGGTGCAGATCCTGGTGCTTGATGAAGCCGACCGCATGCTGGACATGGGCTTCATCCACGACGTGAAGAAGGTGCTGGCCCTGCTGCCTCAGGCCAAGCAGAGTCTGTTGTTCTCGGCCACTTTCAGCGACGAGATCCGCGACCTCGCGAACAACCTGCTGAAAGACCCGCAAAGCATCCAGGTGACCCCGCGCAACACCACGGTGCAGCGCATCACCCAGGTGATCCACCCGGTGGGCCGCGGCAAGAAGAAGGCCCTGCTGGTGCACATCATCAACCAGCACAACTGGAGCCAGGTGCTGGTATTCACGCGCACCAAGTTCGGCGCCAACAACGTGGCCGACTACCTGACCAAGAACGGCATCAAGGCCATGGCGCTGCACGGCAACAAGAGCCAGGGTGCCCGCACCCAGGCGCTGGCCGACTTCAAGAGCGGCGACATCCGCGCCCTGGTGGCGACCGACATCGCGGCCCGCGGCATCGACATCGACGAGCTGCCGCACGTCGTGAACTACGAGATCCCCAACGTCTGCGAAGACTACGTGCACCGCATCGGCCGCACCGGCCGTGCCGGCCGCGAAGGCCAGGCGGTCAACCTCGTGAGCCTGGACGAAGAGGGCTTCATGATGGACATCGAGCGCTTCACCAAGCAGCAGATTCCGGTCGAGATCTTCCAGGAGTTCATGCCCGAACCGGGCGAGAAGGCCGAACCCATCGCCATGGGCCGCCAGACCATCTGGGGTGGCGCGGGCAAGCCACCCAGCCGCGAGGTGATGGCCGCCGCCGCCAAGGCCGCGCGCCAGGAAATGATGACCCGCATCCGCGAGAAGAAGGCAACCGAAAGCCAGCCCAAGGCCCGTGGTCCGCGCGCCCAGAGCGGCGGCCAGCTGGCCGGCGGCGAAGAAGGCCAGGAACGCCCGGCGCGCCGCGACAACGCCGGGGCAGGCAATGGTCAGGGGCCGCGGGGTGAACGCGGCGAAGGCGGCGGCCGCAACCGCCGTCGGCGCAGCGGCGGTGGCCAGGGCCAGCAGGCCCAGGGACCGAACCAGGGGCACCGCAACGACCGCCCTGCGCGCCAGGACCGCGGTCCGCGACCGGAGCACCTGCACGAAGACGGTGACCGGCCCGAGCGTCAGCCCGGTGCCAACGCCCACCTGGGCCAGATGCGCATCCGGGAGCCGCGCCCGCGCACCGCAGCGCCCGGAGGTCAGCCCGATCCGCTGCGCACCGGCATCGACTCCATGCGCGCCGGCAAACGCGGCGGTGGCGGCAACAACAAGAACCGCGGTGGCAAGGGTGGCGGCGGTGGTAAGCCCGACCCGTTGCGCACGCGCTTTGGCCATATCGGGTAACACCCCCCTGCGCCGCTGACGCGGCTTCCCCCCTCTCTCGCCTACGGCGGGAGGGGGGACCACACCTGCGGCCGGGCCAAGCCCGTTCCGC
>CAYRWN010000003.1:0-98849 GCA_964428045.1 uncultured Hydrogenophaga sp. | reverse complement strand
CTCGATCATGCATGCCTCGCGTCACTTCTGGACTTGTTCAGCGTAGCCTTAGCATCACTCACCCGCAACCGCCTGCGCCAGGGGCAGCAATCCCTGGCCGTCGGTCTGCTGTTCCTGGCGGCCGGTCTCGGGCAGGCACAGGTCAACGTCGCCCAGACACCGCTGTTCCTCAGTTCCAGCGTCGATCCGAACATCATGTTCATTCTGGACGATTCGGGCTCGATGCACTGGGAGATGACGCCGGACGATGTCATGATCGGCTCGTACATGTTTCCGCGTGCGGCAGGCAACTATGGCACCGGGGGGGACTACACCAACCGGGTTCCCAGTCCCCGTTCGGAGCCAGCTCAGAGTGCCAACGCCAACGAGCGGGCCACTGCCGCCGCCGTTCGTTCGTTCCATGTCAACAAGTCTTATTACAACCCGGCCACCACCTACCGGCCCTGGCGCAAGCCGGTGGGCATGGCCATCGCCGCCACCCCTGCCGTGGTCACGGCGGCGGGCAGTTTTCCTAACGCCAGTCCCACCGCCGCTCCGCACCATCCGATTCGGGACACGGGTGTGCGCAACCTGACGGTGGACACCACCGAAGCGGCGGAGTGGGTGTTTGGGAGCGGGGTGAACCCGGTGCCCAGCTTGTTCTGGGCCACGGGCGGTACAGGTTTACACAACCAGACTTTCTACCCAGCCACCTACTTCCAGTACAACGGCGTGGGTGCGGTGTTCAACCGCGACAGCTACACACGCGTGGAAATCCGGGCCGCGACTCCCTTGTACGTGGGGCATGGCCGAGACAACCGGACCGACTGCGCCCTCGCGGCGATCGCCACCTGCACCTACGCCGAAGAAATCCAGAATTTCGCCAACTGGTACACCTACTACCGCTCGCGCATGCTGGCGTCGCAGGGTGGCATCGGCGCCGCTTTCGTGACCCAGCCGGAGGCCATGCGGGTGGGCTTTGGTTCCATCAACCAGACCTCAACGACAGTGGACGGCGTCGCCACCGCTACCATCAAGCGAGGCGTCCGGCCTTTCGCGGGTGCTGACCGCGAAGCATTTTTCAGCGAACTTTATCTGGGCAACTGGCCAGCGGCCGGCACGCCCTTGCGCCGTGCGCTCGACGACGCCGGGCGCTATTTCAGCCGGGCCGACAACGCAGGCCCCTGGGGCGCGGTGCCGGGGGCCAACAACACCACCAACCACCTCAGCTGCCGAAAGAGCTTCACCATTCTCATGACGGACGGCTACTGGAACGGCGATCCGGCATCCACGGCGGCGGCGCGGCTGAATGTGGACGGCAGCGCGGGCGGTCTCATCACCGGCACGGCGGTGGTCACCGGCGGGCCACTGCGAAGCTACACCTACGCCCCGGCCATGCCGTTCACCGACGCGCACGTCGATACCCTGGCCGATGTGGCCATGCACTACTGGAACCGCGACCTTCGGCCGGACGTGGACAACCGCGTGCCATCGTCCGAGTTGAATCCCGCCTTCTGGCAGCACATGGTCACCTATGGCGTGGCGCTGGGCGTCTCGGGCAACATCAGTCCGACCGTGGCGTTCTCCGCCATCACGTCCACGCCACCGGGGACCATCACATGGCCGAATCCGACTGCTTCCAACCCGGCCAAGATCGACGACCTGCTGCATGCCAGCGTGAACGGCCGTGGCGGCTTCTTCTCGGCCGCAGACCCGGACTCGTTTGCCAACGAGCTCGCCGGCGTGCTGGAAAACATCGTGGCCCGAGCCACCGCAGCGGGGACGGCTGCCGCCGCCAGCTCCTCCGTGCTGCAAAGCAGTTCGCTGCTCTACAACGCGCTGTTCCGCAGTGACGACTGGTCGGGCAGCATCGAGGCGCGCGCGCTCGACACGACCACCGGGCAACCGGGGACACTGACCTGGAATGCCGAGACGCTGCTGGCCACCCGGCCCTGGCAGCCCAGTGGCCAACCCAACCCGCGTACTCTGCTGACCCGGACCGAAACGGGCGTTGCGGTGTCGCTCGAATGGGGCAACCTCGGACCCATGCAGCGGGCGGCGCTGGCGGTGAATCCGCCCGGGGCAGCCGCCACCTCAGCCTCCGCTGAGAATCGGGTCAACTGGCTCAGAGGCCGTGAGGATCCGGGCCTTCGCAGTCGGCTGGTGGACGGCAATCTTCGACGCATTGGCGATATCGTCGGGTCCGACCCGCAATTCATGTCCCGGCGCGATTTCGGCTACAGCCAGTTGCCCGGTGTCGAGGGCACGTCCTACGCCGCGTTCCGGCGCTCGCCGATCTATCTCAACAGGCCAGAAGCCTTGCTGGTGGGGTCGAACAATGGCTTCCTGCATGGATTTGACGCCCGCACCGGTGCCGAGCTGTTCGCCTACATGCCCAGCGAACTGCTGCTGCCACGTGCACCCAATACCCACGCCCAGATCAACGAGCTGATGCGGCGCGATTACAGCCACCGCTACTTCGTGGATGGCGCCGCCTCCGTGGCCGATGCCTACGTCGGCGGGAGCTGGCGCACCATGGCGGTGGGCACCATGGGGGCGGGCGGGCGCACGGTCTTTGCGCTGGATGTGACGAACCCGGCGGCCATGGACACGACCAGCGTGCGCTGGGAGTTCACGCACCCGGACCTGGGTTTTGGCGTTACCAAGCCACGCATCGTCCGCATGAGCAACGGCGTCTGGGCGGCTGTGTTTGGCAATGGCGTGAACAGCGCGACCCAACAGGCCCGGCTGTTTGTGGTGAATCTGTCCACGGGCGCACTGATTCACAGCGTTGCCCTCGGCGGCGTCGGCGACGGCAGTGCGGCCGACCCCAACGGCCTCTCGCCGGTCGAGACCACCGACTGGCCGGCCAACGACCTGTCGCTGGCCAACGCCTATGCGGGCGATCTGCACGGCAACCTGTGGCGGGTCAACTTCCGCACCACCACCCCCACGGTGACCCGGCTGTTCAGGGCCGTGGATGCCGGGGGTGCCCGTCAGCCCATCACCGCCCGCCCCCGGCTGGCGCTGCGGCCGCGCACTGCAAATGAAGCGGTGGTGGTGTTCGGATCGGGCAGCTTCTTCCGGGTGGGCGACAACTCGATGGTCAACCCCCAGGTGCAGTCGCTGTACGGGGTGTTCGACAGTCCGTCGCCGGGTACGACCGCGTTGCGGACCAACCTGCTGGCGCAGACCATCACCAGCAACACCACGACGGTCAGCATCGGCAGCACCACGTTCGATCCGGGCAGCCTGCGCTTCGTGTCAGCCAACACCCTGGGCGCAAACCACCGCGGCTGGGTGCTGAACCTGCCATCGCCCGGGGAGAGGGTGATCAGCGAGGCCACATTCCCTTCCGGCGCCAACCAGCAGCGTGTCCGCTTCACCACCTTGATTCCGGACGATGATCCCTGCCGTTCGGGGCGCAACGGTTTTCTGATGGACATTGATCTGTCCAGTGGCGGGCGTTTCACCTCCGCGGTTTTTGATGTCAACAACGATGGTGTGTTCAATACGGCGGACAATGCAGGCGGCAATCCGATCAGTGGGCTGGGCGGGCCCACCGGCGAGACCTTGACCATCATTCGTGATCGGAACGCTTCCACAGACCACATGTATTCCGGAGATGGTCGCAAGATGGGAGCCGGTCTGAACAACGCCGGGCCGACCGGTCGGCAATCCTGGCGTCAACTGCGGTGAGGGCACTCATGAAAACCACCCGAGCATGGCTTTTGGGTTTGCTGGCTGCGGGCGCGGCATCGGGCAGCGTCTGGGCACAGCAGGGGGCTGCGGTCGTTGACCTGGAGATCCGGGGAACCGTGCGTCTGTGGGCTCCGGCCGCGCAGCGCATGGAAGTCGATGGGAAGCCGTATGCGGTGGCTCGGGACGTTCAGGTCCTTGACCGCAAAACCCGCCTGCTACCGGCCCATCGCGTCAAACCGGGTATGCCCGTGTTGCTGGTGGTGAGCGCAGGGCAGGTGGTCACGCATGTGGTGGTGGCCCCGGGGCCTGACAGTCCATTCGACAAGGTGGGGCCATGAAGAAGCGCGCAATGGCCGGACATTTTCAGCGTGGCTTCACGCTGATCGAGATCCTGGTGGTGGTCGCCATCGTCGCCATCCTGGCTTCGGTGGCTTACCCGTCTTACCTCAATTCAGTTCGCAGGTCGGCTCGGGCCGATGCCCAGTCGGATCTGATGCAAGTCGCTCAGGCGGCAGAGCGCTTCTATACCTTGAACAGCCAGTATGCGGCGGATCGCGCAGGTGTGGCTTTCCCGCTGCCATTCAACCAAAGTCCGCGCAGCGGTGCGGCGCGCTACAACATCAACATCGCGTTCCCGACCAATCAAACCTATCTGCTGCAGGCCGTTCCGGCCGGGGCTCAGGTGGGGGATGTCTGTGGCACCCTGGCCATCAATCAACTAGGGGTGACCACGCCGGCCTTGGGAGCAGACGGTCGGCCTTGCTGGTAAGGTCGGCATTGAACTGAACACCGCCATCCCCTTCTCGTGGGATGCAAGAGCGAGGCAGTTTGCCTAGCATTGCCTCCCACCAGGGGAGGTGCGTATGGGAGTGGCTTCAGTCAAAGTGCGCCCTTTGCGCGGCTTGACACTGATCGAGTTGATCGTGGTGGTCTCCATTCTGGCCACCGTGCTTGCCGTGGCCGTGCCTGGCTTGCGGCACTGGGTGGATTCGAACAGGATCGGCACGCAGGTGAGGGCCTTTCTGTCGGACCTCCAGCTCACCCGTACCGAAGCCATACGCCGCGGCGAACGTGTGGTGCTTTGTGCATCTGATGGCATGCAGGCTTGCGCGGCCACGCCCGGTTGGCACCAAGGCTGGCTGATGTTCGTCGATCTCAACAACAATGCCCAGGTGAACTCCGGTGAAGCCATCTTGCGGCACCAACCTCCAGCACCTCCCGGGTGGACCATTCGAGGCAATCAGCCCGTGGCGCGCTTTGTGTCGTACGACGCGCTGGGTTCCACCCGGATGCCCAACGGCGCCTTTCAGGCGGGCACGGTTTTGTTCTGTCGGCAGGGCACGGGAGTCTCGGGGCTCTTGCCCCGTCGTGTGGTGGTCAACAGCGTCGGGCGTCCGCGCAGCGAGACGGTGAACGACCCGCGCGTTTGCGACGGCTGAACGGCCGCCATTTCCGGGAGTGGACCCAATCTCAAGCGGTTGAGTCTACTTCTTCACCTCATCCACCAGCGCCCTGAACTCGTCGATGTCCTCGAAGCTGCGGTAGACGCTGGCAAAGCGGATGTAGGCCACTTTGTCCATTTTCTTGAGTTCACGCATGACCATTTCGCCGAGTTTGGTCGCGGCGACTTCGCGTGAGCCCAGGTTGAGCAGCTTTTCCTCGATGCGTTCGATCGCCGCATCGACCTGTTCGGTGCTGACCGGGCGTTTGCGCAGGGCCAGCGCGAAGGAAGCGCGCAGCTTGCCGGGCACGTAGTCGACCCGGCGGCCGTCCTTTTTCACCACCGCCGGGAAGCTGACTTCGGGCCGCTCGTAGGTGGTGAAGCGCTTCTCGCAATGGCCGCATTGCCGGCGGCGGCGGATGAAGTCGGCGTCTTCCGATACCCGGGTCTCGACAACCTGGGTTTCAGGATGGCCGCAAAACGGGCATTTCATCGCGCAGCGGTGGAGCGGGGGGGCGCCCGTTTCACTTGTACACCGGGAAGCGTGCGGTCAGCGCGTTGACTTTGGCGCGCACGGCTTCGATGTTTGCCGGGTCGCGTGGGTTGTCCAGCACGTCGGCGATCAGGTTGGCGGTCAGGCGGGCTTCTTCGTCTTTGAAGCCGCGCGTGGTCATGGCGGGGGTGCCGATGCGAACGCCGCTGGTGACCATGGGCTTTTCGGGGTCGTTCGGGATCGCGTTCTTGTTGATGGTCATGTGGGCGCTGCCCAGCACCGCTTCGGCTTCCTTGCCGGTGATGCCCTTGGCGCGCAGGTCGACCAGCATGACGTGGCTTTCGGTGCGGCCGCTGACGATGCGCAGGCCGCGCTGGGTCAGCGTCTCAGCGACGATCTGCGCGTTTTTCACGACCTGCTGCTGGTAGGCCTTGAATTCGGGAGTCAGCGCTTCCTTGAAGGCGACTGCCTTGGCGGCGATGACGTGCATCAGTGGACCGCCCTGCAAGCCGGGGAAGATGGCGCTGTTGATCGCTTTCTCGTGCTCGGCCTTCATCAGGATGATGCCGCCGCGCGGGCCACGCAGGCTCTTGTGGGTGGTGGAGGTCACCACGTCGGCGAACGGCACCGGGTTGGGGTAGACCCCGGCAGCGATCAGGCCGGCGTAGTGGGCCATGTCGACCATGAAGATGGCGCCCACTTCCTTGGCGATCTTGGCAAAGCGCTCGAAGTCGATGCGCAGGCTGTAGGCGGAGGCGCCGGCCACGATCAGCTTGGGCTTGTGTTCGCGCGCCTTGGCTTCCATGGCGTCGTAGTCGATGGCTTCGTTCTTGTCCAGGCCGTAGCTGACCACGTTGAACCACTTGCCCGACATGTTCAGCGGCATGCCGTGGGTCAGGTGGCCGCCCTCGGCCAAGCTCATGCCCATGATGGTGTCGCCGGGCTTCAGGAAAGCCAGGAACACGGCCTCGTTGGCGGAGGCGCCGCAGTGGGGTTGGACGTTGGCGGCATCGGCGCCGAAGATCTGCTTGACCCGGTCGATGGCCAGCTGTTCGGCGATGTCGACGTACTCGCAGCCGCCGTAGTAGCGCTTGCCGGGGTAACCCTCGGCGTACTTGTTGGTCAGCTGTGTGCCCTGGGCGGCCATCACGGCCGGGCTGGCGTAGTTCTCGCTGGCGATCAGCTCGATGTGGTGTTCCTGGCGCGCGTTCTCGGCCTGGATGGCGGCGAACAGTTCGGGGTCGGTTTGCTCGATGGAATGCTTGCGGTCGTACATGGTGTGGCAGTCTCGGGACGGTCTCGGGATGGACTTCAGGAGAGTGGGACCCTGCGCGTTCTGATGGAACGGTAGGGACTGCCCAGGCGAACGGCTGAGCGCCCGGCAAGCGGGCGGTGCATTTCCCAGTGGTTGTCCCGACCGGCGGGTCGGGGGGCCACGTCAGCGTCATCGACAGACATTCTGCCGTGCGCCTATCGCCAGTTGTGCACCCCCGTAGTTTATCCGAGGGCGCGGCAGATCACCGCCGCCCGCGCCGAGGCAGCGGCGCCCAGTCCGGGCTTCAGGAGCTCGACAAGGAGGCCTCGGGCGTCACTGTTCTGGCAGGCAGTCCGGTGGGTGTCTGGGGAGTCTCCGCCTCCAGCAGCCCGGTCTGAGTGGGGCGCTCCGGCGAGGTCATTGCTGCGGGAATGGCGGTGAACTCGGGGAAGGTCGTGGGCATGGGTTTGCCCAAGGCCACGCTCTGGATGCGCAGGTGTTCGCTCATCACCCTGTTGATGTACCAGCTGCCGTCGGTGGTGACGGCGCCCACGTAACAGCGCAGACCGCTCTCGACGGATCCATCCCGCTTGATGCAGTCCTGCAGCACCTTGACACCGACCCGCAGGTTGGACACCGGGTCGAACGCGGCCATGTGGCCGCCAAAGTCCTCGTATTTGTCGGTGTGCACCCGCGTCAGCACCTGCATCAGGCCCTGTGCACCCACGGGACTTTGGGCATAGGGGTTGAAACGCGATTCGATGGCCATCACGGCCAGGATCAGTGTGGGGTCCAGGCGCTGCTTCTGGCCAATGACAAAGGCCTCGGCCACCAGCACGCTCAAGGGCTCGGGTGCCACGCGGTACTTGCGGCTGAGCCAGTTCACCACATTGGCCTGCGCCCTGGGCAGGTCGGATGGGCTGAGCGTGTTGACCGCTTCGGTGGCCGCCAGTGCCTCGCTGGTGGCTGCCTGCCCAAACGCGGGCGCTTCGTGGCGCTGCAGCAGCCAGCCCAGCAGGTGCTGTTCGGCACTGGTGCGCAGGTCGGGGCGTGCGACCAGCATGATCGCAGCCACCGCCAGGGTCGTGCCCAGCAGGGCCAGGCCGTTGTGGCTGACCTCGACGAAGCCTTTGTAGGCGTCGGTCAGCACGGTTCTCAGAAGGGAAGTCTCCGGCCGCCAGGCGGGATTCGGAGAAAGGTCTTTCGCTGTCATGTTGTCTCTCCTTTCAGGGCTGCGCCGACCGGTGGGCCTGTGCAGCTGGATTGAGGGGACGCCATCAACGCCATGGCCTCTTGGGCCAGCAGGGCGTTGAATTAGCCGGAATCGGCAGCGCTCGGGTTTACCCGTGCTTGGGTGTTTGCGGCGCGAATGGTAGGTGCACTCAAATGCCAAGTCAATGTTTAAGAAGTTTAAAAAAAGACGAATGAGTTATATAAAACATGCTGGGCGGGCGCCCATTCGCTGACCGCTAGCAGCGGAGCGAGCGTGTACAAGGGTTTGCCAGGGGTTTCGATGTGCCGACCGTTCATCGCCTGATCGTTGCCGCTCGACACCATTGCTGTTGCCGCGAGCCCGTTTGAATGGGTCTGCAACCCATGATTGAAATTACCCATGGCCCAAGCGATGACCGGCCTTGCAGCGTCCAGCGAAGGGGCGTAATCTTCGCTTGTCTGCCTTCGGGCGGGCATCAACCGGTTCAACGGTTCGTCCGGGTTCCGGTCCCCAACGGGAGCAATCTGTTGCTTCCAGGCTGGAGAGACATCCAACTCCCTCCGCCAAAATCGACGGCAAGTGCATCACGCCCGCCGTCAACCCCGACGGGTTCAGCTCGTCGGGGTTTCTTTTTTCCCGGGTTCACCGACGGTCGATCGTGGTTTGTGCGCTGTTGCGGGCGAATGCATCGGCGAAACTACCGGCATGGACGCCGACCCTGTAGAACCTGTGCACATCCCCAAGCCGGCGGCCGGACGCTGGTGGCGGCGTCTGGGCATTGCGCTGGCCGTGCTGTTGGGGTTGTGGGGCTTGGGCTGGCTGGGTCTGCCGCCCTTGCTCAAATGGCAATTGCAGAAACACGCCGGTGCAGCGCTGGGTCGCAACGTGACGGTCGAGCAGGTGGCTGTGCGGCCCTGGTCGCTGGAACTGGAGCTGACCGGGCTCAGAGTGGCCGACGCCCAAGGAACTGGCGAGCAGTTCTCGCTGGCGCGGCTGTACATCGATGCCGAACTGCAGTCCTTGCTTCGCCTGGCCCCGGTGGTGGATGCGCTGACCCTGGAGCAACCTCGCCTGCGCCTGCGCCACCTCGGACAGGGGCACTACGACGTGGACGATGTGCTCCAGCGACTGAACCCGCCAGACGCTGCTCCGCCGGGACAGACACCCCGATTCGCCCTGTTCAATCTGGTCCTGACCGACGGTTCGGTCGAGCTGGTGGATGAACCGGTGGCCACGACCCACCGGCTCAATCAGCTGGTGGTGCGGTTGCCGTTCCTGAGCAACCTCGATTCGCGCCGCGAGGTGAAGACCCAGCCGCGACTGGCGTTCGAGCTCAACGGCAGCGCTTTCGATTCGTCGGGCGAAACCGCGCCGTTTGACGAGGCCCGGGAGACCGACTTGCGGTTGCAGGTGCCGTCCCTGGACCTTGCGCCTTATCTGGCCTACTGGCCTGCCCGGTGGCCTTTGAGGCCCGCAGCGGGCTTCGTGCACCTGGACCTGCGAGCGGCCTTCGAACAGCGTGAGGCGCCCCGGGTGATCGTTTCGGGAACCGCGGGCCTGTCGGGCGTGCGTCTGCTGCAGGTGTTGCCCGGCGCTGCACCGGCCGATGGACTGTCCTTTGAACGTCTGTCGGTTGACATTCGCCGCGCCGAACCGCTGGCCCGGTGGATCGAGTTGGGCAAGATCGCCTGGCAGGGCCCTCAGATGGCGTTGGCTCGTGATGCAGAGGGCCGTTTGAACCTGCAGCGGCTGGCCAGCGGCTTTGCGCCGGCGGACAGTCCGTCGCCCAGCCCAGACCCGTCCGCAGCAGAGGCGGGCACACCCTGGCGGGTTTCGGTCGATGCGGTGGACCTCCAGGGTGGAACCGTGCACTGGGACGACATGGCGGTGAAGCCATCGGCCCGGCTGGCGTTGCAGGACCTGCAGATCAGTGCACAGGGGCTGGAATGGCCGCCCCAGCAGCCGATGCCTTTTGCCATCAGTGCCCGGCTGGGGACCAGCAGCCTGAGCATCCAGGGCAGTGCCACGCACGCCAGTGCGCAGGCGCAGATGAGCCTGGGCAGGCTGCCGCTGAGTCCGTGGGCGCCCTATCTGGCCGACACGCTGGCGCTGCCCTTGAACGGGCATGTGGCGGCCGAACTCTCGCTCGATTGGCGGGCCGCCACGCCCGACCAGCCCATGCGCCTGGTGCTGGGTGCCACCCGCCTGGACGCGGGAGATCTGGCCTTCGGGGCGGTGCGCAACCCGGAGGCGGCCTTGCAGTCGCTGGTGGTCGAAGGTGCCCGGGTTGACGTGGCGCAACGCTCGTTGAGCGTCGAGCGCGTGCAGGTGCAGCGACCGAAGGTCCGGCTGGAGCGGGATGTCCAGGGTCGGTGGTCGTTGCAGCGATGGCTCCGGCCCACAACCGGCGCCCCTTCGGCCACAGGCCGCAGTGCCGCGACGCCACCCTGGGCCTGGGTCGTGCAGACCCTTGGGCTGGAGGGCGGCGCGCTGCAGTTCAAGGATGCCCAGCCGGCCGAACCGGTGCAGCTGGACGTGTCGGACATGGCGATGAAGCTGGACAAGCTGCAACCCACGGCGGCGCGCCAGGCACCCATGCCGCTGGCACTGTCGGCCCGTATGGCCGATGCGGGTGGTGGTTCGAAAGAATCGGGCCGTCTGGACTACAGGGGATCGCTGCGCCTGGCGACGCCTACCGGTGAAGGTCTGCTGACCAGGGGACAATTGCGGCTTGAGCACCTGCCGGTGCACGCGCTGGTGCCGTACTTTGGCGAACGCCTCAATCTGGATCTGTTGCGCGCCGACACCAGCTACCGCGGCGCGGTCGAGGTGGCGATGCCGGCGAACGGACTGGCCCTGTCCCTGTCCGGAGACATGGCGCTGGAGGACTTGCGCGCCAATACCCTCGCCCCCAGTGAAGAACTGCTGGCCTGGAAGGCGCTGAACCTGCGCGGCCTGCAACTGGCGCTGGCGCCGGGGCAACCCATGCGCCTGGCGGTCAATGAGACGGTCCTCAGCGACTACTTCGCTCGGGTCATCATCAGCGAGCAGGGGCGCATCAACTTGCAGGGGTTGGTCAAAGACAGCGGTGACTCGTCGGTGCCCGCTGGCCACGTCACTGGCACGGTGACCACCAGCCCGTCCGACACCTTGACGGCGGTCGCGCCAGTGTCAGGGCCTGCCGGGCTCGCGCCCGACATCCGTTTCGGCCCCATCAGCCTGGTCAACGGGCGGGTGCTGTTCTCCGACCGGTTCATCAAACCCAATTACTCGGCCAGCCTGAGCGAGCTCAGTGGCGGGTTGAGCGCCTTCAGCAACGCCACCACGCCGGCCGGTGGCACCCCCCAGCTCGCCGATCTGGTGTTGCGAGGGCGGGCCGAGGGCACCGCGGCGCTGGAAATCGTGGGCCAGCTCAATCCGCTGGCCCGGCCGCTGGCGCTGGACATCCAGGGCAAGGTGCGCGACCTGGAGCTGCCACCGTTGTCCCCGTACAGCGCCAAGTACGCGGGTTACGGCATCGACCGCGGCAAGCTCAGCGTCGATGTGCGGTACCGCATTGCGCCCGACGGACAGCTCAGTGCGAGCAACCAGCTCACGCTCAACCAGCTGGCCTTTGGCAACCGTGTCGAGGGCAGCGACGCGCCGAACCTGCCGGTCAAACTGGCGGTGGCCCTGCTGGCCGACCGCAACGGCGTGATCGACATCAACCTGCCGGTCAGCGGTTCCATCAACGACCCGCAGTTCCGTCTGGGGCCGATCGTCTTCAAGCTCATCCTGAACCTGATCGGCAAAGCCATCACCGCGCCTTTTTCGCTGTTGGCCAGCGCCTTGGGGGGCGGAGGGGAGGAACTGAGTCAGGTGGTTTTCGAACCGGGCCGTTCGGATCTGAACGACGAGGGTCGCCGGCGCCTGGATGCGGTGGCCAAGGCCCTGGCCGATCGACCGGCCCTTCGGCTGACGGTGGTGGGTCACAGTGATCTGGAAGTCGAAAGCGGTGGCCTGAGACGCGCGCGGCTGGACGCCCTGGTGCAGGCTGAAAAGCGCCGTGCCCTGGCGCGGGCGGGAGGCGCCGTCACCGGCACGTTGGTGGTGAGCCCGGCTGAGTATCCGGTCCTGCTCAAGGCGGTGTACCAACGGGCCGACATCAGCAAGCCGCGCAACCTGGTGGGCATGGCCAAAGACATCCCTGTGCCGGACATGGAAGCCATGCTGTTGGCGGCCGTCCCGGTCACGGCCGACAGCGCGCGCGAGCTGGCGGTGGCGCGCGGTGTGGCTGTCAAGGACTACCTGGCCAGCCGGGAATTGCCCGAAGACCGCATGTTTCTGGGGGCACCCAGGCTCGCCCGCGAAGGCGAGCGGTGGGTCCCGCAGGCCGAACTGCAGCTGGCGGCGCGCTGATCGGCCGCGAGTGGGGCGCTTGCCTGGCGTGGCTGCGGCGACAATACGGGGTTGCCGAAGCCCGCCCAGGGCGCGGCCCTTCTGTTGAATCCCACCGCCGTATGTCTTTGTTTTCCCTGCGCAAGACCCCGTCCCCGACCAACGCCCCTGCAGCCGTGAACACCCCCGCCCACTCCAAGCCGGCCGCTGCCGCGGCCCATCCCCTGGACGCCCTCACCGGCGGCGCCTTTTCGGCGCCCACTTCCGGCGAACGCGCCGCGCGTATCCGCGAATGGCTGGCCACCGATCCGACGGCCGACCAGATGAACGAAGTGTTCAAGGAACTTTCCCACCGCGACCGTGGCGCCGCCAAGCCGCTGAAGGAAAAGCTGGACGAACAGAAACGCCAGAAGGCCCAGGAGCACCTGGCCGCCGAATGGGCGCAGAAGGCCGAGGCCCTGATCGGTCAGGGCCGGCTGAACCTGGCCGACGCCATGGCCTGGCAACGCGACGCCGCGCGCGCGGGCGCACCGCTCTCGCGCGAGCCGCTGGCGGGCCTGAAGCAGGCGCTGGCCGAACGCGTCAAGGCCATCGAAGACCTGCAGCACCGGGTGCAGGTCGAGCGCGAGGCTGCGGTGCTGATCGCGCAGCGCATCGAAATGCTGTCGACCAAGTCCTGGCGCGATGCGCAACAACAGGCCGAAGTACTCAAGGCCGACGTGGCTCAGTGGCAGCTGCAGTCGCAGACCCTGTCGACCGACAGCCAATGGCCCAGTGTGGAGGCGAAGTTCCCGCCCATGCTCGATGCCTCCCGCACGCAGCTGCAGATCGTCTGGGACGCCTTTGAAGCTGCGTTGGCACAGGCCGTGGCGGCCGACGCCGACCGCAGCCGGCCGCTGCCGGCCGTGCCCGTGTGGGCCGACGAACTGCGCGTGGCCCGAGGCGAACCCGCCGCCGCCAAGGCCGAACAGGCCGCGCACGACGCCCAGGCCCACCAGGAGCGCCGTGCCAAGGTGCAGGCCGAGATGGAGCGCGTGCTGGCGGTGCTGGAGAAAGAACTGGCGGAAGGTCACGGCAAGGCCACACCCAAGGCCGCAGCCGACGTGCGCAACCTCCTCAAGTCGCAGGGCCGCCTGATCGGTCCCGAACTGGACGCCAAGGCCCACGCCGTGCTGGCCCGGGCCGGCGAGCTGGAGGACTGGCAGCGCTGGCGCGCCGACCAGTTGCGCGAAGAACTGGTCAAGAAGGCCGAAGCCTTGCTGCAGGCGCCCGAAGGCCAGCGCATCGGCGGGCGCAAGATGCAGGAAACCCTGCGCTCTCTGCGCGACCAGTGGAAGACCACCGACCAGGGCGGGCAGGCCAACCACGCGCTGTGGAAGCGTTTTGACGCCGCCTGCACCGAAGCCCACAAGACGGTGGAGGTCTGGCTGACCCAGGTGCGCCAGCAGGCCGAGGCGCACAAGGCGCAGCGCCTGGCCATCATCGAAGAACTCAAGGCCTGGACCGTGGCCCATGCCCAGAACACCGACTGGAAAGCCCAGCTGCGCGAACTGCATGCCTTCTCGGAACGCTGGCGCGAAGCCGGTCATTTGAGCGAGAAGGCCTTCGCCGAACTGCAGCCGGTCTGGAAGACCGCCATGCACGAGGCGCACGCCGGGGTGGAAGCGGCGCAGGCGCAAAGCGTGGCGCGCCGTCAGGCGCTGATCGACGAGGCCGTGGCGCTGGGCGCTGCGCCGCAGCTGCGCATCGATGCCGTCAAGGCCCTGCAGCAACGCTGGCAGGCCGAAGCCCACGCCGTGCCGCTGGAACGCAAGCAGGAGCAGAAGCTCTGGGATGCGTTCCGCAAGCCCATCGACGAAGCCTTTGCCCGCAAGAGCACCGAGCGTGAAAAGGTCAGCCAGGCGCTGAACGCGCACGACCAGCGCGTGCTGGACGCATCCAGGGCGCTGGACGCCGCCACCGCCCGCGGTGACGCGGCGCAGATCCGCGCGGCCATGGCCGCCCTGGAGGCCGCGCTGCGCGGCCAGGCCGAAGCCGCTGCCGCGCCCGCTGCCGCCGCCCCGGTGGCACCGGCCGCCGAACCAGCGGCCGAGCAGGTCGCTGAAGTCGGGGCCGAGGCAACTGCGCCCGCTTCATCAGACGAAGCATCTGCCGCACCGCCCAAGCCGGTGGCGCCGCCCAAGAAAATCGTGGCGGTGCGTGGCGACGACCGCCCCGGCATGAAGAAGGCCGAACCGGCCGGGCGCGACGAGCGCCGCGGACCGGGTGGTCGCGAGGGGCGCGGGGATCGTGGCGGTTTCGGAGGCCGCAGCGACCACCGCGATGGCCGCGACAGCCGGGGCTTTGAGCGCGAGCCGCGCGAAGCGCGGGGCCCTCGTCTGGGCGACGCCGCCTTCCGGGCCCAGCGCAACGCGGTGGAGCAGGCCGAAGCCGCGCTGCGCAAGCTGGCGGCGCAGGCCCACGGTGAGGTGCTGACGCAGCTCTTGACCGCCTGGGAGCATCGCGATGCGGCTCAACTGCCGCCCGCGCAGGCGTTGGGTTCGCGCGTGAACCCCGGTGCCCGCAGCGCCTGGTCGCAAAGCCTGGCTGGTGCAGCCACCGCCGTGCCCGCCGAGTCGCTGCTGCGCCTGGAAATGGCGGCCGAAGTCCCCACCCCGGCCGAGCAGCTGGATGCGCGCCGTGCACTGCAACTGCAACTGCTGACGCGGCGCCATGAGGCGCCACCCGCCGAAACCTGGGCGCAGGACGTCGCGCGTGTGCTGGCGGGGCCGTTTGACGCGGCCGCTGCGCGCCGCCTGCAGGCCACGCTCAAGGTCTTGCTCAGGAAGTGAGCCGACACCACGCCGCGGGCGGCGCGGTCGCTTCACCAGCCGGCCAGGGTCTGAAGAAGCCGTCGTACAGCGGCAGCAGGGTGGGCAGTTCCTGGGCGAAACGCTCGCGCTGCACGAAGTAGGCCTCGCAAGTGACCGCGAAAAACTCTGCCGGGTTGGTGGCGGCGTAGTCGTCCAGCCAGGGCGGCTCGCCGCCAAACCGCTCGGCCATGGCCACGGCTTCGCGGAAGCTGGTGTAGGCCTCTTCCATGGTGGTGCGCCAATGCTGGCGGGCTGCCTCGGCGCCCAGGCCCAGAAAGCCGGGCGGCAGCGGCGGTGCGCCATCGGGGTGCTGGGCATTGCCCATGCCGCGCATGTCCAGCTTGTGGGCAAATTCGTGAATCACCACGTTCTTGCCCAGGGGCGCCAGTTCATCCGCGCGTGCGACCTCGTCCCAGCTGAGCATGACGGGGCCTCGGTCCATGGCCTCGCCGGCCAGCACCTCGCGGTAGCGGTGCACGACGCCCACGCCGTCGGTCACCTCGCGCTGGGCCACGGCCGCGCCCGGCTGCACCACGATGCCGACGAAATCGCCGTACCAGTCGAGACGTTCGGCTTCTTGCCGGGCCACCTCGCCGTTGGCGCGGCGCATGTGCAGCAAGGGGCGGCATGCCTGGGCAGCGATGCTCAGCGCCATGCGGTCGGTGATGCGCAGGCCGTGTGCGCCGTGGAATTCCTTTTCCTGCAGAAAGTGAGCGCACAGCGTGCGCAGCCGAGCCTGTTCGTTCGGGGGCAGGGCCGCCACGAAAGGCAGGGCCGCCGCGGTTTGCTGCCAGAGGGCGTGGTCGATGGGTGGGGCGCTGCGCCAGCGGCGCGGCAACCAGGTCTGCAGGGCGGGTGGCAGGGAGAGAGCCATCAAGGCAACATGGTGGCGTTCAGGCGGTCTTCAACGGCTGGCGCCGGAGGCCATCGCGACCCAGTCGCAGCACCTCGGCGCGCGGCACGGACGCGCTCAGATCCCAGTCGCTGAGCACCACGCGGCGCAGCCCGTCGCCCAGGTCGTGGACGCCCGGGCGATGGGTGTGGCCGTGGACGAGGGTGCCGGCGCCGGCGTGCCGCAGCCACTGGCGCGCGGCGTCGGCATCCACATCAGCCCACAGGTCGGGGTCGGAGCCGCTGGCCCGTTTGCGGGCTTCGCTCTGACGCCGCAGTTCGCGCGCGGTGGCTTCGCGCTGCGCCAGCGGCTGGGCCAGAAAGGCCTGCTGCCAGCCGGGGCTGCGCACCTGGGTGCGAAACCGCTGGTAGTCGGTGTCGCTCAGGCAGAGGGCGTCCCCGTGGCTCAGCAGCCAGCGTTGGCCGACAAGTTCCAGCACCGTCGGGTCGGACAGCCCCTGCATGCCGCAGGCCTGCAGACCCGCCCGGCCCAGCAGGAAGTCGCGGTTGCCGGCCATGAAGAAGGTCGGCGTGTCGCGGCTGTGGTCCAGCAACGCCTGGGCGCAGGAGCGCCAGAAGGCGGCATCCGGCCCTTCGCCCTGCAGGGCATCGTCACCGACCCAGACTTCGAACAGGTCGCCCAGGATCACCAGCGCATCGGCGCGATCGGCAACCGGGCGCTGCAACCAGCGGCGCCAGGCTTCGAAGGTGGCGAGTTCTCCGGCCTGCAGGTGCAGGTCCGAAATGCAGTCGACCGCTTGCCAGTGCGCTGGAGCGCGCCACTGGACGAAGCGGTCGGTCATGGCCGGTAGGGGCGGGGCGGTCAGAGCGCGACGGCCTTTTCGATCACCACGTCGGTCTTGGGCACGTCGTCGTGGAAGCCCTTGCGGCCGGTGGCCGCGCCTTCGATCTTCTTGACGATGTCGGTGCCGCCGGTGACCTTGCCGAACACGGCGTAGCCCCAGCCCTGCATGCTGGGTGCCGTGTGGTTGAGGAAACCGTTGTTGGTCACGTTGATGAAGAACTGCGCCGTGGCCGAGTGCGGGTCGTTGGTGCGCGCCATGGCGACGGTGTAGGTGTCGTTCTTCAGGCCGTTGTTGGCCTCGTTGTTGATCGGCTTGTCGGTGGGCTTTTGGGTCATGCCGGGTTCGAAGCCGCCGCCCTGGATCATGAAGCCGGGGATGACGCGGTGGAAGACGGTGTTGTCGTAGTGGCCCTTGTTCACGTAAGCCAGGAAGTTGGCGGTGGACAGGGGGGCTTTGTCGGCATCGAGTTCGAGCGTGATCACGCCCATGCCGGCGATGTGCAGTTCAACTTGCGGATTGGCCATGGTGCTATTTCTCCAGAGTGGCTTTGAGGATGGTGACGTTGTTCAGCGGCACGTTCTGGTGCATGCCCTTGTTGCCGGTGGCAACCCCCTTGATCTTGTCCACGGTGTCCATGCCCTGGATCACCTTGCCGAACACGGTGTATCCATAACCGTCCGGATTGGGGGCGTTGAGCATGGCGTTGTTCACCACATTGATGAAAAACTGTGCCGTGGCCGAGTTCGGGTTGCCGGTTCGGGCCATGGCAATGGTGCCACGATCGTTTTTCAAGCCGTTGCTGGCTTCAAGCGGTACCGGCGCGCGCGTGGGTTTCTGCTGCATGTCGGCGGTGAAGCCCCCGCCCTGGATCATGAAGCCGTCCATCACGCGGTGGAAAACGGTGCCGTCGTAGTGCCTGTCGCGCACGTACTGCAGGAAGTTCTCCACCGTCTTGGGTGCCTTGTCGGGGTAGAGCTCCAGCACGATGTCACCCAGGGTGGTGTTCAGCCTCACTGTGGGGCTGGCTTGCGCGAAGGCGGGCGAGGCCAGCAGGCCGGTGGCAGCGAAAGCGACGGTCAGCAGCACAGTCAGGCGGCGGATGGGGTTCATCAGGGCGTTCCTTCAAAAAAAATCTTCCACTGGTCGTTCTCGCGCGTCCAGTACTGGCGCTTGGTGACCCCGCGGGTCTGGCCCAGCGCGACTTCGCCGAAGGTCACGACCATGGTGTCCTGGGTGTCTCGCCACTGCAAGAGTGACAAATCCTTGAGTTCCAGCCCACGGCCGCCTCTGGTGCCGATCACCTCGGTTTCGACCTTGGGCCACCACTGCGCCAGGTCGCGACCCTGGTGCTGGAAGCGTTCGGAGTAGAAGCTCCTGAGCTTCTGGAGATCACCCGCTCCTTTGGTGTCGCGCCAGGCCTGCAACGTGGCTTCGAACTGTCGGCGTTCGGGGGCCAGCACGTCCGGTCGCACCCGGTGCAGCTCGGGTGCGATCACCACCGGTGTCGTCCGGATCTCGACCGTCTTGAGCAGGCGTTCCAGGTCGGGGTTGGACAAGACCACGCAGCCATCGGAGGCCTGAGGTGCCCGCACGAACTGCTCGCGCGGTGTGTCGTGCAGCCAGATGCCGCTGCCGGTCTTGCCGCGTTGAGCGTCCAGCGCGTTGGGGTAGTTGATGGGCAACGCGCCCACGCCGTACAGGTCGGGCAGGTTGGCGGGGTTGAGGTTGCTGGTGATGTAGTAGACGCCCAGCGGGGTGCGCTTGTCGCCCTCGATCTGCTTTTCTATGCCCTGCAGACCGACCGAAATGTAGTAGTCCCCGATCAGTTGGAGCTGGGGCGCACCGGCCAATGTGCCGTTGGCCGCGGCGGGCGTCTGGTTCTCGAACAGGTACAGGCGCGAGCGGGCAGCGTCCACCGCGATGGCGTGACGGCTTTGCGGTGACAGCGTCAGGAACTGGGTCGGCACACTGCCTTCCGGCGGGCGCTCGGTGAGCGCGCGCAGGCGGCGGCGCGACTCCTCACGCAGCACGTTGAGCTGTTCAAGGGCCGCCCGCGCCTTGGTGTCCGGCACGTCGCCGATCTGGACCACCGGGCGCATCTGCAGGCTGAGCAGGTCACCATGCACCAGGTGCGCCAGCTGGAAGTTGGGGTGGTCGCGCACCAGCGTGTCGGCCAAGGCCAGCGCCTGGCGGTGCGCCCCCTGGCTGACGAGGCGGTAGATGTCGATCAGCCGCGCCTCGGCCTGGCCCAGCAGGGGCTTGACCTCTCGCAGTGCCTCGTCCGACAGTGGTCGGGCATCCAGCCCCGACGCCGGCCGGGATTCGGTCACATCCAGGGCAACGTCCTGAACCTTGGCCAGCGCGTTGTCCAGCAAGGACGGCTCGCGGCCAGCGGACACGGCCACGTCCGGTGGCTGCGTGTTCAGGACTGCATCCGAGGTACCCTGACGGTCCACGATGACGTTGAAGGACAGGGCACCCAGACCCACCAGCAGCAAAGCGCCGAACCCGGCGGCGGGTCGCTTCCACATGCTCCGGCCGGGTTCCGGAAAGAGGGTGGGCAGACTGGCGTGCCCCCGCTGGAATGTCCGCCGTCCGGCCATCAGGAGCCTGCGGTTTCGCGCAGGATGAGCCAGCGGTTGCCACTCTTGACGAGGTCAAGGGTCTTGCGGCTGGTCACGTTCAGGGTGTCGGAGCTGTAGGCCTGGCGGAACTTGGCGGTGGCCCGGTCGCCGTTGACCGGGACGCTGATGTCGCTCAGGTCCACGCCGATGCGGTTGCGCGGCACGATGCGGGCGCGGCGATCGGCCTCCCATTCCTGGCGCGACTGCCCACCCGGGGGGGGTGAAACCCGGCGCGTAGGCGCCGAGGTAACTCTGCATGTTCTTGTTCGACCAGGCTTTCGCCCAGGCCAGCACGGCCGCTTCCACCTCGTCTTGCGCCGCGCCCGCCGGCGCAGCGGCGGGCGCGGCCACGGCCGCCGTGGTGGTGGCGGGCCGGGTGCTGGCCGCGGGGGGGGGTCGCCGGCGGCGTGGCGGCGGCCAAGGTGGTGGGGCGAACGCCCTTGGCGTCGGCCGAGAACAGGTTGCGGATCAGGCTGAGTTTGGGCGCCACGGCGGTATTGCTGGCGTCCAGTTGCAGCGCCTTGCTGTAGGCCTGGCTGGCCAGCTTGGCGTACACGTCGCCCAGATTCTCGTGGGCGGTGGCGTAGCTGGGGTTGGTGCGGATGGCCATCTCCAGCGCGGCGCGTGCCTTGTCGAACTGGCTCTGGCCGGCGTAGAGCACCGCGAGGTTGTTGTAGGGCTCCGGCAGTTCGGGAAAATCCTCGGTGAGTCTGGAGAACGTGGCGATCGCGTCGTTTTGCTTGCCAGTTTCGGTCTGGATCACGCCCTTGAGGAACCGCATCTGCGGGTCGCGCGGCTTGCCGGCCAGGTACTGATCGGCCTTGGTCAGCGCTTCGCTCATCTGGCCGGCGCGCATCAGGCGGTTGACTTCGGCATAGTCCTCGGTCTGGGCCATGACCAGCGGGGTGCACAACGCGGCCGAAACCGCCACCGAAACGGCCAGCCGGCGCAAAGGATCGGACAAGAGAGTCGCAGATTTCACGGAATGGAGCATGGGACCTCGGATGGCTGTAGACACTGCGTGCAGACCGCCCTGGATGCGGTTGCGGATCACCTGTATGCCCGACCGCAAACGGGTGCGCGTCAGGGGGCTGGCTATACTGGCGCATTGTATCTGAGGGTGCCGGTCGCACTGGCGCCTGGCAGGGCCGTTGGGCGCGGTCGGCAACGTGTCGCCGCAACCGTCAGGCGCGATGCACGGCGACGGGCCTGCGCGCCGGCCGCCGCCTCCAGAACCCTGCGCCTCTTCGCCGGCCCGGTGCCCGGAACCACCCTTTCTCCATGACCCTGAGCATCTTCAACACCCTGACCCGCCGTGCGGAAAATTTCGAGCCGATCGAGCCCGGCCATGTGCGCATGTACGTCTGCGGCATGACGGTGTACGACCTGTGCCACCTTGGGCATGCGCGATCCATGCTCGCCTTCGACGTGGCGCAGCGCTGGCTCAAGGCCAGCGGCTACCGCGTGACCTACGTCCGTAACGTGACGGACATTGAGGACAAGATCATCGCCCGAGCCGTGAAGAACGGCGAGACCATCCAACAGCTGACCGACCGCATGATCGAGGCGCTGCATCAGGACGCCGATGCGCTGGGCATCGAGCGCCCCACCCACGAGCCGCGCGCCACCGACTACGTGCCGCAGATGCTGGACATCGTGCGCCAGCTCGAAAACAAAGGCCTGGCATACCGGGCTTCCAACGGGGACGTGAATTACGCGGTGCGCAAGTTTCCGGGTTACGGCAAGCTCTCGGGCAAGTCGCTGGACGACCTGCGCGCGGGCGAGCGCGTGGCGGTGGACGACGGTAAGCAGGACCCGCTGGATTTCGTGCTCTGGAAAGCGGCCAAGGCCGATGAACCGGCCGAGGCCCAGTGGGACAGCGCCTACGGCAAGGGTCGTCCGGGCTGGCACATCGAGTGCTCGGCCATGAGCTGCGAAATGCTGGGCGAGAGCTTCGACATCCACGGCGGCGGTGCCGACCTGCAGTTCCCGCACCACGAGAACGAGATCGCCCAGAGCGAAGGTGCCACGGGCAAGCCTCTGGCGCGCTTCTGGATGCACAACGGCTTCGTGCGCGTGGACAACGAGAAGATGTCCAAGAGCCTGGGCAACTTCTTCACCATCCGCGAGGTGCTGGCGAAGTACGACGCGGAGACGGTGCGCTTCTTCGTGCTGCGCGCCCACTACCGCAGCGCACTCAATTACAGCGATGCCCATCTGGACGATGCGCGCGCCGCGCTCAAGCGCCTGTACACCGCGCTGGCCACAGTGAAAGCCGAACGGCCGGTCACCGTCGACTGGCGCGAGCCGTATGCCGCGCGCTTCAAGGCCGCGATGGACGACGACTTCGGCACGCCCGAGGCGGTCGCGATCCTCTTTGATCTGGCCAGCGAGGTCAACCGCACGCGCGACCCGGCCCTGGCCGGATCGCTGCAGGCGCTGGGTGGCGTGCTGGGCCTGCTGCAGCAGGACCCGCAGACTTACCTGCAGGCCGGTGGTGCATCCGGGGGGCTCGACGAAGCGGCCATTGCCGGGCAGATCGCGGCTCGCGCTGCGGCCAAGGCGGCGAAGGACTTTGCCGAAGCCGACCGCATCCGCCAGGACCTGCTGGCGCAAGGCATCGTGCTCAAAGACGGCCCGGGCGGCACCATCTGGGAGCGTGCCTGATGGCCACGTCCACGCTGCCCGACGTGGGGCCGGAAGCGCCCGTCTACTGGCAAGAGGCCTGCCGCCACCTGATGAAGCGCGACCGCGTGATGAAAAAGCTCATCCCGCAGCACCCGGGCGTGAGCCTGCAGTCGCGCGGCGATGCTTTCGTCACGCTGGCACGCAGCATCGTGGGCCAGCAGATATCGGTCAAGGCGGCACAGTCGGTGTGGGAGAAGTTCGAGAAGCTGCCGCGCAAGATGACGCCGGCCCATGTGCTCAAGCTCAAGGTCGATGACATGCGGGCCGCCGGCCTGTCGGCCCGCAAGGTGGAGTACCTGGTCGATCTGGCCTTGCACTTTGCCAACGACCAGGTGCACGAGAGCAAATGGGCCGAGATGGACGACGAAGTCATCGTCGCGGAGCTGGTGGCCATCCGCGGCATCGGCCGCTGGACGGCTGAGATGTTCCTGATCTTCCATTTGATGCGCCCGAATGTGCTGCCGCTGGACGACATCGGTCTGCAGAACGGCATCAGCCGGGCGTACTTTTCCGGCGAGCCGGTCAGCCGCAGCGAAATCCGCGAAGTGGCGGCGTCCTGGGCCCCGTTCTGCAGCGTCGCCACTTGGTATATTTGGCGATCGCTGGACCCGCTGCCGGTCAGCTACTGAGCCCTTCGGGGCTTTCGCGTTTCCGGACGTCGTTCCCACAAAGACCAAAGGAGTCACACCTTGGCCAAGAAGAATTTTCTCGACTTCGAGCAGCCGATTGCCGAACTCGAAAGCAAGATCGAAGAACTCCGTTATGTGCAGACCGAATCGGCGGTCGACATTTCCGAAGAAATCGAACAGCTGGCCGGCAAGAGTCTGCAGCTGACCAAAGACATCTACAGCAACCTCACGCCCTGGCAGATCACCAAGATCGCGCGCCACCAGGACCGGCCCTACACCCTGGACTACGTCAACGCGATCTTCACGCACTTCCAGGAACTGCACGGCGACCGCCACTTTGCGGACGACCTGTCCATCGTCGGTGGCCTGGCCCGCTTCAACGGCCAGCCCTGCATGGTCATTGGTCATCAGAAAGGGCGCGACACCAAGGAGCGCGGTCTGCGCAACTTCGGCATGACCAAGCCCGAGGGCTACCGCAAGGCCCTGCGCCTGATGAAGCTGGCCGAGAAGTTCAAGCTGCCCGTGTTCACCTTCGTCGACACGCCCGGTGCCTACCCCGGCATCGACGCCGAGGAACGTGGCCAGTCCGAGGCCATCGGCCGCAACATCTTCGAGATGGCGCAGCTGGAAGTGCCCATCATCTCCACCATCATCGGCGAAGGCGGATCGGGCGGCGCGCTGGCCATCAGCGTCGCCGACCAGGTGCTGATGCTGCAGTATTCGGTGTATTCGGTGATCAGCCCCGAGGGTTGTGCCTCCATCCTCTGGAAGACCAGCGAACGTGCCAGCGATGCGGCCGAGGCGCTGGGCATCACGGCCCACCGCCTCAAGGCCCTGGGCCTGGTCGACAAGATCGTCAACGAGCCCGTGGGCGGCGCCCACCGCGACCACGCCCAGATGGCCGCCTTTCTCAAGCGCGCCCTGGGCGACGCTTGGCGCCAGGTGGCGGACCTCAAGGTCAAGGAACTGCTGGAACGCCGCCACGCGCGACTGGACGGCTATGGCCGCTTCACCGACACCAAGGCCGACGCCAAGCGATGATCGCCTGACCGCGGCGGGCGGACCCAACCCCTGCGGGCCGCCGCTGCAGGACTGGTGCGCGCGCTGGCCGGTCGAACCTCCGGGCCGCGTGGCGGTGGCGTACAGCGCAGGCGCCGATTCCACCGCGCTGCTGCTGGCGGCCCACGCCGTCTGGCGAGATCGTCTGGTGGCCCTGCACGTGCACCACGGCCTGCAGACCGCGGCCGATCACTTTGAATCCACCGCACGGGCGGTCTGTCAAGACCGGGCCGTGCCGCTGCATGTGGCTCATGTGCAGGCCGCCCCCGCCCCGGGACAGAGCCCGGAAGACGCGGCACGCCAGCATCGCTACGCTGCGCTGGCTTCGCTCGCCCGTTCGGCGGGAGCCAGCCAGGTGCTGCTGGCGCAACACGCCGATGACCAGGTCGAAACCGTGATGCTGGCCCTCAGCCGCGGGGCAGGGCTGCCGGGCCTGGCGGCCATGCCGGAACGGTTTGTCCGCCATGGCGTGACCTTCGGGCGCCCCTTGCTCGGTACCGCGGCCAGCGAACTGCGCGGCTGGCTGCACGACAGCGGAGCGGACTTTGTGGACGATCCGAGCAACGTGGACACGCGTTACACACGCAACCGCATCCGGGCCGGGCTGCTGCCGGCATGGACCGCCGCGTTCCCCGGTTTCCGGGCGACCGTGGCGCGCAGCGCCCGCCACGCGGCGCAGGCCCAGGGCCTGCTGGACGATCTCGCCCGCATCGACCTGGCCCGAACCGGGTGGCCACCGGCCATCGCCGAGCTGCAGTCGTTGAGTGCGGAGCGTCAGGCCAATGCGTTGCGCCACTGGCTGCGATCGGAATGGGGTGTCGTGCCCAGCGAAACCCAGATGCAAGCGGTGCTGCGGCAGGTGGATGCCTGTCGCACCCGCGGGCACCGCCTGCACCTGAAGGTGGCCGACGGGACGCTCAGCCGCGAGGGCGCCCACCTCGCCTTCAGCCGGGCCGGCGAGGGCGCCCCGATATAATCCCAGGCTTCGCCCGGCACTTTCCCAAGCGCCGTGCCCACCCTGGCGGTGGCTGTGCAGTGCCCGCGCTCTGCGGATACCCCCAGACCTTTTTCCGATCCAACCCGATGGCTTTGATTGTTCACAAGTACGGCGGCACCTCCATGGGGTCCACCGAGCGCATTCGCAACGTGGCCCGGCGTGTCGCCAAATGGCACAAGGCCGGCCACCAGATGGTGGTGGTGCCCAGCGCCATGAGTGGTGAGACCAACCGCTTGCTGGCCCTGGCCAAGGAACTGCAGCCGGCCCAGCAAGGCAAGTCTTACGGCCGCGAACTCGACATGCTGGCCGCCACCGGCGAGCAGGCCTCGTCGGCCCTGCTCGCCATCGCCCTGCAGGCCGAAGGCGTCGATGCCGTCAGCTACGCCGGCTGGCAGGTGCCCATCAAGACCAACGACGCCTACACCAAGGCCCGCATCGAGTCCATCGACGATGCCCGCGTGCGCGCCGACCTCGCTGCGGGCAAGGTGGTCATCGTCACCGGCTTCCAGGGCGTGGACGAGGGTGGCAACATCACCACGCTGGGTCGTGGTGGCAGCGATACCTCGGCCGTGGCCGTGGCTGCGGCCATGAAGGCCGCCGAGTGCCTGATCTACACCGACGTGGACGGTGTGTACACCACCGACCCGCGCGTGGTGCCCGAAGCCAGGCGCCTGGAGCGCGTGAGCTTCGAAGAGATGCTGGAGATGGCCAGCATGGGTTCGAAGGTGCTGCAGATCCGTTCGGTGGAATTCGCCGGCAAGTACAAGGTGCCACTGCGCGTGCTCTCCAGCTTCACGCCCTGGGACATCGACCTGAACGAAGAAGCCAGCTCTGGCACCCTGATCACTTTTGAGGAAGACGAAGATATGGAACGAGCCGTTGTTTCCGGCATTGCCTTCAACCGCGACGAAGCGAAGGTCTCCGTGCTGGGTGTGCCCGACAAGCCGGGCATCGCCTACCAGATCCTGGGTGCGGTGGCGGCCGCCAACGTCGAAGTCGACGTGATCATCCAGAACCTGTCCAAGGAAGGCAAGACCGACTTTTCCTTCACCGTGCACCGCAACGACTTCCAGAAGACGCTGGATCTGCTCAAGGGCCAGGTCCTGTCGGCGCTGGGCGCGACCGATGTGGTGGGCGACAACCGCATCTGCAAGGTGTCCATCGTGGGCATCGGCATGCGCAGCCACGTCGGTGTGGCCAGCCGCATGTTCAAGTGCCTGAGTGACGAAGGCATCAACATCCAGATGATCTCCACCTCCGAGATCAAGACCTCGGTCGTGATCGACGAGAAGTACATGGAGCTGGCGGTGCGCGCGCTGCACCGCGAGTTCGATCTGGACCAGACGGCGGACACCATTTCCAAGTGAAGCCTGCGCCGGGTCGCCCAGAATCGCGGGGGACTTGAGGCATAATACACGGCTCTGGAGTGATGACCGAGTGGCCGAAGGTGCTCCCCTGCTAAGGGAGTATGGGGTGTAGAGCCTCATCGAGGGTTCGAATCCCTCTCACTCCGCCAAGTACACCCCGCGTTGCCCAACGGTAACGCGGGGTTTTTTCTTTTTTCCCCTCTACAGTCGGTGCCTACAGCAACTGCGAAACCAGACGAAACCCGTGATTCCCGACGATAGACCGGAACTCACTTCGAAATCGAGCCGTACATGGCGCTCGCGTCCGCTCAACTGTCGGTGACTAGGTGGTACCGAGGTGTAGCAGCCGGCCGAGTGGACGCAATGTAAGTGACCGGCTCCGACATCAGCGGTCACTGGTCGTCAACCCTGACTGACCGCACACAGCCTCCGGCCAGTGGCAATCTTCAAACAAGCCCGAACCTGCAACCGACGCGTGGGCGCCGTTGAGAGCTCGCCGTCGCTGATGGCGCTGGGTGAGCAATCAACTTGCCGGCACTTCCCACACCCGCTCTCCACCCACCGCATAGACCCGCCGCCCCGGCATTGCCGCCAGCGGATGCCCGCCGGTGAAGGCGCCGAAGGCGGGCAGGATGGTCTGGCCGGGTTCGCTGATGAAGCAGGGCAGGTGCAGGCGGTCGCGGCCCGGGCCTTGCAGCTGGCAGGCCGGGTGCAGGTGGCCGGCCAGCACGTGGTGCGTGGGATGGCTTTGGGGGTGGTGGCAGCAGGCGAAGGGGCCGAACAGCCAGGGCTCCTGAACCACCTCGATGCGCGTCTCGGGCGGCGGGTCGCCCGCACGGTCGTCGTGGTTGCCGCGCACCAGGGTCATGGTGATGTTGGCGTGCCGCTGGCGCCAGGTGAGCAGGGCGTTGAGCACGGCCGGGGTGCGGCCGCTGGCGGCGTGCAGGAAGTCGCCCAGGCAGACCAGGCGCTGGGGGCGGTGTTCCGCGATCAGCGCGTCCAAGCGCGCCAGGTTGTCTTGCGTGGTGCCGCCGGGCACCGGCTGGCCCTGGGCGCGGTAGCTGGCGGCCTTGCCCAGGTGCAGGTCGGCGATGAACAGCGTTTCGCACGCTGGCCACCAGATGGCGTGCGAGGGCAGGAGGTGCAGCCGCTCACCGCCCCAGTGGACGGTGACGTGCGCGTCATGCATAGGCGTAGTTGCCACCCTTCTTGAGTGCGGCTTGGTAGGCCGGCCGGGCGTGGATCTTCTGGAGCCAGGCCATGGTGGCGGGGCGCGAGGGACCGAGGCCGGCGCGTGAGACCGCAGCTTCGAGCGGGAAGCTCATCATGATGTCGGCGGCGGTCATGACCTTGCCGGCGAACCAGGGGCGCGAGGCCAGCACCTGTTCCACATAGTCCAGGTGCACGTCCACCATGGGCTGCACCTTCCTGACCGCGATGCCGCCGATCAGCGGCACCTTGCTCATGGCCAGCATCAGCAGCAGGTTGGGCATGACCGAGCCTTCGGCGTAGTGCATGAACTGGCGGTACGGCAGCAGGCCCTCGCCGGGGTTGGCCGGGCCGAGTTTCCCGGTCTTGTCCACCAGGTATTCGCAGATGGCGCCGGTCTCCACCAGCTTGAGTTTGCCGTCTTCCAGCACCGGCGACTTGCCCAGCGGGTGCACCTGCTTCAGTTCGGGCGGTGCCAGCATGGTCGCCTTGTTGCGTTCGTAGAAGCGGATCTCGTAGGGCAGCTCCAGCTCTTCGAGCATCCACAGCAGGCGCTGCGAGCGGGAGTTGTTGAGGTGGTGGACGATGAGGCTCATGGTGTGTTCCGTGGCGGTGCGAAGCGGCGCATTGTGGACGTTTTGTGTGGGGCGTGCAGCCTAAAGGCGACTAGCGTGGCCGGCGCGGACGGTGCGGGCGCCGTTCGCGTGGCTCGCGTGTGTCGCGTGGTTTGGCCTTGTCCGGCGCGCCCTCGCGGCCGAAGGCCAGCGACGCGCTCACATCGTCGGGCTGGAGGTTGGCGCTTCCTCCGGCCACCTTTTCCAGTGGGGCCAGCATGCGTGCGATGCGGTCGGCCACGCTTTCGTTGCTCAGCTTCTCGCGCAGGCGCTCGATCATCAGTGGAAAGGCGAAAGGGGTGGCGCGGTCCAGCGCCTTGAGCACCAGGGTCTGGTGCGCCATGCGGTGCAGGGCGCTGCGCAGGCGGCCGATCTCCAGCTCCTGCGCCAGCAGCTCGGCCTCGGCCTGCTGCAACAGGCGGTTGCCGGGGTCGTACTTGCGGAAGACTTCCCAGAACAGACTGCTCGACGCTTGCAGCTGGCGGCTGCTGCGCTTCTCGCCGGGGTGGCCCTGAAAAATCAGACCGGAGACGCGCGCGATTTCGCGGAAGCGCCGCTGGGCGAGCTCGCTGGCGTTGAGGCTCTGCAGGATCTCGTTCAGCAGCGCGTCGTCGTCGGCCTGTTCTTTCAGCAGTTCGGGCAGCAGCGACGGCCAGTCAATGTGGGTCGCGCTCAGCAGCTCAAAGCCGTAGTCGTTGACCGCGATGGAGAAGGTGTTGGGCGCCCGCTGCGCCACGCGCCAGGCGATCAGGTTGGCCAGACCCAGGTGCGCGTGCCGGCCGGCGAAGGGGTAGAGGAAGAGGTGCATGCCTTCGCGCGACGTCATGACTTCAGCGAGCAAGGTGTCGGGCGAGGGCAGGGCGGACCACAAGGCCTGAAGCTCCAGCAACGGCCGGGCGGCCTGCAGCTCGGGGTCGTCGAAGTCGCAGGCCTGCACCCGCGCCAGCTGCGCCACCACCGCATCGGCCAGCGTGGTCGACAGCGGCATCTTGCCGCCGTTCCAGCGCGGCACGGCGGTCTTGCGGCCCATGTCCCTCGGTTTCACGCGTTTGACCCAGGCCGTCATGTCGTGGATGCGCACCAGCTCCAGCAGGCGCCCGCCGAAGGTGAAGCAGTCGCCGGGTTTCAGGTGCGCGGCAAAGCTCTCTTCCACGTTGCCGATCTTGCTGCCGCCCACGACCTGCACCGCCATGCTGGCGTCGCTGACGATGGTGCCGATGTTCATGCGGTGGCGGCGCGCTAGCCGCGCGTCCGGCACGCGCCAGACGCCGTGTTCGTCGGGCACGGCGCGGCGGTAGTCGGGGTAGGCGGCGAGCGACGCGCCGCCTTGCGAGACGAAGTCCAGGCACCAGCGCCAGTGCTCGTCGGGCAGGTCGGCGTAGGCGGCGGTGCTGCGGATTTCGGCCAGCAGATCGTCGGGCCTGAAGCCGCCGCCCAGCGCGACGGTGACCAGGTGCTGCACCAGCACGTCCAGCGGCTGGCGCGGTGTTTCGCGCACCTCGATCTGCCCGGCCCGCACCGCCGCGCGCGCGGCCGCGCCTTCGACCAGTTCCAGGCTGTGCGTGGGCACGATGCTCACGCGCGAGGGCCGGCCCGGCGCGTGGCCCGAACGGCCCGCGCGCTGCAGCAGGCGCGCGATGCCCTTGGGCGAACCGATCTGCAGCACGCGCTCCACCGGCAGGAAGTCCACGCCCAGGTCCAGGCTGCTGGTGCAGACCACGGCGCGCAGCTCGCCCGCTTTCAGCCCAGCCTCCACCCATTCGCGCACCGCCCGGTCCAGCGAACCGTGGTGCAGCGCGATGAGGCCGGCCCATTCCGGCTTGGCGTCCAGCAGCGCCTGGTACCAAATCTCGGCCTGCGAGCGGGTGTTGGTGAAGACCAGCGTGCTGCCGCTGCTGGCGATCTCGTGCACCACCTGCGGCAGCATGGCCAGGCCCAGGTGCCCGCCCCAGGGAAAGCGGTCCACGCGCGGCGGCAGCAGGGTGTCGACGGTCAGCTGCTTGGGCGTCTGCCCGCGCACCAGGCGGCCTTGTGCGGCGGCTTGCGGGCCGAGCAGGCTGTGCATGGCTTCACCCAGGTTGCCCAGCGTGGCCGACATGCCCCAGACGCGCAGCGCGGGGTTGAAGCGCCGCAGCCGCGCGATGGCCAGCTGCGCCTGCACGCCGCGCTTGTTGCCCATCAGCTCGTGCCACTCGTCCACCACCACCAGGGCGGTGCGGCCCAGGGTCTCGGGCGCGTCGGCGCGCGCCATCAGCAGGCTCAGGCTCTCGGGCGTGGTCACCAGCACGGTGGGCAGGCGCTCGGCCTGTTTCGCGCGCTCGCTGCTCGACGTATCGCCGCTGCGCGCGCCGGCGGTCCAGGCGGGGGCCAGGTCGGACAGGGGGTCTTTCAGCGCCCGCAGCGTGTCGGCCGCCAGCGCGCGCATGGGCGTGAGCCAGACCACGGTCAGCGGTGGCGTGCGCTTGGCCTGTGCATCGGCCAGCGCCTGCAGTGCGCCCAGCCAGACGGCGTAGGTCTTGCCCGCGCCGGTGGTGGCGTGCAGCAGGCCGCTCTCACCACGGGCCATGGCGTTCCAGACTTCTTGCTGGAACGGGAACGGCGACCAGCCGCGCGCGGCCATCCAGGCGGCGGCGTCGGGCGTCTTCACGCCGCGCCCCCGGGCAGCAGCGCCGCCAGCGTCTGCAGCGTGTCGGCCTCGTCCACCGGCTTGTCTTCGCGCCAGCGCAGCATGCGCGGGAAGCGCACCGCAATGCCGCTCTTGTGGCGCGGGCTGTGCGCGATGCCTTCGAAGCCCAGCTCGAACACCAGCGTGGGCCGCACGCTGCGCATCGGACCGAAGCTCTCGATGGTGGTGGCGCGGATGATGGCGTCCACCTTCGCCATTTCGGCGTCCGTCAGGCCTGAATAGGCCTTGGCGAACGGCACCAGCTGCCGGCCTTCGGTGCCCGGCGGCGCGTTCCACACGGCGAAGGTGTAGTCGCTGTAGACGCTGGCGCGGCGGCCGTGGCCGCGCTGGGCGTAGATCAGCACCGCGTCCACGCTCATGGGGTCGGTCTTCCACTTCCACCAGGTGCCCGCGGCCTTGGTGCGGCCCACGCCGTAGGCGCTGGCGCGCTGCTTGAGCATGAAGCCTTCGGTGCCGCGCTCGCGGGCCTGTTCACGCTGGGCCGCCAGCTCGGCCCAGGTGGCGCCGCTCAGCACGGGGCTGGCGATCAGCAGCGGGTGGTTGAGGTCCTGCACCAGCGCATCCAGCGCCGCGCGGCGCGCGTGCAGTGGCTGTTCGCGCAGGTCCTGGCCGCCGTGTTCGAGCAGGTCGTAGGCCAGCAGGGCCACCGGCAGCTCGCGCAGGATCTTGGGGCCCAGGGTCTTGCGGCCGATGCGTTTCTGCAGGTCGGCAAAGGGCTGCGGCTTGCCCTCGCGCCACACCACGATCTCGCCGTCGAGCACCGTGCCTTCGGGCAGGGCCTCGCCCAGCGCGGCCAGTTCAGGGAAGCGTTCGGTCACCAGTTCCTCGCCGCGCGACCACAGCCAGACCTGGCCGGCGCGCTGCACCAGCTGCGCGCGGATGCCGTCCAACTTCCATTCCACCTGCCAGTCGGCCGGAGGGCCGAGCAGCTCGTCGAAGCGCTCCAGCGCTTCGTTGAACGGATGGGCGAGGAAGAAGGGGTAGGGCTGGCCGCTGGTTTGCTGGTTCCGCTCTGTGGCGTTTTCGGGCGCGACCAGCGCCGCGTAGTCGGCGGCGGTGGGTTGCGCGCCGATGTGGGTGTAGCCCATCAGCCGCTGGGCCACGCGCTTGGCATCCACGCCCGCCACGGCCGCCAGCGCCTGCGTGACCTGGAGCTTGGACACGCCGACGCGGAAGCCGCCGGTGATGAGCTTGAAATAGACGAAGCGCTGGTCGTCGGGCAGGGCGTTCCACTGCTCGCGCAGCTTCTCGTTCAAAGCTTCTGGAAGCAGGCCACGCAGCGGCAGCAGGTGCCGGGTCAGCCACTCGGCCAGGCCACGGTCCACCGGCGCACTGGCCGGTGGCAGCAGCAGCGACACGGTTTCGGCCAGGTCGCCCACGGTCTGGTAGCTCTCTTCGAACAGCCATTCGGGCAGGCCGGCCGCAGCCTGCGCCAGCTCGCGCAGGGTGCGCGTGGGCACGGTCTGGCGCGGCTTGCCGCCGGCCAGGAAGTACACCGCCCAGGCCGCGTCTTCGGACGGTGCCTCGGTGAAGTAGCGCTGCAGCGCGGCCTGCTTCTCGCGCGTGGCGGTGCTCGTGTCGAGCTCGCGGTAGAGGGCGGCGAAACGCTTCATGCTTCGGGCTCCGCTGGCGTCTCAGGTGCGGCCTTGTCCGCCGCGTCCTCGTCGCCGTACTCGGTCTCGAAGGCCTGCGCGTCCAGGCCCTGTTCGGTCAGCCAGCGCACCAGCACCGGCACGCTGCCGTGCGTCACGCGGATGTGTTCGGCGCCGGTCGCCTGGATCGCGCTCATCAGGCCCGGCCAGTCGGCGTGGTCGGACATGACGAAGCCCCGGTCCACACCGCGCCGACGCCGCGTGCCGCGCACCAGCATCCAGCCGCTGGCAAAGGCGTCCACCGCGTCGGCGCCGAAGCGCTTCATCCACGGCGTGCCCTGGGCCGAGGGCGGCGCGAGCACCAGTGCGCGTTGCAGCGCGGTCCTGTCCAGCTCGGTCACGCGGTGCGTGGGCGGCAGCTCGACACCGGCCGCGCGGTACACCGCGTTCAGCGGCTCCACCGCGCCGTGCACGACGATGGGGCCGATGCTGGCGTCCACCCCGTGCAGCAGCCGTTGCGCCTTGCCGAAGGCATAACACAGCAGCACAGAAGCGCGACCTTCGTCGGCGTTGCGCCGCCACCAGGTGTTGATCTCGTCGAACAGCACCGCCTGCGTCGGCCAGCGGTAGATCGGCAGGCCGAAGGTGGATTCGGTGATGAAGGTGTCGCAGCGCACCGGCTCGAAGGGCGTGCAGGTGCCGTCGGCCTCGGTCTTGTAGTCGCCCGAGGCGACCCAGACGCGACCGCCGTTTTCCAGCCGCACCTGGGACGAGCCCAGCACGTGCCCGGCCGGGTGCAGCGACAGGCGCACCCCGTGGTGCTCGATCACCTCGCCGTAGTCCAGCGTCTGCAACGCGATGTCCGCCCCCAGGCGCTGGCGCAGCGTGCCGGCGCTGTGCGTGTGCGCCAGGTAGTGCGCGTGGCCCCAGCGCGCGTGGTCCGAATGGCCGTGGGTGATCACGGCCCGTTCCACCGGCCGCCAGGGGTCGATGAAAAAGTCCCCCGCCGGGCAGTACAGGCCTTCGGGGCGGGCGACGATGAGGTCGGGGTGTGAGAGGTGCGCCATGGGGCAGGCAAGGGCGACGAACTTTACGAAGTTGACAGAAGTTCTGAACTTGACTAAATTCTCGCCACGCCAACCCTCCCATACGGACCACGTTCGTGGCGATCTGCATGGGTAACTTTTGAGAGGTTTGTTTTGGCTTCAGTCAACAAAGTCATATTGGTCGAAAACTGCGGTCGCGATCCCGAAATTCGCTACTTGCCGTTCGGCGCTGCTTACCTGCCCGTATGCCGTGGGAAGCGAGTTTGTACCTCCTCACGAGCGAACACTCCTGAAAGCCACGAGGAGGCTTCCTTCGAAACGCTAGCTTCACTCGCAGACTCGTTCAGCCCCAATCCACTCCCCGTGGTGTTTCATGAGGCGCTTGGTGGGAAGGACTTGGAAAAGCGGAGATCCCGAAGGATGCTTCCGTTTTGTAGTCCAGAGGCAGGCCGTTCCAAGAGCTTTTTTGGAAGCACCAAAGCCAACAAGCGCAACGCGCCGTAACAGTGGGCATCAGTGAACGTAATGAACACCTTGACCTTCCCCCTCTCTGTTGCCCTTGAAACCCCTGCACGCCGCTCTGTTTCAGCCGACCCCTACGCCAGCGAAGCACAGATCAGTGCGTTGCTGCGCTCGGGCGCGGCCTACCGGCGCGAGCGCATCCAGGCCGCCGACATGATCACCACCGACGAAGCCGCTGAACTGGCGGGCACCACGCGCGTGACCATCAACGCCTGGATCAAGGCTGGTCGATGCATCGGTGTGACGCATCTGCGGCGTGGCTACAAGCTGCCGCGCTGGCAGTTTGAGCCCTTCGTGTTCCCGCACCTCCAGCCACTGTCGCAGGCGCTGGGCTCTCAGGATGGTTGGCAATTGCTGGCCTTCCTGGAGAGTCCGCACCCTGCCCTGGACGGACAGACGCCCCGCGTGGCGCTGGAGCAGGGCATGGCTGCGAACCGAGTGCTGGGCCTGGCAACAGCAGAGGGTCATTGATGACCCCTGCCCATGAATCTCAAAGAACTCAACCCCCCGCTGACTGAGCTGCCCGCCGGGCAGATCTTCTATCGTGTGCAGCTGCTGCGCGCGCGACCCGGCAGTGTCAAGGTCAACGGACTCTTGCTACCGCCGGCTGGTGTGCTTGCCGGGCGTTTCTGTCTCCCCGATCAGGTGACGGCCTACCTGGCTGACAGCGCCGACACCGCGCTCTTCGAGTCGCAGTTTCGCCGCGACACGGTCAGCCGCAGCCTGACCGAACTGCGCAAGCGTGCGCTGCTGCAGTTCACCAGCACCCAAGCGCTCCGGCTGGTGGACCTGCGGCCACTGGCCGAGCCCTACCCGTTGCTGCAGAGTCTGCGCGTTGCTCAGACCCAAGCGCTGGCACGGGACTGTTTCAAGGCCGGTCACCATGGGCTGGTCTACGCCTCCGCCCAGCACCCTCAACACGCCTGCGTTGGTCTGTTCCCGGACGGCATCACCGCGCTCAAGCGCACACAGCAATGGCCGCTGGTCAAGCCTGGAACTCGGCAGCTACTGCACACCGTGGTGGATGCCGCGCGCCGTTCGGGTGTTCCCTTGCTTGATCACGATGCAGCGTCTTGATGGAAGGTCCTTCCACCCATGCTCGGCAGACTTCGGTCGGGTTTACCAGCGGTCAGTGCTCGTTTGGACTGGGCCACCGCCGCAGGCGCATCGGGTGCACGGTTCAGTGAGCGACCCCCAACCGTTCGAGAAGGATGCGCATGTCTGGGGGTGACTGGAAAGAGATGTTCAACGCCGGTTGCGCGGGCGACCTGGCGCTGGTGGAACACCATGTGAAGTCGGGCGTGGACGTGAACTGCGCCCACCCGGAGTTCCTGTCCACGCCGCTGGTCGCGGCCATTCTGGCGGGGCAGGAAGCGGTGGCCCTGTACCTGCTGGACCATGGGGCGAACCCGGCTTTGCCGTCGGAGTTCGACGCCGCCACGCCGCTGCAGGCCGCTCGGCAGATGGGGCTGGCGGCGGTGGAGGAGAAGCTGTATGCCCTGGGTGTGCCCCGGGCGCCCGCAGCAGTGGACAGACCGGCGCGGTCAGCCCAGACGCCTGCGCACCGCCGGACCCTGACCTACCTGGCGCTGGGTGTGCTGCTGGTCGCGGTGTGGCTGCTCACCATGGGCATGGCACCAGGTTGACCCGCCGGGGCCTGACGGGTACATTGGCGGCTCTGTCACACCCCGGAAACCCCCATGCCCAACCGTCCCCACGTCATCGCCTGGTGCGAAATTCCCGTGCTCGACTTCGAGCGCGCCAAGGCGTTTTACGAGGCCGTTCTGGGTCACGCCATCGAGACCATGACCATGGGACCGTCCACGATGGGCTTTCTGTCAAGCGATCCAGACCAGGTCAGCGGTGCCATCGTGCAGGAAGAAGGCGTGACGCCTTCACGCACTGGCACGCTGGTCTACCTCAACGGGGGTGATGATCTGGCGCCCATGCTCGCGCGGGTCGGGCCTGCCGGTGGGACGGTGGCCGTGCCCAAGACCGACATCGGCAACGGTTTTGGCTTCTTCGCCCATTTCATCGACACCGAGGGCAACCGCGTCGGCTTGCACTCGATGGGCTGAACTTCGGTCCTTCAGTGTGACGCGCGCGGGCGACAACATCCCGGCCGTCAGCCCGCAGTCGCTGATGTGCGACGGCAACGGCAGCCCGCGCGCCAGCGCCGCGCACGCTTCGCCCATGGCCGCGCTGGTCTGGATGCCGTAGCCACCCTGCGCGGCGCACCAGAAGAAGCCGGGCGCCACAGGGTCGAAACCGCCCACCAGCTCGCCATCGGCCACGAAGGAGCGCAGCCCGGCCCAGGTGTGGGTGGGACGCGGGGTGAGCGTGGTCCAGGTCTCCAGCGCGTGCAGGCCCAGCGCAATGTCCAGCTCCTCGGGCTGCACGTCCTGCGGGTGGGTCACGTCCTCGTTCACCGGCGAGGCGAGCAGGGCGCCCGCGTCGGGCTTCATGTAGAAGGCATCGTCGGCCGCCAGCAGCAGCGGCCAGCGGGTGGTGTCCATGTCCGCTGGCGGCGCAAAGGTGAAGGCGGTGCGGCGCTTGGGCACCAGGCCGATCGGCGCCACGCCGGCCAGCTGCGCCGCCGCGTCGCACCAGGCGCCCGCGGCGTTGACCAGCACCGGCGCCGCGAACTCGGCACCCGCTGTGGTGCGCACCTGCCACAGGTCACCGCAGCGTTGAATGGCCACCACCTCGGCATCACACACCAGCGTGCCGCCCGCATGCCGGAAGCCGCGCAAGTAACCCTGGTGAATGGCGTGCACGTCCATGTCGAAGCTGTCGGGTTCGTAGAGGGCGGCCGTCACCTTCTCGGGCCGCAGCGCCGGCACCATGGCCAGGGCCTCGGCGGCGGTCAGGCGCTGGCCGCGCGGGCTGGTCCGCTGCAGCGTGGTCCAGGCCTCGTCCAGGTGGTGCATTTCCTCCGGCCCGGCCACCGTCAGCAGACCTCGCGGTGTGAGCAGCGGCGCCTGCGCAAAGCCCGCAGGCGGGAGCTTGAAGAAGGGCTCACTCGCGCGCGAGAGTGCCCGCACCTGCGGCGGCCCGTAGCTGGCGATGAACTGCGCCGCCGAGCGCCCGGTGCTGTGGTAGCCCGGCTGGCTCTCGCGCTCCAGCATCACGCAACGACCGTGCGGTGCCAGGAAGTGGCCGATGGACGCGCCCGCAATGCCGGCGCCGAGGATGAGGAAGTCGGTGTGATGGAGTGCGTTCATGGCTCAAGACCGTGACGAGAAGGGGTTGAACACCGCAACCCCCAGCGCCTTGAAATCCGCCACGTTGCGGGTGACCACGGTCAGACCGTTCACGCGCGCGGTGGCTGCGATCATGGCGTCTTCGTACAGGGTGTCCGATTGCCGGTGCATCAGCCGGGCCCATGTGCGGAATGCGGCAGCATCCATCGGCAGCACGTTGTAGGCAGCGGCCACCTGTTCCAGCCAGGCTTCGATGTCGGCGGCCTTGGCTTCGTCCTGTTCGCGCGTCAACTCGATGCCGGCCTGGATTTCGCCGATGGTGACGGCGCTCAGGAAGAGCTGCGCGTCGTCCACCGATTGCAGCCACGCCAGCACAGCACCATGGGGTTTGGGCTTGCGCAGCTCGGAAACGACGTTGGTGTCCAGCAGGTACATGCTTCAGCCCAACGCCTGCACCGCGCGCCGTTTCGCCCGGCCGCGCGCGGGCACGACCAGGTTGGCGCGAGCCTGATCGCTCAACAGCAATTGTTTGAGGGAGGGGCGGGCCGCCTGCTGCAGGCGACGCCACTCCTGCACCGGTACCAGCACGGCGGCCTCAGCCCCGCGCTTGGTCACCAGCTGCGGACCTTCGGCCAGGCAGGCTTCGAGAAACTCACTGAAACGCGCTTTGGCGTCCTGTACGGGCCATGTGTGCATGATGATCTCCTTCTGACCAGTTAGATGACTAGTTTGTTGGAGATCCCGGACGGTGTCAACCGCTGCTGGCTCGGGGCGCTGGCTACACTGACCTCGTGCCACCGGGAGGGTGGCCGTATTCCGATCAACCGCCATGACCGACCCGAGACACGTCCTCTTCCTCGTCGCGTCCACCCGCGAGCCCGGCCACCTGGGCAACACCGAATGGCTGGCCCGCCAGGCCGCGGCCAGCCTGCCCGCTGATGCCACCCAGACCTGGGTGCACCTGGCCCGCGCCGGCATCCCCGAATTCGTCGACCAGCGCCACACCGTGGGCAGCTACCCCATGCCCGAAGACGGCAGCGTGATGCGCCAGCTGCTGGACCAGACCCTGGCCTGCACCGACCTGGTTTTCGTCGCACCGGTCTACTGGTTCAGCTTCCCGTCCACGCTCAAGGCCTACCTGGACCACTGGAGCGCCTGGCTGCGTGTGCCGGGGCTGGCGTTCAAGGATCAGATGAGCGCCAAGCGCTTGTGGCTGATCACCACCAACGGTGACCGGGCGAAGGCCCAGCCCATGATCGATTCGACCGCGATGTGCGCCAAGTTCCTGGACATGCCACTGGCCGGGGTACTGTGGGGCAAGGGCGGGGCGCCTGAGGCGGTGAAGGGGGATGTGGAGGCGGTGGCGGCCGCAAGCTGTTTCTTGCATGCAGTGCACGCCTGACTGTTCGCGCACCGCTTGCTATCCCCACCAGTCAAGAAACCTCCCGAGCCAGTAAACAGGTCCAGCACTGGCAGCGAGGATGAGCGGCAGCTTGATGATCAGCAGCGCCAGGAGACGAACAAAAGGTCCGTCGCGGCTGAAATGCCGCATTGCGTCTGGGATGACGACGACTTGCCTGTGTGTTGGGGATGGTTTCGTATCCATGCTCCAAGAGTAGTCAGTCAGCAAGTGGGTCAAGCCAAAAAAGCATCCCGAATAGCTTTTGCTGGTTTCTAGTTGTTTGATTTTTAAGGATTATTTTTCTTTTCTGTGGTGATCGGTCGTACAGGTTGTTGTCGTCCAAGTCGCCTCCCATGCTGCTAATCTATGTAAAGAAAAGGGGCGACGGTCACCCGTCGCCCCTTCGCATTTCCGAACCCTTCAGCTCAACCCATCAACTGAAGAAATCCTTCGCTTTCTCAAACCACCCCTTGTCGTTCGGGCTGTGCTTGTGGCCGCCTTTCTTGAACGACTCGTCGAGTTCCTTGAGCAGCTTGCGCTGGTGTTCGGTCAGCTTGATCGGCGTCTCCACCGCCACGTGGCAGTACAGGTCGCCGGGGTAGCTGCTGCGCACACCCTTCACACCCTTGCCGCGCAGGCGGAAGGTCTTGCCGCTTTGCGTGCCTTCGGGCAGGTCGATGGTGGCCTTGCCTTGCAGCGTGGGCACGTCGATCTCGCCGCCCAGCGCTGCGGTGGTCATGCTCACCGGCACCTGGCAGTGCAGGTCGTCGCCCTCGCGTTCGAAGATGTCGTGCTTGCGCAGCCGGATCTCGATGTAGAGGTCGCCGGCCGGGCCGCCGTTCTGGCCCGGTTCGCCGTTGCCGCTGGAGCGGATGCGCTGGCCGTCGTCGATGCCCGCGGGGATCTTGATTTCCAGCGTCTTCTGCTTCTTGATCTTGCCCTGGCCGCTGCAGGCGGTGCAGGGCTCGGGGATGATCTTGCCGGTGCCGTGGCAGTGCGGGCAGGTCTGCTGCACGCTGAAGAAGCCCTGGCGCATCTGCACCTGGCCCTGGCCGTGGCAGGTGGTGCAGGTCTTGACGCTGGTGCCCGGTTTGGCGCCGGTGCCCTTGCAGGTGTCGCAGTCGTCCCAGCTGGGGATGCGGATCTGGCTGTCCTTGCCGTTGGCCGCTTCTTCCAGGGTGATTTCCATGGCGTAGGACAGGTCGGCGCCGCGGTACACCTGCCGGCCTCCGCGCTGGCCGCGCTGGCCGCCGAAGATGTCGCCGAAGATGTCGCCAAAGGCCTCACCGAAACCGGCGAAGCCTTCGGCACCGGGGCCGCCGCGCATGTTCGGGTCCACACCGGCGTGACCGTGCTGGTCGTAGGCCGCCTTCTTCTGCGGGTCCGACAGCATTTCGTAGGCTTCCTTGGCCTCTTTGAACTTTTCTTCGGCGCTCTTGGCGGCATCACCCTGGTTGCGGTCCGGGTGGTGCTTCATCGCCAGCTTGCGGTACGCCTTCTTGATCTCGTCGTCCGAGGCGTTCTTGGGCACGCCCAGCACTTCGTAAAAATCGCGTTTTGTTGCCATGACGAATGACCTCAGCGGCTGCGCCGCTTCAATGACGAAATGACGGAAAGCAGCTGGCTCTGCACGTTGTCCAGCTGGCTTTGCAGTTCGTCTTTGTTGTTGATGTAACCCAGGCGCATGGCCAGTTCCAGATGGGTGTCGAGTTCCGATAAAGAGCCGTTGGCTACGTACAGAAACTGAAGCAGCTCACTGGTCGACTTGCGGGCTGCGCCCTCTGCGATGTTGGCCGGAACCGAGACCGCTGCCCGACGAATCTGTGAGGAAAGGCCAAAGACCTCTTCGCGTGGAAACGACTGGGTAACAAAGTAGAAAGCCTCGACGAGATTCATCGAGGCTGTCCAGACCGGCAGTTTCTTGTGCGCCCGCTCGGTCATCTGGTCATCAGTCGCTCTGCGACGAAGTCATTTCGTCATCAGCCCTTCTTCACTTCCTTGACTTCGGCGTCGACGATGTCGTCGTCCTTGGCGCTGGAGGAGGCACCGGCGCTGGCCGGCTGCTCGGCCCCACCCGCCGCGGCGGCGGCTTCGGCCTGCGAAGCGGCGTACACCTTCTCGCCCAGCTTCTGGCTGGCGGTCATCAGGGCCTCGGTCTTGGCTTCGATGGCGGCCTTGTCGTCGCCCTTGGCGGCTTCTTCCAGGGCCTTGATCGCCTCCTCGATGGCACTCTTTTCAGCGGCTTCGAGCTTGTCGCCGTGCTCGCCCAGGCTCTTCTTGACGCTGTGCGCCGAGGCTTCTGCCTGGTTGCGGGCCTGCACCAGCTCGACCTTCTTGTGGTCTTCGGCAGCGTTGAGCTCGGCGTCCTTGACCATCTGCTGGATCTCGGCTTCGGACAGGCCCGAATTCGCCTTGATGGTGATCTTGTTTTCCTTGCCGGTGCCCTTGTCCTTGGCGCCCACGTGCAGGATGCCGTTGGCGTCGATGTCGAAGGTCACTTCGATCTGCGGCATGCCGCGCGGTGCGCTGGGGATGCCTTCGAGGTTGAACTCGCCCAGGGCCTTGTTGCCGGCGGCGATTTCACGCTCGCCCTGGAACACCTTGATGGTCACGGCCGGCTGGTTGTCTTCGGCGGTCGAGAAGACCTGCGAGAACTTGGTCGGGATCGTGGTGTTCTTGGCGATCATCTTGGTCATGACGCCGCCCATGGTCTCGATGCCCAGGCTGAGCGGGGTCACGTCCAGCAGCAGCACGTCCTTGCGGTCACCGCTGAGCACCTGGCCCTGGATGGCCGCGCCCACGGCCACGGCTTCGTCGGGGTTCACGTCCTTGCGCGGCTCCTTGCCGAAGAACTCTTTCACCTTCTCTTGCACCTTGGGCATGCGGGTCATGCCGCCGACCAGGATCACGTCGTGGATCTCGCCCACGCTCACGCCGGCGTCCTTGATGGCGGTGCGGCAGGGCGCGATGGTGCGCTCGATCAGCTCTTCCACCAGGGCTTCGAGCTTGGCGCGGGTCAGCTTGATGTTCAGGTGCTTCGGGCCCGAGGCATCGGCCGTGATGTAGGGCAGGTTGATGTCGGTCGCGGCCGAGCTGGACAGCTCGATCTTGGCCTTTTCGGCGGCTTCCTTCAGGCGCTGCAGGGCCAGCACGTCCTTGGACAGGTCCACGCCCTGGTCCTTCTTGAACTCGCCGATGATGAAGTCGATGATGCGCTGGTCGAAGTCTTCGCCGCCCAGGAAGGTGTCGCCGTTGGTGGACAGCACCTCGAACTGCTTCTCGCCGTCGACGTCGGCGATCTCGATGATGGACACGTCGAAGGTGCCGCCGCCCAGGTCGTACACGGCGATCTTGCGGTCGCCCTTGTCCTGCTTGTCCAGGCCGAAGGCCAGGGCTGCGGCGGTGGGCTCGTTGATGATGCGCTTGACTTCCAGGCCGGCGATGCGGCCGGCGTCCTTAGTGGCCTGGCGCTGGGCGTCGTTGAAGTAGGCCGGCACGGTGATGACGGCCTCGGTCACCGGCTCGCCCAGGTAGTCCTCGGCGGTCTTCTTCATCTTGCGCAGGATGTCGGCCGAGACCTGCTGGGCCGACAGCTTCTTGCCGCGCACTTCCACCCAGGCGTCGCCGTTGTCGGCGGCCACGATGGAATAGGGCATGAGGTCGATGTCCTTCTGCACTTCCTTCTCGGTGAACTTGCGGCCGATCAGGCGCTTGATGGCGTAGAGCGTGTTCTTGGGGTTGGTCACGGCCTGGCGCTTGGCCGAGGCGCCGACCAGCACCTCACCGTCTTCCTGGTAGGCCACGATGGACGGCGTGGTGCGCGCACCTTCGCTGTTCTCGATCACCTTGGTGGTGTTGCCTTCCATGATGGACACGCAGCTGTTGGTGGTGCCCAGGTCGATGCCGATGATTTTTCCCATGATGTGTTGCTCCAGAAGAGGAAATTTGAAACTATTGAAAAGATGTGGGTAAGTCTGTGGAGTTCAAGGGGATGACTGCGCCGTTGGCGCATGACCTCGTTGCTGCACAACTCGATGACAAATGACGGCGGTCATGGCGCGCAGCGCCGTCATCGATGCGCAGCGAGGTCATGCGCCGAAGGCGCGGTCATCACTTGGGTGCCGCCACGGTGACCAGGGCCGGGCGCAGCACGCGCTCGGCGATCAGGTAGCCCTTCTGCAGCACGGCTACCACGGTGTTGGCGGGCTGCTCGGCCGGCACCATGCTGATGGCCTGGTGCTGGGCCGGGTCGAACTTTTCGCCCGCAGCCGGGGCGATGGCCACCACCTTGTTGCGGCTCAGGGCGCTCTGCAACTGCTGGAGCGTCGCTTCGGCGCCTTCGCGGATCTGCTCCACGGTGGCCTCCTGCACGGCCAGGCCGGCTTCCAGGCTGTCGAGCACCGGCAGCAGGCTGTCGGCAAAACCCTCGACGGCGAACTTGCGGGCCTTGGCGATTTCGTCCTCGGCACGGCGCATGGCGTTCTGGGCCTCGGCCTTCGCACGCAGGTACTGGTCAGCCAGGTCGGCGTTCTTGGCCTTGAGGTCCGAGACCTCGTTGGTCAGCGCGGCCAGCGCGTCGGCTTCGGCCACGGCGGCCGCGGCCAGGGCTTCCTCGGGGCTCTGCGACGCGGCAGCGGCTTGTTCGGCGGGGTTCTGGGCTTGGGTCATGTCGGAAAGTTCAAATAAATCAAAGGCAAAACTGGCCGTGCGCGACATCTGGGGGCGGCGGCGGCCAGTTCAAGGGGTGACGGCGAAAAACCCGTGAGGGCGGTGAGAATCGGGGCTTTTTGCACGGGACCCCGCCATGAAACTCTTCCGCCACGGCCCGCTGGGCGCCGAGAAACCCGGTCTGATCGACGCCAGCGGCGCGCTGCGCGACCTCTCGGGGGTGGTGCCGGACATCGCCGGCGCCGTGCTGGGGCAGGATTCTATGGCCCGGTTGCGGACGCTCGATCCGGCCACGCTGCCGCTGGTGGCGCCGGGCCGCCGCATCGGCGCCTGCGTCGGCGGCGTTGGCAACGTGGTCTGCATCGGCCTGAACTATTCGGATCACGCCGCCGAGGCCGGCATGAAAGCGCCGGGCCAGCCCATCGTCTTCAACAAGCACAACGGCGCCATCAGCGGACCGAACGACGAGGTGTGGCTGGCACCCGGCTCGCAGAAGCTGGACTGGGAGGTGGAGCTGGGCATCGTGATCGGCGAGCGGGCCTTCCACGTGTCCGAGGCCGACGCGCTGCGGCACGTGGCCGGCTACTGCCTGGTCAACGACCTGTCCGAACGCGCGTACCAGATGGAACTGGAAGGCCAGTGGGTCAAGGGCAAGAGCTACCCCACGCACTGCCCCGTCGGCCCCTGGCTGGTGACGCCCGACGAACTGGGTGACCCGCAGGCGGTGGACCTGTGGCTGGCCGTGAACGGCGTGCGGCGCCAGACCGGCAACACGAAGACCATGATCTTCGGCGTGGCGCAGATCGTGAGCTACCTCAGCCGTTTCATGGCGCTGCAGCCGGGCGACGTGATCCCGACCGGCACCCCGCCGGGCGTGGGCATGGGCCAGAAGCCGCCGGTGTTCCTGCAGGCCGGCGATGTGGTGACGCTGGGCGGGAGCGGCCTGGGCGAACAGACGCAGACGGTCACGCGAGCCCCCCTCCGCTGACGCGGCTTCCCCCAGAGGGGAACCACACCAGTGGCCCGGCAAAGCCGGTTCCCCGGTGTGTGCTGGACGGGACCCTTGCTTCGGCGATCGGCTCAGGCTGCGTGCGCCGCGCCGTTGGCCTGCGCGGCCGCGGCCCTGGCCTGCTGGCTGGACCATCGGCTGGCGAACAGTTGCACGTCGTGCATGCGGCGGGCCAGGTCGGTGCCGGCGCTGGTGAGGCGGTAGCCGTCGCCGGTGTGTTCCACCAGCCGCGCGGCGCGCAGCTCTTTCAGGCGGGAGTTGAGGGTGTTCGGAGTGACGCCGCCCACGCTGTCCTGCAGCAGGCGAAAGGTCTGGGGGTGGCCGTCGCTCAGCGCCCAGATCACGCGCAGCGCGTAGCGCGATTCGAGCAGATCGAACAGCTGGATGACAGCCGCGTTGTCCTTGGCGCCCATGTGTGTCTCCTGGTGCAGCCTTCTGTGGGGGGAGGCCTGCGAACCACTATACGGGGCTTGCTAGCCATTCGCTAGCTGGCTTGCACGCAGCAACGGCGTCGGCGCGGTTGGTGTTTACCCGCATGAGCTGCGGTTGCGGGCCGGTTTGGCCGTGGCTGCGGGTGTTGCCGGCCGCCGTGCTGGCGCCGGGTCGCCACCAGGGTCGGTGCCGGGGCGGTCAGGGCTGGTAGACCCGGCGCAACAGCGCCTTGAGGGTGTCGAGCTCTTCGCTGCTCAGGCGCTGGGCCACGTCACTTTCCAGCTGGGTGGCGGTGGCCTGGGCGTTCTTCTGCAGCTTCTTGCCGGCCGCGGACAGGTGCAGCCCTTGGGCGCGGCGGTCGGTGGGGTGCGCGCGGCGCTCGATCAGGCCGCGTTTGTCCAGGCTTTTGATCATGCCCACCAGGTTGGGCGGCAGGATGTCCAGCGCCGCGCAGATCTGGCGCGAGGTGATGCCCGGGTTGTGGGCGATCAGTGTGAGCACCGAGAAGTCCACCGGCCGCAGGCCATAGGGTTCCATGCGCTTGAGGAACACGCCGATGACCGCCAGCGCGGTGCGGCGGGCGTTGTAGCCGAGCAGGGTTTCGAGGTAGCTGGTGTCGATGCCGTTGTCACTGCCTGCGGCGTTGCCGGGTGGTGCGGCGACGGCCGCAGCACCCGGGCGGATGGCGCGGGGGCGGCGCAAGGTGTTGGCGACGGTCGTCTCTGGCATGGTTGCCAAGCATAACGTTTGTGCAGGTCCGCCGCCTGCGGGTTGTCGCGCAGACCTCAGGCCCGCTGCAGGCTGTCCTGGAGCATGGCCAGACGCATGCCGAATTCGGGCCAGACCCAGCGCCAGAAGCCGGTTTGGGCCGATCGCCAGCGGGCCGCATCGGCCCCGGGGGTGGCGCCGATGCGCGCCCAGGCCCAGGCCATGAGCAGCAGCGCGACCGCGCGCAGGAAGTCGTCGGCCAGCCAGTGGGGCAGGTCGGCGGGAGCGTCCTGGGCTGTGGCGCGCGGCAGCAGCCGATCGCGAAGGAAGGTGCTGAAGCCCAGGATCTCGGCCTTGACCCGTGTGGCCTGTGCGTCGTCGCCGAGCTCGGCCAGCAGCTGCAGCAGCGCAGTGCCGCCGTCGGGCAGGGTCTTGCGCAGCAGCAGGTCGATCGCCTGGATCTCGTTCGTGCCCTCGTAGATCATGGCCACGCGCGCATCGCGCACGATCTGTTCGATCCCCCATTCGCGCACGTAACCGTGGCCGCCGAACACCTGCAGGCAGGCGCTGGCGCCGTGGAAGGCCTGGTCGGTCCAGGCGGCTTTGAGCACGGGTGTGACCAGGGCGCACCAGCGGCTGGCGGCCTCGCGGCGCGCGGGGTCGGGATGGAGTTTGTGGAGATCGAGTTCGAGCGCCGTGCGGTACGCGAGCACGCGACCGGCGTCTACCCAGGCGCGCTGTGCGTCGAGGATTCGGCGCATGGCCGGGTGCGACCCGATGAAATCCGCTTCGCCCGCCTTCGCGTTGCCTCCGGGGGCGCGCATCTGGCGCCGATCCTTCGAATAGGCGTCGGCTTTCTGCCAGGCGGCGTCCAGAAGCGCCACGCCCTGCAGGCCCACATGCAGGCGGGCGGCGTTCATCATCACGAACATGGCGTTCAGACCCTTGCCGGGCTCACCGACGATCCAGGCGGCGGCTTCGTCGAAGCGCATCACGCAGGTGGGGCTGCCGTGCAGGCCCATCTTTTCCTCGATGCGCTCGCAGACCACCGCACTGCGCGTGCCGTCTTCATAGAACTTGGGCACCAGAAACAAGGACAGACCTTTGGGGCCGGGCGGGCTGTCGGGCAGGCGCGCGAGCACGAGATGCACGATGTTCTCGGTCAGGTCGTGTTCGCCGCCGGAGATGAAGATCTTGGTGCCGCTCAAGGCGTATCGCCCATCGGCGAGCGGCACCGCTTTCGTGCGGCACAGGCCGAGGTCGGACCCGGCGTGCGGTTCGGTCAGGCACATGGTGGCCAGCCATTCGCCGGTGGCCACCTTTTGCAGGTAGCGCGACTTCAGCTCGGGCGAGGCGTGGTGCTTGATGCATTCGCAGGCGCCGTGCAGCAGGCCGGGCGCCATGGTCCAGCCGTGGTTGGCGGCGCTCAGGTTCTCGTACAGCATGGCCTCCAGCACGGTCGGCAGGCCCTGGCCGCCGTCTTCGGTGGCGCGCGCCAGCGACGGCCAGCCGGCCTGCCAGAAGGCCTGGTAGGCGTCCCGGAAACCGGGCGGCATCGTCACCACTCCGGCCTTCCACTGCGCGCCCACCTCGTCGCCGCTGCGGTTGAGCGGCGCGATCACCTCGCCCACGAACTTGCCGGCCTCGTCCGTCAACTGCACCAGCAGGTCCTCATCGAAGTCGGCGCAGGCGGGCAGGGCGGCGAGCTGCTGCGGCGCCTGCAGCACGTCCTGCAGGATGAAGCGTTGTTCGGCGGGTTGGGGCTGGTAGGTGTTCATGAAACGTGTCCAGTGGACCGGCAAGGGGCCGAATGCCCCTTGCCGGTCGGTGACCGATCAGGATTCGGCGGTGAAACCGATCTTCTTGACGACGGGTCCCCAGTAGTCGGTGTAGCTCTTCATGCTCTTGGCCATGTCGGCCGCGCTGCCGCCCACCGGCACCATGCCCGAAAGCGCCAGGCTGTCGATGACCGACTTCTCCTTGAGGGCGGCGTTGATGGCTGCGTTGGCGTTGGCGATGACCTGCGCGGGCGTCTTGGCGGGCGCGTAGAAGCCGAACCATTCCTCCACCACCAGGTCGGCAAAGCCCTGCTCGGCAAAGGTGGGCACGTCGGGCACGAACGGCGAGCGGGTCTTGCCGGAGGTGGCGATGATGCGCAGCTTGCCGGCCCGGTGATTGGGCAGGAAATCGCCATGCGGAGTGACCATGGCCGCGAGCTGGCCACCAATCACGTCGGTGATGCCAGGGATGGAGCCGCGGTAGGGAATGTGCTTGAGGTTCACGCCCGAGGCCATTTCCAGCATCACGCCCAGGAAGTGCGGTGTGGAGCCGGCAGCGGGTGAGCCGAAGTTGGCATCGTTCGGGTTGGCCTTGGCCCAGGCCAGGAAGTCCTTCACCGTCTTGACCGAGGCGGGGACCAGCGGGCCAACGGCCAGGCCGTGCGTGAGCAGGGAGGCCATGGCCACGGGCTCGAAATCCTTGACCGGGTCGTAGCTCAGCTGCTTGTAGATGTGCGGGTAGATCACCATCATGGAATACGGTGTCAGCAGCAGCGTGGCGCCGTCGGGGGCGGCGTTCTTCACCGTCTCCACCGCAATGCGGCCGGCCGCGCCGGTCTTGTTCTCGACCACGGCGGCGTTCTTGCTGTAGGCGGTGCCGCCCAGCCGCTCGCCGATGCGGCGGCTCGTCACGTCGGCGCTGCCGCCGGCGGGAAAGCCGTTGACGATCTTGATCTGCTCGAGCGCCTGGGCGTGGGCGCTTGGCAGGCCGAGGCTGGCCAGCAGGCCGGTGGCGGCCGAGGCCTGGATGAACTGACGACGGGCGATGCGCATGGTGTTGTCTCCGGTTGGGGGGTGGAAAAAGCGTGTGTCCTTCTGCGAGGACTTCGGGTCAGGGAAAGCGGTCTCGGCTGCACAGGGCCTTGATGTCGGCCGGGATCGGGATGGCTTTGATGCGGTCCGGGTTGGCCGGGTCGCGCATGCAGAAGGCGCGCGTTTCGGTCCCTTCGCACAGCACGGTGTCGCCGCGCTGGACGAGGTGTTTGTGGATGAACACCTTCTCGCGCCATTCGATGACGTTGGTGTGCACCTGAAGGCGTTCGCCGTAGGTGGCGGGCTTCATGAACCTGGTGTGGATCTCCAGCAGCGGCGTGCCGATGATGCCGGTGGTCTTGACCAGCTCGCGCCAGGGCGGCACGCCGCACTGGACGAAGAAGTTCAGCGACGAGGCGTCCATCCACTTGCTGAAGTTGGGAAAGAAGACGATGCCGGCCGGGTCGCAGTCGCCGAACATTACTTCCACTTCATAAACAACGGTCTTGCTCATGTCGGTCCTTCAGCGCGGGGCCATACGGAGTGCACCATCCAGACGGATCACCTCGCCGTTGAGGTGGCCGTTGCTGACGATGTGCGCCGCCAGCTGGGCGAACTCTTCGGGCTTGCCCAGACGTTGCGGGAACGGGATGCTCTTGGCCAGCGATTCCTGAACAGGCCCAGGCAGTTCCTTGAGCAGGGGCGTGGCGAACAGGCCGGGAGCGATGGTGCAGACGCGGATGCCGTGCTGCGCCAGATCGCGCGCCATCGGCAGCGTCATGCCGGCCACGCCGGCCTTGGACGCGCTGTAGGCCTGCTGGCCCACCTGACCGTCGAAGGCGGCCACGCTGGCGGTGAACACCATCACGCCGCGCTCGCCGTCTTCCATCGGGTCCAGCCTGGCGCAGGCCGCGGCGAACAGGCGGGCCGCGTTGTAGGTGCCGATCAGGTTGACGTTGATGACGCGCGAAAAGTCGGCCAGCGGCGCGGCGCTGCCGTCCTTGCCGACCACACGCTTGGCACTGCCGATGCCGGCGATCTGCATCAGCACGCGGGCCGGGCCGTGGGCCGCGGCGGCCTGCTCGATGGCGGCCTGCATGCTGTCGGGGTTGGCGACGTCGCACGGCACGGCGACGCCGCCGATGTCGGCCGCCACGCGCTGGGCGTTGTCGAGGTTCAGGTCCAGCACGGCGACCCTGGCGCCCAGGCGGGCGAGTTCGCGCGCGGTGGCCTCGCCGAGGCCGGAGCCGCCGCCGGTGACGAGGGCGGCGTGTCCTTGGATGTTCATGGGGTGTCCTTTCAGGCGTTCGGGTTTTCGATCAGCAGGGCAATGCCCTGTCCACCGCCCACGCAGGCGCTGGAGATGCCATACTTCAGGCCGCTGCGCTGTAGCTCGCGCGCCAGCGTGAGCGTCAGGCGCACGCCGGTGGCGGCCAGCGGGTGGCCCAGGGCGATGGCACCGCCGTTGACGTTGAGCTTGGCGATGTCCGTGCCCAGGTCCTTGGCGACCGACAGGGTCTGTGCACCCTGGGCTTCGTTGACTTCGAATCGGCCGATGTCGTCGAGCTTCAGACTGGTGCGCTCCAGCAGCAGGCGGATGGCCGGGGCCGGACCGATGCCCATGATCTCGGGCGGCACGCCCACCACGGCGGCCGCCACCACACGGGCCAGCGGCTTGCGGCCCTGGGCCTTGGCGTAGGCGCCGGAGGTGACCACGCAGGCGGCGGCCGCGTCCACCAGGGCCGAGCTGTTGCCGCCGGTCTGCACGCCGCCTTCGAACACCGGCTTGAGCTTGGCCAGCACCTCGACCGGCGAGACGCGCGGGTGGGTGTCGCGGTCCACTTCAGTGATCTTGCCCTGCAGCTGGATGCCACGGGCCTTGTAGCCCTCGATCTCGAACTTCTCGGTCACCACCGGCACGATCTCGCCGGCCAGGAAGCCGCTTTCCTGTGCGGCCACGGCCTTGTCGAAGGAGGCCGACGCGAACTCGTCCACCGACTCGCGGGTGATGCCGTATTTCTTGGCCAGGTTCTCGGCGGTCTGGATCATGTTGATGCCGGCCGCCGGGTCCTTCAGGGCTTCCCACATGTAGTCCTTGAAGGCCACCGGGGCACCCAGCCTGAAACCGGTGCGGTGGTCGAAGGCGGCGATCGGGTTGCGCGTCATGTTCTCGGTGCCCACCACCAGCGCCGCGTCGCACAGGCCGCCGCTGATGTGCTCGCCGGCCTGGCGGAACAGCTCGAAGCCGGTGCCGCAGATGCGCTGGGCCATCAGTGCCGGCACGTTGACCGGCACGCCGGCGTACAGGCCGATGTGGCGCGGCAGAAAGAACTGATCGAAGTCGCCGGGCGCCATGTTGCCGGTGACGACCGAGCCGATCTCGGCGGCCTGGGTGCCGGTGCGCGCGAGTGCCTCGCGCGCCACCTTGATACCCAGGTCGGTCGGCGAGACGTGCCCGAGGGCGCCACAGTAGTCCACCATCGGGGTGCGCACGCCGCCCAGGATGACCACGTCATCGACGGAATTGAAGAAGCCTTTGGTCGTCATCGCATGTCCTTTATCTCTTCACAAAGTGTTCGAAGCGCGTGCCTACATCCAGGATGCCGCGGAACTGGCTTCGCCAGGCCGCAGGCATCGCCCTCTGGGGGGTGACGCCGGAGGCGGCGCGGGGGGAGTCAAACCGTCGGTTTCAGGATGTAGCGCAGGCCATCGCTGTGCAGCTTGGCCACCGTGTCGGCGCGGTGCGAGAGCACGGCACGCTGGTTGATCGAGCCCTTGTCGGTGATCTCGCCGCGGTCGATGGTCGGCGGGTCGGCCAGCAGGCACAGGCGGGCGATGCGGTTGGCCGAGCCGGTGGCGTCGCGCGCCAGTTCGTCCACGATCTTCTGGAACTGCGCCAGCACGGGGGGCGCGTCCAGCACGTCGTGCATCGACGCGTCAGCGGGCAGGCCGACCAGCTGGCGCACCGCCGGGGTCGGGAACACCATGGCGCCCACCTCCTTCATGTTCAGGCCGGTCAGCACCACGTCCTGGATGTAGGGCGCGCCGGCCGCGATGATCTTCCCGCGCAGCGGGCCCACGCTGACGAAGGTGCCGGTGGCGAGCTTGAAGTCCTCGGCGATGCGGCCGTCGAACTTCAGGCCCTGGTGCACATCGGTCTCGTCGATCCATTTCACCGCGTCGCCGGTCTTGAAGAAGCCTTCTTCGTCGAAGGCTTCGGCGGTTTCCTCGGGCATGCGCCAGTAACCCGGGGTGATGTTGGGGCCGCGGTAGCGCACCTCGGTCTTGCCCTGCACGTCCACCAGCTTGAGCTCCAGTCCGGGTGTGGGCAGACCCAGGTCGCCGGCCTTCACGTTGGTGCTGGTGACGAAAATGCCGAACGGCCCGGACTCGGTCATGCCCAGCCCGGTGGTCATGACGATGCGCTCGCCGATCTCCCGCTCTTCGCTCTCGAACAGGCTGTCCCACACCGGCTGGGCCAGCGCAGCGCCGGCGTAGAAGAACATGTTGACCTGGGCCAGCAGGGTCTTGCGCAAGGCGTCGTCGGACTTCATCGCGTTGGCGATGGCTTCAAAGCCGGTCGGCACGTTGAAGTAGACCGTGGGCGAAATTTCCCGCAGGTTGCGCAGGGTTTCGTGCATCAGCGCGGGTGTGGGCTTGCCGTCGTCGATGTACAGCGTGCCGCCGTGGTAGATCACCATGCCGAAGTTGTGGTTGCCGCCGAAGGTGTGGTTCCAGGGCAGCCAGTCCACCAGCACCAGCGGCTTTTCGGCCAGTACCGGCATGGACGCGGTCATCTGGGCCTGGTTGGCACACCACAGCCGCTGCGTGTTGATCACGGCCTTGGGCATCTTGGTCGAGCCCGAGGTGAACAGGAACTTGGCGATGGTGTCGGGGCCGGTGGCGGCCATCGCCGCGTCCACCGCCGGGGTGGGGTCGGTGGCCAGCAGCGCGGCGAACGAGGTGGTGGCGCGGCCGGGCACGGTGCCTTCGGTGCAGACCAGTTCGACGTCCTCACCCAGCGTGGCCAGCATCGCGCGGCCGTAGCGCTGGGCATCGCTGGCGAAAACGAGGCCGGGCGTGAGCGTCTTGACGACGTGCCTGAGCTTGTCGAAGTCCTGGCTGATGAGCGAATAGGCCGGTGAGGTGGGGCAGAAGGCGACGCCCGCGTACAGGCACCCCAGCGCCAGCAGCGCGTGTTCCAGGTCGTTCTCGCTGAGGATCAGCACCGGTCGCTCGGCCGACAGACCCCGGTCGAGCAGACCCTGGCCGATGCGGCGCGCGGCGTCCAGCGCCTGCGCGAACGTGATGTGTTTCCAGTCACCGCTGCTGCCGTCGGCGTTTTTCGTCCGGCGCGCGAACAGGGTCTGCTGCGGGCGCTTGTCCGCCCAGTGCACCAGCCGGTCGGTCAGTCGGTCGGGGTAGGGGCCGAGTGCCTGGTCGGCACGCAGGTAGTGCGTGCCGGTTTCGCCGTCGCGCAACGTGGCGCGGGTGACGCCAAAGGTCAGGGGGCGGTATTTTGCTGCTGTCACGGTATGTCTCCTGGTTCTTGATGACGAATGACGGTGCCGCTGCGCGGCTGCATGACAAACGATGAAAACGCAGCCAAGGGGTCATTCATCGGTCATTTCGCTGCAAAGCAGCAGAGTCATTGGTCATGGCGCTTCACTTTCGCGGCCTTGCCTTCAAGGAAGGCACGCACCCGTTCCTTGGCCTCGGGCGCGCTCTGTGCGACCGAGGCCATCAGCGCTTCGGTGAACAGGCCATGGTCGGCCGGCTGCTCGGCGATGCGGGGCAGGGCGTGCATGAGCGCGAAATTGGTCATGCGGGCGTTGGTGGCGATGCGCGTGGCCAGCTCGATGGCCTTGTCCCGTGCGGTGCCCGGGGGCACGAGGTACTGCGCCAGGCCGATGCGTTCGCCGTCGGCGGCGTTGTAGACGCGGCCGGTGAGCATCATGTCGGTCATGCGGGCGGCGCCGATCAGCTTGGGCACGCGCACCGCACCGCCGCCACCCACGAAGATGCCGCGTGTGCCTTCGGGCAGGGCGTAGAAGGTGGTTTCGTCGGCGACGCGGATGTGGCAGGCGCTGGCCAGTTCCAGGCCGCCCCCGACCACCGCGCCGTGCAAAGCCGCGACCACGGGCACGGTGCCTTTTTCCACGCAGTCGAGCGCGGCGTGCCACATGCGCGAGTGAAAGACACCTTCGGACGCATCGTGTTCGCTCAGTTCGGACAGGTCCAGGCCGGCGCAGAAGTGTTCGCCCGTGCCGTCCACCACGGCGGCGCGCACGCTCTGGGGCAGGTTCTGGAAAACGTCGCGGATGGCGAGGATGAGGCCGTCGTTGAGCGCGTTGCGCTTGGCGGGGCGGTTGAGCGTGACGACCGCCACTTCGGATTGTTCACCGTGCACGGTGACGGTCAGGTCGGGGTGGGGGTTGGTCATGGTGGTCTCGGGTTTGTCGGCTTGTTGATCGGGTGAATTATTGTTATAAACAATAACCAAATCAAGACGAGGTCTTTCCGAACGCCTACGGAGTTACCCTAGTTTCGACCTGTTTGAAGAGACGCCATGGACCACCAGAACCTGATCGCCATCGACATCCACACCCACGCCGAAGTGAGCTGCTGGAACCCGTTCGACAACTACGGCGAGGAGTACGACCGCGCGGCCGACAAGTACTTCGGCAGCAACCGCCGACCGACCATTGCGGAGACCATTGCCTACTACCGCGAACGCAAGATCGGGCTGGTGATGTTCACCGTGGACAGCGAGTCCAAGCTGGGCCGCCGCCGCATTCCCAACGAGGAGATCGCGCAGGCCGCGCGCGAGAACAGCGACATGATGATGGCCTTTGCCAGCATCGATCCGCACAAGGGCAAGATGGGCGCGCGCGAGGCCGAGCGCCTGATCCGGGAAGAAGGCGTCAAAGGCTTCAAGTTCCACCCCACGGTGCAGGGCTACCACCCCTACGACAAGATGGCCTGGCCGATCTACGAGGTGATCAACGCGCACAAGCTGCCGGCCATCTTCCACACCGGGCACAGCGGCATCGGCTCCGGCATGCGCTGTGGCGGCGGGCTGCGGCTGGAGTACAGCAACCCCATGCACCTGGACGACGTCGCCATCGACTTCCCCGACATGCAGATCGTCATGGCCCACCCGAGCTTCCCGTGGCAGGACGAGGCGCTGTCGGTCGCCACGCACAAGCCCAACGTCTGGATCGACCTGAGCGGCTGGAGCCCGAAGTACTTTCCCAAGCAACTGGTGCAGTACGCCAACACCTTGCTGAAGGACCGCGTGCTGTTCGGCAGCGACTACCCGCTGATCACGCCCGAGCGCTGGATGAAGGACTTCGAGGTGGCCGGCTTCAAGCCCGAGGTGATGCCCGGCATCCTCAAGGGCAATGCGGTGCGCCTGCTGGGCCTGGCCTGACGCGCCAGGCGCTGGGCTTCAGAGGTCAAGCACCAGGCGCGCGCTCTTGGAGCGAGAGCAGCAGGGCAGGAACTGGTCGTTGGCGGCCTGTTCCTCGTCGGTCAGGTACTGGTCGCGGTGGTCGGGCGTGCCCGCCTTCACGCCGGTCAGGCAGGTGCCGCACACGCCCTGTTCGCACGACATCGGAATGTCCAGTCCGGTCGCCAGCAGGGCGGCCAGTGCACTCTGGTCCGCGCGCACGGGAATGACGCGGCCGCTGCTGGCCAGCTCCAGCTCGAAACTGCCGTCGTCCGTGCGGTCCACCGGGGCCGCGGCGAAGTACTCGCGGTGCAGGCGTTCTTCGGGCCAGCCGGCGGCGCGGCCGGCGTTCAGCACCGCATCCATGAAACCCTGCGGCCCGCACACATAGAGGTGGGTGCCGGCGGTCGCCTGCTTCAGTGTGGCGGCGATGTCCAGCTTTTGCGCCGCCTCGCCGTCGTCGAAGTGGTGCTGCACACGGTCGGCGTAGGCCGACGCGGCGAGGATTTCCACAAAGGGCGTGCGCTCGCGCGAGCGGGTGCAATGGTGCAGGGTGAACGAGCCGCCGCTTTGCGCCAATTGTTCGGCCATGGCCCACAGCGGCGTGATGCCGATGCCACCGGCCAGCAGCAGGTGGTGGGGTGCTGAGGGCGCCAGTTCGAAGTGGTTGCGCGGCGCGCTGATGGACAGTTCGGTGCCCACGCTCAGTGCGTCGTGCACCGCCTGCGAACCGCCGCGCGAGGCCGCATCGCGCAGCACCGCGATGCGGTACACGCCCGCGTCGCCCGGCGGGTTGCACAGCGAGTACTGGCGGATCAGCCCGCCCGGCAGGTGCAGGTCGATGTGGGCGCCGGCCGTGAAGGCGGGCAGGGCGCCGCCATCGGCCGCCACCAGATCGAGGCCGATGATGTCCTGTGCTTCGGTGCGGCGGGCGGCCACGCGCACCGCGATCAGGTCTGCCGCACTCATGCCGTCACGCCTTGCTCGGCGGCCACGATGCGATCGATCAGCTTGCGCGACTGCACACCACCGGCGTCGATGTTGAGCATGAGCAGCTTGCGCTCGGGGAAGGCGCTGAGGTTCTTCTGCTGGCGTTCCAGCATCTCCAGGTCCTCCGAGAAGATCTTGCCCTGGCCTTCGCGGATCTGATCGGTCAGGCCAGCGTCGGCCGGCTTGAACTTGCGCGCCATGCCCCAGAAGTAGTGCATGGAGGTGTCGGTTTCCGGGGTGATGAAGTCCACCACCCAGCTGGCGGCCTTCACCGTGTCGGGCGCGGCATAACCGCCGTGGCCGGCCAAGGCCACGCCCACTTCGATCATCACGTGGCTGGGCGGGGTGAAGTGGCAGATCTGCCAGCGATCCACCGGCTGGTCGTCGGGCAGGCCGTTCATGCGCAGGGCCATCTTCCAGAACGGCGGCGCCTCGATGCCTTCCATGAAACGCTCGGTGATCACGTGGTCCCCCTCGACGCGGGTCTTGCAGGGCACCTCGTCGATTTCCTTCTGCCCGATGCTGTTGCTGTGCACATAGGTCTCGTGCGTCAGGTCCATCAGGTTATCGATCATGAGCCGGTAGTCGCAGGCGATGTGGTACAGGCCACCCCCGTAACCGAAGGCCGGGTTGCCCATCCACTCGAACTGCGGCACCAGGGTCCGGTCGGCCTTGGCAGCGTCACCCGGCCAGACCCAGACGAAGCCGTGCGCCTCGTGCACCGGGTAGCTGCCGATGGCCGGGAAGCCGCGCACCCGCTGACTGGGCATGGAGACGGTCTTGCCGTCGCTGCCCATGGCCAGGCCGTGGTAGCCGCAGACCAGGGTGTCGCCCTGCACAAAACCGAGCGAGAGCGGCGCGCCGCGGTGCGGGCAGAAGTCTTCCACCGCGGCGACCTGGCCGCTGCTCTTGCGGTAGAACGCCATCGCCCGGTTGCAGATGCGCCGGCCCAGCGGGCGTTCGGTGTCGATTTCATCGCTGCGGGCGGCCACGTACCAGGTGTTCAGGGCAAACATAAAACTCCTCGGAGAAAAGGTCTGCTTCATTCAGTATGCTGAATGAGGCGATGTTATTGCCGCTCCGCGTCCGTGCCAAGGGGGCTTTGCCTAGGGTTTTCCCTCGCTGTCCGTCGGCCCGGCTTCCGCCAGTCCGACGAACTTGGTCAAGAGACGCAGCAGGTCGGCCTGTTCCTGCGGGGCCAGGGCGGACAGCAGCTGTTCGTAGCTGCCCTGGACGCGGGGCACCATGGTGGCCAGCACCGCAACCCCGGCTTCGGTGAGTCGCAGGCTTCTCTGCCGGCGAGGCAGCAGTTCGCGCACGATCCAGCCCTTGGACTCCAGCCGGGTGGCGATGTCGGCGGTGGTCGACGTGTCCAGCGCCACCTTGTCCGCTAGCGTGACCTGGTCGATGCCGGGATGGGTCTGGAGCACACGGAGCACGGCGTACTGCACCGGGGTCACGTCGCGTCCATGCACCTCGTGAAATCGCGCGACCGCCAGCTGATGGGCGCGGCGGATGAGGTGGCCGGGATCGTGGTGAAGGTGATCGTCGAATCGGGCGTGCATGCTGCAAGGGCTTGGTGTGCGTGTGCGTGTCCGTAACCGAATGCCTCTGGAATGTACCCGCTGAGCGCCAAGGGGCATCGGGGCTCTGGTCATACATTGTCGGCATAGCTGAAAGTGGGGTTTGCGCCTTCTCTATCGCCGCGTTTGCCGTCACAGTCACCGTGGATCTGAAAAAGTCTGCCTGGTTGCACCGGGCAGCACCCGGGTCGCCCTTGCCTCGAACCCCAATATGGAGACAGACATGAAACCACTACGCCGTCCCTGTTGGCCGCTGCCGCCACCCTGTCCGTTCTGGGCGCTGCCGGCGTGCAGGCCCAGACCGTGACCCTGCGCCTGCACCAGATGCTGCCACCACAGGCCATCATTCCGGCCAAGGCCATCGTGCCCTGGGCGCAGAAGATCGAGGCCGAGTCGGGCGGCCGCATCAAGGTGCAGCTGTTCCACGCCATGCAGCTCGGCGGTGCGCCACCGCAGCTGTTCGACCAGGCGCGCGATGGCGTGGTGGACATCACCTGGACGGTGCTGGGCTACACCCCGGGGCGCTTCCCCAAGACCGAGGTCTTTGAACTGCCTTTCATGAGCGGCAATGCCGAACAGTCGTCCAAGGCGATCCAGGAGTACGTGGAGAAGTTTGCTGCCGACGAATTCAAGGACGTGAAACTGATCGCCGTGCACACCCACGGGCCGGGACTGTTCCACACCAAGACCCCGGTGACCGGTCTGGAGAGCCTTCGCGGCATGAAAGTGCGCGGTGGTTCGCGCATCATCAACAACATGCTGACCAAGCTGGGCGCCACGCCGGTGGGCATGCCGGTTCCGGCGGTCACCGAAGCGCTGTCCAAAGGCGTGATCGACGGGACCACCATTCCCTGGGAAGTGACCCCGGCGCTGAAGGTGACCGAACTGGTGAAGAACCACACCACGTTCGCCGGCAAGGACGGTCTGTACACCCAGACCTTCGCGTTCTCCATGAACAAGGCGTCGTACGAGAAGCTGCCGCCGGACCTGAAGAAGGTGATCGACGACAACTCGGGCATGGTGGCAGCCACCCTGTTTGGCAAGGCCATGGACGAGGGGGACAAGATCGGGCGCGAGATAGCGGTCAAGGCGGGCAACAACATCGTGGCCCTCGACGCGGCGGAAACCCAGCGCTGGCGCCGGACCGCCTCGACGGTGGAGACCGACTGGATCAACGAGGTCAAGGGCAAGGGCATCGACGGTGCCAAGCTCGCTGCCGAAGCGCGCGCGCTGATCGCCAAGCACAGCCGCTGAACGTCGGAACGGTCCGCCAAAGCCGCCCGCGACGTGGCGGCTTTTTTTCGCCTCTGGAAAGCGCCCGGCGATGCAGCGTTAATGGCCGTTGCCACGTCGTTCGTACAGCCAAAGCGGGCGCCTTGCCGGCAGGCCGTGCGGGCTGACCGTAGCTGTCGGCGTGGTGTCGGGGTGGCTGCATCCCCGGCAGGTGAAGCGCCCGCCGTGCGCGAGGCGACAATGGCAGGCAGCTTGAAGAAGCGTTGGAGGATTCGAACATGATTGCGTGGATTTACCGTTTGGCGAACTGGACCGCCCTGGTAGGCGGCGTCGTTCTGGTGGCCGTGACCCTGATGGTGGTGGCCAGCGTGGTGGGCCGTGCCCTGCTGGGGCTGGGTCTGGGGCCCGTTCCGGGCGACTTCGAACTGGTGGAGGTGGGCATCGGCATCGCCATCTTCTTCTTCCTGCCCTGGTGCTACCTGCGCGGGGGCCACGCCACCGTGGACCTGCTCTACATGCACATGCCGGTCTGGTTGCGCAAGGCGATCGACACGATCAGTGACCTGGCCATGCTGGCCATCTGGCTGGTGCTGACCTGGAAGCTCTGGGAAGGCATGCTGGAGAAGAAGGCGTACCTGGAGACCACCTTCATCCTGCAGATGCCGCTGTGGTGGGGCTATGCCTTCTGCCTGCTGGGCGCCGTGATCGGTTGCCTGTGTTACGCCGCCAGGACGCTGACCCGCTTCGGCCTGGGTTCCGAGCCAGCGGGCTGGAGCGTGGAAGCCAACGCCGGCCACTGATTTTTTTACGAGATTCCCATGAGCACCATCGAACTGGCCCTCTGGTCTTTCCCCCTCATGCTGTTGCTGATCTTCGTGCGTGTGCCGATCGGCCTGTCCATGCTGCTGGTCGGCCTGGGCGGCGCCTGGATCGTCTACGGTTCGGCAGCGCCCATCCTCAACCAGCTCAAGCAGGTCACCTACACCACCTTCTCGAACTACAACCTGTCGGTGATTCCGCTGTTCCTGCTGATGGGCCAGTTCGCCGCGCTAGGAGGTCTGTCGCAGGCGCTGTTCAAGGCGGCCGAGGCGTGGATCGGCCACCGCAAGGGTGGCGTGGCCATGGCGGCCGTGGGGGCCTGTGCCGGCTTCGGCGCCATCTGCGGTTCTTCGCTGGCGACGGCGGCCACCATGGGGCAGGTGGCGCTGCCCGAACTCAAGCGCGCCGGCTATGCGGGCGGCATTTCCACCGCCTGCCTGGCCGCCGGGGGCACGCTGGGCATCCTGATCCCGCCCTCGGTGGTGCTGGTGATCTACGCCATCCTGACCGAACAGAACATCGCCAAGCTGTTCCTGGCCGCCTTCGTGCCCGGCATCCTGGCGGCCATCGGTTACATGATCACCATTGCCATCTATGCACGCCTGCGGCCGCAGGAGATGGGTTCCATGCCGCCCATGCCCATGAAAGAACGCTGGGCCGCGACCGTGCGAACCTGGCCGGTGATCGTGATCTTCCTGGTGGTCGTGGGCGGCATCTACGCCGGCATCTTCACCCCGACCGAAGGCGCCGCCATCGGCGCCTTCTGCACCGGCATTGCGGCCTGGGCCGGTGGCGGACTCAACCGCAAGACCCTGACCGGTGCGGTCATGGGCTCGGCGGTGGCCACCGGCATGATCTTCATGATCGTGCTCGGCGCGGGCCTGTACAACACCTTCCTGGCCCTGTCGCAGCTGCCGCAGGAAGCGGCTTCGGCGGTCGCCGGCTGGGGGCTCTCGCCGATCCTGGTCCTGGTGGCGATCCTGGCGCTGTACGTCATCCTGGGCTGCTTCATGGACTCGCTGTCCATGATCTTGCTGACCATTCCGGTGTTCTTCCCCATCATCATGGCGCTGGACTTCGGCCTGCCGCCCGAAGAACTGGCGATCTGGTTCGGCATCCTGGTGCTGATCGTGGTGGAGGTGGGGCTGATCACGCCCCCGGTGGGCATGAACCTGTTCGTCATCAATTCCATGGCCAAGGACGTGCCCATCACCCAGACCTACCGCTCGGTGCTGCCCTTCGTGGCCAGCGACTTCATCCGCACCGCCATCCTGGTGGCCTTCCCCGGCATCGTGCTGTTCGTGCTGCGCCTCTGAGGGAACCATCCCGCCATCGCAATAGCGCATAGCTGAATGTGCCCGCACGCCCTTGCAGGCCATTTTCCGGCTGGATACATCGGCTGGCCGCCCCGGCGTTCACCATCAGGAGACTTGCATGAACCGTTCGATGTCGCCCCTGCGCCGCCAGCTCCTGGCCGCCGGTCTGGCTCTCTCGGCCGCGTGGCTGGCTGTGCCGGCGCTGGCGCAGCCGTTCCCCAGCAAGCCGCTGCGCATCGTGGTGCCGTTCGCGGCCGGTGGCGCGGGTGACCTCACGGCCCGCATCGTGGCGGCCGAGTTGGCCGTGTCCCTGGGTCAGCCGGTCACCGTCGAGAACCGGCCAGGTGCTGGCGGTGTGGTCGCGGCCGAAACGGTGGCGCGGGCCGAGCCGGACGGCCACACGATGTTCCTGATGTCCAACGGCACGGCCGTCACGGCCAGCCTGTTCAGGAACCTGCCCTACGACACGCTGCAGGATCTGACGCCGGTGTCCACGCTCGGTACTTTCGATCTGGCGGTGCTGGTGCCGGCCGACTCGCCGTTCAAGACGCTGGGCGAGCTGGTGGCGTTCGCCAAGGCCAACCCCAACAAGCTCAACGTGGGCAGCATCAACATCGGCAGCACACAGAACCTGGCCGCCGAACTGTTCAAGTCCAGCGCCGACATCGATGTGCAGATCGTGCCCTTCAACGGCACACCGGCCCTGGTGGGTGCCCTGCGCGGCAAACAGGTGGACGTGGGTGTCGAGATCCTGGGCCCGGCGCTGGCGCAGATCCGCGCCGGCGCCTTCCGTGCCCTGGCCGTCACCGGCAAGAAGCGATCCACCGCCTTGCCCGATGTGCCCACTGCGGTCGAGCAGGGCGTCAAGGACTTCCAGGCTTCATCCTGGAACGCGCTGGCCGTGACCGGCAAGACGCCGCGCACCGTCATCGACCGGCTGAACAAGGACATCGTGGCCGCGCTGGCCAAGCCCGAGGTCAGGAAGAAACTGGCCGACCTGAACATCGACGCCGACCCCAGCACGCCCGACGAGGCCGCACAGCTGCTGGCCGCAGACATCCGGCGCTGGGCGGCCGTCATCCAGCGCGCGAACATTCCCAGGCAGTGATCTGCTGGCGCCGCTTGCGCGGCGTATGACGGACCCTCGTTGGCCTGAACCCAAGGACTTTTCCCGATGAATGATCTTCGCATCGGCCTGATCGGTTACGGCGAGGTGGGCCGCATTTTCACGGCAGGGCTGAAGGCGCAGGTGGCATGGACCGGCGCCTGGGACCTGAAGTTCGCCGATGCGGCGCTGCGCGACGAGCCGCTGGCGCACGCGAAAGCGGCCGGCGTCGTGGCCTGCGACGGCGTCGCCGCGCTGTGCGCGCAAGCCACCCTGCTCATCTCGGCGGTGACCGCCAGCAACACGCTGGCGGTGGCGCAGGCGGTGGCGCCGCACATCCGATCAGGCAGCTTTTTCCTGGACCTGAACTCCGCCTCGCCGGGGACCAAGCAGCGGGCCGCCGCGCTGATCGAGGCGGCCGGCGCGCGCTACGTCGAGGCCGGCGTCATGACCTCGGTGCCGCCCCACGGCATCCGCGTGCCCATGCTGCTGGGCGGCCCGCACGCTGCCCAGCTGCAGCCGGTGCTGACCGGTCTGGGCATGGACGTGGCGGTGGCCAGCGAGCGACTGGGCATTGCCTCGGCCACCAAGATGTGCCGAAGCATCATGATCAAGGGCCTGGAGGCGCTGGTGCTGGAGAGCTACACCACCGCCCGCCACTACGGCGTGGAGGACACCATGATCGCCACGTTGCGGGAGACCTTTCCCGGCATGGACTGGACGCAGCAAGGTGCGTACTTCTTCAGCCGCGTGGCCCAGCACGGCCAGCGCCGCGCGGAAGAGATGCGCGAGGTGGCCCAGACCGTGCGCGAAGCGGGGTTCGAGCCGTTCATGGCCTCGGCCATCGCGCTCAAGCACGACTGGATGGCGGCGCAGGCGCGGGCAGGGCGCCTGGCGGATCTGGGTGCGCGGCCGACCTGGCAGGCCTACGCCGACCGGCTGCTGGCCGTACGCGGCTGCGCCGCCAACGACGACACGGCCTGAGCGCCAGGCACGCCGCATGCTCGACATCCTGGCCATCACCGGCCCGATCTATCTGTGCATCCTCGCCGGCTGGGCCAGCGTGCGCTGGGACTTCTTCACCAAGGCCGACATGCGCGTGCTCGGCAAGTTCGTGTTGCAGATCGCACTGCCGGCCCTGCTGTTCCATGCGCTGGCCTCGCGTCCGCTGGCCGATGTGATCCGGCCGGGCTATCTGCTGGCCTTTGCGCTGGGTTCGCTGACCGTGCTGCTGGCTGGCCTGTTCTGGCACTGGAAAGGGCAGGGTCGGCCGCTGACCGAAAGCGCGTACGTCGCCATGGGCATGAGCTGCTCCAACAGCGGCTACATCGGGTATCCGCTCATGCTGCTGCTGTTCGGCCCGCTCGGCGGGGTGGTCCTGGCGCTCAACCTGATCGTGGAGAACCTGCTCAAACTGCCGCTGCTGTTCGCCCTGGCCGACGCCGGTGCGCACGAAGGCCAGCGCCTGTCGGTCCCGGCGGTGCTGCGGCAGACTGGCGAGCGCCTGGCGAAGAATCCCATGATCATCGGTATCCTGCTGGGTTTTATGGTGTCGCTGTCCGGCTGGACCTTGCCTTCCGTTCTTGGCCGTTTCGTCACGCTGTTCTCCGGCGCGGCCGGCGGCCTGGCGCTGTTCATCATCGGTGGCAACCTGGTGGGCTTGCAGGTGAGTGGCCTGCGCCGGCAGGTGGGGCTGATCGCGCTGGGCAAGCTGCTGCTGCACCCTGCGGCGGTATGGGGCGCCATCGTGCTGCTCGGGGCGCTGGGACTGCCCGCGCCCGAGGGGAATCTGCGCGCAGCGGCGGTGCTGTCGGCCGCCATGCCCATGCTGGGGGTCTACGCCATCCTCGCTCAACGGCACGGCCACGAAGGCGTTGCCGCAGCCGCGTTGCTGGTCACCACCGTGGCCTCCTTTTTCACGCTCAACGCCATCCTCTGGGCCATGCGGCACAGCGCCGGCTGGCTGGCCTGATCGCCGTCAAAGGCCGCTTCAACCCAGCGCCTCCAGCGTCCGCCGGATCAGGGTCTGTGTGGTCTGCTGCGTCAGTGTGGCGGGCCGCTGCGCGCTGATGGCCAGGCTCAGCCGGGTGCGCAGCGGGGGCGTGAGGGGCCGCGTGCGGTAGGCCGACGGCCGGACCGAGCGTGCCACCGCGTTGCGCGAGAGCAGGGCGGCGCCGGCACCGTCGGCCACCAGGTCGAGGATGGCGGGCACACCGTCGATCTCCAGAGCGATCATGGGGCGCGCGCCCACGGCGGCCATGGCGGCTTCCACCTGCATGCGGATGGCGTTGGGCCGGCTGGGAATCACCAGCGGCAGCCGGGCCACCTCGGACAGCTCGACCGGGGGCGGCGGCGGTTCCTCTGCCAGACCCGGCACCCGGGGCTCCACCAGCAGCAGTTCTTCGTCCTGCAAGGGCGTGATCTCGATGTCCTGGGTCGGCTGTGCGTTGTAGAGCACGGCGATGTCCAGCCGACCGGTGACCAGCCATTCCTGCATGCTGGTCGACAGGCCTTCGGTGATCGACAGCCGCGCTTCGGGCAGCTGTTCGCGGAAGGCACGCGTCAATGGGACGGCCAGCACCCGCGACAGGCTGGGCGGCAGGCCGATGGCCACTCGCCCGGCCAAGGCGCCGCGCACCCGGCCCAGTTCCTCGCGCGCGCGTTCCACCTGGTGCAGGATGCCGCGGCCGTGCTCCAGCAGCAGCTTGCCCGCCTCGGTCGGGGTGGCACCGCGGCCGTTGCGCACCAGCAGGTTCTGGCGCAGTTCCACCTCCAGCAGGCGCACCTGGCGCGAGAGGGCGGGCTGCGCCACGTTCAGCGCCAGCGAGGCCTTGGTGAAGCTCCCCAGTTCGGCGACGCGGACGAAGTACTCGAGTTGCTTCAGATCCATCGAATTAAATGCATAGCTATGTAATGGCTATGCATTTTCACTCTAACTGGTAGCCGCGTGCCGGGCTGGTGTTCGGCGCCCGGTCTGCACAGAATGCGAGCTCCTCAAGGAGACTTCTGCATGAGCCTGGAAAAGCCCCTCATCATCGACTGCCACGGCCACTACACCACGGCGCCCAAGGCGCTGGAGAACTGGCGCAACCAGCAGATCGCCGGCATCCAGCACCCGGCCGCCATGCCCAAGGTGGCCGACCTCAGGATCAGCGACGACGAGCTGCGCGAGTCCATCGAGACCAACCAGCTGCGCCTGATGAAGGAGCGCGGCTCGGACATCACCATCTTCAGCCCGCGTGCCAGCTTCATGGCGCACCACATCGGCGACTTCAACGTGTCGTCCACCTGGGCCGCGATCTGCAACGAGCTCTGCTACCGCGTCTCGCAACTCTTCCCCGACAACTTCGTGCCGGCCGCCATGCTGCCGCAAAGCCCCGGCGTTCAGCCTTCCACCTGCATCCCCGAGCTGGTCAAGTGCGTGGAGCAGTACGGCAACGTCGGCATCAACCTCAACCCCGATCCCTCGGGCGGTCACTGGACCAGCCCGCCGCTGACCGACCGCCACTGGTACCCCATCTACGAGAAGATGGTCGAGTACGACATCCCCGCGATGATCCACGTGAGCACCAGCTGCAACGCCTGCTTCCACACCACGGGCGCGCACTACATCAACGCCGACACCACGGCCATCATGCAGCTGATCCAGGGCGATCTGTTCAAGGATTTCCCGACACTCAAGTTCATCATCCCGCACGGCGGCGGCGCCGCGCCCTACCACTGGGGCCGATACCGCGGTCTGGCGCAGGAGATGAAGAAGCCCCTGCTCAAGGACCACCTGCTGGGCAACGTGTTCTTCGATACCTGCGTGTACCACCAGCCCGGCATCGACCTGCTGACCAGGGTGATCCCGGTGGGCAACATCCTGTTCGCCTCGGAAATGATCGGTGCCGTGCGCGGCATCGACCCCGAGACCGGCCACTACTACGACGACACCAGGCGCTATGTGCAGGCCACCGGCAACCTGAGCGACGAGCAGCGCTACCAGGTCTACGAAGGCAACGCGCGCCGCGTGTTCCCGCGCCTGGACGCGCGCCTGAAATCCCGTGGCCAATGACGAATGACGGCCGCGCGTTGCGCGAACCATGATGGATGAATCGGGCGTGTCATTGGTCAACAAGCCGCGAAGCGGCGATGTCATTCGTCATCAGAACCTATACCGCATCAACTGGAGACCACCATGTACGAACTCGGAGTCGTTTACCGCAACATCACCCGCGCCGACCGCGCAGCCGCCGACGGACTGGCCGCGCTGGGATCGGCCACGGTGCACGAAGCCATGGGCCGCGTGGGCCTGATGAAGCCCTGCATGCGGCCGATCCAGTCCGGCGTGCAGGTCTCGGGCACGGCGGTGACGGTGCTGCTGCAGCCCGGCGACAACTGGATGATGCACGTGGCGGCCGAGCAGATCCAGCCGGGCGACATCGTGGTGGCCACGGTCACGGCCGAATGCAGCGATGGCTATTTCGGCGACCTGCTGGCCACCTCGTTCCAGGCGCGCGGTGCGCGGGCGCTGATCATCGAGGCCGGAGTGCGTGACGTGAAGACGATCGAGGAGATGAACTTTCCGGTCTGGAGCCGCTACATCTCTTCCAAGGGCACGATCAAGGCGACGCTGGGTTCGGTCAACATCCCCATCGTGTGCGCCGGTGCTCTGGTGACGCCGGGCGACGTGATCGTGGCGGACGACGACGGCGTGGTGTGTGTGCCGTCGGCGCGCGCGGCCGAGACGCTGGCGGCTGCCGTCAAGCGCGAGAGCTTCGAGGGCGAGAAGCGCGCCAAGCTCGCGTCGGGCGTGCTGGGGCTGGACATGTACAAGATGCGTGAGCCTCTGGCGGCTGCGGGTCTTCGTTACATCGACTGATTTTTCTCCGGCCAGGGCGTCGGCGACGGCGTGATGCGGCGGGGCTCATCAGTCCTTCGGCCAGCAAATCGCCCCGCCGCACCCCACCATCGCCGACTCGTTGGCGCTTCACACGACAGAGGTTGATTCATGAGCAAACCCGTTTCAGGTGACTTCACCAAAACCGCGGACTGGATGGACTGGTACACCGGCCCGGCCAAGCCCCGCTACCAGCTGCCCGCCGGCGCGGTCGACGCGCACTGCCACGTCTTCGGCCCCGGTGCCGAGTTCCCCTACGCACCCGAGCGCAAGTACACGCCCTGCGATGCGAGCAAGCACGAACTGTTTGCTCTGCGCGACCACCTGGGCTTTGCGCGCAACGTGGTCGTGCAGGCCACCTGCCACGGCACCGACAACCGCGCCATGGTGGATGCCTGCCTGGCCAGCGGCGGCAAGGCGCGCGGCGTGGCCACGGTCAAGCGCTCGGTGACGGACGAAGAATTGCAGGCCCTGCACGCCGCCGGCGTGCGCGGTGTCCGTTTCAACTTCGTCAAGCGCCTGGTCGACTTCACGCCCAAGGACGAGCTGATGGAGATCGCCGGGCGCATTGCCAAACTGGGCTGGCACGTGGTCATCTACTTCGAAGCGGTGGACCTGCCCGAGCTGTGGGACTTCTTCACCGCGCTGCCCACCACGGTGGTGGTGGACCACATGGGCCGCCCCGACGTGAGCAAGCCCATCGACGGGCCAGAGTTCGAACTGTTCCTGAAGTTCATGCGCGAACACAGCAATGTGTGGAGCAAGGTCAGCTGCCCGGAGCGCCTGTCGGTCACCGGGCCGAAGGCGCTGAATGGCGAGCAGGCCGCCTACCAGGACGTGGTGCCGTTCGCCCGCAAGGTGGTCGAAACATTCCCCGACCGCGTGCTCTGGGGCACCGACTGGCCGCACCCCAACCTCAAGGACCACATGCCCGACGACGGTCTGCTGGTGGACTTCATCCCGCAGATCGCGCCGACCGCCGAACTGCAGCGCAAGCTGCTGGTGACCAACCCCATGAAACTCTACTGGCCCGAGGAGGTCTGACATGGCACTCGACAAACCCTACCTGGACGTGCCCGGCACCATCATCTTCGACGCCGAGCAGAGCCGCAAAGGCTACTGGCTCAACCAGTTCTGCACCAGCCTGATGAAGGCCGAGAACCGCGAGCGCTTCAAGGCCAACGAGCGGGCCTATCTGGACGAATGGCCCATGACCGAGGAGCAGAAGCAGGCCGTGATGGCGCGCGACCTCAACGGGTGCATGCGCCTGGGCGGCAACATCTATTTCCTAGCCCGCATTGGCGCCACCGACGGCAAGAGCTTCCAGCAGATGGCGGGCTCCATGACCGGCATGACCGAAGAGGAGTACCGCGCCATGATGCTGGCCGGCGGTCGCTCGGTCGAAGGCAACCGCTACCTCGGCGAGGATGGCGACGCGCAACCCCACCGCCAGCCCCAGGGGGCTGCCGGCAAGAAAGCAGGAGCCTGACATGGCCAAGATCACCGCATCCGTTTTCACCTCGCACGTGCCCGCCATCGGCGCGGCCATGGACCTGGGCAAGACCCGGGAGGACTACTGGAAGCCGCTGTTCAAGGGGTACGAGTACTCCAGGCAGTGGATGAAGGACCACAAGCCCGACGTCGTTTTCCTGGTCTATAACGACCATGCCACGGCCTTCAGCCTGGAGATGATCCCGACCTTCGCCATCGGCACGGCGGCCGAGTTCCAGCCGGCCGACGAGGGCTGGGGCCCGCGCCCGGTGCCCAAGGTGATCGGCCACCCGGACCTGGCCTCGCACATCGCGCAGTCGGTCATCCAGCAGGACTTTGACCTCACCATCGTCAACAAGATGGACGTGGACCACGGTCTGACCGTGCCGCTGTCGCTGATGTGCGGCGAGCTGGACCCCAAGAAAGACGCCTGGCCCTGCCCGGTGATCCCGTTCGCGGTCAACGTGGTGCAGTACCCGGTGCCCTCGGGCAAGCGCTGCTTCGCGCTGGGTCAGGCCATCCGCAAGGCGGTCGAGAGCTACGACGACAACCTCAACGTGCACATCTGGGGCACCGGCGGCATGAGCCACCAGCTGCAGGGCGCGCGCGCCGGTCTGATCAACCGCGAGTGGGACAACGCCTGGCTCGATCTGATGATCAACGACCCGGTGGGCTGCGCCAACGTGCCGCACATCGACTACGTGCGCGAGGCCGGCAGTGAAGGCATCGAACTCGTGATGTGGCTGATCGCGCGTGGTGCCATGGCCGATGTCAACGACGGCAAGGTCACGGGCCCGCTGCCCACCGTCAAGCACCGCTTCTACCATGTGCCCGCGTCCAACACGGCGGTGGGCCACCTCATCCTGGAGAACACCTGACATGACCATCAAAGTCGCACTCGCCGGTGCCGGCGCCTTCGGCATCAAACACCTGGACGGCATCCAGAACATCGACGGCGTCGAAGTCGTATCGCTGATCAGCCGCGACCTGGAAAAGACCCAGGAAGTCGCCGACAAGTACGGCATCGGCCACATCACCACCCGGCTGGAAGACAGCCTGGCGATGAAAGAAGTGGATGCCGTCATCCTCTGCACCCCCACGCAGATGCACGCCGAACAGACCCTGGCCTGCCTGAAGGCCGGCAAGCACGTGCAGGTGGAAATTCCGCTGGCCGACAGCCTCAAGGGTGCGCAAGACGTGGTGGCGCTGCAGCAGCAGACCGGTCTGGTGGCCATGTGCGGCCACACCCGCCGCTTCAACCCCAGCCACCAGTTCGTGCACAACAAGATCCAGGGCGGCACTTTCAACATCCAGCAGATGGATGTGCAGACCTACTTCTTCCGCCGCACCAACACCAACGCGCTGGGCCAGCCGCGCAGCTGGACCGACCACCTGCTGTGGCACCACGCCGCCCACACCGTGGACCTGTTCGCCTACCAGTGCAACAGCCCCATCGTGCAGGCCAACGCCATCCAGGGCCCGATCCACCCGGTGCTGGGCATCGCCATGGACATGAGCATCCAGCTCAAGGTCGCCAACGGCGCCATCTGCACGCTCTCTCTCTCGTTCAACAACGACGGCCCGCTGGGCACCTTCTTCCGCTACATCGGCGACACCGCGACCTACATCGCGCGCTACGACGACCTGTTCACCGGCAAGGAAGAAAAGATCGACGTGTCGAAGGTGGCGGTGTCCATGAACGGCATCGAGCTGCAGGACCGCGAATTCTTCGCCGCCATCAAGGAAGGCCGCGAGCCCAACGCCAGCGTGGCCCAGGTGTTCAACTGCTACCAGGTGCTGCACAACCTGGAACAGCAGCTGAACGCTTGACGCCTGCCCAAAGCAAAATGGGGTCGGACCACTCGCCGCAAAGCGGCGATGTGCTCTGACCCCTTTTTGCGTGCCACGAGGACACCACGATGCAACAACGCCAACTCGGCCCCTTCCAGGTCTCGGCCATCGGTCTGGGCTGCATGAACATCTGCCACGCCTACGGCGCCCCCGCGTCGGAGGCCAAGGCCGAGCGCCTGCTGCTGGCGGCGCTGGACGCGGGTGTGACTCACTTCGACACCGCAGCCCTGTACGGCTTCGGCGTGAGCGAAACCCTGGTCGGCAAGTTCCTGTCGAAACACCGCGCAAGGTTCACCCTGGCCAGCAAATGCGGCATGACCGGCGTGCCGAACGCGGACGGCGTGAAGGTGCGCGTGATCGACGGCCGGCCCGCCACGATCAAGGCCACCTGCGTAGATGCGTTGAATCGCCTGCAGACCGAGGTGATCGACCTCTACTACCTGCACCGCTGGGACAAGCAGGTGCCGATCGAAGACAGCGTGGGCGCGCTGGCCGACCTGGTGCGCGAAGGCAAGATCCGCAGCATCGGCCTCTCCGAAGTCTCGGCACCGACGCTGCGCCGTGCCCATGCGGTGCACCCCATCGCCGCGCTGCAGACCGAGTATTCGCTGTGGACCCGCAACCCCGAAATCGCGGTGCTGCAGACCTGCCGCGAGCTGGGCGTGAGCTTTGTCGCCTTCAGCCCGGTGGCGCGCGGCTTCCTCTGCGGACCGATGGATGTGAGCGCCTTCGACGCCAAGGACATCCGCCGCACCATGCCGCGCTTTGCGCCCGACAACTACGCCAGGAACGCCGCCCTGCTGACGGCCTGCAACGCCATCGCGGCCGAGGTGGGCTGCACGCCCTCGCAGCTGGCCATTGCCTGGTTGCTGTACCAGGGCCATGACATTCTGCCCATCCCCGGCACGCGCAGCGTGGCGCACCTGCTGGATGACATCGGCGCGGCGGATGTGCAGCTGCCGGTCGACGTGATCACGCGGCTCAACGCGCTGATCAACCAGCACACGGTGCACGGTGATCGCTACAACGACCAGGCCAACCGCGAGGTGGACACCGAAACCTTCGGCTGAAACATTCCGAAAAAAACCGCGACCGACGCGCAACCCATGCGGGGCGGCCGGTCGGCACCATGACGGTCATGTTCAACACCTTCCCGGAAGGAGACCCGTCATGAAACCCTGGATCAAACGCAGCCTCATCGGCCTGACCTCGCTCACCGTCGTGCTCGGCGGCCTGGCCGCCTGCGGTCACCGCGGCGACCATGCCCGCGGCTGGAGCGACGAACGCATCACCGAAGTGCGTGGCAAGGCGATCGAAAAGATCAGCGGCAAGCTCGACCTCAATGCCGATCAGAAAGCCAAGCTGGGTGTGCTGGCCGACCAGATGATCGCCTCGCGCAAGGCCTTCCGCGGCAACACCGATCCGCGCACCGATATCCAGGCCCTGATCGCCGGCAACCAGTTCGACCGCAGCAAGGCCCAACAACTGCTGGACCAGAAGCTGCAGGCCGCGCAAGGCAATGGCCCGCAGATGCTGGCGGCTTTTGGCGACTTCTACGACAGCCTCAACCCCGAGCAGCAGAAGCGGGTGCGTGAGCGGCTGGAGCGTCGCGGCCATGGCTGGTGGGGTCGGGGCTGAACGGAGCGCCCGTGATGACGCCAGCCCTCGCGCCGCTGTACGCCATCGCCCGCCAGGGGCGCGAACACGGGGCGGCCTTGCGGGCCGCTGCCGACGATCCGCACGCCGAACTGCTGACCCTGTTCTGGGGCCCGCAGTTCGACCGCGAACACGCCTTGCGGCTGTGGGCCCGCCTGTCGCGGCGCGAGCCGGTGCAGGCGCAGCCCGTGCTGCCCGCGCTGCTGGCCGTGGGGGAGCGTTTCGACGCACTCGACCGCCGCGCGCAGCAGCGGCTGCGCCGCCTCATCCTGCGCCACCGCGCGCTGGGGGCTGCGGTCCACTGAGGGCCTGCCAGAATCCGCCCATGCAACGCATCCTGCTCATCGACGACGACGAAAACCTCGGGCCGCCGCTGGCGACGTATTTCCAGCGCTTTGACCTGCGGCTGGAGCACGCCACGCGGCCCAGCGACGGGCTGGCGCGGCTGCGGGCCGGCGGTTTCGATGCGGCCATCCTCGACGTGATGCTGCCGGAGATGGACGGCTTCGAGCTGTGCCGGATCATCCGCAAGGGCAGCGACATACCCATCGTCATGCTCACCGCGCGCGGTGACGTGATGGACCGGGTGGTGGGGCTGGAGCTGGGCGCCGACCACTACCTGCCCAAGCCCTTCGAGCCGCGCGAGCTGGTGGCCTGTCTGCAGACGGTGCTGCGCCGCCTCAAGCCCGGTGGCAACGGCCACACCGCGGTGCTGTCGGCGGCGCCCGAGCTGCGCTTCGAGGGGCTGCTCATCGACACCGCACGCCGCAGCGTGCTGCGCCAGGGCCAAGAACTGGAGCTGACCGGCACCGAATACGAGCTGCTGTTGCTGCTGGCGCGCGAGCCGGGCCGCGTGTTCAGCCGCGACGACATCCTCAACCACATCCGCGGTCACGAGGCCGACCTCTACACCCGCGCGGTGGACATCGTGGTCAGCCGCCTGCGCAAGAAGCTCGAACCGCTGGACGCCATCAAGACCCTGCGCAACGCGGGCTATTCCCTGGCCCTGCGCCGGGCAGACGCATGAACACCCAGCCCCGCGAATCGTCCTGGCGCCGCGCCAAACACCGCATCGCGCACTCCATCAAGCTGCGCATGGTGCTGGTGTTCCTGCTGCTGGCGGCGGCCATGACCTTCGTCTTCATCACCGGCGCGCAGAAGGCCTTCACCATGGGCTGGCGCGAAGCGGCCCGCCCGCTGCTGGTGGACTACGTGGACCGCCTGTTCGACGAGGTCACCGACGGCGGTCCTTCGCCCAGCCAGGCGCGTGCGAAGGCCCTCACCGAACGGCTGCCGGTGACGGTGACCATCAGCGGGCCTCAGATCAACTGGGCCTCGCACCCCGATCAGGGGCCACCGGAATGGATCCGCGAGAAGGGCCGCGAAGATGCGGCCTGGAACCAGGAAGACTGGGGCAGCGGCAAGAACTGGCCGCGCATCCTGCACCGCCAGACGGCCGATGGGCACCGCATCGAGTTCGGCATCAACGGCCAGGCCTTCGAGCGCCGGCCACGCCTGATCGGTTACGCGCTCACCGCCCTGCTGGTGCTCACCGGCCTGGCCTGGCTGTACGTGCGGCGCATCCTGCGGCCGCTGGACGCCATCGGCGCGGGCGCACGGCGCTTCGGCGCCGGCGATTTCAGCCAGCCCATCCCCGAGCGCTGCTGCAAGGCGCACGACGAGCTGGGCGAACTGGCCGTCACCATCAACACCATGGGCCAGGACATCCACCAGATGCTCGAAGCCAAGCGCGCGCTGCTGCTGGCCATCAGCCATGAACTGCGCAGCCCGCTGACCCGCGCGCGCCTGAACACCGAACTGCTGCCCGAGGATGACGCGCTGGTGAGCCCGCAGCGTGAAGCCCTGTTGCGCGACCTGCAGGAGATGGCCAGCCTGATCAACGACCTGCTGGAGAGCGAACGCCTGAGCGGTCAGCACGCGGCCCTGCAACGCGAACCCACCGATGCGGTCGCACTCGCGCATGAAGTGCTGCAGGCGCTCACCACGCGGCACGCCCGCGCGGCCAGCGTGCCGGTGGTGGTGGCCGATGGGTTGGGGCCGGTGGCGGTCGATGCATCGCGCCTGCGCCTGCTGCTGCGCAACCTGCTGGACAACGCGCTGCGCCACGGCGGCGACGCACCGCAACCCCCCGAACTGCACCTGCGCCCACTGGCCCGCGGCGGGGTGGCGGTCGAGGTGCGCGACCACGGCCCCGGCGTGCCGGAAGACCAGATCGGCCAGCTGGCCCAGGCCTTCTACCGGCCCGACAGCGCCCGTACCCGCAGCGCTGGGGGCGTGGGCCTGGGGCTGTACCTGTGCCGCCTGGTGGCGCAGGCGCACGGCGGTGCGTTCAAGGTGCGCAACGCGCAGCCGGGACTGGCCGTCAGCGTGACCTTGCCGGCCGCTCCGGGCTGAGCACCGCCGGCACCAGCGCCTCGATCTGACCGCGCAGCCAGCGGTGCGCTGCGTCCTGCTGGTGGCGCTGGTGCCAGATCAGGTACATCGGCAGCCTGGGACAGGGCAGGGGCATGGGCACGCTGGCGAAGTCGCGCAGCAGGCCGCGGCCCATCAGGCCGGGTGCGGCGGCCAGCAGCGGGCTGCCGCGCAGAAAGGCCGGCACCCCGGCAAAGCCCGGCACCATCACCGCGAAGCGCCGCCGCACGCCCTGCGCGGCCAGCACGCGGTCCAGGTCCAGCGGGCGCTTCGGTTCGTACACCACGGTGATGTGGTCGGCCTCCAGGTACTGCGCCCGGGTGCGCGGCGGTGGCCGCACGGCCGGGTCGTAGAACACCCGGTAGGGGTCTTCGAACAGGCGCTTCTGCACGATGTCGCTGCCCTCGGGCGGGCGGGGGCTGATGGCCAGGTCGCAGGCGCCGTCGCGCAGCATCTCCAGGCTGGGGATGTTGGACGGCATCACCCGCAATGCCACGCCGGGGGCCTGAGCGCGCAGCCGCTGGGCCAGCAGGGGCAGCAGCAGGTCGCGCTGGAAGTCGTTGGCCGCCAGCGTGAGGGTGGTTCGCCATTGCAAGGGGTCGAACGCGCCACCTTGTGCAAAGCCCTGCATCTGTCGCAGCAGCTCGCGCGCCTGCAGCGACAGTTCGCCGGCCCGTGCGGTGGCCACGATGCCGCGCCCGCTCTTGACGAACAGCGCATCGCCGGTGATGGCGCGCAGCTTGTCCAGCTGGTGGCTCACGGCCGACTGTGTCACGCCCAGCTGTTGCGACGCCGCGGTGACCGAACCCAGTTCCACCACCGTCACCAGCAGCTGCAGCAGTCGCCCGTCCAGCGCCAACCAATCGATTTCATTCATGGGTCAAATGATCTTTGATCTGTTTATCTTTGGCAATGGTCTGGGAATACTCCCGTCTCGACCAACGTCAAACCACCCCATGCAGGAGACCGACCGTGAGCAAGACCATCCCCGGCACCACGCCATTCGACGGCGGCATGGCCCAGAAGGGCTATGCCCTGAACAAGATGTGTTTTTCCTTCAACCACAAGGCCAACCGCGACGCCTTCGTGGCCGACCCCGAGGCCTACATGCAGCAGTACGGTCTGAACCCGCAGCAGGCGGAGGCCATCCGCTCCAGGCAGGTGCTGGCCCTGATCGCGGCCGGCGGCAACGCCTACTACCTGGCCAAGTTCGCCGGCATCTTCGGCCTGGACATGCAGGACATCGGTGCCCAGCAGACGGGCATGACCAAGGACGCATTCAAGGCCAAGCTGGTGGCCGCGAACGAACAGTGCTGAACCAGGAGACACCCACATGGCACAACTCATCGGTGGCCTGGCCACATCGCACATCCCCGCCATCGGCGGCGCCATCCACAAGGGCAAGCAGAACGAGCCCTACTGGAAGCCCTTCTTCGACGGTTTCCCGCCCATCCACCAGTGGCTGGGCAAGGTCCAGCCCGACGTGGTCGTGGTGTTCTACAACGACCACGGTCTGAACTTCTTCCTCGACAAGATGCCGACCTTCGCCGTGGGCGCGGCCGCCACCTACAGCAACGCCGACGAAGGCTGGGGCATTCCCACGCTGCCGCCGATCCCCGGCTGCCCTGACCTGTCGTGGCACCTGATCCGCGAACTGATCGCCAAGGAGTTCGACATCGTGACCTGCCAGGAGATGCTGGTGGACCACGCCTGCAGCCTGCCGTTCAAGCTGTTCTGGCCGCAGCACGAGGTGGCGCCGGTGCAAATCGTGCCCATCAACATCAACACCGTGCAGTTCCCGCTGCCCACTGCCCGGCGTGTCTACAAGCTGGGCAAGGCGGTGGGTGAGGCGATCCAGAGCTGGGACAGCGACAAACGGGTGGCCGTCATGGCCACGGGCGGCCTGAGCCACCAGCTCGAAGGCGAACGCGCCGGCTTCATCAACAAGCCGTTCGACCTGCAGTTCCTCGACAGCATGGAAACCAACCCCGAGTGGGCGACGCAGTTCAGCGATCTGGAACTGGTCGAGAAGGCCGGCACGCAGGGCGTGGAGCTGCTGATGTGGCTGGCCATGCGGGCCGCGCTGACGGCGGCCGGCTCGGGTGTGCGCAAGGTGCACAGCAACTACCACATCCCGATTTCCAACACGGCCACGGGCGTGCTGGCGCTGGAGACGGTCTGACTTCTTTGTCGGCGTCTGGCGCTGGTTCAAGAGGGGAGCCCTGGCTCCCCTTTTTCATTCCAGCATCTGTGCGGGTGCCAGGATCGTCCGGTATCCGACTCCGCGAATGTCCCCCGGCTTGGGCTGTGCCCAAGCCTCCTCCTTTATTTCGCTGCGTCAGACACCGAACGCTCCTGACACCAGAGGCGCTGTGGGCGCACCCATGGCTTCTTTGCGAACCACCTCGCTCGCGGGACGGGAGTGTCGGGTGCTTGACGCAGCGAAATAAAGGAGGAGGTGGCCGCAGGCCGCCGGGGGACATTCGCGGAGTCGAGTACCCGGCGATCTCGTCCCACACCAGAGATGGTTGAGCGAAAGAAAACGGGGACCCGAAGGTCCCCGTCACAACCATTGAATCGCTGAGGTCAGATCACAGCGAATCGATGAAGCTGCGCAGCTTGTCCGAACGGCTCGGGTGCTTGAGCTTGCGCACCGCCTTGCTCTCGATCTGACGGATGCGCTCGCGCGTCACGTCGAACTGCTTGCCCACTTCCTCCAGCGTGTGGTCGGTGGACATCTCGATGCCGAAACGCATGCGCAGCACCTTGGCCTCGCGCGGCGTCAGGCTGTCGAGGATCTCCTTGACCACCTCGCGCAGACCGGCCTGCATGGCCGCCTCGATCGGCGCCGTGTTGGCCTGATCTTCGATGAAATCGCCCAGGTGCGAATCGTCGTCGTCGCCGATGGGCGTTTCCATCGAGATCGGCTCCTTCGCGATCTTCATGATCTTGCGGATCTTGTCCTCGGGCATCTCCATCTTCTCGGCCAGGATGGACGCATCGGGCTCGAAGCCGTGCTCCTGCAGGTGCTGGCGGCTGATGCGGTTCATCTTGTTGATGGTCTCGATCATGTGCACCGGGATGCGGATCGTGCGCGCCTGGTCGGCGATCGAGCGCGTGATCGCCTGGCGGATCCACCAGGTGGCGTAGGTCGAGAACTTGTAGCCGCGGCGGTATTCGAACTTGTCCACCGCTTTCATCAGGCCGATGTTGCCCTCCTGGATCAGGTCCAGGAACTGCAGGCCGCGGTTGGTGTACTTCTTGGCGATCGAGATCACCAGACGCAGGTTGGCCTCGATCATTTCCTTCTTGGCGTCGCGGGAGGTGGACTCGCCCTGGTTCATCCGCTTGTGGATGTCCTTGAGGTGGGCCAGCGGAACGACCACGCTGTTCTGGATGTTCATCAGCCCCGTCTGCAGCTCCTGCACCGGCGGGATGTTGCGCTGCATGATCGTGCTCCAGGGCTTGCCGGCTGCGGCCTGCTTCTCCACCCACTTGAGGTTGAGCATGTTGGCAGGGAATTCGGCAATGAACTTTTCCTGCGGCATGCCGCACTTGTCCACGATGATGCGGCGCAGTTCACGTTCCTTCTTGCGCACCTCGTCCACCTGGCCGCGCAGCGTGCCGCACAGCTTCTCGATCGCCTTGGCGGTGAAACGGATGGTCATCAGCGTTTCGGTGATCGCCTGCTGCGTCTTGACGTAGTGGGGCGTTCCGTAGCCCTCCTTGTCGTAGATCTTGTGCAGCTTCTCGAACAGGTTGCGCATGTTGTCGAAGCGTTCCAGCGCTTCGCGCTTGAGTTCTTCGAGCTTGCGGGTCAGCGCCTTGGAGCCGCCCTTGCCGTCGTCGTCGTCGGCCTCGTCGTAGTCGTCGAAGTCTTCTTCGGCCACGTAGTCGTCGGCTGCGTCGGCGTCGGCGAAACCGTCCACCACGGTGGAAATGACCACCTTGCCGTTGCGGATCTCTTCGGCCATGGCCAGGATTTCGGCGATGGTGGCGGGCGATTCCGAGATCGCCGCCATCATGTCGTTGAGGCCGCCTTCGATGCGCTTGGCGATCTCGATCTCGCCTTCACGCGTCAGCAGCTCGACCGTGCCCATCTCGCGCATGTACATGCGCACCGGGTCGGTGGTGCGGCCGAATTCGCTGTCGACGGTGGACAGCGCGGCTTCGGCTTCTTCTTCGGCTTCTTCTTCGGTCGCGGCGGTCGGGCCGGTGTTGTTCAGCAGCAGGGTCTCGGCATCGGGCGTCTGCTCGTAGACGGCCACGCCCATGTCGTTGAGCAGCGAGACCACCACCTCGAGCGTCTCGGCTTCGACCAGCTTGTCGGGCAGGTGGTCGTTGATTTCGCCGTGCGTCAGGTAACCGCGTGTCTTGCCCAGCTTGATCAGGGTCTTGAGGCGATCACGGCGGTTCTTGGCCTCTTCCTCGGACAGGACGGTTTCGTCCAGGCCGAATTCCTTCATCAGCGCGCGCTCCTTGGCCTTGCTGATCTTCATGCGCAGCGGCTTGGCCTTTTCCGTCGGCTGCGCGGCATCGGCCACTTCGTCCACCGCCTCCTCGGCCAGATCGTCTTCGATGTCGCTCAGGTCGGCATCGTCGAGGTCGCTGGCTTCCTTGGCGGCCGCCTTGGGTTTTCGACCGCGCTTGGCGGCGGGTTTTTCGGCAGCGGCCTTGGCCGGGCGACCCGGCTTCTTCTTCGCCGTTTCGGCGGTTTCAGCGCCGGTTGTGATCTCTTCGTCTGCCTGGGTCTTGGACTTGGCAGGGGCTTTTTTCGGTGCGGATGGCGCGGTCACGGGAGCAGTGGCTTTCTTTTTGGGCTCGGGTGCAGCGGCCTTGGCGGCGGGCTTCTTGACGGCTTTGGTGCTGGTGGCAGGCGTACTGGTTTTCTTCGCGGGCATGAAGGACCTCAAAAAAATCACAGGGAAGGAACCGGCTGAGACACACAAAAACGCCAGAAATTCACCACCTGGGGCGCTGTTCCGGGGGTTTTTGTCGGGCACGACGCCCGCGCTTCACCGGTGAAGTGCGGGCCTGCAAGCTGGTGGGGCGAACATTTGGTGTGCAGCCCTTGCGGGGTTCCGTCAGGACCGGGTCGATCGCTGAGGTGGCCGGGGGTCTGTTCCCCGTGACCCCTGTGCTGGGGTTTGGCCGGTGCCGGAGGTGCTGCTGTCGCGCTTGCGGTGCAAAACCTTGAATTATACCGGCTGACCCGGCGTCAGGGTCTTGAGGCGTTCGCTCACCCGTTTGAACTCTTCGTAGGCGCCGCTGTCTCCCTGCTGCACGCGAGCGGCCAGCACATCGGCGCGTGCCTTGAGGTCGTCGCGGCGCAACAGGTCCATCACGCCCGACAGCTCCTGCAGTTCGGCGTCGGAGTCGGCCGCGATGGTGGCCTGCTCGACCTCGGCACAGACGTAGGCTTCAAAGGGCTGGCCGCGCAGCGCCTCACGCAGTGCGGCCCACGATTGTGCGCCGTGCTCGTGCAACTGGGCTTCCAGCCAGGTGAAGACCGGGCCGTGCGGGGCGGGCAGGTGGGCCAGCAGGCTGTGGTCGTCGGCCGACAGGCCGTCCCACGCCGCCGCGTTGGCCAGCAGCAGACCGACCGCGCGGTCGGCGCGGCTCTTGCTGGCCACCTGGCGACCCAGCATGCGCGGTGGCGGCGGTGGGCCTTTGCGCCAGCTCCCGCGCTGGCCGCTGCTCCAGCCGTTGCGGGCCGAGCGGCTTTCGCCAGCGCCGACCCAGCCACCATCGGCCGGGCGAGCATGCGCGTACCCCGAACCGGTCTCGGGCCCCGAATCGAAGCGCTGGGCTTCAGCCGGTGTGTGCCCGCCGGGGTGTGGTGTCTGGCGTTCCGGTGCGCGCTCGCCCCGTGGGGCGCGTGCGCCCGGGGCGGTGTGTGGCCACAGCTGCTGCAGGTCCGACGTGCCGATGCCGATGTGTTGCGCCAGCTCGCCCAGCAGCTGGCGCTTGAGCGCACCCTCGGGCAGCGCGCTCCACAGCGGGCGGGCCTGGCTGGCCAGCCGGGCACGGCCTTCGGCGGTGCTCAGGTCGCAGTCGGCGCTGGCCGCGTCGACCAGAAAGCGCGAGAGCGGCACCGCCTGCTTGACGAAACTGGCGAACGCATCGGCACCGTGCGCGCGGATGTAGCTGTCGGGGTCGTGCTCGGGCGGCAGGAACAGGAACTTGACGCTGCGCGTGTCGGTGGCCAGGGGCAGGGCGGCGTCCAGCGCCTTGCGCGCGGCGCGCCGGCCGGCGGCGTCGCCGTCGAAGCTGAAGACCACCGCATCTGTGAAACGGAACAGCTTGTGCACGTGGTCGGGTGTGCAGGCCGTGCCCAGCGTGGCCACGGCGTTGGCAAAACCCAGCTGCGCCAGGGCCACCACGTCCATGTAGCCCTCGGTCACCAGCGCGTAGCCGTGCTGGCGGATGGCGGTGCGCGCCTCGAACAGGCCGTACAGCTCGCGCCCCTTGCTGAACACCGGCGTTTCAGGCGAATTCAGGTACTTGGGTTCGCCCTTGTCCAGCACCCGGCCGCCGAAGCCGATGCACTCGCCTTTGACATTGCGGATCGGGAACATGATGCGGTCGCGGAAGCGGTCGTAGCGCTTGGCCTCACCGTCCTGGCCCTTTTCGTCTTCGTGCACGATCACCAGGCCGGACTCGACCAGCAGCGGCTCGGCGTAGTCGGGGAACACGCTGGCCAGGCTGCGCCAGCCTTCGGGGGCATAACCGAGGCCGAACACCTTGGCGATCTCGCCCGACAGGCCGCGGCCCTTGAGGTAGTCGATGGCGCGCGGCGAAGCCTTGAGGTGTTTGACATAGGCGTGGGCGGCTTTCTCCAGCACGTCGTTCAGCGTGGCCTGTTTCTGGCGCTGCTGGGCGGCGCGTTCGCGCTCCTGGGGCGAGACGTCGTCTTCCGGCACCTGCAGACCCACCTGGGCGGCCAGGTCCTTGACCGCTTCGACGAAGCTCATGCCGGCGTGTTCCATCAGGAAGCCGATGGCGTTGCCGTTGGCACCGCAGCCGAAGCAGTGGTAGAACTGCTTGGTCGGGCTGACACTGAACGACGGTGACTTCTCACCGTGGAACGGGCACAGCCCCATGAAGTTGGCGCCGCCCTTTTTCAGCTGGACGTAACGGCCCACCACGTCGACCACGTCGACGCGGTTGAGCAGTTCCTGGATGAAAGATTGCGGTATGGCCACGGGGCTATTCTCTCGCAAGCCCTTTCTGAACACGGAGAACCGCATGACCAGCATCTACGACCAGGACCTGCCCCGCAACGAAGCCAACTTCGCGCCGATCTCGCCGCTGTCCTTCATCGAGCGCACCGCCGAGGTCTACCCGGACCGGCTGGCCATCGTGCACGGCGGCCTGCGCCAGACCTGGGCCCAGACCTACGCCCGCACCCGCCAACTGGCCAGCGCGCTGCAGAAAGCCGGCATCGGCAAGAACGACACGGTGGCGGTGATGCTGCCCAACACCCCGCCCATGGTGGAAGCGCATTTCGGCGTGCCGATGGCCGGCGCGGTGCTCAACGCGCTCAACACCCGCCTCGACCCCGAGGCCATCGCCTTCATGCTCGACCACGGTGAGGCCAAGGCCGTGATCGTCGACCCCGAGTTCGCCGGCACCATGGCCAAGGCGTTGAAGCTGCGCACTCGAACCGAGCCGCTGCTGGTGATCGACGTGCAGGATGCGCTGTTCACCGGTGAAAGCCAGCCCATCGGCAGCACCACCTACGAGTCCTTCATCGCCGGCGGTGACCCCGCCTTTGCCTGGCAGCTGCCGGGCGACGAGTGGGACGCCATCGCACTGAACTACACCAGCGGCACCACCGGCAACCCCAAGGGCGTGGTCTACCACCACCGCGGTGCGGCGATCAACGCCATCAGCAACATCCTCGAATGGGACATGCCCAAGCACGCGGTCTACCTCTGGACCTTGCCGATGTTCCACTGCAACGGTTGGTGTTTTCCCTGGACGGTGGCGGCGCGCGCGGGCGTCAACGTCTGCCTGCGGCGCGTGGAGGCGCAGGCCATCTTCGACCTGATGCGCGATCACGGCGTGACGCACTACTGCGGCGCGCCCATCGTGCAGGGCCTGCTGGTGAACGCGCCGGCCGCCATGAAGGAGGGCATCCCGGCCGGCGTCAAGGCCATGGTGGCGGGTGCGGCGCCGCCGGCCTCGATGATCGAAGGCATGGAGCAGATGGGCTTCGACCTGACCCACGTCTACGGTCTGACCGAGGTCTATGGGCCGGCCACGGTCTGCGCCAAGCACGAGAGCTGGAACGAGCTCGACATTGGTGAACGCGCCCGGCTGAACGCGCGCCAAGGTGTGCGCTACCACCTGGAGCGCGATGTGCGGGTGCTCAACCCCGAGACGATGCAGCCGGTGCCGCTGGACGGCGAGACCATGGGCGAGATCATGTTCAAGGGCAACATCGCCATGAAGGGTTACCTGAAAAACCCGCAGGCGACGCAGGAAGCCTTTGCCGGCGGCTGGTTCCACAGCGGCGATCTGGCGGTGCAGTACGCCGACGGCTATTTCAAGATCAAGGACCGCAGCAAGGACATCATCATCTCGGGCGGCGAAAACATCTCGTCCATCGAAGTCGAAGATGTGCTCTACCGCCACCCGGACGTGCTGGCCGCCGCCGTCGTGGCGCGGCCCGACCCGAAGTGGGGTGAGACCCCCTGTGCCTTTGTGGAACTGAAGTTCGGCGTGCACACCACGCCCGAAGACATCGTGCGGCACTGCAGGCAGCACCTGGCCGGCTTCAAGGTGCCGCGTTACGTGGTGTTCGGCGAGTTGCCCAAGACCAGCACCGGCAAGATCCAGAAGTTCGAATTGCGCAAGCGGGCCGGGTCGGCGTCGGCCATCGACGTCTAGGAACTGACCACCCCCGCGCCGCACCTGCGCTGCGTCACCCCCTCAAGGGGGCAACGCGAGCGGCCCGGCGAAGCCGGTTCCGCCGCGTTCTGGAGCATTCACTTCGCGTGGGACACGTGCGCTCAGTCCCCCGCCACCACACCCCCGCGGCGTGGGTCGGCGCCGCCCGGCCAGGCGCCCGGCGCGCGCTGCAGGGTCTGCAGGCCGCTGGTCACGACGGTCTCGTTGACGGTGTGGCCGCGTTCGCGCAGCGCCTGCACCGTGGCCGCGTCGAAGCGTTGGACTTCCCGCAGCACCGGACCACCGGTGGTGCCGAAGTTGGGCAGGTCGGGCATGCGGGCCCAGGCGCTGGCCACGCCGCCGGGCTGGCCGGGATTGGCCTGTGTTGCGCGTGCCAGGGTGATCAGCTTTGCCCGTTGGTCGAGGTGGCGCGGGGCCAACAGGCTGTCCCAGTTGCCGCCGGGGGCGCGACGAAGTCCGGGTCGGCCAGGTACTGCCCCCGGTCGGCAAAGGCCAGGCGCGAGGCCTCCATGTCGCTGTGCAGCCAGTCGGCCTTCGGCACGCCATTCAGCGGGTGAGCGCCCTGAGGTGTGCGCGCGAGCAGGCCCATGATCAGCACCATCTGCACGGCAATCGCGGCATCCACCGCGCTGCCGCCGGCGCGAAGCACCTGGGCTCCGGCCTCGGTGGCCAGCGGGTTGGCGGCCGCCACCGCGTGGCGGCGAGAGGTCCAGCCCGGTTTTGCGCTCAGGCCAGATGCAGATTCGGGCTGTGCCGGGGGTGGTGCCACGCCGGTGGACCGGTTCGTGCCCACCGGTCCGGCACAGGTTGCCATGATCAGACAGATCAGCAGGGCCGGAGCGGGGTGCCACCGGGGCGGTGTGCAATCTTTCATGAAAGTGCGCATGACGTGCTCCGGCGGGCGATTCAAGGGGACGGGACTTGCCCCGCATCAAGGGCAGACCGTAGGGGCTGGGGTATTGTGGAGGTACGGACAGCCAACCGACCCGACAAGGATGCCCCGATGACCCCCGAGCCTTCCATTTCGAGTACCCCTGAGGCCGACCAGGTGCCGCAGGCAACGCCAGTGGTCAACCTGCCGCAGTTGATGCGCGCCATCGAACGGCAACACCGCTTGCCCATCCTGAACCTGCGCCAGGCGCTGGTGGTGTTGGGCATTCTCGACGAAGACACCCTGCGTGCCCTGCAACGGGAAGACCCCGACCTGCTGCGCTGCCGATCGCACGAACTGGTCACGCGCCTGTTGCTCACCGACGACGAGCTGCACCGCGCATTGGCCCGTGTCGCTGGCATCGTGGAAATCGAGGTGCTGGGTTTCGAAATCGAGCGCAGCGCATTCGATCTCTTGCCGCTGCGCCAGGTGCACGCCCACTCGGTGGTGCCGCTGGGCATGGCCAACGAACAGTTCTACGTGGCTTCCTGCGCGCCGACGAGCAGCGAACTGCAGCATGCACTGTGCACCCTGACCGGGCACTCCGTCGCGCTGGTGTGGGCCAGCCGCGAAGCGATTGAGCGGCGGCTGGAGGTGCAGGAGCGCATCGAACACGCCGGTCACGGCCACAGCCCGCAGGCCATCGTGGCCGAAGTGCGTCGCCGCCTGCTGCCGACGCAGCCGGTGGGCAGTGCGCACTCTCCTTCGGCGGAGCTGGAAGACATGGTGATGCAGGCCTTGGTGGAAGTGGGTTCGGGTGTGGAAGCCGAGCAGATGGCTTCGGCCGCCGAATCGGCCGGCATGGTGCGGCTGGTCAACCAGATGATCACCGCAGCGCGGGCGGCGCGTGCGTCCGACATCCACATCGAGACCAACCCGGGCGAGGCACTCACGGCGATCCGCTTTCGCCGCGATGGCGACCTGGAACATTACCTGTGGCTGCCGGCGAAGTTGCGCGGCCCGCTGGTGTCGCGGGTCAAGATCATGGCCCGCCTCGACATTGCAGAGAGGCACCGTCCGTAGGACGGCAAGATCGACTTCGCCGAGTTCGGAGGCGAGCCACTGGAGCTGCGTGTGGCCGTGATGCCGACGCACGACGGGCTGGAAGACGTGGTGCTGCGCCTGCTGGAGTCGGCCAAACCGCTGCCGCTGGCCCGACTGGGGCTGCAACCGCGCGACCTGCAGACCATAGCGGGCTTCTCCCAGCGCAGCTTCGGCATGGTGCTGGCCGCCGGGCCCACCGGCTCGGGCAAGACCACGACCCTGCACTCGATGCTGTCCGAGGTGAACACCGCCGACAAGAAGATCTGGACCGCCGAAGACCCGATCGAGATCACCCAGCCCGGCCTGCGCCAGGTGCAGGTGAACGCCAAGATCGGCCTGACGTTCGCCAGTGCCATGCGCGGCTTCCTGCGGGCCGACCCGGACATCATCATGATCGGCGAGATCCGCGACGCCGAAACCGCCAAGATCGCCATCGAAGCCTCGCTCACCGGGCATCTGGTGCTGTCCACCCTGCACACCAACAACGCCAGCGAAAGCGTGGTGCGCCTGCTGGATCTCGGCATGGACCCGATGAACTTCGCCGATTCGCTGCTGGGCATCGTGGCCCAGCGCCTGGTGCGTGCGCTGTGCACCCATTGCGCCCACGAGCGGCCACTGAGCGAAGACGACTGGACCGCATTGCTCCAGGCGTACATGGAAGGCAGTGAGCTGAGCGCACAGCAGACCACCGCCCGCCTGCTGCAGGCGGCGGGCGTGCAGACCCCGGGGCAGGTCCGCCTGCGCCACGCTGTGGGTTGCGAGCACTGCGGCGGCAAGGGGTACAAAGGCCGGCTGGGCGTCTACGAAATCCTGCAGAACAGCCGTGCCATCAAGTCCCTCATCCAGAACCGGGCCAGGCCTTCGGAGATTTTTGACGCCGCCGTGGCCGAAGGCATGCGCAGTCTGCGCCACGACGCGCTGGAGAAAGCGGTGCAGGGCCTGATCGATGTGAAGCAGGCGCGCGTGGCGTACCGGTGAAGCGGCGGGTGGTCTGTGCAGGCCAAAAAGCCGGAGGTGTTGCCGGACCAGGGCTCGCCGCCGCCCTGCGCCCTGTGCTCAAGTCCGGATGAGTCGGACGGTCTGTGCCAGAATCCGGCCCCAGCATCATGACCACCCTAGACCCCGTCATCCTTTTCTTCCTCTTCGGGCTTGTGGCCGGCCTGCTGCGCTCCGAGCTGAAGCTGCCGAGTGCCCTCTATGAGTCGCTGACCATTTTCCTGTTGCTGGCCATCGGCCTCAAGGGTGGGCAGGGGCTGACCACCCAGCCGCTGGGGCCCTTGGTGCCGCAGCTGGTTGCGGTGATTGTGCTGGGCAGTGTGCAAACCCTGATTGCCTTCGCCTGCCTGCGATCGGTCTTCGGTTTCGATCGTGTCAACGCGGCAGCGACCGCCGCCCACTACGGCTCGGTCAGTGTGGCCACCTTCGCCGTGGCCGTTTCGTGGTTTGCGTCGCGCAGCATCCTGGTGGAGCCCCAGATGGCAGCCATCCTGGCGGTGATGGAGATCCCGGCCATTCTGGTGGGCATTGTGCTGGCCCGGGGTGTTGACAAGAACACCGACTGGAAGGCGCTGTCGCACGAGGCTTTTCTGGGCAAGGGCGTGACCCTGCTGCTGGGCGGCATGGCGATCGGCTGGGCCGCTGGCCCTGGCGGACTCAAACCCATCAGCGGGCTGTATTTCGACCTGTTCAAGGCCGTTCTGGCGCTGTTCTTGCTGGAGATGGGATTGATCGTCAGCCGCCAGGTCGGTGAAATCCGTCGCCGGGGCCTGTCGCTCATCACGTTTGGCATCGGCATGCCGCTGGTTTCGGCTGTGCTGGGACTGGGCACCGGTTGGCTGCTGGGCTTTTCGGTGGGCGGGATGGCCATGCTCGCCACGCTGGCGGCATCGGCCTCCTACATCGCAGTCCCCGCAGCCATGCGCATTGCGGTTCCGCAAGCCAACCCGGCCGTTTCGCTGGCAGGTTCCCTGGGGGTGACCTTTCCCTTCAACATCATCGTGGGCATTCCCCTCTACCACTGGATGGCCACCCGACTGGCCGGAGCGGCACCATGACCAGCATGCACACCGAAAAACGAACGTTGCTTACGGTCTTTTCCGAAGCTTCGCTGGAACCCCTGCTGATCCGGGACATGGATCGCATGGCCATTCGCGGCTACACGTTTTCCGATGCCCGTGGCAAAGGCAGCCGGGGCGTGCGCGACGCGAGCTGGGACGAATCGCGCAACATCCGGCTCGAAGTGATTTGCGCCCGTGCGTAGGCCGAAGCCCTGCTGGCGCACCTGCAAGCGCGCTTCTATGCGAACTACGCCATGGTGGCGTACCTGTCGGAAGTCGAAGTGCTGCGGCCCGAGAAGTTCTGAAGGCCGCAGCGGGCACCTGCGACTGCCATCAGCGCGGCGCCAGGCGGATGGCGCCGTCCAGGCGGATCACTTCGCCATTGAGCATGTCGTTCTCAAAGATGTGCTTGGCCAGCTTGGCGTAGTCCTGCGGGGTGCCCAGGCGGCTGGGGAAGGGCACGCCGGCGGCCAGGGCGTCCTGCACTTCCTGCGGCATGCCGAACAGCATGGGCGTGCCGAAGATGCCGGGGGCAATCGTCATGTTGCGGATGCCGTTGCGGGCCAGGTCGCGCGCGATGGGCAGGGTCATGCCGACCACGCCGCCCTTGCTGGCCGCGTAGGCGGCCTGGCCGATCTGGCCGTCGTACGCGGCCACGCTGGCGGTGCTGATCATCACGCCGCGCTCGCCGGTGGCTTCGGGTTCGTTCTTGCACATGGCTTCCGACGCCAGGCGGATCATGTTGAAACTGCCCACCAGGTTGACCATGATGGTCTTGGTGTACAGCGCCAGGCTGTGGGCGCCGTGCTTGCCCACGGTCTTTTCGGCCGGGGCGATGCCAGCGCAGTTGACCAGGCCCATGAGCTTGCCCATGGACACGGCCTTTGCCACCACGGCCTGGCCGTCGGCTTCGTTGCTGACGTCGCATTTGACGAAGTCACCGCCGATGTCCTTGGCGACCGCTTCGCCTTTCTCGGCCTGCATGTCGGCGATGACGACTTGGCCGCCGTTGGCGGCCAGCATGCGCGCCGTGCCTTCGCCCAGACCCGATGCGCCGCCGGTGACGATGAAGACTTTGCCTGCGATGTCCATGTGTTGCTCCTCGTGAAGTGGTGAATTGACGTTGACGTAAACGTCAATTATGGCCCGTGGTCGGCGGACTTGACCAGTCCTGCTGTCACGGCGCTTTCACGGAGCCGTCACACCGCCTGCCTAGGCTGGCGGTTTTGACTTCTGGCCACGCCCATGTTCGACCACGCCGACCTGCACAGCCGCATCCTGACCGACCTGATGGACGGCTACGACGAAGAGCTGGAGATGGAGATCGAGGATCGTCACGTGGACGAGCTCGTGGGCGACATCGGTGCCGAGGAGCTGCTGCAACAGAAAGAGAGCCGGCGCATCTACTTCCGCGAACTGTTCCGGCTGCAGGCCGAGCTGGTGAAGCTGCAGGACTGGGTGGTGGCCACCGGTCACAAGGTGGTGATCCTGTTCGAGGGGCGCGACGCAGCGGGCAAGGGCGGGGCGATCAAGCGCATCACGCAGCGGCTGAACCCGCGCGTGTGCCGGGTGGTGGCGCTCCCCGCGCCCAGCGACCGCGAGCGCACGCAGTGGTACTTCCAGCGCTACACCCAGCACCTGCCCGCGGCGGGCGAGATCGTGCTGTTCGATCGCAGCTGGTACAACCGCGCCGGGGTCGAGAAAGTCATGGGTTTCTGCTCCGACGAACAATACGAAGCGTTCTTCCGCGACGTGCCGGAGTTCGAGAAGATGATCATCCGCTCGGGTGTGCAGCTCATCAAGTACTGGTTCTCGCTGTCGGACCAGGAGCAGGAGATCCGCTTCCTGGGCCGCATCCACGACCCGCTCAAGCAGTGGAAGCTCAGCCCCATGGACCTGGAGAGCCGCCGCCGCTGGGAGCTCTACACCAGGGCCAAGGAAGTGATGCTCGAGCGCACCCACATCCCGGAATCGCCCTGGTGGGTGGTGCCGGCGGACGACAAGAAGAAGGCGCGCCTGAACTGCATCCACCACCTGCTGTCGCAGATGCCGTACCACGAGATCGAACGCCCGGTCATCGAGCTGCCCGAACGCATCCGCCACGAAGACTACCGCCGCCACCAGGTGCCCGGCGAGATTTACATACCGCAGGTGTACTGAAAGCCAAAAGCCCTGCGGAAGCGGGCCTTTGGCTTGAAAGCAGAAACGCGGTGAAGCCGGCTTGGCCGACTCACTCGCGTTGTCCTCCTCAGCGGCGCGGGGGCGCTTATTTGAAGCCGACGCGGTCGAGCATCTGCTGCACCTTGGTCAGGTTCTTGGCGACGGCGGCCAGCGGCACCTCTTCGACCTTGAAGCCTTCCCCGCCCAGGGCACGCAGGGCCGGGTTGTCGATCTTCACGCCCTTGGCAGCGGCGTATTCGTTGTTGCCGTTGGCGAAGTAGTCCTGGGCAAACGGGCTGGCCAGGAACTCCAGGAAAGCAATGGCGTTGTCGCGGTTCTTGGCGTGCTGGGCAACCGCTCCGCCGGCGATGTTCACGTGCGTACCGCTGGTGGCCTGGTTGGGATGCACCAGGCGCACCTTGTCCATCACGGCCTTGTCTTCGGGCTTGTTGGAACGCAGCAGGCGGGCGGCGTAGTAACTGTTGGTGATGGCCACGGCGCATTCACCGGACGCCACGGCGCGGATCTGGTCGGTATCGCCACCCTTGGGTGCACGGGCCATGTTGTCGACGATGCCCTTGAGCCAGGCTTCGCCCCTCTGGTCACCGATGCGCTCGATCACGGTGGCGAACAGCGACAGGTTGTACGGGTGGGAGCCGGAGCGGGTGCAGATCATGCCTTTGAGCTTGGGATCGGCCAGCTGCTCGTAGGTGGCCACGTCCTCCGCCTTGACGCGCGCGGGGTCGTAGGCGATGACGCGGGCACGGGTGGAGAAGCCTGTCCAGGTCACGCCGTTGGCTGTGGGCGTCGCGCGCAGCTTGGCCGGAATGGCCTCGTCCAGCTTGGCGGACTTGATCGGCTGGAACATCCCTTGGCTGTCGGCGGCAGCCAGGCGGGCGGCATCCACCAGCAGCACCACGTCGGCCGGCGAGGCCGAGCCTTCGGCCCGCAGACGGGCGACAATGCCGGCATCATCGGCTTCCACTCGGTTGATCTTGATGCCGGTCGTTCTGGTGAAGGTGTCGTAGATCGCGTTGTCCGTTTGGTAGTGCCGGGCCGAGTAGATGTTGAGCACCTTGTCCTGCGCGGCCACCGTGGTGGACAGGGTGAGGGCGGCAAACGCAGTTGCCAGGACGGTCGAGAGTTGAGCCGGTTTGCGCATGGTCTGGGCGAATGTGAATGAATGAATGGGACGAATAAAGGGTACTGACCACCGCCGGTGCAGTGGCGGTCGGTAACAGCAAACATGATGCTAACACAAACGAGAATGGTTATCAGTAAAGTATTGATGGTGGCCGGCCTGGTCGGGTTGCTGGTGGGTTGTTCCAGTGTGCCCACCGTGCCGGAGCCGGCAAAACCACCGGTTGCGACCACACCGGTGGTGCCCGAACCCGCCCGCCGGTTGCCGCGGCTGGGTCTGGCGCTGGGCGGCGGTGCTGCACGCGGCTTCGCGCATGTGGGCGTGATCCAGGTGCTGGAGCAGAACGGCATCCGCCCCGAACTGGTCGTGGGCACGTCGGCCGGCAGTCTGGTGGCGGCGCTGTACGCCAGTGGCCACAACGGTGCCGAACTGGAGCGTTCCGCCCTGGCCATGGAAGAAGCCACGCTGACCGACTGGACCCTGCCGTTCAACGGTCGCGGTGTGCTCAAGGGCGATGCGCTGGCCCGTTACGTCCGGCAGGCGGTCAGCGGTCGCCTGATCGAGCAGATGGCGATGCCGCTGGGCATTCTGGCCACCGACCTGGGCAGCGGGCAAGGCACGCTGTTCCGCCGCGGCGATACGGCGCTGGCGGTGCGTGCCTCCAGCGCGGTACCCGGCGTATTCACGCCAGTGTCCATCTCGGGGCGCGACTACGTGGACGGTGGCCTGGTCGCACCCGTGCCTGTGAGTCAGGCGCGTGCCATGGGGGCCGAGGTGGTGCTGGCGGTGGACATTTCCAGCGACCCGCAAGGCAACGACGCCAGTGGCTTGCTCAAGACCTTGCTGCAGACCACCGCCATCATGGGCCAGACCATCAACCGCCACGAGCTCCGAGGGGCCGAAGTGGTGGTGAGGCCGGCCCTCAGTGGCGTGGGCAGCGCCGACTTTTCAGCGCGCCAGCGTTCGATTGCCGCCGGTCGTGCGGCCATGCTGGAGGCCTTGCCGCAGCTCAAGGCCGAAATGGCCAAGCTGCGCCTGGTGGGTGGCTGAGGCGAGGCGCTGACAGGCGAAAAAAAGCCCCGGCCTTGCGGCAGGGGCTTGAAGGGGTCCGATGAAACCGAATTTCGAAAAGGACCCGAGGAGACAACCAGAGAAAGCGGCTTGGATGACCGGCGCCGCTCTCCAGAGCCGTGCGCCAGTGTCCTTGGGTTCGATTGTGATCGCCTTGACGGATGACAAAACCCCGATCAGCGGCGATCCGTCCGGTCAAATCAACGCTTCTTGGCGGGGGCCTTGGCGGCGCTGACAGCCTGGGCGGTGACGGTGTTGAAGTTGGCTTCGGCCATTTCGGTGGCTTGCTTGACGGCCTTCTGCACCGATTCCATGGCGTTGTTGGCGGCGGAAACGGCGCTCTTCATCACGGCCACGGCGGTTTCGGAGCCGGCGGGGGCGTTCTTGGCGGCGTTGTCCACCAGGGCCATGAACTTCTTCTGGGCATCGGTGGCCTGGCTTTCGGCGGCCTTGCCGAATTCGGCGCTGGTGCCCGAAGCGATGTCGTACAGGTGGCGGCTGTAGGCCACGGTCTTTTCGGCCAGGGGCTGCATCAGGCCGGCTTGCAGCGTCAGCAGTTCCTGGGCGTCCTTGACAGACAGCATCGCCTGGGCGTTGTTGGCGGACTCGCTCAGAGCGGCCTTGGTGGCCTGCACGTTCAGTTCAACCAGCTTCTCCACGCCTTCGAAGGCTTTCTGGGTCAGGCCGAAGAGGGTTTCGATGTTGGCTTTCTGGGCGGCAACGATTTGTTCAGCGGTCAACATGGTTCTTTGCTCCTGGGAGGGTGATGAAAAAAGGGCAGTTGAAGGCCGCGTCGTGAACACCGCGCTGTCTGGACGCTGTTGTTCGCGTTCCGTTTGCTGCACTGCAACATGATTCGAATTATAGGGATGCACTGTGACAGTGCAAGTGGTTTTTGGTGCGCTGCAGCAATCTAGATGTAACTTTCTAAATCCCGGGTCGCCAACCCGCCGGACGGTGCGCGCCACAATCGGGCCGTGCACGTCTTCTACGCCACCCAGTTTGTTCTGCCCCTGCCCGAAGGGCACCGTTTTCCCATGGCCAAGTACGCACGGTTGCGCGAACGGCTGGAGGCCGAGCTGCCCGGCATCCAGCTGGGGCAGGCGATGCCGGCCACAGACGGCGAGCTGGCGCTGGTGCACAGCCCGGCTTACATCCAGGCCGTGCAGCAAGGCACCCTGGGCGCTGCGGCCCAGCGCGAGATCGGTTTCCCCTGGAGCCCGGCCATGGCCGAGCGGGCCCGGCGCTCGGTGGGCGCCACCATCCAGGCCTGCCGTGCCGCCTTGGGCGGGGAGGGCATCGCCGCCAACATCGCCGGTGGAACGCACCACGCGTACGCCGACAAGGGCAGCGGCTTCTGCGTGTTCAACGACGCCGCCGTCGCCGCCCGGCTGATGCAGGCCGAACATGCGCGTCGACACAGGGCGGGTGGTCCGTTGCGGGTGGCCATCGTCGATCTGGACGTGCACCAGGGCAACGGCACGGCGCGCATCTTTGCTCAGGACAATTCGGTGTTCACGCTGTCGCTGCATGGCGAAAAGAATTTCCCATTCCGCAAGGAGCCCAGCGACCTGGACGTGGAATTGCCCGACGGCACCGGTGACGCGGTCTATCTGGAAGCGCTGGAGCGTGCCCTTGAAGAGCTGGAGCGTCGATTCGAACCCGGCCTGGTGATCTACCTGGCCGGCGCCGACCCGCACGAAGGCGACCGGCTGGGGCGGCTCAAGCTCAGCTTCGACGGCCTGGAGGCGCGCGACCGTCGCGTCATGGACTGGGCCTGGCAGCGCCGCGTGCCGCTGGCCTTTGCCATGGCGGGTGGCTATGGCACCGATCTGGACGCGACCGTTCAGGTGCAGGTCAACACCTACCGGGTGGCGCTGGGCTACCACGCCCGCTGGGCCGCGCGGGCAGGCGCTTTACCCGGCACGGTGGTGACAGCGACCTGAGGGTGTCACGGGCAGAATGGCCCGCATGAACACCCCTGTTGCCGCACCGCTTCGCCCCCGGGCCCAAGCCCGGGCCCATTACCGTGCATTCCGCTCCATCAGCACGCGCTGGATGGACAACGACGTCTACGGACACGTCAACAACGTCGTCTACTACAGCTGGTTCGATACGGCGGTCAATGCCTGGCTCATTGAGCAGGGTGCGCTCGACATCCACGCCGGCGGCGTGATCGGTCTGGTGATCGAGACCCAGTGCAACTACTTCGCACCGCTGGCCTTTCCCCAGACCATCGAGGCCGGGCTGCGCGTGGCCCACTTGGGCCGCTCCAGCGTGCGCTACGAGGTCGGCCTGTTCGCGCAGGGTGAGCCGCTGGCGGCGGCCTGTGGCCACTTCATTCATGTGTATGTGGACCGCCAGACCCGCCGCCCCGTGCCCCTGCCGGAGCGGCTCAAGGCCACACTGCAGACCATCGCCTGACCGCCGGCAGCGTGCGGTCGGCCCGGCTTGCCATAATTGACGTTGACGTAAACGTCACATACAGGAGACTTTCATGAGCCAGAACCCTGCGGTCACCGCCCCGGTGATCGACGCCGCCAGTGTGGATGCGGCCATCACCACCCGCCTGTCCGCGCGCGCCTTCCTGCCCCGGCCGGTGCCGCGCGAGACGATCGAGCACCTGCTGCAGGTGGCCAGCCGCGCGCCCTCGGGCACCAACACCCAGCCTTGGAAGGTGTATGTGCTGCAGGGCAACAGCCGCGACAGCCTGGTGGAGCAGTGCTGCGCCGCCCACGACGCGCTGCGCGCCGACCCTTCGCTGGTCGAGCAGTACAGAGAGGAGTACGACTACTACCCGGAAAAGTGGGTCAGCCCCTACATCGACCGCCGCCGCGAGAACGGCTGGAGCCTGTACGGCTTGCTGGGCATCACCAAGGGCGACAAGGACAAGATGCACGCCCAGCACCAGCGCAACTTCCGCTTCTTCGACGCGCCGGTGGGCCTGATGTTCACGCTCGACAAGGTCATGGGCCGCGGCTCCCTGGTGGACTACGGCATGTTCCTGCAGAACATCATGGTGGCGGCCAAAGCCCACGGGCTGGACACCTGCCCACAGGCGGCCTGGAACGGTTTCTCGAAAATCATCCTGCCGCACATCGGTGCGGGCGAAAACGAAATGCTGGTCTGCGGCATGGCGCTGGGCTATGCCGATCCGTCCGATCCGGTCAACGGCTTTCACACGCCGCGCGAACCGGTGGCCAGCTTCACGCATTGGCTGGGATAATCGAGAGCTTTCCTTCTCCACTTCCCCATACAAGGACAACCCACATGATCACCACCCCCAGCGGCCTGCAGTACGAAGACACCGTGGTTGGCAACGGCGACGAAGCCAAGGCCGGCCGCCCCGTGCAGGTGCACTACACCGGCTGGCTGTTCAACGATGGCGTGCAGGGCGGCAAGTTCGACTCCAGCAAGGACCGTGGCCAGCCCTTCGAATTTCCGCTCGGCGCCGGTCACGTCATCAAGGGCTGGGACGAGGGCGTGCAGGGCATGAAGGTGGGTGGCACGCGCCGCCTGGTCATTCCTGCGGCGCTCGGTTATGGCGCCCGTGGTGCTGGCGGCGTGATCCCGCCCAACGCCACGTTGCTCTTCGAGGTCGACCTGCTGGCGGTCTGAACCGCATGACCGATCCGAGAAAACCATCGGTGCTGATCGCCCGGGCGGTCTTTCCCGAGGTGGTGGCGCGTTTGCGCGCCCATTTCGACGTCGAGACCAACGACACCGACCAGCCGTTCACACCTGCGCAACTGGTGCAGCGGTTGCAGGGCAAGGCCGGTGTGCTCACCACCGGCAGTGAGCGCATCGGGGCCGACTTGCTGGCCGCCTGTCCGCAACTGAAGGTGGTTTGCAACATCGCTGTCGGGTACAACAATTTCGACGTGTCGGCTCTCACGGCAGCCCGTGTGCTGGCCACCAACACGCCCGACGTGCTGACCGAAACCACCGCCGATTTCGGCTTTGCGCTGCTCATGGCCACGGCGCGGCGCATCACCGAGAGCGAGCACTTTCTGCGTGCGGGCCGGTGGAACCGCTGGGCGCTCGATATGTTTGCCGGCGCGGAGGTGCACGGCAGCACCCTGGGCATCCTGGGCATGGGCCGCATCGGCCAGGCCATCGCGCGGCGCGGTGCACACGGGTTCGGCATGCGTGTGATCTACCACAACCGGTCGCGGCTGGATGCGGCCACCGAGGCCGAGTGCAAGGCATCCTATGTCACCAAGGCGGACCTGCTCGCGCAGGCCGACCACCTGATTCTGGTACTGCCTTACAGTGCCAGTTCGCACCATGCCATCGGAGCGGCCGAGATCGCGCAGATGAAACCCACCGCCACGCTGGTCAACATCGCGCGCGGTGGCATCGTGGACGATGCGGCACTCGCCTTGGCCTTGCGCGAGCAGCGCATCGCGGCCGCAGGACTGGATGTGTTTGAAGGTGAGCCCCAGGTGCACCCGGATCTGCTCACGATCCCCAACGTGGTGCTCACACCGCACATCGCCAGCGCCACCCTGCCCACCCGCAGGGCCATGGCGAACCTGGCCGCCGACAACCTGATCGGCTTCCTCACCCAGGGTCGTGCGCTCACGCCCATCAACCCTGAAGCGTTGGCGGCATGAGCGCCGCCGGGCCGCTCCCACGGCGCTCAGCCCCGCATTGCGCAGCACGGAGGGTGGTCCAGTGAACACGGAAACCCTGACCTGGGTGCTGCTGGCCCTGGTGGTGCTCAACCTGCTGCTGGGTCTGTGGCTGCTGCTGCGCCGACCACCCGCAGACGCGGCAGACGTTGCGCACCGCCAGCAGATCCTGGCCCAAACCCTGCAGATCGGCCAACGTGTGGAGCGGGCGGAGAGTGAACTGCGCCGCGAGGTGGGTGACAACGCCCGTGCTGGCCGGCAGGAAATCCAGCAGACGCTGGCGACCTTCCAGGAAACGCTCACGCGTCAGGACGCCGAGGCCACGCGCACGCAGAACACACAACTCGACGCCTTTGCGCAACAACTGCTGCAGCTGCGCGGCACCCTGGGCGACACGCTGACGCAGCAGCTGCAGGCGATCAGTCTGGGCATGACCCAGCAGGCGCAGGAAGCCACCCGCACGCAGAACGCACAGATAGACGCTTTTGCGCAGCAATTGGTGCAGTTGCGCGGTACCCTGGCGGACACGCTGACCCAGCGGCTGCAGGACATGAGCGAAGGCAACGCGCGCCGCCTGAACGAGATCCGCACCACGCTGGAAACCCAGCTCGCGCAATTGCAGCAAAGCAACGCCGCCAAGCTCGACGAGATGCGCGCCACGGTGGACGAGAAGCTGCAGAGCACGCTGGAAACCCGTCTGGGCGAGAGCTTCAAGCAGGTGGCCGAGCGGCTGGAGCAGGTCCACAAGGGTCTGGGCGAGATGCAGAACCTGGCCCAGGGCGTGGGCGACCTCAAGCACCTGCTGAGCAATGTGAAGACCCGCGGCATGTTCGGCGAGGCGCAACTGGGCGCGCTGCTGGAGCAGGTGTTCGCTCCCGACCAGTACGCCACCCAGGTGGCCACGCGACCGGGCAGCCGCAACATGGTGGACTTCGCCGTGCGCCTGCCGGGCCGGGGCGAAGACGGCGCACCGTGCTGGCTGCCGATCGACGCCAAGTTCCCCAACGAAGATTACGAACGCCTGCTGGACGCGCAACAGCGCGCCGATGCCGAGGGCGCCGAGCTGGCTGCGCGCGGGCTGGAACAGCGCATACGCCTCGAAGCGAAGTCGATGGCGGAGAAGTACCTGGAGCCACCGCACACCACCGACTTCGCCATCCTGTTCCTGCCGACCGAGGGCCTGTACGCCGAGGTGCTGCGCCGCCCGGGTCTGATGGAAGCGCTGCAGCGCGAGCACCGCGTCACGCTGACCGGCCCCACCACGCTGATGGCCATGCTCAATGCGCTGCAGATGGGCTTTCGCACGCTGGCGCTGGAAAAGCGCAGCAGCGAGGTCTGGCAGGTCCTGGGCGCGGTCAAGACCGAGTTCGCAAAGTTCGGCGACGTGCTCGCGAAAGTCAAGAACCAGACCCAGACCGTGCTCAACACCCTGGACGCGGCCGAGACCCGCAGCCGCGCCATGGGCCGAGCGCTCAAGACGGTGGAGGCTCTGCCGCAAGACAAGGCAGCGGCCCTGTTGCCGACCGACCTGCTGGACGCGCCCGACGCCGACCGCACTTGAAACCCGGCACGCGCACCGCACTGGCCCGCCTGATCGGCGCGCAGATCTGTGTGCACGCGGGGATGACCGGCTTTCGCATGGCCGCGCCGCTGATGGCGCTGCGCGAGGGGTACAGCGCTGCCGCGGTGGGCGTGCTGCTGGCGCTGTTCGCGCTGGCCCAGCTGTTTCTGGCCCTGCCCGCCGGACGCTATGCCGAGCGGCGCGGCCTGTTCAAACCCTTTGTGCTCGCCAGTGCGGTGGCCACAGCGGGTGGCCTGCTGGCGGTGGCCTGGCCCGCGTTTGGCGTCTTGTGCGTCACGGCGCTGTGCAGTGGCGCGGCGGTGTGCCTGGCCATGATCGCTCTGCAACGCCACGCCGGCCACCTGGCCGGCGACGCCACCGAGTTGCGTCAGGTCTTCAGCTGGGTTGCGATCGGACCTTCCATCTCCAACTTTCTGGGGCCCTTCCTGGCGGGGCTGCTGATCGATGCCAGCGGTTTTCGCGCTGCGTTCCTGCTGATGGCCTTGTTGCCCTCAATGGCCTGGTGGTGGCTGCGCCGCGTGCCCGAACACCCGGTGGCCGACCTCAGCGGTGTGCCCGGCAGGGGTTCGTCGTGGAACCTGCTGCGCGACAGGCCCTTTCGCCAACTGATGCTGATGAACTGGATGCTGTCGTCCTGCTGGGATGTGCACACCTTTCTGGTGCCGGTGCTGGGGCACGAGCTGGGGTTCTCGGCCACGGTCATCGGCACCATCCTGGGGGCGTTTGCGCTGGCCGCCACCGGCATCCGCCTGCTCATGCCGTGGCTGGCCGCACGCCTGCACGAGGGCACGGTGATTGGCGTCGCCATGGTCAGCACCGCGCTCCTTTTTGCCATGTACCCGCTGGTGCATACGCCCTGGCTGATGGGCGCGCTCTCGGTCCTGCTGGGGGTGGCCCTGGGTTCGGTGCAACCCATGGTGATGAGCACCCTGCACCAGATCACACCCAAGCACCGGCACGGCGAAGCGCTGGGTTTGCGGTCCATGGCCATCAACGCTTCCAGTGTGCTCATGCCGCTGCTGTTCGGGTCGGCCGGTGTGCTGATCGGTGCCGCCGGCGTGTTCTGGGGGGTGGGCGCCGTGGTGGGGGCGGGCTCGCGACTGGCCTGGGGCATGCGGCCACTGCGACCGCCCGAGCGGCTCTGAAGGCTGTCAGGTCCGGTCAGCGGTGTTCACTAGGGCTACGCTGAACAAGTCCAGAAGTGACGCGAGGCATGCATGATCGAGGCA
>CAYRWN010000002.1:0-130803 GCA_964428045.1 uncultured Hydrogenophaga sp. | reverse complement strand
ACAGGACCTGAAGCCGGAGAACTCGCTGGCGCTGGGCGCTGGGAACTCCGCTGCGTCAAAGACGCATCGATGGCGACCAGGTGCGCCCGGCCACCGGCGCCCTGCCACCCTTGGGCGGCCTGGACGAGGTTTCCCCCGGTTGACCCGAGCGGTGTTCCGGAGCAGGCATCGCTGCGACGGAGGCGCTCGACGGCAGCCCGCCTCCCGCTTGCGGACACTCCAGCGCCAAGATGCGCCGGGACCGTGAAAGGCCCCGCGCTCTCCTGCCAGGCGCTCCCGACGATCACAAGCGGGTGGTCAGCCGTGACGGAGCACTGGATCAGAACTTCCAACCCAGGCCCACGCCCACCAGCACCGGATCCACCTTGAACTTGCCAATCTCACTGCCACCCGACGAAACCTTGGTACCGATGTAGACCTTCTTCACGTCGAAGTTGAGGTACATGTCCTTGCCGATCGGGATATCGACACCCGCTTGCAGCGCAGCGCCCACACTGTTGCGCTTGATGTCAACGCCCGCAGGCAAGTTCACTGAACTGAAGCGGGTGTAGTTCAAGCCCGCGCCCACATAGGGTTTGACGCTTCCCGTGGGAAAGTGGTACTGGACGGTCAGGGTGGGCGGCAGGTGCTTGAGGCTGCCAATTTCTGCACTGCCGGCGGACAGTGTGTGCTTTTGCGGCACGGTCAGGATCAATTCAACGGCCAGATTGGGACTCAAGAAGTAGGTGAAGTCCACCTCAGGCAGCCACTTGTTGTTGACAGACAGGTCCAGACCGGTGCTGTCCTTGTTGGCGCTGTCCAGATGAACCGCCCGAGTACGGACCAGCAGGTCACCGGCCTTGAAGTCCTGGGCCATGGCGGGAACGCCCGCGAGCATCGAAAAGGCAGCGATGGCAACGATTTGCTTCTTGAACATGATCAACTTCTTCCTCGTGGCGGGAACATCCCCGCTGACGGATTGAAAACGCCATGCCTTGGCGCGGCTTTGTCGCAGGTCAAAAGAAACGGGCGCCACTGGCTGGTCTGCCCAGCCTTCTCACCGCGAGTTGATCCAGGTCAAAGCTGCACCTGCTCCCGATCGGTGACCGGTCGTCGATGTGCGCGATGCCGATCGACAGGCGGACCGTGGCGGTGCTCACCCCGGCTTTCTTCAACTCGTCGGCGTCAAGCTGGCGGTGCGTGGTGGTGCCTGGTTGGCGGGCGAGCGGCCTGGCATCCCCGATGTTGACCGTGCGGGTCAGGCGCTGAGCGCGTCCTGGAAACGCGCACCGGTCGGCATCGCGTCACCAGAACCGCAGCCCCCACGCTGCGCCGCTTCGCGGGTCGCTGCCCCCGGGGAGTTGACCTGCCGGCGGGCGGGTCGCTCGGGTCGGCCAAACCTACCGTGATGCCCTGCCGAGACAGGCCGTGGGCGACCGGGTGTAGGCGCCGCCGCAGAGCGTGCGGGTCGAGACGATGTTGTCGCCGGCCTCGATCACCCCGTTGGTGGGATCCATGGTGCGGCCATGGATGTGGCTCGCCACCTTGAGGCCAGCCCGGTTCGCACCATGCAGGGTGTTGTCGAACGCACAGGCCACCGTCCGGCAAAGGGGCTCCGCCACCGCTTTGGTGGCGAGGTCGGTGGCTTGGCCGCCGTCATTCTCGCCGCAGTTCGACCTCCGTCACCCCACGCTCCAGCGTGCCCAGCGCGAGCATGGCTGCGCGGCTGAGATCGATGACACGCTGGTGTTTGTAGGGTCCCCGGTCGTTGATGCGCACCACCACCTCCCGGCCGGTGTGCACGCTGCGCACCCGCAGGCGGGTGCCGAACGGCAAGGTTCTATGGGCTGCGGTGAAGGCGTGCATGTCGTAGCGCTCGCCGCTCGCCGTGCGGCGACCGTGAAAGCCCGTTCCGTACCAGGAAGCCTTGCCCCTGGCGAACGGCCTGTCCATGCCCGGCTCCAAGGCGGCGCTTGCCGTGTCCGTCGCGGCCAGGGGTGCGGCCGCATCGGGCACCACCGTCGCAGGCGCGGATGCAGGCGCCTGTGCCTCCGGCCGGGCCAAGGTTTCGACCGCGACAGGCGCAACCGCCAGGTCGCTCTTGACCCCGGGGCCTGCGGCATTGCGCAACGCTGGTCTGGCGGTCTCGGCCGGGGGTGCCGTGGGGACAGGCGCTGACGGCAGGTGTGGCGCCGCGCAGCCCGCCAGCACCACCGCCACCCAGAAACTGGCGGCTGGGCTGCGCACGGAGCAAGGCGGGGTTCGCGGCATCGGGTGTGGCATGGCGGCTCCTCCTGCTGTCGCGCGTCAGCCCGCAGCTTAGCCCAGTTGCAGTCGCTTGACGATCTCCAGCGTCGCCACGCTCTGGTTCATGGTGTAGAAGTGCAGCGCGGGCACGCCAGCGCTGCGCAACTGGTCACACAGGTCGGTGGTCACGTCCAGGCCGAAGGCCTTGATGGACTCGGTGTCGTCGCCGAAGGCCTGCAGGCGCAAGCGGATCCAGCGCGGGATCTCGGCACCGCAGCTCTCGGCGAAACGCAGCAGGCCGCTGGCGTTGATGATGGGCATGATGCCCGGCACCACCGGCACATCGGCACCCAGCTTGTGCGCGTCGTCCACGAAGCGGAAGTAGGCGTCGGTGTTGAAGAAGAACTGCGTGATCGCCGAGCTGGCACCGGCCTGGACCTTGGCGACGTAGGCCTGCAGGTCGGCCTCGGGCGATTTGGCCTGCGGGTGCATCTCGGGATAGGCCGCCACCTCCAGGTGGAAGTGGTCACCCGTTTCGGCGCGGATGAAGGCCACGAGATCGGCGGCGTAGCGGAATTCACCCATGCTGCCGTAGCCGCTGGGCAGGTCGCCGCGCAGCGCCACCAGGCGGCGCAGCCCCATGGACTTGAACAAGGCCAGCTTCTCGCGCACCGAGTCGCGCGAGGCGCCGACACAGGTGAAGTGCGACGCGCCCTGCTGGCCTTCATCGAGGATGGCCTGCACGGTCTGCAGCGTGCCCTCCTGCGTGGAGCCGCCGGCGCCGTAGGTCACCGAGCAGAACTCGGGGCGGACCGCGTACAGCTGCTGGCGCACCGCGCGCAGCTTCTCGGCGCCCTCGGGCGTCTTGGGCGGAAAAAACTCGAAACTCAGGGGCAGGCCCATACGAAGAACTCCCGGTTGCCATCACCGCCGGTGATGGCGCTTTCAAAATAGTCCCGCAGCCGCAGGCCGTTGTTCTCGCAGGCCTGCGCGATGCGTTGCTGCACGAGCGCGTGGCTCGCGGCGTCTTTCACCAGCCCGCCCTTGCCGATGTGCTCGGGCTGCAGTTCGAACTGCGGCTTGACCAGCATGAGCAGACCATGTCCCCCGACCCTGGCTGCGCCAGGCTCCCCGGGGGGGTGCAGTCGTTCTTGGGGCGGCCCTGCGAACGACTGGCCGCCCGGTCTGAGCAGCGGCACGATGGCCGGCCAGACCAGGGTCTGCGAGATGAAGGACAGGTCGCCGACGATCAGGTCGAAGGGCGCCTTCGCCGTGTCTCCGCCGAGCACCACCAGCTGGCCCGCCGTCAGCTCACGCGCGTTGCATTTTTCGATGCAGACCACACGCGGATCGCTGCGCAGCTGCGGATGCAACTGGCCCTGCCCCACGTCCACGCCGACCACCTGCGCGGCACCGCGTTGCAGCAGGCAGTCGGTGAAACCACCGCTGCTCTGCCCCACGTCGAGGCAACGCAGGCCGGTCACGTCGATGCCGCAATGCGCGAGCGCGCCGTCGAGCTTGAGGCCACCGCGGGAGACGAAGCGCGACTCGGACGTGTCCTGCAACTGCAGCTCCACCGTCTCGCGCAACTCCTCGCCGTTCTTGGTGACCGGTTTCCAGTCACCGCCGGACAGCCGCCAGCGCACACCCGCCGCAATCAGCCGCTGGGCCTGCGAGCGCGACGCGGCCAACCCTCGCTCGACGAGCAACTGGTCAGCGCGCATCGGCGATCAGTAGCGGTAAGAATCCGGCTTGTACGGACCGGCCTTCGGCACGCCGATGTACGCGGCCTGCTCGTCCGACAGCTCGGTCAGCATCGCGCCGACCTTCTTCAGGTGCAGGCGCGCGACCTTCTCGTCCAGGTGCTTGGGCAGCACATAGACCTTGCCCACGTCGTAGCCCTCGGGGTGCGTGAACAGCTCGATCTGCGCGATGGTCTGGTTGGCGAACGAGTTGGACATCACGAAACTGGGGTGGCCGGTGCCGCAGCCCAGGTTCACCAGACGGCCCTTGGCCAGCAGGATGATCTTCTTGCCATCCGGGAAGATGACGTGGTCCACCTGGGGCTTGATCTCTTCCCACTGGCACTTCTCTTCCAGCCTGGCGACCTGGATCTCGTTGTCGAAGTGGCCGATGTTGCAGACGATGGCCTGGTCCTTCATCGCGGCCATGTGCTCGTAGGTGATGACGTCGCGGTTGCCGGTGGTGGTCACGAAGATGTCGGCCTTGTCGGCGGCCCATTCCATGGTCACGACCTTGAAGCCTTCCATGGCGGCCTGCAGGGCGTTGATGGGGTCGATCTCGGTCACCCACACCTGCGCCGACAGGGCGCGCAGGGCCTGGGCCGAGCCCTTGCCCACGTCACCGTAGCCGGCAACCACCGCCACCTTGCCGGCGATCATCACGTCGGTGGCGCGTTTGATGCCGTCGACCAGCGATTCGCGGCAGCCGTACAGGTTGTCGAACTTGCTCTTGGTGACCGAGTCGTTGACGTTGATGGCGCGGAACATCAGCGCGCCCTTGGCCGACATTTCCTTGAGGCGGTGCACACCGGTGGTGGTCTCTTCGGTCACGCCGATGATCTGGGCGCTCTTGCGGCTGTACCAGGTGCTGTCTTCGGCCAGCTTGGCCTTGATGGCGGCGAACAGGATGCGCTCTTCATCGCTGCCGGGGTTGGCCAGCACCGACAGGTCCTTCTCGGCGCGCTTGCCCAGGTGCATCAGCAGCGTGGCGTCGCCGCCGTCGTCCAGGATCATGTTCGGGCCTTCGCCCTCGGCGCCCTTGGGGCCGAAGTCGAAGATGCGGTGGGTGTAATCCCAGTAGTCCACCAGGGTCTCGCCCTTGACGGCGAACACCGGCGTACCGGCGGCGGCAATCGCGGCGGCGGCATGGTCCTGGGTCGAGAAGATGTTGCACGAGGCCCAGCGCACCTGGGCGCCCAGGGCCTGCAGGGTCTCGATCAGCACCGCCGTCTGGATGGTCATGTGCAGCGAACCGGTGATGCGGGCGCCCTGGAGCGGCTGCCTGGCCGCGAATTCCTCGCGGATGGCCATCAGGCCGGGCATCTCGGTCTCGGCGATCCTGATTTCTTTGCGGCCCCAGTCGGCCAGGCCGATGTCGGCGATGACGCAGTCGGCGTTGACGGCGGAAGGCATGCGTGCGTTCATGGAAACTCCAGTGAGGTTGGGCAAAAACCACTGGCACGAACAGGCAAAAAAAAGCCCATCGCACGTCAGTGGATGAGCGTCGTTGCATGGATGTCCGAGCCTCACGCTCCGCGCCGACCAAGGGTCGGGGGTGCGCTGCAACGCTCCTCGGGTGCCCGCATTCTAACGCGGCGCCCGTTTTCGCGCATCTGCGAAACTGATCGCCCTGCATGAACCCCTTGAACCTTACCGACTGGCCACGGGCCGAGCGCGCGCGCATCCACGGCGTGCTGACCGACATCGACGACACCCTCACCACCGACGGTGCGATCACGCCCGACGCACTCGAAGCGCTGCAGGCCCTGCGGGCCGCCGGGCTGCCGGTGTTCGCCATCACCGGTCGGCCGGCGGGCTGGAGCGAGGCCTTCGCGCTGGCCTGGCCGGTCAACGCCATCGTGGCCGAAAACGGTGCGGTGGCCCTGTGGCGGGGCAGCGATGGGCGTTTGCAGAAGGCCTACCTGCAGGACCCGGCCACCCGCCAAGCCAACGCCACGCGGCTGCAGACGGTGGCGCAGCAGGTGCTGACCGAGTTGCCGCACGCCCGCCTGTCGCAGGACAGTGCCGGGCGCGAGACGGACATCGCCATCGACCACGGCGAATTCGCGCATCTCGACGAGGCGGACATCGCCCGTGTGGTGCGGCTCATGCAATCCGGCGGCCTCCGCGCCACGGTCAGCTCCATCCACATCAACGGCTGGATCGGTGAGCACGACAAGCTCGCTGGCGCGCGCTGGATCGTGCGCGAGCACCTGGGTCGCTCGCTCGACGCGGAGACCGACCGCTGGGCCTTTGTGGGCGACTCCACCAACGACGCCGCCCTGTTCGGTCACTTCCCGCACAGCATCGGTGTGGCCAACGTGGCCCGCTTCTGGCAGCAGTTGCCGCATCGCCCGCGGTACGTGACGCGCCAGGCGCGCGGCGCGGGTTTTGCCGAAGTGGCCCGCGCCGTGTTGTCCGCACCCAGTGAAGGAGCCACCACGTGAGCGGCCCGCTGCACCCGGGGCCACCGTCCACCGCCGTAGAGCAAGGCCCTGCGCTGGCCCGCCGCGGCCTGTGGGCCATCTTCATCGCCACGTTTTTTGAACTGGTGGGCTACTTCATGCTGCTGCCCCTGCTGCTGCTGCAGCTCAAGGGCGACGGGGTGTCGACCACCGTGGCCGGCCTGTTCGCGGCCAGTGGCTGGGTCGGCATTTTTGCCATCACGCCCTTTGTGTCGGCCATCACGCAACGGCTCGGGCGGCGGCCCACGCTCTGGCTGTCGGCCCTGATTCCGGTGATCGCGACCACAGGCTTCCTGCTCACCGACGCGTTGCCCGCCTGGTTCGCCTTCGAGTTCGTGGCCGGCGCCGCCTCGGGCCTGCGCTGGGTGCTGGCCGAAGCGGTGGTGGCCGAGTTCGCGCCGCCGCAGCAACGCGGCCGCATGGTCGGCCTGTTCGAGACCATGGTGGGCACGACCTTCGTGGTCGGCCCGGCGCTGCTGGCGCTGGTGGGGCCCACGAACCCGGTGGCGCTGTGGCTGGTGCTGGGCCTGTTGCTGCTGGGTCTGGCCGGCAGCCTGTGGATACCGGAACTGCCCCCGGCTCGGGATGCGCACGACGCCCGCGTGGGCCTGCGCGGCGTCTGGCACGCCCTGCGCGCCCATCCGCTGATCATGACGGTCGGTTTCGTGGGCGGCTTTTTTGAAAGTGGCCTGACTTCCATTCTGCCGCTCTACGGACTGGCGCTGGGCCTGGGGGCCACGACGGCGGCCCTGCTGGTGTCGGCCAGCGGCCTGGGCAGCGCCTTGATGATGCTGCCCGCCGGCATGGCGGCGGACCGGCTGGCGCAACAGCCCCACCGGGGCGGCGCACACGGCGCTCGGCTGACCATCCTGCACGCCTGTGCCCTGGTCACCCTCCTGGCCACTGCGCTCATTCCTCTGGTGGCCGGTGCGCCATGGCTCGCTGCGGTGGTCGCTTTTGTCTGGGGTGGCGCAGGCGGCAGCCTCTACACCCTGGCCATGATCGACATCGGCTCGCGCGACCAGGGCATCACCCTGGTCAACAGCACCGCCGTGCTGGTGCTGTCGTACACGCTGGGTGGCACGCTGGCCCCTGCCCTGGGGGCGGCCATGCTGGACTGGGCACCGGTGTTCGGCTTCCCGGCCCTGTTGCTGGCCGTGGCCGGGCCCGGCTGGTGGATGCTGCGCAGGGCCCGTCGGTCGGCCTGAACGGGCTCAGGGTGCCGTTGTCGGCTGGGGGTTGTTCGCATCGGACTGGGCCGGTTGTTGCCGGTGATGCGGGCGGTCCAGCAGGCGGTCGGTCAGGCCGCCGCCGATCCACATGCCCGCCAGCGTGACCCAGGCGGTGACGGCGAAGATCGCACCTCCGGTCATGCCGGCCCCGACGGCGCAGCCCCCGGCGAGCATCGAACCAAAGCCCATGAGGACGGCGCCGACGATGTAGCGCGGCATCGTGTACCCCCCGCCAAAGCCTTCGAGCTTCCAGTCGCGTCCGACCAGGGCGCCGATGAGCGAGCCCAGGAACACGCCGGGCAACAGCCCCAGGTCGAAGTCCCAGGGCTCGGCGGGGTTGCTCAGCACCCGCATCAGCCATTCGGCCGAGGGGCCGCTGAAGGTCATGCCCTGGATCTGCACCGGCTCGAACGAATGCGCCAGCACCTGGAAGGTGATGAGCCAGGCCAATGCCACCGCCAGCCCGGTGCCGATGCCGCCCAGCCACTTCCACACCCCCCAGCCGCTGTGGTAGGCAAAGAAGCCGGCCGTGACCATCCACACCGCACCAAAAGCCAGTCCGTCCATGGGGCCGACACCCGCCAGCGCCAGCAGGCTGCGGGCGGGTCCGCCGTCGACCACCCACCAGCCCGCGATGTGCTCGCGCCACGGCGCCAGCACGCCCGAGAGCGTGGCCTGTGCCGTCACCGCGAAGATCAGGCCCGACAGCAAGGCCCGCAGGTTGCCGTTGGCCGACAGCACCAGCAGGCGGCTGGCGCACCCGCGCGTCATGACCATGCCCACCCCGAAGATCAGCCCGCCCACCAGCGCCCCGGACAGGCTGCCTTTGGCCGACAACTGGCGGGCGGTGGCCACGTCCAGCCAGCCGACCACGGTGAACAGCTGCACCGCGACCACCGCAGAGGAAAAGGCCAGCAGCCACACCGCGAGCTTCTCGCCGAATTTTCCGTGCCAGAACTCGATGACCGCCGCGCGCAGGCAGAACTTCGACCGCTGGGCGAAGAAGCCGAACGCCAGGCCCGCGAGCAGGCCACACACCAGCAGCACGCGGGCCTCGCCGTATTGTTCAATCCAGCCGGTCCAGTCCATTGAATCCTCTTCAATCACAATATTCGCAATGAAGCATCGTACGCCGCCACCGGCGCAAGACTTTGATACGGCGCAACATCCGGTTGGGTTCTCCCTGGCTTAAGCTGGGCACCTCGCGGCCACCGCCGCTGTCAACGAAAGGACGTCCGGCATGGCCATTCCCTGGCTGACCGCCCTGAAGGTGATTCCCTGGGGCGACGTGATCGAGCACGCCCCCAAGGTGCTCAAGGGGGCGCGCGACTTGCTGGACCGGCAACGCGAACGCCGGCGCGAGACCATGACGCCCGCACCCGATCTGCGCGCGGACGTCATTCCCATGCCGGGCCCCACCGATCCGGCGGTGCACGCCCTGCAACGGCAACTGGCTGCAGCACGCGACGACCTCACCCGCTTGCAGCAGACGCAGGACCAGATCGCCCAGACCCTGGCCGATCTGGCCGAACAGAACACCCGCCTGGTGGACGCGGTCGAGCGGCTGCGCAAACGCACGCGGCTGCTCATGGCCGCCGTGCTGGTTCTGGCGGTAGCGTCGGGCGGGCTCTACGTCAGCGCCACCTGAACGGGGCCTGGTACAGCCAGACCGGCTTGCCCCGCACGGTTTCCAGCCGAGCCTGCGGCCTGAGGCCCGGCGCCTCAAACTCCAGACTGACCAGCCAGGCGCCCGGCGCGAGTTCGGCCGTGGCTTTTTCCACCGCACGCGGCATGCTCTCGGGCCGCTGGAACAGGTAGACCAGCCGATAGGCCGCCCAGTCCTGCGCCCAGATGTCGGCGCGCCGCACCGTCGCAAAGCGGCAGCGCAGGCGGCACAGCTGGGTCAGCGGCCAGCTCCACTCCAGCCCGTGGAGTTGCGCCCGCGGGTACTGATGCCGCAGCGCGATCAGACCGGCACCGAGGCCACAACCGGCGTCCACCACCAGCGCCCCGTCGGGCAACGGCACCTTCTGGGCCAGGCCGTCCAGGGCGTGCCGGGGCGTGGGAAACAGGGGTGCGTCGCCCCAGCTGCCCAGGGGATACAGCGCCAGCAGCAGCGCCAGCGGCAGCAGCCACACCCACGCGGGCAGCCCCCCCACCGCACCACTGGCCAGCAGCGAAAGCGGAAATCCCGCCAGCATGAACAGGCGCCGCCACGGGGTGCGGCCGGTCCAGGCGGCCAGAGCGGCTGCCACCAGCGACACGGCGAAGGCCGGCACGTCACCCAGGCCCGCCATGCGCAGGCCCATGAACAGGCCCCAGGCCGTGGCCCAGGTCAGCAGAGCAGGAAGCGGCCAGATCAGCATGCGGGCATGTTCAACGTTCGCTGCGCAGGCTGGCGTCGCAGCCGATACCCGCAGCGATCCAGCGCCGGGCCAGACGCCGCAGCCATGGGGCGGCCCAACGCAAGCGCGGGCCCAGCACACCGTCGGTATCGCTGATCGCGCCACAGCGGTACAGCGCCTGCGCGTCGTCCCAGCGCAGCGCATCGCAGGCGCCATGGCGCTTGCGCGAGAGCGTCCGTCCCAGCGGGCAGGGTTCGACCAGGCAACACACACCGCAGCCATTGCACGGGGCGCCTTCGGCGGGCTGGATGGGCGCAGCCGGGTGGATGTGAATCACCTGGTGCGGCATGGCGGTGGGTCGTCAGGGTCGAGCGGTTGCCCGGCGCCGGCGCTTGAGCCGCACACGCAGGTGCCAGATGGCGCTGACCAGGAAGTAGGCCAGGGTGGCGAACACCACCGAGAAGGTGAGTGCGCCCAGCATCAGCGGCTTGCCCACCTGGGCCAGATTCTGCTGCCATCGTTGCCACCAGGAAGCTTCGCCGGGTTCGGGCGGTGCGGCCCCGTGCGCATGTTGCCCGACTTCGGCCAGTATCCTGGGTGCCTCTGCCGCGCTGGTGTCCTCGCCCAGCATCCAGCTGCCCACCTTCCAGGCACCGTAGTAGACCGGCGCAAAGGTCGGCGGCGAGTTGACCAGCGTGGCCACCACCGAGGCCGGCACGTTGGCGCGCAACAACATGCTCAGCCCAGCCGACAGGGGGATCTGGGCGATGGGAATGATGAAGGCGAAAAACACGCCGATGGCCACGCCCAGGGCGACCCCCCGGCGCGACAGGTGCCACAGCCGGGGGTGCAGCAGGGACGGCCCCATCCAGCGCAGCCACCGGTTGTGGGCGACGCTCTCTTTGGTGGGCATCCATCGGCGCAGGCGATCAAACATGCCGTGATTTTGCCCTCAAAGATCAGCACCGGACCCTGAAGCCTGAAATCCCGACCCCGCCCGCGGTGTGCGGATGCCGCTACTGCGGGTCCCGGCCCATGGCCCAAGCCCGGCCAGGCTCACTGCCCCTGGCCAAGGGCGAAGCCGCGTTCACCATCGAAGGTGCAGAGGTTCTCGGTCTTGATCACGTCGATGCCGCCGTCCGTCAGCGCCCCGAGCAACTCCACGATGGCGCGCGGCGCCACGGTCGCACCGTCATCGGTGGCCACAAAGCGGCAGCGCCAGTGGTCGGTGCAGAAGGTTTCCGCAAAGCCGCCGGGCCAGACCTTCACGCCGCGGTTGGTGATCATCTGCAGCGCCAGCCCTGGCACGGGCAGGGCCTGCAGGCGCGCGGCCAGCGCCTGCGCATCGCCGCCGCCCTCGTGCACGAACACATCCACCCCCACGAGGGTCTTGCGGGCGGCGGGACGGCGCACGGGAGCGGCTGGGACACGGGCGGCATCGGCCGCTGGTGTCGCCGGGTTCTGGTACTGCACCGGCTGGAGCCGCCCGGGCAGCCGACCCAGGCGTTCGATGATCGCGTCAGCGAAGTCCATGCTGCCGAAGGGGCGGCCGATGCGGCCCGCGCCGGCCAGGTCGGCGGTGAACACGCCGTCTTCGAGCGTGCAGAGCCAGGCGTTGTGGATGCGCGCGGCGATGTCGGCCTGGCGGATGTGCACCAGCATCATGACCGCGGCCAGCAGCAGGCCACTGGGATTGGCGATGCCCTTGCCCGCGATGTCGGGTGCGCTGCCGTGGATGGCCTCGAACATGGCCACGTGCTCGCCGATGTTGGCGCTGCCCGCCAGGCCCACGCTGCCGGTCAGTTCGGCCGCGATGTCGCTGAGGATGTCGCCGTACAGGTTGGGCGTGACGATCACGTCGAACTGCTCGGGGCGGGTCGCCAGCCGTGCCGCGCCGATGTCGATGATCATGTGATCGGTTTCGATCTCCGGGTATTCGGCACGAATTTCGTCGAAAACGCGATGGAACAGCCCATCGGTCATCTTCATGATGTTGTCCTTGGTCATGCAGGTGACCTTGCGCCGGCCGTTGGCGCGGGCGTACTCGAAGGCGTAGCGCACGATCTTTTCGCAGCCCGGGCGGGTGATGAGCTTCAGGCACTGGAAGACCTCGTCGGTCTGCCGGTGCTCGATGCCTGCGTACAGGTCTTCCTCGTTCTCGCGCACGATGACCAAGTCCATCTTCGGGTGCAGGGTGGCCACGAAGGGCGCGTAGCTCACGCAGGGACGCACATTGGCGTACAGGCCCAGGGTTTTGCGGATGGTGACGTTCAGGCTCTTGTAGCCACCGCCTTGCGGCGTGGTGATGGGGCTCTTGAGGAAGACCTTGGTGCGGCGCAGGCTCTCCCAGGCCTCGGGCGCGATGCCGCTGCTGTGACCGGCGCGGTAGAGCTGTTCGCCGATCTCGATGGTTTCCGGCGCGATGCGGGCGCCGGCAGCGGCCAGCACCTTGAGCGTCGCTTGCATGATCTCGGGGCCGATGCCATCGCCATGCGCCACGGTGATGGGCACCGGGATGCACAGCGGAGGCTGGGTCGCAGACAGCAGATCGGAGGGCGTGTCGTTTTTCATCACCATGTCCTTGTGGGGGTTGAAGATGGCGCGAGCTTAGGCAGACCTTCCGATAAATAAAAATACTTTATTCTGATGTAAACCATAGCTTCCGAGCTATGGTTCAAGACCCAGTTAGCCGGAGCCCCGCCATGCCCACCGCCCTGCGGCGCCTGTTGCGCGCCTCGCCCCAGCAGTTGCGTTCCTTCGAGGCGGCCGCCCGGCGCCTGTCGATCACGCAGGCCGCGCGCGAACTGCACGTCAGCCAGCCCACGGTCAGCGCGCAACTGCGCCAGCTGGCCGAGCTGGTGGGCGAGCCGCTGTTCGAACCGCTGGGGCGGGGCGTGCGCCTGACCCCCGTGGGCGAGGCGCTGCGCGACACCCTGGCCGACATCAGCGACTGCTGGCAGCGCTTCGAAGGCCGGCTGGGCGAACTGCGAGGCCTGCTGCGCGGGCGGCTGCGCATCGCGGCGGTGACCACCGCCGAGTACTTCGTGCCCGATCTGCTGGGGCCCTTCAGCGCCAGCCACCCGGGGGTGGCGATCGAGCTGGCGGTGGAAAACCGCGACCGCGTCATCGACCGGCTGCACCGCCAGACCGACGAACTGGCGGTGATGATGCTGCCGCCCGACGAACTGCCGCTGCACAGCCTGCCCTTCCGCGACAACCCGCTGGTGGTGATCGCCCCGCGCGAGCACCCGCTGGCCCGCGCCGGCGAGCGCGTGCCGCTGGCGCAGCTGGCGCACGAGCGCTGGCTGATGCGCGAACCCGGCAGCGGCACCCGGCTGGTGGCGGAAAAGCACTTCGCCTCCCAGGGCTTCACGCCGCGGGTGGCCATGAGCCTGGGCAGCAACGAGGCGCTGAAACACGCGGTCGGTGCTGGCCTGGGGCTGGCCGTGATCTCGGCCCTGGCCGTGGACAGCGGATCCGCCGCCCACCGCGACACGCCCTGGGTGCTGCTGCCGGTGGAGGGTTTTCCGATCCGACGCCAGTGGTCGGTGGTCTGGCGCGCCGACGCGCCGCTGGACCTGCCGGCCCAGCGCTTCGTGGACTACCTCCAGGCCGGCGCACCGGCCACGGGGCAGACCCGCTGAGGCTCAGGTGCGCGCCAGCACCGGCGCCAGCACCTGGCCGGTGTGCGTGCCGAGCGCCACCACGTCCTCCGGCGTCGCCGCCGCCACGATGCGGCCACCGCCCGAACCGCCTTCGGGCCCCAGGTCGATGATCCAGTCGGCCTCGGCCATCACGTCCAGGTCGTGCTCGATCACGACCACGCTGTGGCCGCCGTCCACCAGCCGGTGCAGCACGCGGATCAGCTTTTCCACGTCGGCCATGTGCAGGCCCACCGTCGGTTCGTCCAGCACGTACAGCGTGTGCGGCGCCTTCTGCCCTCGGCGGCCGATTTCGTCGCGCACCTTGCTCAGTTCGGTCACCAGCTTGATGCGCTGCGCCTCCCCGCCGCTGAGCGTCGGGCTCGGCTGGCCCAGCGTGAGGTAGCCCAGGCCCACGTCCTTGAGCAGCTGCAGCGGGTGGCTGATGGCCGGCATGCTGGCGAAGAACTCGACCGCTTCGTCCACCGCCATCTGCAGCACGTCGCCGATGTTCCTGCCCTTCCAGGTCACGGCCAGGGTCTCGGGGTTGAAGCGCGCGCCGTGGCAGACCTCGCAGGGCACCTTCACGTCGGGCAGGAAGCTCATCTCGATGGTGCGCATGCCCTGCCCCTCGCAGGCCGGGCAGCGGCCTTCGCCGGTGTTGAAGGAAAAGCGCCCCGGCCCGTAGCCGCGCGCCTTGGCTTCGAGCGTGTCGGCGAACAGCTTGCGCACGGTGTCCCAGAAACCGATGTAGGTGGCCGGGCAGCTGCGCGGCGTCTTGCCGATGGGCGTCTGGTCCACTTCGAGCACGCGGTCCACCGGTTCGGTGCCCAGCAGCTTGCTGCAACCGGACCAGGCCGGGCGCGCGCCCTCGTTGTCCCAGGCCTGGCGGCCGGCGAAGGTGCTGCGCATGGCCACCGCTTCGGCCACGTTGGTGAGCAGCACGTCGCGTGCCAGCGTGGACTTGCCCGATCCGCTGACGCCGGTCACCACGACAAGGCGCCTGAGCGGCACGGCCACGTCCACCTGCTGCAGGTTGTGCAGGGTGGCGCCGCGCAGTTCCATCTGCTCGGTCTCGGCGGTGACGGCACGGCGCGGCTGCAGCGGGTGCCTCATCGCGTGCAGCAGGTAGCGGCCGGTCAGCGACTCTTCGCTGGCCGACAGGTCGGCCACCGTGCCCTGCGCCACCACGCGGCCACCGCGTTTGCCGGCGCTGGGACCGATGTCGATGATGTGGTCGGCACGGCGGATGGTGTCCTCGTCGTGTTCCACCACCACCAGGGTGTTGCCCATGTCGCCCAGCTTGTGCAGCGCGTCCAGCAGGATCTGGTTGTCGCGCGGGTGCAGGCCGATGGTCGGCTCGTCCAGCACGTAGCACACGCCCTGCAGGTTGGAGCCCAGCTGCGCGGCCAGGCGGATGCGCTGCGCCTCGCCGCCGCTGAGCGTGGGCGCGCCGCGGTCGAGCGTCAGGTAGGAGAGGCCCACTTCTTCCAGGAAGGCCAGGCGGCTTTCGATTTCCGGCAACAGGTCGCGTGCGATGTCGGCCTCACGACTGCTCAAACCGCCATCGACCATCAGCGCACGCACCTTCTGCCGCACCTCGCTGACGGAAAGGCGCGCGATGTCGGTGATCGACAGTCCGCCAAAACGCACCGCCCGCGCCTGCGCATTCAGCCGCGTGCCTTCGCAGCACGGGCAGGCCTCGTCGGTCAGGTCTTCCACCTCGGGTTCGGCGAAGCTCTGCTCGCGGCCCTTCTGGTCGTCGTCGCGCACCGAATCGTCCAGCGCCTTGCGCTGCTCGCGCGAGAGCCTGACGCCCGTGCCCACGCAGTCGGGGCACCAGCCGTGCTTGCTGTTGTAGGAGAACAGGCGCGGGTCGAGCTCGGGGTAGCTGGTGCCGCACACCGGGCAGGCGCGCGTGGTGGAGAACACCTCCAGCGTGCCCAGGCCGGCGGTCGAACGGCCCTCGGCCAGCGCGGTCGCAAGCCCGTCCAGATCGGTCAGCAGGTGCAGCGTGCCCTTGCCGAGTTCGAGCGCCTTGGCCAGTTGGGCGCGCAGCCAGGCCTCGTTCGCCGGGTCCACCACGCCGTCGGCCACCGGCAGTTCGATGGTGTGTTCCCTGAAGCGGTCGATGCGCGGGAAACCGGTGGTGGGCAGGAACTCGCCGTCCACCCGCAGGTGGGTGTGGCCGCGCGGGCGCGCCCAGTCGGCCAGCTCGGTGTAGACGCCCTTGCGGTTGACCACCAGCGGCGCCAGCAGGCCGATGTGGCGGCCGCGGTAGCGCGTGAGGATGGCGGCGGCGATGCTTTCGGGGCTTTGCGGCATCACGGCCGCGCCATCGTGCACGCAGTGCTGCGTGCCCAGCTTCACGTAGAGCAGGCGCAGGAAGTGCCAGACCTCGGTGGTGGTGCCGACCGTGGACTTGCGCCCCCCGCGCGAGAGGCGCTGCTCGATCGCCACCGTGGGCGGGATGCCGTAGACCGCGTCCACCTCGGGCCGGCCCGCGGGCTGCACAATGCTGCGTGCGTAGGCGTTGAGCGATTCGAGGTAGCGCCGCTGGCCTTCGTTGAACAGGATGTCGAACGCCAGCGTGCTCTTGCCCGAGCCGCTGACGCCGGAGATGACGTTGAACTGGCCGCGCGGGATGTCCACGCTCAGGTTCTGGAGGTTGTGTTCCTTGGCGTTGACGATGCGCACCGCATCGCCGCCGGCCTGCGCAGGCCGTCGCTTCACGGCGTAGCCCGCGACCACGTCACTCACCGCGTGCACCTTGTCCATGGCGACCGCGTAGTCGCGCAGCGCCCTGGCGGTGTGGCTGGTCTTGTGTTCACGCACCTCTTCGGGCGGGCCTTCGGCCACCACCAGGCCACCGCCTGATCCGCCTTCGGGGCCGAGGTCGATCAGCCAGTCGGCGCTGCGGATCACGTCCAGGTTGTGTTCGATCACGATCAGCGAGTGACCCGCTTCGAGCAGCTTGCGCAGCGAGCGCATGAGCTTGGCGATGTCGTCGAAGTGCAGACCGGTGGTCGGCTCGTCGAACAGGAACAGCGTGCCCTTCTTCGCCAGCGCCTGGCGGCTGGCCGCGCTGTTCTTGGCCGCCTCGGCCAGGAAGCCCGCGAGCTTGAGGCGCTGCGCCTCGCCGCCCGAGAGCGTGGGCACGGGCTGGCCCAGCTTCACGTATTCCAGCCCCACGTCGACGATGGGCTGCAGCACGCGGATCACTTCGCGGTCGGCCTTGAACAGGTCGGCCGCTTCGCTCACGGTGAGTTCCAGCACGTCGGCCACGTTGAGCATCCGCCCGCCGCGCTCGATGCGCACCTCCAGCACCTCGGGGCGGTAACGCTTGCCGTCGCAGTCGGGGCAGCGCAGGTAGACGTCGGAGAGGAACTGCATCTCCACGTGCTCGAAGCCCGAGCCGCCGCAGGTCGGGCAGCGGCCATCGCCGCTGTTGAAGCTGAATTTGCTGCCGGTGTAGCCGCGCTGGCGCGCCAGCGGCGCATCGGCGAACAGAGAACGGATGGCGTCCCAGGCGCCAACGTAGCTGACCGGGTTGGAGCGCGCGGTCTTGCCAATGGGCGACTGGTCGACGTAGACCACGTCGCTGAGGAAGTCGGCGCCCAGCAGGCGGTCGTGCGCGCCCGGCATTTCGGTGGCCTTGCCGAAGTGGCGCAGCAGCGCGGGCGCGAGCACGTCCTGGATCAGGGTGGACTTGCCCGAGCCCGAAACGCCGGTGACCACCGTCAGGCGCTGCAGCGGGAACTCGACGTAGAGGTTCTGCAGGTTGTGTTCGCGCGCGCCTTCGAGGATGAGCCGCGGCGTGCTGTCGGTGACCATGCGCTTGAAGCCCATGCCCACGGTCTTGCGCGCGCCGAGGTAGGCGCCGGTCAGCGTGTCGGCGCTGCGGATGGCCTCGGGCGTGCCGTCGAACACGATCTGCCCGCCGCGCTCGCCCGGGCCGGGGCCCATGTCGATCAGCCGGTCGGCCGCCAGCATCACCGCCGGGTCGTGCTCCACCACCACCAGGGTGTTGCCGGCGTCGCGCAGGCGCAGCATGGCGTCGTTGATGCGCGCCATGTCGCGCGGGTGCAGGCCGATACTGGGCTCGTCGAGCACGAAGAGCGTGTTGACCAGCGAGGTGCCGAGCGCGGTGGTGAGGTTGATGCGCTGGACTTCGCCACCGCTGAGGGTGCGGCTCTGCCGGTCCAGCGTGAGGTAGCCGATGCCGACCTCGCAGAGGTAGCGCAGGCGCGTGTTGATCTCTTCGAACAGCAGCTTGAGCGCCTGCTGCTCACCGCCTTCGTCACCGCTGCCCGCCAGCGTGGTGGCCAGGTCGTCGAAGAAGCGCCGCAGGCTGGTCAGCGGCATGAGCATCAGGTCGTGCAGACACAGACCGGGCAAGGCTTCGAGCTGGTCACGCGACCACTTCACCCCCGTTGGCAGGTAACGCTTCGCAGCAGGTAGCACGGCGTCGGCCTGCGCTTTCGTACCGATGCGCCAGAGCAGGCTGTCGGTCTTCAGGCGTGCGCCGCCGCACGAGGGGCATTCGGTGTAGCTGCGGTACTTGGACAGCAGCACCCGGATGTGCATCTTGTAGGCCTTGCTCTCCAGGTACTCGAAGAAGCGCGCGACGCCGTACCACTGCTTGCCCCACTGGCCGTCCTTGTAGGTGGGGGTGCCGCCGATGACCCACCGCCTCTGCTCGGGCGTGAGCTTGTTCCAGGGCGTGTCGCGCGGAATGCCGGACGCCTCGGCATGGCGCATCAGGTCGTCCTGGCACTCCTTCCAGGCAGGCGTCTGGAACACCTTGATGGCGCCGTTGCGCAGCGTGAGCTTCTCGTCGGGAATCACCAGGCCGTAGTCCACGCCAATGACGCGACCGAAACCGCGGCAGGCCTCGCAGGCGCCCACGGCGGAGTTGAACGAAAAGGCCGAGGGTGTGGGTTCGGTGTAGCGGATGTCGCTTTCCGGGCAGTGCAGACCGGTCGAGAACCTCCAGATGTCCGGCGCCATGGCCCCCACGCTCCCCGCTGCGCGTGGTTCGCTGCCCCCCGAGGGGACTGACCCGACTTGGGGCGGCCCGGCGTCGGGTCGTCCCTCATCCTTGAGCACATAGACCATCAGCTTGCCCGCGCCGCGCTTGAGCCCGGCCTCGATGGCCTCCATCACCCGCGCCGGTTCGGCGTTGCCGAGGCGGAAGCGGTCGGCCACCACGTCCAGCAGCTTGACCGCCTCGATCACCGGCTTGGCTTTCTTGCCCTTGGCCGGCGCTTCGTCCTTGAGCTCACGCTGCACGGCGCGCTCGGCCTGCACCCGCGTGTAGCCGCTGGCCGATAGCCACTGCTCCACCTCTTCCGGTGTGGTGGATGCGGGCAGTTCGACGGGAAAAGTCACGACCAGCCGTGGATCGCCCTGGTCTGCGGCGCGGCGCTGCAACTCCGCACAGATGGATTCCGGCGAGTCGTGCCGCACCGGCAGCGCGGTCTCGCGGTCGAACAGGTTCGCACCGCGCGCGAACAGCAGCTTGAGGTGGTCGTTCAGCTCGGTCATGGTGCCGACCGTGGAACGGGACGAACGCACCGGGTTGGTCTGGTCGATGGCAATGGCTGGCGGCACGCCTTCCACTTTGTCCACCGCCGGCTTGTCCATGCGGTCCAGGAACTGGCGCGCGTAGGCGCTGAAGGTCTCGACGTAGCGACGCTGGCCTTCGGCGAACAGGGTGTCGAACACCAGGCTGGACTTGCCCGAACCGCTGGGGCCGGTCACCACCGTCAGCTCGCCGGTGCGGATGTCCAGGTCGATGGCCTTGAGGTTGTGCTGGCGCGCACCGCAGATGCGGATCAGCCCCGGTTCACGGCCGGCAGCACCTTCGGCGGGATCGGACTCGTTCGAAGGGCGGAGATCGTCGGACATGCGGGCCTTCCTGATAGGGAGGCAAACATTCTAGGAGCGCAGGAGCCACCCCGCCCGGTGGACGGGCAATCGATTACGTCGTTTCCACAATGCCCCGGGTCGTCCGCCCGTCCTAGACTGCCCGCATCGTTGGAGAGACCCAGATGACCAAGTTCCTGCACGGGCTGACGCTGTCGGCCCTCTTGCTGTCCACCCCCGCCTGGGCCCAGATCAAGGTGGGCATGCCGTCGGGTCTGACCGGTTCGGTGGCGGCCGGGGTGAAGGAGAACCTCGACGGGGCTCGGCTGTACCTGGACGCGGTCAACGCCAAAGGTGGCGTCCATGGTCAGAGAGTCGAGCTGATCACGGTGGACGACCAGTTCGACCCGAAGAAAACCGTGGAGGTGGCCAAGGACTTGATCCTCAAGGAGAAGGTCGTCGCCCTGTTTCTGAACCGCGGCACACCCCATACCCAGGCCCTGCTGCCGCTGCTGGCCGAACACAGACTGCCCCTGGTGGCGCCCAGCACCGGCGCCATGGCGCTGCACGACCCGGTCAACCCCTGGGTGTTCAACGTGCGCGCCACCTACCAGCGCGAGGCGGCCAAGGCCATCGAACACCTGGCCAGCATCGGCATCAACCGCATCGCGGTCTGGCAGACCGACGACTCCTTCGGTGCCGACTCGGCGGCCGGTGCGCTCAGAGGATTCGAGAAAGCCCGGCTCAAGCCCTTGCTGCAAGAGAAGTTCGCGCGCGAGAAACCCGACTTCTCCGCCCTGACCCAGCAGACCACCGCCCAGCAGGCCCAGGCGGTGATGGTGATCGGCTCGGCCGGCAACACCGCCAACGCCGTCAAGGCGCTGCGCGGCGCGGGATCCAAGGCGCAGGTGGTGACCCTGTCGAACAACGCGTCGGAGGGCTTCATCAAGCTGCTGGGTGAACACGCCCGCGGCGTGATCGTGACGCAGGTCTTCCCGAACGAACGTTCGGTCAGCTCGCCGCTGATCAAGGAGGCCCTGGACCTCGCCCGCGCCAAAGGACTGGCGGGTGTGTCGCCGGCCATGATGGAGGGCTTCGCCGCCGCCAAGGTGCTGGTCCAGGGGCTGCGTCTGGCTGGCGCCAACCCCACACCCGAAGGCGTGCGCACGGCGCTGGAGAGCATGCGCAACTTCGATCTGGGTGGCGGCCTGGTGGTCAGCTACAGCCCGCGCAGCCACACCGGACTGGACTTTGCGGACCTCTCGATCATCGACTCGACCGGCAGGTTCCAGCGGTAAACACCCGGGAACCTACCGTCGCAGCGCATGGGACAATCCCGCCCCATGCACATCCTGTTCGACGAAGCCGGCAAACTGATGACCGGCCGCCTCATGTCCGAAGCCGAAAGTTCGCTCCAGGTGGAGCTGGATTCGGGCAAGCGGGTGAAGGTCAAGCTGGCCAATACCCTGCTGCGCTTCGACAAACCCGCTCCGGCCCAGCTCATGCCCGCCGCCACCGCGCTTGCGCAGGCGATGGAACTGGAACTCGCCTACGAATTCGCGCCCGAGGAAGAATTCGGCTTCGCCGACCTGGCGGCCGACTATTTCAGCAAGCCCGCCAGCACCGAGCAGCAGGTCGCCGCGCTGATCTGCCTGCAGGGCGCACCCCACTACTTCCGCCGGGCCGGCAAGGGTCGCTACAAGAAGGCCCCGCCGGAGATCGTGGCGCAGGCGCTGGCCGCCATCGAGAAAAAGAAGCAGATTCAGGCGCAGATCGACACCTGGACCGCCGAGCTGGTCGCCGGCACCTGCCCGGAACCGGTGCGCGCGCAGCTCTTCAGAATCCTGTTCCGGCCGGACAAGAACGCGCCCGAGTACAAGGCCGTGGTCGAGGCGGCCCGCAGCAGCCACCTCAATCCATTGACCCTGCTGGAGAAGGCGGGTGCGATCACCAGTGCCTACCAGTTCCACTGGCAGCGCTTCCTGTTCGACCAGTTTCCCAAGGGCACGGGTTTCCCGCCCCTGCAGGCGCCGGCCATCACCGACGAGCTGCCGGTGGCCGCCGTCGAGGCGTTCTCCATCGACGATTCCCACACCACCGAGATCGACGACGCCCTCTCGCTGCAGGGCTTGGGGCAAGGTACGGTCACGCTGGGCATCCACATCGCAGCGCCCGGGCTGGCCATTCAACCCGACAGCCCGGTGGACCAGGTCGCCCGCCAGCGCCTGTCCACCGTCTACATGCCAGGCCACAAGATCACCATGCTGCCCGACGCGGTGGTGCAGGCCTACACGCTCGAAGCCGGGCGCGACTGCCCTGCCGTTTCCCTGTACGTGAGCTTTGACGAGACCACGCTGGAACTCAAGGACAGCCGCACCGTGCTCGAGCGCGTGCCGATCGCGCACAACCTGCGCCACGACCAGCTCGACAGCGTGATCACCGAAGGCTGGCTGACCGGCACTTCGTCGCTGGAAACCGCGACGCCCGAGATCACCGCCCTGCAGCCGCAACTGGCCTTCATGTTCCGACTGGCCCGGCACCTCAAGGCGCAGCGCGAAGTGGTGCGCGGCAAACCCGAAACCTTCAACCGGCCCGACTACACCTTCAAGCTGCAGGGCGTGGCGGGCAGCGAACCCGACGGCAGCGAGACGGTGGTGATCGGCACGCGCTCGCGCGGCGCGCCGCTGGACTTGATGGTGGCGGAGGCCATGATCCTGGCCAACAGCCGCTGGGGGCAATGGCTGGCCGACTGCGGCGTGCCCGGCATCTACCGCAGCCAGGCCAGCCTGGCACCGGGCATGAAAGTCCGGATGGGCACCAAGGTGGCGCCGCACGCGGGCATCGGCGTCAAGGCCTATGCATGGAGCACCTCGCCCTTGCGCCGCTACGTGGACCTGGTCAACCAGTGGCAGATCATCGCCTGCGCGCGCCACGGCAAGACCGCCGCGCTGGCCGCCCCGTTCAAGCCCAAGGACGCCAACCTGTTGGCCGTGATCAGCGGCTTCGACGCGGCCTACACCGCGTACAACGGTTTCCAGAACGGCATGGAACGCTTCTGGACCCTGCGCCACCTGCAGCAGACCGGCACCGGCGAGCTGACCGCGACGCTGGTCAAGGACAACCTGGTGCGTGCCGACACCCTGCCGCTGGTACTGCCCGTGCTGGGCGCCGAAGGCCTGCCACGCGGCGCGCATGTGCGCGTGCGCCTGGGCACCATCGATGAAATCGCGCTGGAGATTTCGGGCACGGTGATCGAGCGGCTGGACCTGCCGGTCGAGACACTGGACGAGGCGGCCGAAGGCGAAGAGGACGAGGAACTGGCCACCCCGCTGGCGCTGGCCATCGACGTCAACGAAGCGCCGGCGGGCAGCGAGGCCCCGGCCGGGGGTTGAGGGTCGGCACCGATAATCCCGCCGTGAAACCGCTCCTGGGCTTCCTCAAGGGTCTGAGCACGCTGCAGCTCGCGCTGGGCGTGTCGGTGGCTTTCCACGCCGCGCTGCTGACGGTGCGCTTCGCCGATCCCGAAGGCTTCAACCGCGTGTTCCAGGACACGCCGCTCGAGGTGATCCTGGTCAACGCCAAGAGCGACGAACTGCCCCAGAAGGCCATGGCCATCGCCCAGGCCAACCTCGCCGGTGGCGGCGAAGCGGCCAAGGGACGGGCCACTTCGCCACTGCCGCCCAACCTCACGGCACGCGTGGGCGACACCCCGGAAGACGACGAGCGCCGCATCGAGGCCCTCAAGGAACAGCAGAACCAGTTGCTGGTTCAGGTGCGCAAGGCGCTGGCCAGCCTGCCGCCGCCCGACCAGCAGGCGGTCAACCCCAGCCAGGCGGCGATCGAACGGGAAGAAAAGCGCCAGGCCCTGGTCAAGATCCTGGCCGAGATCGAGAAGCGCATCAACGAAGAGAACGAACGCCCCAAGAAACGTTACATCAGCCCGGCCACGCGGGAAGAGGTGTACGCGATCTACTACGACGGGCTGCGTCGCAAGATCGAGGACCGGGGCACCAGCAACTTCCCCGAAGCGGCGGGCCGCAAGCTCTACGGCGAACTGACCATGGTCATCACGGTCAACCACACGGGCGCCGTGTTGTCGACCGACGTCGTGCAGTCGTCGGGCAACAAGACCCTGGACCGGCGCGCGCAGGCCATCGTGCGTGGCCTCGAATTCGGCCGCTTCAGCGAAGCCATGCGCCGCCGCGCGGACCAGATCGTGGTCGTCTCGCGCTTCCGCTTCACGCGCGAAGCGGGCCTGCAGACGCAGCTGAGCAGCAACTGACATGCGATCGCTGGGACGCTGGTTGCTGTGGATATTGCTGGCCGGTGTGGCCCTGCAGCTGTTTTTTGTGCTGCGCATCGCACTCATGCTGGTGATCGACCCGCAGAGCACGGCCTTCATGCGGTCGGAAGCCTGGCGGGTGGCCGGGGCCAGCCTCACCACCGACCAGCGCTGGCGCTGGTCGGCCCAGTGGGTCGACTACGACGCCATCAGCCCCCACCTCAAGCGCGCCGTCATGGCGTCGGAGGACGCCGGCTTCGTCGAACACGGCGGCGTGGACTGGGCGGCGCTGGAGTCGGCCTGGCAGAAGAACGAACGGCGACAGGCCCAGGCGGAGAGGCGCGCCGAGCAGATCGAGAGGAAGCTGGCCGACAAGCCGGCAGCGGCGGAGGCTGCGCTCAGGAAGATCAAGCCGCCCAAGGTGGTGGGGGGATCGACCATCACCCAGCAACTGGCCAAGAACCTGCTGCTGTCGGGCGAACGCAACCTGCTGCGCAAGGGGCAGGAGCTGGTGCTGTCGCTGGTGCTGGAGGCCCTGCTGCCCAAACGACGCATCCTGGAGATCTACCTCAACAGCGTCGAATGGGGTGAAGGCATCTTCGGGGCCGAAGCCGCCGCGCAGCACTACTTCAAGAAGCCGGCGGCCCGGCTCAGTGCCCAGGAGGCGGCGCGCCTGGCGGTGATGCTGCCCAGCCCCAAATTCTTCGAAACCCGGCCCGGCTCGGCCTACCTGGCGCGCCGGACGGCCACCATCGTGGCCCGCATGGACGACGTGAGTCCACCCTGAGCCGACCCATGGACTGGCGCGCCCGCACCATGAGCCTCCTGCTGCTGGGCTTCGTGCGCCTGCTCACCGGCGCACAGGCCCGCTGGCACGGCTGCCCGCCCAAGGCGGAACAGCGCATCTACTTCGCCAACCACCAGAGCCACGCCGATCTGGTGCTCATCTGGGCCGCGCTGCCCACCGAGCTGCGCAGCATCACCCGGCCCATCGCCGCCAAAGACTACTGGACCGCTTCGCGCTTCAAGCGCTGGATCACCAGCGCGGTGTTCAACGCCGTCTATGTGGAGCGCGAGCGCAAGGGCGACGAAGACCCGCTGGCACCGCTGATCGCCGCGCTGGAGAGCGGCGACTCCCTCATCCTGTTCCCCGAAGGCACGCGCGGCCACGCCGAAGATCCGCAACCGTTCAAGAGCGGTCTGTACAACCTGGCGCGCCGGTTCCCCGACGTGGTGCTGGTGCCCGCCTGGATCCACAACGTGCAGCGCGTCATGCCCAAGGGCGAGGTGGTGCCGGTGCCCGTGCTGTGCTCGGTCACCTTCGGCACCCCCCTGAAGCTGGGCGCCGACGAACCGCGCGCCGACTTCCTCGCCCGTGCGCGCGCGGCCGTGATGGCGCTGCGCGCGATCTGAAGACCTGCGCGCCGATGAGAACCTTCCTGCGCAACCTCAGCCCCGACCAGCAGGTGGGCCTGCTCTTCGCTGTGCTGTTCGGCCTCCTGTTGCTGGCCTCGTTGGTGGGCATTCTGCTGTCGCTGCGCGAGCACCGACACCCGGACCCGGTGACCGGCGGTCGCACGCCGCGGCTGCAGGACTTTCAGGCCTTGCTGCGCAGTTCCTGGCTGATGGCCCTGGTGTTCTGGGTCGGCTGGGCCGCGGGTGACGGCGTGGCCGTCGTGCTGTTCTGTCTCGTCTCGTTCCTGGTCCTGCGCGAATTCATCAGCCTTTCACCCACCCGGCGCGGCGACCACCGCAGCCTGGTGCTGGCTTTTTTCGTGGTGCTGCCGACCCAGTACGCCCTGGTCTGGACGCAGCACTTCGACCTGTTCACCGTCTTCATCCCGGTCTACGTGTTCCTGGCCATCCCGGTGGTCAGCGCGCTGGCCAACGACCCGCAGCGCTTCCTGGAACGCAACGCCAAGCTGCAGTGGGGCATCATGGTCTGCGTCTACGGGCTCAGTCACGTCCCGGCCCTGTTCCTGCTCTCGTTCCCCTGGTTTGCAGGGCGCATGGCCTTCCTCGTGTTCTTCCTGGTGATCGTCGTGCAGACCTGCATGCTGGTGCAGCACGTCGTGGCTCGACGCCTCGGTGACCCGGTGGCTCCCGCCATCAGCGAGAGCTTCCACTGGCGCAGCTGGCTCGCGGGCCTGATTGCGGGCGGCCTGCTCGGTGGCGCGCTGGCGGGCCTCACCCCGTTCCAGCCGGCGACCGCACTGGCCATGGCCCTGGTCGCCTGTGCCGCCGGCTCGCTGGGTCACCTGGTCATGAAGGCGATCAAGCGCGACCGCGGCGTGCCCCACTGGGGCAGCGCCAGCCGGTCGGTCACTGGCGCCACCGGCCTGCTCGATCGGGTGGACGCGCTGTGTTTTGCCGCGCCTGTGTTCTTCCACTCCGTCCGCTGGACGTTTGACCTATGAGAGTCCTCGGCATCGACCCCGGCCTGCAGTGCACCGGCTTCGGCGTGGTCGACGCGGAGGGCGCCGCGCTGCACTACGTGGCCAGCGGCACCATCCAGACCAGCCCGAAGGACGGCGCTTTGCTGCCCGAGCGGCTGAAGATCCTGTACGACGGCATCGGCGAGGTGGTGCAGCGCTACCAGCCCACCGATGCCGCCTGCGAGATCGTGTTCGTCAACGTGAACCCGCAGGCCACGCTGCTGCTGGGTCAGGCGCGCGGCTGCTGCGTCACCGCCCTGGTGGCCAACGGTCTGCCCGTGGCCGAGTACACCGCGCTGCAGCTGAAGAAAGCCGTGGCCGGCCACGGCCGCGCCGACAAGGCGCAGATGCAGGAAATGGTCAAGCGCCTGTTGCAACTGCCCGGCCTGCCCGGCAAGGACGCCGCGGACGCGCTGGGCCTGTGCATCACGCATGCACAGGTGGCGCGCACGGCGGCGGCGATCAACAAGGTTGGCACACTGCAGGCGCGAACACACGCCGCCTACAAGGGCGGGCGGCACTACTGAAGTTCAGAGGATCCGTTCGAGGATCAGCACGCCAAAGAAACCCAGCGCCGCGATCAGCGTCCACTTGAGGATCTTGATGCCCCAGGCACGGTAACGCTGCTGGCCGGTACCGATGTAAAAGGCAAAGCAGACACCCGCAGCGATGAGCAGGAAGAAGATGGTGAAGCGGAACAGCACCATGGCGTCGGGGCCTTACCAGGCCGGCGCCAGCTGAGCGAAACCGGCGGGGGCCTCGCGCTCCTGCTCGAAGCTCACGATGTCGTAGGCCTCGGGCTGGGCCAGCAGGGCGCGCAGCAGCTGGTTGTTCATGGCGTGGCCGCTGCGGAAGGCGCTGTAGGCCGCCAGCAGCGGGTGACCGACGATGTACAGGTCGCCGATGGCGTCCAGGATCTTGTGTTTGACGAACTCGTCCTGGTAGCGCAGGCCGTCGGCGTTGAGCACTTTCACATCGTCCATGACGATGGCGTTGTCCAGCCCGCCGCCCAGCGCCAGGCCGTGCGAGCGCATCATCTCCACGTCGCGGGTGAAGCCGAAGGTGCGGGCGCGGGCGATCTCTCGCGCATAGTTGCCGCTGCCCATGTCGAACGTCACCCGCTGGCCGGTCGAGGTCACGGCCGGGTGGTCGAACTCGATCTCGAACGCCAGTGTGTAGCCGTGGTGCGGATCCAGCCGCGCCCACTTGAGCGAGCGCCCTTCGCCTTCGCGCACTTCCACGGGTTTCTTCACCCGGATGAAGCGCTTGGGCGCCTTCTGCGTGACGATGCCGGCGCTCTGCAGGAGGTAGACAAAAGAAGCCGACGAGCCGTCCAGGATGGGCACCTCCTCGGCCGTGATGTCGACGTAGAGGTTGTCCAGCCCGAGACCGGCGGCGGCGCTCATCAGGTGCTCGATGGTGTGCACCTTGGCGCCACCGTTGGAGATGGTGGACGCCAGCCGGGTGTCGGTCACCGAATCGGCGCGCACCGGAATCTCCACCGGCTCGGGCAGGTCCACGCGGCGGAACACGATGCCGGTGTCCGGCGCGGCCGGCCGCAGCGTCAGCTCCACCCGCTGGCCGCTGTGCAGGCCGACACCGACCGCCTGGGTCAGGGATTTGAGGGTGCGTTGGGCAAGCATCGGGCGATTTTAGGTTTGCAGGCGTTTTTGCGCTGGCTGGAATCTTGATGGCCGCGATAGCCGAGGCTCTCTTCTCCGGCCAGTGCGGTCATCAACGCCCGGGGTGTGCGGCTCCGCGAATGTCCCCCGAGGCGGCTGCGCCGCCTCTCCTCCTTTATTTCGCTGCGCCACACACCCCGGTCGCCGACGACCTGTTGGCATGCCTGCGATGGGAGCATCACGATCTGCTCCGCTGGAGGGCGTGGTGCACTCTGCGCAGCGGCATAAAGGAGGAGGACCGGCAAAGCCGGTCCGGGGGACAGCCGCAGAGCAGAGTGCGCCGCGTCCACCAGCCCGCGAGGTGCAGGCCAGAGACCGCAACGCACACGGCCTCGGAAACAATCAATCGGCTTGCTTGCGCAAGAAAGCCGGAATCTCGAAGTCGTCCATGCCACCGGAGGCCAGCGCGTCCACCTTGGCCGCGGCCTGGGTGCGGTTGGTGCGCCAGACGCTGGGCACGTCCATGCCGGCATAGGCCGGTTGGGCCGCACCGCCCGTCAGGCTGCCGGCGCCCGGGCCGCCCACGGCAGCGTTGACGGTGGGCACATTGAACGGCACGTTGTCGGTGCCGGTGCGCAGCACCTGCAGCGGCGGCGCGGTGCGGCGCGCGGCGCCCTGGCGGGAAAGGCCCGTGGCCACCACGGTCACGCGCATCTCGTCGCCCAGGCTCTCGTCGTAGGCGGCACCGTAGATCACGTGCGCGTCCGCTGCGGCGTAGGCCTTGATGGCGTTCATCGCTTCCTTCGACTCCTTGAGCTTGAGGCTGCCCTTGGACGCCGTCACCAGCACCAGCACACCCTTGGCGCCGGAGAGGTCCACACCTTCGAGCAGCGGGCAGGCCACGGCCTGCTCGGCGGCGATGCGGGCGCGGTCGGGGCCGCTGGCCGTGGCGGTGCCCATCATAGCCTTGCCGGGCTCGCCCATCACGGTGCGCACGTCTTCGAAGTCGACGTTCACGTTGCCGTACTCGTTGATGATCTCGGCAATGCCGCCGACGGCGTTCTTGAGCACGTCGTTGGCGTGGGCAAACGCCTCTTCCTGGGTGATGTCGTCACCCAACACCTCCTGAAGGCGCTCGTTGAGCACCACGATCAGCGAGTCGACGTTGGCTTCGAGCTCGGCCAGACCGGCGTCGGCGTTGCTCATGCGGCGGCCGCCTTCCCAGTCGAAGGGTTTGGTGACCACGCCCACGGTCAGGATGCCCATCTCCTTGGCCACGCGCGCGATGACGGGTGCGGCACCGGTGCCGGTGCCGCCGCCCATGCCGGCGGTGATGAACAGCATGTGCGCGCCGTCGATGGCGGCACGGATGTCCTCCACAGCGAGTTCGGCCGCGTCACGCCCCTTCTCGGGCTTGCTGCCGGCGCCCAGGCCGCTGCCGCCGAGCTGGATGGTGCGGGCCGCCATGCTGCGCGCCAGGGCCTGCGCATCGGTGTTGGCACAGATGAACTCCACCCCCTGGACGTTGCGCGAGACCATGTGGTCCACGGCGTTGCCACCGCCGCCGCCCACACCGATCACCTTGATCTGGGTGCCCAGGTTGAACTCTTCCACTTCAATCATTTCGATGCCCATGCTTCTCTCCTTTGTGTGCCCGAGCTGGATTCGGGCGGCTTTCAATTCAAACGATCCGATTCGGTTCAAGTTGCTGTGGGTGCCTCAGCCAGGCGGCCCGGAGCCGACCCGACATCGTTGCCGGGGTCGGCATCGCGGCCCCAAAGATGCCGGCGAACCGGCCTGGCCAGGCGAAGGGTCTCGCTGCTTGGAAGCGGCGACGCGCTGCAAATGCGGCACAGGGGTGAACGAGGTTTTCATCAGAACGTCCCCACAAACCAGTTCTTCATGCGCTCGAAGGCACCGCCCACGGAGCCGGCCTTCTGCGCCACCTTCTGCCCGCGCACGCGCGCCAGGCGTGCCTCTTCGAGCAGGCCCATGACCGTGGCCGCGCGCGGCTGCGACACCATGTCCGACAGCGCGCCGGCGTACTGCGGCACGCCGCGTCGGACCGGCTTGAGGAAGATGTCCTCGCCGAGTTCGACCATGCCGGGCATGACGGCGCTGCCGCCCGTCAGCACGATGCCCGAGGACAGCACCTCCTCGTAGCCCGAATCGCGCACCACTTGCTGCACCAGGACAAAGATCTCTTCCACACGCGGCTCGATCACGCCGGCCAGGGCCTGGCGGCCGAGCATGCGTGGGCCACGGTCGCCCAGACCGGGCACTTCGACCTGCTGGTCCGGGTCCGCCAGCAGCTGCTTGGCGCAACCGCTTTCGACCTTGATGTCCTCGGCGTCCTTGGTGGGCGTGCGCAGGGCCATGGCGATGTCGCTGGTGATCAGGTCGCCCGCGATCGGGATCACCGCGGTGTGGCGGATCGCGCCACCGGCGAAGATCGCCACGTCGGTGGTGCCGGCACCGATGTCCACCAGCGCCACGCCCAGTTCTTTCTCGTCGTCGGTCAGGATGGCCTGGCTGGACGCCAGCGGGTTGAGCATGAGCTGGTCCACTTCCAGGCCGCAGCGGCGCACGCACTTGATGATGTTCTCGGCCGCGCTCTGGGCGCCGGTGACGATGTGCACCTTGGCCTCCAGGCGGATGCCGCTCATGCCGATCGGCTCCTTGACCTCCTGGCCATCGATCACGAACTCCTGCGGTTCCACCAGCAGCAGGCGCTGGTCGGTGGAGATGTTGATCGCCTTGGCGGTCTCGATCACGCGGGCCACGTCGGTGGGGGTGACCTCGCGGTCCTTGATGGCCACCATGCCGCTGCTGTTGATGCCGCGGATGTGGCTGCCGGTGATGCCGGTGTAGACGCGGGCGATGCGGCAGTCGGCCATCAGCTCGGCTTCCTTGAGCGCCTGCTGGATGCTCTGCACCGTGGCGTCGATGTTGACCACCACACCGCGTTTGAGGCCGTGGCTGGCCGATACCCCCAGGCCGGCCAGCTTGAGTTCACCATGGGCCTGCACCTCGGCGACCACCACCATGATCTTGGCGGTGCCGATGTCCAGTCCGACGACGAGGTCCTTGTATTCCTTGGCCATGATGTGTGATGGGTTACCGGGTGTTCCGGGGGTTGGTCGGTTCGTCTTCGGTCACGGTGGTCACGCCGCGCACGCGCAAGGCGTAGCCGTTGGGGTAACGCAGGTCCACCGACTCCAGCGCGCCGGGGTAGCGCGCCGTCAGCTGGCTGAGCGTGCCGGTGAAACGCTGCGTACGGGCCAGCAGTTCTTCGGGGGTGCCGCGGCCCAGTTCGATCCGGGTGCCGCTGTCGAGCTCGGCGCTCCAGCTGCCGCGCTCGTTGAGCTGCAGGCGCGTGAGGCCCATCTCCAGAGTGCCCAAGGTCTTCTTCAGCTCCTGGAACAAAACCCAGACCTGGACCGATTCGTGGTCAGGACCGGCCAGTTCGGGCAGTTCCTCGCCCTCGTCCGGACTGGCTTCAAACACCTCGCCCAGGCGGTTGACCAGTCGACCCGAGCCGGCCTGACCCCACCAGGCCACCGCCAGGTGTTCTTCAAGGGTCACGCGCAGGCGGTTGGGAAACTCGCGCTGCACGACCGCGCGACGCACCCAGGGCACGGCCTCGAACAGCTGCCGGACCTGCTGCAGATCCAGCGTCAGAAAGCTGCCCGAGAGGCTGCTTTTCATCTGCGTTGCCAAGTGCGCGCGGAAGGTCACGGCGTTCTGATGCACCACGTCGCCCTGCACGGTGATGGCCCGCAAGGTCCACATCGGATGCCGCAGCACCCAGGTGGCCAGGGTCACCACCATCAGAACGGCCAGCACCATCACCAGGGCGCGGGTGGCCATGGTCATGAGCTTGACGTCCAGGGGCAGTTCGGCGTGTTCCATGTGGCGATCAGGCCGGTTGGGTGGCGGTGTTGTCCAACGCGGCACTGGCCAGCACCTGCAGGCACAGGTCTTCGTAGGACAGGCCGGTCGCCCGCGCCGACATGGGCACCAGCGAGTGGCCGGTCATGCCGGGCGAGGTGTTGATTTCCAGCAGCCAGGGCTTGCGCGTCTTCGCATCGATCATCACGTCAGCCCGCGCCCAGCCGCGGCAGTCCAGCGCACGGAAGGCCTTGAGCACCAGCGCCTGGATGGCGGCCTCCTCGCCGTCGGGCAGGCCGCAGGGCACGAGGTACTGCGTGTCGTCGGTGAAATACTTGTTCTGGTAGTCGTAGTTGCCGTCGGGCGCGACGATGCGGATCACCGGCAGGGCGCGGGCATCGGCACCCGTGCCCAGCACCGGGCAGGTGACCTCGTCACCGGCGATGAACTGTTCGCACATCACCATCGGGTCCTGACCCGCGGCCAGCGCGTAGGCGGCCTCGCACTGGTCGGCCGTCAGGACCTTGGTCAGGCCGATGGTCGAGCCTTCGCGCACCGGCTTGACGATCATCGGAGAGCCCAGCGCCTCGAAGGCGGCGCGCGTCTCGGCGGCGCTGCGCACCTGGCGCCAGGCCGGGGTCGACAGCCCCTCGGCGATCCAGATGCGCTTGGTCATGAGCTTGTCCATGGCCACGGCCGAGGCCATGACGCCCGGGCCGGTGTAAGGGATACCCAGCAGCTCCAGCGCGCCCTGCACCGTGCCGTCCTCGCCGAAGCGGCCGTGCAGCGCAATGAAGACACGGTCAAACCCTTCACGCTTGAGGTCGGACAGGTCGCGTTCGGCGGGATCGAAGGCGTGAGCGTCCACACTGCGGGACCGCAGCGCTGCCAGCACGCCATGGCCCGACATCAGCGACACCTCGCGTTCGGCGGATCGCCCGCCCAGCAGCACCGCGACCTTGCCGAGTGCCTTCACATCCACAGGATTCACATCAGCTCCCACGTTCAAGCCTTGGCCATGTTGGCCCGTTCCACCAGCTGCCCCGCCACCGCGCCGATGGAGCCGGCGCCCATGCACAGCACCACGTCGCCGTCGCGGGCGTTGTCCAGCACCGCCTGCGGCATGGCGGTGATGTCGTCCACGAACACCGGCTCCACCTTGCCCGCCACACGCAGCGCGCGCGTCAGTGCCCGGCCGTCGGCCGCGACGATGGGGGCTTCGCCGGCGGCGTACACCTCGGCCAGCAGCACCGCATCGGCGTGGCCGATGACTTTCACGAAATCCTCGAAACAGTCGCGCGTGCGGCTGTAGCGGTGCGGCTGGAAGGCCAGCACCAGGCGCCGGCCTGGGAAGGCGCCGCGCGCCGCGGCCAGCGTGGCCGCCATTTCCACCGGGTGGTGACCGTAGTCGTCGACGATGGTGGCGTGGCCACCGGCGGGCAGCGCCGCCTCGCCGTAGCGCTGGAAGCGCCGGCCGACGCCCTTGAACTCGGCCAGCGCCTGCAGCACGGCGGCATCGGGCACGCCGATCTCGACCGCGATGCCGATCGCCGCCAGGGCGTTGAGCACGTTGTGCTGGCCCGGCAGGTTGAGCACCACGTCCAGATCGGGCAGCACTTCGCCATTGCGCCGATGCACGGTGAAGTGCATCTGACCACCGACCGCACGCACGTTGACGGCGCGGATCTGCGCGTCCTCGCTCAGGCCATAGCTGGTGATGGGGCGGGCGATCTGCGGCAGCAGTTCGCGGATCGCCGGGTCGTCCACACAGACCACGGCGGCGCCGTAGAACGGCATCTTGTGCAGGAAGTCCACGAAGGCGGCCTTGAGCCTGCCGAAGTCGTGGCCGTAGGTGTCCATGTGGTCGGCGTCGATGTTGGTGACGACCGAGAGGACCGGCAGCAGGTTCAGGAAGGAGGCATCCGACTCGTCGGCCTCGACCACGATGTACTCGCCGGACCCGAGCTGGGCGTTCGCACCCGCGCTGTTCAGGCGCCCGCCGATGACGAAGGTCGGGTCCAGGTGCGCGGCAGCCAGCACGCTGGCGACCAGGCTGGTGGTGGTGGTCTTGCCGTGCGTGCCGGCGATGGCGATGCCCTTTTTCATGCGCATCAGCTCGGCCAGCATCACCGCGCGCGGCACCACCGGCACCAGCTTCGCGTGCGCGGCCACCACCTCGGGGTTGTCTTCTTTCACCGCCGTGGAGGTGACGATGGCATCGGCCCCGGCGATGAACGCCGCGTCGTGGCCCTTGTGCACCGTGGCGCCCAGTTGCACCAGGCGCCGTGTGGCGGCGTTCTCGCCCAGGTCGCTGCCCGATATGACGAAACCCTGGTTGAGCAGCACCTCGGCAATGCCGCTCATGCCCGAGCCGCCGATGCCGACGAAATGAATATGGCGAATGGCATGCTTCATGCCGTGAGCCCTCCTGCGCATTTCGCGGCTTCGGCGGGAGCCGCCCCATGCAGACCAAGCTTGGGCTGCATGTCCGAGTACTCGACGAAATGAATATGGCGAATGGCATGTTTCATGCCGTCCTCACTTTCGCGAGTTGCTCGCAGGCGGTCACCACGGCCGCCACCGCTTCGGTTTTCTTCATGTTCTGGGCCTTGGTGGCCATCTCCATCAGCTGATCGCGCTGCAGGCTTTGCAAGCGCTGCGCCAGCGCAGCCGGCGTGAATTCGGGTTGCGGCACCAGCCAGGCACCGCCAGCGTCCACCAGGAAACGGGCGTTGGTGGTCTGGTGGTCGTCCACCGCGTGCGGGAAGGGCACGAACAGCGCGGCGGCACCCACGGCGGCGATCTCGGTCACGGTGCTGGCACCGGCACGGCCGATGACCAGGTCGGCTTCGGCGAAGGCCTGCGCCGTATCCTGGATGAACGGGGTCAGCGTCGCCTCGACACCGGCTGCCGCGTAGTTGGCGCGCAGCGCGTCGATCTGCTTCTCGCCGCTCTGGTGAATGACCCGTGGGCGTTGGTCGGCGGGGATCAGGGCCAAAGCCTGCGGCACGGTGTCGTTCAACGCCTTGGCGCCCAGGCTCCCCCCCACCACCAGCAGGCGCAGCGGGCCGCTGCGACCGGCAAAACGCTCGGCCGGTGCCGGCTGGCGCAGGAACTCGGCGCGCAGCGGGTTGCCCACCCACTCGGCCTTCTTGAAAACGTTCGGAAACGCGGTGAAGACCCGGTCGGCGATGCCCGTCAACACCTTGTTGGCCATGCCCGCCACCGAATTCTGCTCGTGCAGCACCAGCGGCTTGCCAGCGAGCGTGCCCATCATGCCGCCCGGGAAGGTGATGTAGCCGCCCAGGCCGACCAGCACGTCGGGTTGCACGCGGCGCACCACGGCCAGGGCCTGCCAGAAGGCCCGCAGCAATTTGAGGGGCAGCAGGAACAGGGTCTTCAGGCCTTTGCCGCGCACGCCACCGAAGGCTATGGTCTCCAGCGCGAAGCCGCGCGGAGGCACCAGGCGGCTTTCCATGCTGCCAGGCGCGCCCAGCCAGTGCACGCGCCAGCCACGTTCGCGCAGCGCCTCGGCCACGGCCAGACCGGGGAAGATGTGGCCGCCGGTGCCACCGGCCATGATCAATGCGCAGGGTTGACGCTTCATGCGAGGCTCCCTTGCTGATCGATGACAGGATGACGGCGCTGCTGCGCAGCGGCCATGACGCCATGACCGGGCGGTCCGTCATGGCGCGCAGCGCCGTCATGGATGCGGCTGCGCCGCGACGTCATCCTGTCATCCTGGCGCATCATGACCGCCCACCTTTCATGAGCTGGCGGTTTTCATAATCCACGCGCAGCACGATCGCGATGGCGATCAGGTTGAGCAGGATGGCCGAGCCGCCGTAGCTCATCAGCGGCAGGGTCAGGCCCTTGGTGGGCAGGGCACCCAGGTTCACGCCGATGTTGATGAAGGCCTGGAAGCCCATCCACAGGCCCACGCCCTGCGCCACCAGACCCGCGAACACCTGGTCCAGCGCGATGGCCTGGCGACCGATGTGCATGATGCGGCGCGCCAGCCAGAGGAACAGGGCGATCAGGGTGACCACGCCGATCAGGCCGAATTCCTCACCGATCACGGCGAGCAGGAAGTCGGTGTGCGCCTCGGGCAGCCAGTGCAGTTTCTCGACGCTGCCGCCCAGGCCGACGCCGAAGATCTCGCCGCGCCCGAACGCGATCAGTGCGTGCGAGAGCTGGTAGCCCTTGCCCAGCGCGTGGGTCTCGCTGAAGGGATCGAGGTAGGCAAAGATGCGCTCGCGCCGCCATTCGCTGGTGAACACGATCATGGCAAAGGCCGCCACCACCAGCACCGCCATGAGGAAGAACATGCGGGCATTGACGCCACCCAGGAACAGGATGCCCATGGCAATGACCACGATCACCATGAAGGCACCCATGTCGGGCTGGGCCAGCAGCAGCATGCCCACCACCAGCACCGCCAGCGCCATGGGCATCACGGCGCGGAAGAAGCGCTCTTTGACCTCCATCTTGCGCACCATGTAGTCGGCGGCGTAGAGCAGGACGGCCAGCTTGGCCAGTTCGGAAGGCTGGAAGTTCATCAAGCCCAGCGGGATCCAGCGGCGCGCGCCGTTGACGCCCTTGCCGATGATGGGAATGAGAACCACCACCAGCAGCAGCAGGGCCACGGCGAACAGCCAGGGCGCGAGCTTTTCCCAGGTTCGCAGGGGCAGCTGGAAGGCGACGAAGGCCGCTGCCACGCCGATCAGCGTGGAAATGGCGTGCCGCAGCACGAAGTGCGTGTGCGCATAGTTGCCGAACCGGGGGTTGTCGGGCAGCGCGATGGAGGCCGAATACACCATCACCAGCCCCCAGGCCAGCAAGGTCACCACCACCCACAGCAGCGGCTGGTCAAAGCCCAGCGCCTTCACCGCCACGTTGCGCGTGCCGGCGTAGCTGCGGCTGGACAGACGCACCGGCAGGCCGTCGGAACCGGCGCCCGCCAGATCGCTACCCTGCACCAGGGCGCGCAGGCGGGTCGGCAGGGACTGCAGCCAGGCCTTCACAGCGTGCCCTCCAGATCCGCGCCGTGCTCGGCCGCCAGCTCGCGCACGGCGTCCACGAACACGTCGGCGCGGTGCCTGTAGTCACGGAACATGTCCAGACTGGCGCAGGCCGGCGAGAGCAGCACCGCATCACCCGCCCGGGCCCAAGCCGCACAGACGCGCACCGCCTCGGGCAGTGTCGCGGCATCCAGCAGCGGCACACCGGCCGCGTCGGCTGCGGCCTGCACCTGCTCGCGGATGCGCGGCGCATCGCGCCCGAACAGCACCGCCGCGCGCGCATGGCGGGCCAGCGGCTCTGCCAGCGGCGCGAAGTCCTGACCCTTGCCGTCGCCCCCGAGTATGACGACCAGCTTGCGGTCGGCCCCCAGACCGCGCACGGCGGCCAGCGTGGCCCCCACGTTGGTGCCCTTGCTGTCATCGAAATACTCGACTTCGTTGACGATGGCCACCGGTTCGACGCGGTGCGGTTCGCCCCGGTAATCGCGCAGGCCGTGCAGCATGGGCGCCAGCGGCGCGCCGGTGGAGCTGGCCAGCGCGAGTGCGGCCAGCGCGTTGGCTGCGTTGTGGCGACCGCGGATGCGCAGCGCATCGGCCGGCATCAGGCGCTGGAGGTAGATCTCCTCCTCTTCATCGCTCCGGCTTCTCTGGCGTGTCTCGTCCAGAGCGAGCGCACGCACCAGCCAGGTCATGCCGTTGACGGTCTCCAGCCCCCAGTCGCCCGGCCGCGTGGGCTGGTCCAGGCCGAAGGTGGCGAACAGCCGCGCCGGTCGCTGGCGGTTGCGGCCACCGATCTTGACCGTGACGTTGCCGGGCTGCATGGCCAGCACCACCGGGTCGTCGCGGTTGAGCAGCATCAGCGCCTGCGCGCCGAACACTGCGGCCTTGGCCTGTGCGTAGGCGGCCATGGAGCCGTGCCAGTCAAGGTGGTCTTCGGTGATGTTGAGCACCGTGGCTGCCGTGGGCAGACCGTCCCAGGCGCCGCCGGCCGTGCCGTCGAGCTGGAAGCTGGAGAGTTCGAGCACCCAGGCCTGCGGCAGGTGCGGCGGCTGCACCGGTTCGGGCGGCGGCGGCACCAGCAACAGCGGGGCGTCGTCGTCCTCGGCGGGGGCGACCGGTTGAGGCACCTCGTCGGCGTTCAGCAGATCGGCCTGCACATCGGCAGGGGCATCGGCCGGGGTGCCGGCGTCGTTGGCGGATGCCTGCGACTGCAGATCCGCTTCCGACGCCGGTTCGGACGCCGTTGGTCCGGCGACCTCATCGGCCGTTTCGGCGCTGGCCCGGCGTTCTTCGTCCAGCGCAGCACCGAGCACATCCAGCAGCGCAGGGCCGATGTTGCCCGCCACCGCCACCCGCAGACCGGCGCGCTGCAACAGCAGACCGGTCAACGACGTGACGGTGGTCTTGCCGTTGGTGCCGGTGATGCCCAGCACCTGGGGCCGATACGGAAGCACCTCGCGCTGCGACAGGTCGCGCAGAGCCTGCGCGAACAAATCCAGCTCACCCACCCAGCAAGCGCCGTGCTGCTGCGCCCAGGCGTGGGCGATGTTCAGCTGCAAAGGCGGGAGGCCTGGGCTGCGCGCGATCAGGCTCCAGTCGGCCCGCGCCAGCAGGACTTCGTCGAAGGCTCCCGCCACGAAGGTGACCGACGGACACTCGGCGCGCAGTGCCGCCAGCGACGGCGGATTCGCGCGCGTGTCCGCCACGGTCACGACGGCGCCATGCCGCACGCACCAGCGCGCCATCGACAGGCCGGAGATGCCCAGCCCGAGGATCAGAACCCGGGCTTTGTCCAGTCCGTTCATGCGCCCTCTCCTTTCACCACCGAGGCGTGCCAGCGCACGCCGCCGAACCGGCTTTGCCGGGCGGCAGGCGTGGCCCCCTTGAGGGGGGATGCGGCCACACGAAGTGGGCAAGCGACGGGAGTGGTCCTGTTCATCGCAGTTTCAGGGTGGACAGGCCGATCAGGCACAGCAGCATGGTGATGATCCAGAAGCGCACCACCACCTGCGTCTCTTTCCAGCCCTTCCTCTCGAAGTGGTGGTGGAGCGGCGCCATGTGGAACAGGCGACGGCCTTCGCCGTACTTCTTCTTCGTGTACTTGAAATAACCCACCTGCAGCATCACCGACAGGGCTTCGACCACGAAGATGCCCCCCATGATGGCCAGCACGATTTCCTGCCGGACGATGACGGCGATGGTGCCCAGCGCACCGCCCAGGGCCAGTGCGCCCACATCGCCCATGAAGACCTGGGCCGGATGGGCGTTGAACCAGAGGAAGGCCAGACCGGCACCGGCCATGGCAGCGCAGAAGATGAGCAGTTCGCCGGCGCCCGGAATGTGCGGCAGCAGGAGGTAACGCGAAAAGACCGCGCTGCCCGTGACATAGGCGAACACGCCCAGGGCCGAGCCCACCATCACCACCGGCATGATGGCCAGGCCGTCCAGGCCGTCGGTCAGGTTGACCGCGTTGCTGGCCCCCACGATCACCAGGTAGGTCATGACGACGAAGCCGAACACGCCCAAGGGGTAGGCGACCTCTTTGAAGAAGGGCACCATGAGGCCGGCACGTGGCGGCAGCTCGAGCGTGAAGCCCGAAGCCACCCAGTCAAAGAACAGCTGCAGCACGCGCAGGTTGCTGGTCTCCGCCACGCTGAAGGCCAGGTAGAAGGCAGCCACCAGACCGATGACCGACTGCCAGAAGTACTTCTCGCGCGAGCGCATGCCCTCGGGATCCTTGTGCACCACCTTGCGCCAGTCGTCTGCCCAGCCGATGGCGCCGAACCCCAGCGTGACCAGCAGCACGATCCAGGTGAAGCGGTTGGACCAGTCGAACCACAGCAGGGTGGACAGGGCGATCGCGAACAGGATCAGCACGCCGCCCATGGTGGGGGTGCCCCCCTTGCTCAGATGGGTCTGCATCGCGTATTCGCGGATCGGCTGGCCGATCTTGAGCGCCGCCAGCCGGCGGATGAAATAGGGCCCGGCCACGAGACCCACAATGAGCGCCGTCATGGCGGCCATCACCGCGCGGAAGGTCAGGTACTGGAACACGCGCAGGAACCCGAACTCGGGTCCGAGGCTTTGCAGCCATTGCGCCAGACTAAGCAACATGCGAAGGGTCTTTCGGTGGTTCTTGTGATGCACGAACGGACAGCGCCAGCAGCGCCTGCACGACGCGCTCCATGCGCATGAAGCGCGAGCCTTTGACCAGCACACTGCGCTGCGCAGCCGAAGGGGCCGCTGCACTGCGGGCCACATGGCCGGCGAGCGCGTCCACGTCGGCCCAGTGGGTAGGCAAAGGTTCACCGGCGGCGCGCAAGGCGTCGCAGGCCTGTCGCATCCAGTCGCCGGCGCAGTGCACCGACTCGATACCGCTGGCCTGCGCCTGGCGCAGCACTTCCAGGTGGAAGGCCAGCCCCTGCTCGCCCACTTCGCCCATGTCGCCCAGCACCAGCATGCGGGGCGCGGGCAATTCGGCCAGCACGCGGATCGCCGCGACCACCGAGTCGGGGTTGGCGTTGTAGCTGTCGTCGATCAGCGTCAGCGTGCGGTCGGCCAGAGGCACGGCCAGCGCGCGCGAACGGCCGCCCACCGGCTCGAAGGCGTCGAGTCCGCGGCCGATGTCGGACAGTGTCACGCCCGCAGCCAGGGCGCAGGCGGCCGCCGCCAGGGCGTTGCGCACGTTGTGGCGCCCGGCGATGCGCAGGCGGCAGGGCTGCTCGCCGGCTGGCGAGGCCAGGCGCAGCGCCCAGGCGCCGTCCACCCAGTCGGCGCTCAGCGCCCGCACATCGGCGGCGGGATCGGTGTCGCTGAACGTCAGCACCGGGCGGCCCTGCGCCAGTTCGCGCCAGACGAAGCTGTGGTCGTCATCGCTCGGGAACACGGCTGTGCCACCGGAGCGCAGCGCGGCGATGACGGCACCGTTCTCGCGGGCCACGGCTTCGACCGTGCCCATGAATTCCTGGTGTTCGCGCTGGGCGTTGTTGACCAGCGCCACCGTGGGCTGGGCCAGCGCGGCGATGGTGGCGATCTCGCCGGGGTGGTTCATGCCCAGCTCGACCACCGAAAGGCGGTGGGCGGCGGTCAGCCGCAGCAGGGTCAGGGGCACGCCGATGTCGTTGTTGAGGTTGCCCTGGGTGGCGTGGGCGCCCTCGCCCACGGCGGCGCGCAGGATGGACGCGATCATCTGCGTGACCGTGGTCTTGCCGTTGCTGCCGGTCACCGCGATCAGCGGCAGGTCGAACTGTTCGCGCCAGCGGCGGGCGAGCTCGCCCAGGGCCAGCCGGCTGTCGGGCACCTCGGCGCCGGGCAGACCGGCAGCGGCCAGGCCCTGCTGCGCGACCGCAGCCACCGCACCGGCGGCACGCGCCTGCGGGAGGAAATCGTGCGCGTCAAAACGATCACCTTTGAGCGCCACGAACAGGTCGCCCGCCTGCAGGGTGCGGGTGTCGGTGTGCACGCGCTTGGCGCACACGGCCGAGAGGTCGCCCACCACACGGGCACCGGCCAGTTCGGGCAGCAGTTGCAACACGGTCTTCACGCGACCGCTCCTTTCATGGGGGCCCGGCCCAGCAGGGCTTGCCGCGCCTGCGCCAGATCGGAGAACGGGCGCTTGACGCCCTGAACCTCCTGGTAATCCTCGTGACCCTTGCCCGCGATCAGCACCACGTCATCCGCGCCGGCGTGCTGCACCGCCCGGGCAATGGCGGCGGCGCGATCGGCCTCGACCAGGGCGGCATCCGGATGCGACAGCCCGGCGCACATCTGGGCCAGGATGACCATCGGGTCCTCACTGCGCGGGTTGTCGCTGGTCAATACGGCGTGCCGCGCCTCACGCTCGGCCACCGCAGCCATGAGCGGGCGCTTGATCGGGTCGCGGTCGCCACCGCAGCCGATCACGCACCACAGCGCGCCGCCACGGGCATGCGCCAGCGGCTGCAGGGCGTGCAGGGCCTTTTCCAGCGCATCGGGTGTGTGGGCATAGTCCACCAGCACCAGCGGCTGGTCGTCCGCAGCCGGCACCTGCTGCATGCGGCCGGGCACCGGGCTCAGCGCGGCGCAGGCCTGCACCGCATCGGCCAGCGGCAACCCCAGGGCGCGCGCCGACGCCAGCACGCACAGCAGGTTGGACACGTTGTAGCGTCCCACCAGCGGCAGACTCAGGCGGTGCTCGCCGCTCAGCAGGCCCTGGGTGTCGCGCTCGCCCACCGATAGGCACAGGCCACTGTGGGTGAAACCGATGTCCCGCGCGAACAGGCGTGCCGTCGCGCCGGTGTCGATGCCCACGGTCCACAGGTCCAGGCCACGGTCGGCCAGCTTGGCGGCCAGCGCGGCCCCGCGGGCGTCGTCGGTGTTCACCACCGCGGCCCGCAGGCCTGGCCAGTCGAACAGCGCAGCCTTGGCGGCCCAGTAGGCGTCCATGCTGCCGTGGAAGTCGAGGTGGTCCTGGGTGAAGTTGGTGAACACCGCCACGCGCAGGCGGGTGGCGTTCAGGCGCCCTTCCACGATGCCGATGGACGAGGCCTCGATGGCACAGGCCTGCACACCGGCGTCCACCAGCCCGCGCAGCTTGGCCTGCAGCAGCACCGGATCGGGGGTGGTCAGGCCGGTGGAGACGATGGTCGACGGCCGCTCGCCGGCCGGGGGGAGGCCGATGCCCAGCGTGCCCACCACGGCGCAGGGGTGCTGCAGGGCAGACAGCAGTTGTGCGGTCCACCACGCGCAGGAGGTCTTGCCGTTGGTGCCGGTGATGGCCACCATGTCGAGCGCCGCGCTGGGGTCGTGGTGCCAGGCGCTGGCGATCGGGCCGGCCAGGGCTTTGAGGCCGGGCACGACCGCCACGCGCTCGTCGGCAAAGCCGAAGGCGTCGACACCGTCCTGCTCCACCAGGGCGGCCATGGCGCCGTCCTGCAGCGCCTGAGCGACGAAGCGGCGCCCGTCGGTCGCCGCACCGGGCCAGGCCACGAAGGCGTCGCCGGGCCGGATGCGGCGGCTGTCGCATTGCAGTTGCCCGGTCACACGACCGCACAGCCAGTCAGCCACCGCCTGGGGGGTCTGTAGAACCACCATCAGAACGACTCCTCCACGGCTTCGGTGACGATCTGCGGCTTGACGTTCATGTCGGGCTGGACACCCAGCACGCGCAAGGTCTGCTGAACCGTTTCGCTGAACACCGGCGCGGCCACCAGACCGCCGTAGTACACACCGTTGCTGGGTTCGTCGATCATCACCGCCACCACGATGCGCGGCTGCTCGATGGGGGCAAGACCCACAAACCAGCTGCGGTACTTCTTGTCGGCGTAACCCTTGCCCTCCTGCTTGCGGGCGGTACCGGTCTTGCCCCCCACCGAATAGCCGATGGTCTGGGCCTTGGGCGCGGTACCGCCGGGGCCGGTGGCCATTTCCAGCATCTTGCGCACCGCCACCGCGTTCGCGGGGCTGAACACATGCACGCCGGACGAAGGGGTCTCGCTCTTGAGCAACGAGACGGGAATCAGCTCCCCGTCGCGCGCAAAGACGGTGTACGACTGGGCCAGCTGGAACAAAGACGCCGACAGGCCATAGCCATAGCTCATCGTGGCCTGCTCGATGGGCCGCCAGCTCTTGTAAGGGCGCAGGCGGCCGCTGACCGCACCGGGGAAGGGCAACTGGGGCTTCTGTCCGAAACCGGCCTGGGCGTAGGCCTCCCACATCTCGCGCGGGCTCATCTGCATCGCCAGCTTGACGGTGCCGACGTTGCTGGACTTCTGGATCACCTCGGCCACAGTCAGTACGCCATGAGGATGCGCGTCGGTGATGGTCGAGCCGCCGATGCTCATGCGCCCCGGGGCGGTCTGGATGGGGGTGGTCGGTTGGACCATGCCCTTCTCCAGCGCCAGCGCGGCGATGAAGGGCTTCATGATCGAGCCCGGCTCGAAACTGTCGGTCAGCGCGCGGTTGCGCAGTTGCTCGCCGCTGAGGTTGACACGCCGGTTGGGGTTGTAGCTGGGGTAGTTGGCCAGGGCCAGCACTTCACCGGTCTGGGCATCGAGCACCACGACACTGCCCGCCTTGGCCTTGTGTTCCTTCACCGCTTCGCGCAGCTTCTCGTAGGCGAAGAACTGCACCTTGCTGTCGATGGACAGCTGCAGGTCCGGCCCATCCACAGGAGGCACCACGTCGCGCACGTCTTCAACCACCCGCCCCAGCCGGTCCTTGATGACGCGGCGCGAGCCGTTCCTGCCGGCCAGTTGCTGGTTGAAAGCGAGTTCAACGCCTTCCTGCCCGCGGTCCTCCACGTTGGTGAAGCCGACCACATGCGCGGCCGCCTCGCCTTCCGGGTATTCGCGTTTGTATTCGCGGCGCTGGTAGATGCCCTTGATGTCCAGCGCCGCGATCTGCTTGGCCACCGGCTCGTCGACCTGGCGCTTGATCCAGACGAAGGTCTTGTCCTCGTTGGCGAGCTTCTTTTTGAGGTCGGCCAGCGGCATCTCCAGCAGCCTGGCAAGTTCGCGCAACTTGGCGTGGTTCTTGTCCACATCCTCGGGGATGGCCCAGATGCTCTGCGCCACCACACTGGAAGCCAGCAGCAGGCCGTTGCGGTCGAGAATGCGGCCGCGGTTGGCCGGTAGCTCCAGCGTGCGGGCAAACCGCACCTCGCCCTGGCGCTGGAAGAAGTCGTTGCCGATCACCTGGACGTAGGCCGCACGGCCGGCCAGACCGGCAAAGGCCAGCGCCAGCAGGGCCACGATGAACTTGCTGCGCCAGGCGGGCGTCTTGCTCGCCAGCAGCGGGCTGGCGCTGTAGTTGATGCTGCGGCTGGGGCGCTGGCCGGCGCGCGGATGGCTCATGGCCGCCCCTCCCACTGCACGGGGCTGGCACTGTTTGCCGGCGCACCCGCCGTCACGTACTGCGTGATCGCGGGGTTGACCGGGCGCATCTTCAACTGGCGCGTAGCCAGTTGCTGGATCCGCGCCGAAGTGGCCTGTTCGCGCTTTTGCACCTGCAGTTGCTCGTGCTCGGACGCCAGCCGGCGCGCTTGCGCATGCGCCTTGTCGATGGCGGTGTACAGGCGTCGTGACTCGTACTGGGTGTGCACCAGGTAGAACGCACTGGCCAGCACGGCAAGCAGCAGCATGAGGTTCAGGCGGATCACGCCGCCCCCCCTGCCGGCACCGGCGCCGCCGCGCGGGTGGCCACGCGCATGACGGCACTGCGAGAACGCGGGTTGGCGGCGATTTCGGTCTCCGAGGGCATCACCCGGTCGACGCCGGTCAGCGGCATGGGCTGCGGCTCGGCAAACGGCACGCGGCGGTCCACCACGGCGCGCGAATGGCGCGCCATGAACCGCTTGACCATGCGGTCTTCCAGCGAATGGAAGCTGATCACCACCAATTGCCCTCCCGGACGCAACACACGCAAACTGGCCTCTAGCGCTTGTTGCAGCTCTTCAAGCTCGGCGTTGATGAAAATCCGAAAAGCCTGAAATGTGCGCGTTGCAGGGTCCTTGCCCGGCTCGCGGGTTTTGACCGCGCCAGCCACGACTTCGGCCAGCTCGCGGGTGGTTCGAAGAGGGCCCCGTTCCTGTCGGCGACGATCAATCGCCTTTGCAACCTGTTGAGCAAACCGTTCTTCGCCGTATTCACGAATGACCTCCGCGAGGGTGGAAACCTCGGCCGTTTCCAGCCACCGGGCAACACTCTGGCCGCGCGTGGTGTCCATGCGCATGTCCAGCGGGCCGTCGCCCCGAAAAGAAAACCCCCGCTCGGGGTCGTCGATCTGCGGCGAACTCACGCCCAGATCCATCAGCACCCCGTCCACACTGGCCGGCGGCAGCTCGCCGAGGTGGCAAAAGCCCTCGTGCCTGATGAAAAAGCGGCCATCGTGGGCCGCCATTTCCTGCGCCACCGCCACCGCATGCGGGTCCTTGTCGAAGGCCGTCAGCCGCCCCCGCTCCGACAGCTGCGAGAGGATCCGGCGGGAGTGCCCGCCGCGCCCGAACGTCGCATCCACATAGTGGCCGTCCGGTCTGATGGCGAGCGCCTGCACGGCCTCGTTCAACAGGACGGTCTGATGGGTCCATGCGTCTTGCACCACCGTCCTCAGAAAGAGAAGTCCTTGAACACATCGGGCATCTCGGCCTGCATCGCTTCGGACTCCTGCGCCCGGTAGGTGGCCGCGTCCCAGAGCTCCAGGTGGGCGCCCATGCCCAGCAGCACCGCGTCCTTGCTGATACCGGCCGCGGCGCGCAGCTCGGGCGACACCAGCACACGCCCGGACGCATCCATCTCCAGGTCCATGGCATTGCCCAGGAAGATGCGTTTCCACCACTGGGCCTGCATGGGCAGGGCCGCGATGCGCTCGCGAAAGCGGTCCCACTCCAGACGCGGGAAAATCATCAGGCAGCCGTGCGGGTGCTTGGTGATGGTCAGCTGTCCAGCCGTTGCGCCCAGGGCGTCACGGTGCCGGGTCGGTACAGACAACCGGCCCTTGGCATCGAGACTGAGCGAAGACGCACCCTGAAACACCGCTGGAAACCCTTTGAAGGCAGCTTTCACCACTTAATTGCACTTTTTCCCACTTTAGCAGGAAAACCAGCGCATTCAAGCGTCCGGGTTCAGAATTTCGCTTTTAAATCAACCACTTAGAGCCGGTTTTGAAAAAATCCTCTTCGGAAATTTCAGCAAAAGCAAGCACTTAGAGAAGGGTTTGCAGGTGAAGCTTGAAGACCCTGCCGTCCGCTGGACTTTGTAACCAGGCGCAGGTTTTCCGATGAGCGGCACGGGGTCGCGCTTCGCGCCGTGCGCGGCCAAGCGGCGCGGCCCCGCACAAAAGCCCGCGTGCAGGCGCTCAGGCCGTGGTTTCCAGGCCGCGCGGGGCCGGTTCAGAGGATGTAGCGCGACAAGTCTTCGTTGCGGCTGAGTGCAGCCAGGCGCGCGTCCACATAGGCCGCGTCGACGGTGACCGTCTGGCCCTGCAGTGTGGTGGCGCCGTAGCTCACCTCGTCCAGCAGGTGCTCCATCACCGTGGCCAGGCGGCGCGCACCGATGTTTTCGGTGCGCTCGTTCACATCGCAGGCGATCTGCGCCAGCTGGCGAATGCCTTCGGGCGTGAACACGAGCGACACGCCCTCGGTGGCCAGCAGCGCCTGGTACTGCTTGACCAGACTCGCGTGGGTGCGGTTGAGGATCCCTTCGAAGTCGTCGACCGACAGCGACTGGAGTTCGACCCGGATCGGGAAACGCCCCTGCAGTTCGGGGATCAGGTCGCTGGGCTTGGCCAGGTGGAAGGCACCCGAAGCGATGAACAGGATGTGATCGGTCTTGATCATCCCGTACTTGGTCGAGACGGTGGTGCCTTCGACCAGGGGCAGCAGGTCGCGCTGCACGCCCTGGCGGGAGACCTCGGCGTTGCCGCCCTCGCCCCCGCGCGAGGCCACCTTGTCGATCTCGTCGATGAACACGATACCGTTCTGCTCGGCATTGCGCAGGGCCAGCGACTTGATCTCTTCTTCGTTGACCAGCTTGGCCGCCTCTTCGTCCACCAGCAGCTTCATCGCCTCGGCGATCCGGAGCCTGCGCGCGCGGCGCTTGTCCTGGCCGAGCTGGCTGAACATGCCACGCAGCTGTTCGGCCATGTCTTCCATGCCGGCGGGGCCCATGATCTCCATGGCCGGGCGCGGCTCGGCCAGGTCGATTTCGATCTCGCGGTCGTTGAGCTGCCCTTCGCGCAGCTTCTTGCGGAACGTCTGGCGCGCGGTGTTGTCGGTACTGGCCGCGGGCTCAAAGCCCACGCTGCGCGGCGGTGGCACCAGCACGTCCAGGATGCGCTCCTCGGCCGCGTCCTCGGCGCGGGTGCGCTGTTTGCGCATCTCGACCTCGCGCGTCTGCTTGACGGCGATGTCCGCCAGGTCGCGGATGATGGCGTCCACGTCCTTGCCGACATAACCCACCTCGGTGTATTTGGTGGCCTCGACCTTGACGAACGGCGCATCGGCCAGCCGGGCCAGCCGCCGGGCGATCTCGGTCTTGCCCACCCCGGTCGGGCCGATCATCAGGATGTTCTTGGGCGTGATCTCGTGCCGCAGCTGGCCGTCGACCTGCTGGCGGCGCCAGCGGTTGCGCAGCGCGATGGCCACGGCGCGCTTGGCGGCCTGCTGGCCGATGATGTGGCGGTCGAGTTCGGAGACGATCTCCTGCGGGGTCATGGAGGACATAGCGGTTCGGCGTTCGAGGTGGGACGTCTGGCGACAGGTGCCGCACGGTCAGCGCCGGGCGCCGAACGTGCCAAAGGGCATCAGAGCACTTCCACCGTGTGGTTCATGTTGGTGTAGATGCAGATCTCGCCCGCGATCGCGAGCGACTGGCGCACCACGTCTTCCGCGCTCAGTGCGGTGTGCGCCGCCAGGGCGCGAGCCGCTGCCTGCGCGTAGGCACCGCCAGAGCCGATGGCCACGATGCCGTGCTCGGGTTCCAGCACGTCCCCGTTGCCGGTGATGACCAGCGCGGCACTCCGGTCGGCCACCGCCAGCATCGCCTCCAGCCGGCGCAGCACGCGGTCGGTGCGCCAGTCGCGGGTGAGTTCGATGGCCGCGCGCACCAGGTGGCCCTGGTGTTTTTCCAGCTTGGCTTCGAAGCGCTCGAACAGGGTGAAGGCATCGGCCGTGGCACCGGCAAATCCGGCAAGCACCTGGTCGCGGTAGAGCTTGCGCACCTTGCGCGCCGTGCCCTTGACCACGACATGGCCCAGGGTCACCTGGCCATCGCCACCGATGGCGACCTGCACCCCCTGCGGCGTCTCGCGACGCACGCAGACGATGGTGGTTCCGTGAAAAGTTTCCATAGGAGAGAGACATGTAGGCAACGACGCCAAACTCAAGCCCGCCTCGTGAAATGAGGGGAAGTTGTTCCAGGGCACCGCGGAACCGGCTCCGCAGGGCCGCCAGTGCCGCCCCCTGGGGGGTGACGCCGAAAGCGGCGCGGGGGTGCTGAATTCAGTCGTTCCTCACCACCACCTTGGCGTATTCGGTGATGCCGATGACATGGAAGAAGGCCGATACCAGCCGGTGGGCGTCCACGAACTGCACCATCCGGCCATGGGCGTGGTGTCCCGTGACCCAGTTCAGCAGCGTCCCGGCAGCCGAAAAATCGACGCGGATCAGGTTGCGACAGGAAATGATCATGACGTCGGCCCCCTGCAGACGGCGCTCCAGCGCCTCCAGGGTCGCCTGGGGATCGCCCCGAATCTCACCCGAGAGTTCGACCAGACCCAGGTTGTTGAACTCAGAGCCCTGGCTGTCCAGAACCGACTCCTGGGAAAAGCCCGAGGGCACCTGCTCCAGCACCACTTCGCCCAGCACGGAACCGCCTTCCTCCCCCGGTTTTCCGCCGGAAAGGGCCTGAAAGTGGCAGCGCGGCTTTTCCCACCCGGGTGGCGACACCTCGTAAGTGACGCAGAAGTCCAGCGCCGTGAGCTCAAACTCGTCGGGCCGGTTCATCACCCGCAGCATCGCCATGCGCAGCTCCCACCACAGTTGCTCGATGTCCCGACGCCCCGACGGCGTGAGCGTCTTGAGCAGGTCCCGCAGTTCGGATGACCCCAGGAAGCGCAACTCCACATCCTGGTCGCCCCAGAGCGTGAAGATGCCCAGCAGGGCCCGCGCTGCCTTGACATCGATGGACTGGATCGGGGACCAGTCGAGCACCCAGGGCTGCGCGGCACGCAGCAGGACGTTCTGCAGCGTGCCCACGGCGTGCGCATCGACGTCTTCTTCACACACCCACACCGCCCGGGTGCTCCCCGTCGTGGGCTTGTAGACCTTGCCGGTCATGCTGGAGACCAGGCTGGGCATGTCGAACCACTGCGGCGCCGAGCGGCCGAAGCGGTTGACGAAGTCCACCGCCTGGCCTTCAAAGGGCGCCAGCTGCCCCGTGGCGCGGTAGAGGTCGAACAGCGCCAGCCAGTCGTCCAGCTGGTTCAGGCGCGCACCGCCGCCACCCAAGGCTTCCAGCAGCCCCTGCTCGGCGCCCGCATCGTCGCCATTGGCGAATCGGATGGCGGCCTCTTCCACCTCCGGATCCTGCGCAATCTCTTGCACGTCCAGCGCGTAAAAATGCGATGCCGAAAAGACGGAGTTGCCACTGGCATCAGTCGTGGCCGACTTGGCCACCATCAGACCGGTGCGGGCGGTAGCCGACGCAGCCGCTTTGGGCACCTGGTCGGGGGGCAGGCTCTCGCCCGGGCTTGGTTGACGGGGGCGAGACTGCCCCGCCAAGGCCGTCGGACCCGGTGCGGGCGCCGCTCGCCCGGCGGGCGGTGGCGTTGCCGGCTGAGCCCGCATCGGATCGGGGGCGGTCAGGGCCTCCCCGAACTCATCCTGGGGCAAAGGCGCCGCCTCGGTCTCCTTGTACTGGGCCTTGCGGCGCTGCGCTTCGGCCTGGGCGCCAGGCGATGGCCTGGCCGCAGCCTCCCTGCGATCGAGTGGCGTGCCGCCGGTGGTGTGGGCGCCCGATTGCAGCCCCGAACCGGTGCTGGCCATGGAGTCGGGACCCTTGGTCTTCCACCATTGCATCGACATCTGCGCTTCGATCTCGTCGATCTTCTTGAGCGTCATGGCCCGGTCGTCCGGCTTGGACGGCAGGCTGCTCTGGAAGAACGACGGTCGCACGCCCTGCGCGCCCTCGCCCGAACCTTCGCGGCTGCGGATCTTGCGCAGCATGTCGAATTCGCGCTTGCGCACAAAGTCGTTGCGGCGCTTGCGCTCGATCATCTCCTTGAGCGCGGCCTTGCTGTACTCGCTCTCACGATCAGCCGCCCGCGTGTCCAGGTCCGACCAGCTGGTGGTCGGGTGGCGAACGAACTTCGCCACCTTAGACAGGAAGCCGCCCCCGCTGGAGTCGTCTTTGGCCATGGCTGTTCAGTCCCGCATCGGACGGTGGGCTCGCGACAAGGACTCAGTCCCCGAACATCTTCTGCTTGAGTTCGCGCCGCTGCTGCGCTTCCAGCGACAGGCTGGCCGTCGGGCGCGCCATCAGGCGGCCCACGCCGATGGGCTCACCGGTCTCGTCGCAATAGCCATAGTCGCCCGAGTCGATGCGGGCGATGGCCTGCTCGATCTTCTTGAGCAGCTTGCGCTCGCGGTCGCGGGTGCGCAGTTCCAGGGCGTGTTCTTCTTCGATCGTGGCCCTGTCGGCCGGATCGGGCACAACCACCGTGTCTTCGCGCAGGTGCTCGGTGGTTTCGCCGGCATTGGCCAGCATGTCGGCCTTGAGCAGCGACAGCTTGCGGCGGAAGAAGGCCAGCTGCACGTCGTTCATGTACTCGCTGTCGGGCATGGCCTGCACATCCTGATCGGTCAGCTGATCGACGGGCAAGGTCTTCCAGTTGTTGGCCCGTTTGGGGTCTTTCTGGATGCTGGAGGGCACGGGTGGGGTCATTACACGTTCGTTCATGGTGGAAAAGGTCGCCTTTGCGGCATCGGGGGCGTGGGTGGGTACCACGGCGGCCTGGGTCATCTGCGCCATCATCACCTTTTTGGCCGCACGTTTGCCCAAAGGCCTTGGCGTGGGCTCAACCACCGCAGACGTGGCGCGGGGCGCCGGCGCAGCCGGCACCGGCAACGGGGCGGCAGGCAACTTGACGGCGGCCTTCGCCACAGACTTTCCAGCCGCCTCAGGCGCTGGCGTTGCCACCCGGGGAGCGGGTTTGGAGGGTTTGGGCGCGACCACCGGAGCCGCCGGTTTGGCGCGGGCCTTCGGCGGCGCCACCGATTTGACCGGCTTCACCGGCACCGCCTTTTTGGCGACGGGCTCCTTGGGGGTGGCGGCCTTGATCGGTGCGGGCTTGATCGGTGCGGGCTTGGACATCGGCTTCGCCACCGGCTTTTTGGTGGTGGCTGGAGCAGCCGGCTGGGCGCGCACCTTTGCTGCGGGTTTGGCGACCGGCTTCTTGCTCGGCACCGCTTTGGAAGCGGGCTTGACCGCCGCCTTGCTGACCACCGCAGGCTTTTTCGCCTGGGATGCGCGCCCCTTCACCGCCGTGGGGGCGACTTTGGTGGTTTTCGCTGTCCGGGTGGCCGGGGCTTTCACAAGGGGTCTCCTCTCAGTGCCTGACGAAGCCTGCTCCAGGGTCCGGGCGCTGCGTCCTTTCGGGTCTGGCAACGCGTCCGGCGTGGTCGGCCGAGCCGATCCTGTTGTGGTTATACCCCGTTTGCGCTCCGCCACCGGAGAACGCCCGGCCCGCAGGCTCACGGCAGGCCTGGCCGGACGCTGGGAGCCCGACTTGGGCGGCGATTGTAACGACGCCGACTCGGCGCTCACTGACATTCCGGCGGTCGGGAACCCCAGTCGTTGGAGAAGCGAGACAAAGAGCACGGCTGGCCTGTTTGCAGTGGATGAAGCCCGGCTGGGCAGCTCAGGCCAGCGCCTGGTCGAGCCCCTGAACCAGGAGGTCCTTGGGAAGATCGATGCCGATGAAGACCATCTTGCTGGTGCGGGCCTCGCCTTCGCCCCAGACCGGCCCCAGGTCGCTGCCCATGAGCTGGTGCACGCCCTGGAAGATGACCTTGCGTTCGGTGCCCTGCATGTGCAGCACCCCCTTGTACCGCAGCATCTTGGGGCCGTAGACCTGCACGATGGCGCCCAGGAAATCCTCCAGCTTGGCCGCATCGAAAGGCTTGTCGGCCCGGTAGACGAAACTCTTCACATCGTCGTCGTGGTGATGGTGGTGGCCATGGGCGTGCCCGTGCTGGTGCGAGGGATGGTTGCAGTGCGCACCGTGCTCGTGGTCATGGTGCTCATGACCATGACCATGACCATGATCGTGGTCGTCCACGGCCAGGAAGTCCGGGTCGATGTCGAGCTTGGCGTTCAGGTTGAAGCCGCGCAGGTCGAACACTTCCTTGAGCGCCACTTCGCCAAAATGCACGGGGCGCATGGGGGCGCGCGGGTTCATGTGCTTGAGGCGGTGGATCAATGCGTCCAGCTCGTCCGGGGACACCAGGTCGGCCTTGCTGATGAAGATCTGGTCGGCAAAGCCCACCTGGCGGCGGGCTTCCTGGCGGTCGTTGAGCTGCTGGGCCGCGTGCTTGGCGTCCACCAGGGTCAGGATGGAGTCCAGCAGGTACTGCTCGGCCACCTCGTCGTCCATGAAGAAAGTCTGCGCCACCGGGCCCGGGTCGGCCAGGCCGGTGGTCTCGATCACCACGCGCTCGAAGTCCAGCTCGCCCTTGCGCTTCTTCTGCGCCAGGTCGGCCAGGGTGGCGCGCAGGTCGTCGCGGATGGTGCAGCAGATGCAGCCGTTGCTCATCTGGATGATGTTTTCCTGCGTGTCCGCCACCAGGATCTCGTTGTCGATGTTCTCTTCACCGAACTCGTTCTCGACCACCGCGATCTTCTGTCCGTGGGCTTCGGTCAGCACGCGCTTGAGCAGCGTGGTCTTGCCCGAGCCGAGGAAGCCGGTGAGGATGGTGGCGGGGATGAGCGACATGGCGGGTTCCGTCAGCAAAAAACAGGCCCGCAGTTTAGTGCAGGGAATGAACGCCCGCGCCAGCGAAGAGGCACCGCCGCCGTGCCGCCCCCGGGCGGATCGGCTCCCCGTGGGCAGTGACCCGCGCCAGTGGTGGCGCATGGGAGCTCAAAGTTTCTTCATGACCACCAGCCCCTTGAGGTACTCGCCCTCGGGGAAGGCGGTGGTCATCGGGTGGTCGCAGGCGCCGCCCAGGCGCTGCAGGATGGCGCCGTCCACACCCGCGTCCAGCCCGGCCGAGGCCACGATCTTGTGGAACAGCTCGACCCCGATGCCACCCGAACACGAAAAGGTGAACAGCACGCCGCCCGGCGGGAGCAGCTTGAAGGCCAGGCGGTTGATGTCCTTGTAGGCACGGGCGGCCCGCTCGGCGTGCGCCGCCGTGGGCGCCAGCTTGGGCGGGTCGAGCACGATGGCGTCGAACGGGCGGCCCTCGGCCACGAACTGGCGCAGCGAGGCGTTGACATCGGCATCGATGAACGTGGCACGCGCGGGGGCCAGCCCGTTGAGCAGCAGGTTGGCCTTCGCCTGCTCCAGCGCCGGCCCGGACGAATCGATGCTGGTGACGTGCCCGGCCCCGCCCGCCAGCGCGGCCACCGAGAAACCGCCGGTGTAGCTGTAGCAGTTGAGCACCTGGCCAAACCGCAGGCGCCGGGTGTAGTCGTGCAAGGCCAGGCGGCTGTCGCGCTGATCGAGGTAGTAGCCGGTCTTGTGTCCCAGCGCGATGTCCAGGCCCAGGCGCCAGCCGTGCTCCTGCAGTTCAAAGGCCGTGGCGCCGTCGCCGCGCAGCCAGCCCGTCACCTCCGGCAAGCCTTCGAGCGCGCGGGCGCTGGCATCGGACCGCTCATACAGGCGCGGGCAGCCGGTGATGTCGACCAGCGCGTCGGCGATGACATCTTTCCAGCGCTCCACCCCCGCCGCACCAAACTGGGCCACCAGGGTGTCGCCGTAACGGTCCACCACCAGGCCGGGCAGGCCGTCGGACTCGCCATGCACCAGCCGCAGGCCGTTGCTGGCGATGCCCATGCGCTCGCGCAGCGCGATGGCGCGGCGCAGCGTGTCGCGGAAAAAGGCGGCGTCGATGCGCCGGGCCTGGTCGAAGCTCCAGGCGCGCACGCGGATTTTGGAACTCGGCGAGTACGCGCCCCAGGCGAGGAACTGGCCATCGGCGCTGTCCACGCGAACGGTTTCGCCGGCATCGGCGCCACCCTTGGCGATGGCGCCGTCGAACACCCAGGGGTGGCGGCGCTGCAGCGAGCGCTCTTTGCCGGGCTTGAGTCGGATGATTTTCATGAAGACTATTGTCCCCCCCCGCGCCGCCTGCGGCGTCACCCCCCAGGGGGCGGCACTGGCGGCCCGGCAGAGCCGGTTCCGCGGTGCCTTGGAGCAACGACCCCTCGGGCGAACGTGCCTTCTTGCAAGAATGCGGCGGAACCGGCTCTGCCGGGCCGCTTGCATCGCCCCCTTGAGGGGGTGACGCGCCGCCAAGCGCGGCGCAGGGGTGGGTCAGTTCAAGGCCTCAGGTAGACGAAGCCCTCGCGGGCCTGCAGGCGGGCCACCTCGGCCACCCCGGAAGGCACGATCCTGGCGTCGTGCACCACCTTGTCGGCTTCGATCTTGCGCGAGACCAGGGTGTTGTTGCAGACGCGGAATTCCACGCCCCTGGCGGCCAGTTCGCCGATGGCGCCGGCGAACGGCTGTTCCATCTGGTTCGTGGCGCCCTGCAGCAGGAAGTCGATGCCCAGACCGTGGGTGACGACCACGATCTTGGCCTTGGGGTCGGCCGCCAGGTGGTTGCGGATGTTGTTCACGGCGCGCGAGGCCTGCGGAATGCCCTCGCTGAGGTGGTAGACAGTCTTGATGACGTCGTCCGCCGCTTGCGACGGCGCGGCAGCGGCCATGAACAGGGCAAGCAAACCGGCCTTGAAGGCCATGAACAGTCGGGGCATGGGATCTCCTGAACAGCGAAGGACGAGGCTCCACCAAGAAACCAGCAGCAATATTCGCAGTCACCATTGTTGCCCCACCCATCCGATACTCCCAGCGGGTATTCCCGATGGACACGGCGCGCTCACCGCCTCAGGACTTGGCCGGGCCGCGCCCCTTGGCCCTAGGGTGCGCCGCGTCGTAGACCTGCGCCAGGTGCTGGAAGTCCAGCCGGGTGTAGACCTGCGTGGTGCCGATGCTGGCGTGGCCGAGCAGTTCCTGCACGGCGCGCAGGTCGCCGCTGCTCTGCAGCACATGGCTGGCAAAAGAGTGGCGCAGCATGTGCGGGTGCACGGGCGTGGACAGGCCGGCCAGCATCGACCGGCGCCTGAGCCGCACGCGGATGTGCTGCGGCGTCAGGCGCTGGCCGCGGCTGCCGATGAACAGCGCAGCGTCTTCGCCCGCCCAGTCGGAACGCACCGCCAGCCACTGCGCCAGCGCCGCCAGCGCGGCGCTGCCCACCGGCACGCTGCGGCGCTTGCTGCCCTTGCCCAGCACGTGGGCCTCGCCGGTCTGCGGGTCGATCCAGCCGCGCGCCGCATCGCTGGCTTGCACGTCCAGCCCCACCAGTTCGCCGATGCGCAGGCCACAGCCGTAGAGCAGTTCGGTGATGCAGCGGTCGCGCGCTTCCAGGCGCGGGTCGTCGTCGGTCTGCGCATGGGACGCGAGCGCCACCGCGTCGTCCACGCCCAGCGCCTTGGGCAGCGGTTTGCCGGCCTTGGGCGCGCGCACGTCCTGCACCGGGTTGTGGGTGATCAGACCCTGGCGCCCGAGCCAGACGTAGAGACCGCGCCAGCCCGAGAGAATGAGCGCAATGCCGCGCGCGCTGCGCCCGCCACTGTGCATCTGCGCCACCCAGCGGCGGATGTGGGCGTTCTGCACCTCGCGCAAGGGCACACCGGCGGCCCGCGCGTTGACCTGCAGCTTGTCCAGATCGGCGGCGTAAAGCACCAGCGTGCGATCAGCCAGGCGCTTTTCCACCCGCACATGGCCCAGGTACGCCTGAACCAGCTCGGCGTCGCTGGCCGGTGCGGACATGCTCAGGGCAGCAGGCGCGACAGGGCCGCTGCGGTCAGCTCACCGATGCGCTCGAGGAAGTCGGTGCCCATGTCGGCCGCGAAGCGCTGTGCGTCGGGCGAGGCCAGCACCAGCAGGCCGAACGCCTGCGGGCCGCTGCCGGCTCGCAGCGGGATCAGCGCCAGCGACGCAGCCGCCGCCGGATCGGCCAGCCAGGTGGCCGCTTCCAGCCCGCGGTTGGCACCGCAATAGGGTTTGGACAACGAGGTCGCGAACGCGGGCGCATCGGCGCTCGCGCCCTGGGCGCAGGGCAGCGCGGCAAAGTCCGCTGCGGCACCCCAGAGCTTGACCGCCACCTGGGGCACGCCGAAATGCGCCGCGATGCCTCGGGTCACCACCTCGGGCAGGCTGGCGGCCTCGCGGGTGTTGAGCAGCTGCAAAGTCCAGCGTTGCAGCTTGTCGGCGATGGCGGTGTTTTCATGGCCATGGCGGATCATCTCGGCCGCCTTCAGCTCCAGGCCCTTGATCTTCTCGCGCAGCATCTCGGCCTGGCGTTCCTGCAGGCTCACCGCCCGCTGCCCGTGCGGGCTGGTCAGCTGAACCGCAGCCAGCAGACCGGCGTGGCGCTCGAAAAAGTCGGGCGTGTTGGCCAGGTAGTTCGCAATGTCGTCTTCGGTGATCGGGGGGATGGTCGGGTCGGTCATGGGATGGGTTCGTTCGATGTGTTCAGGCCAGATCGGGGACTTCGATTTCGCCCTCGAAGACGGGGGTGGCGGGGCCGGTCATGAAGACCGGTGCGTCGTGGGTGGGCGTGTCCTGCCAGGCAATGCTCAGCCAACCGCCACGGGTCTGCACATCGACCGTCGTGTCCAGCAGCCCCAGGCGGATGCCGGCCACCACGGCCGCACAGGCGCCGGTGCCACAGGCCAGGGTCTCGCCGACGCCACGCTCGTACACCCGCAGGCGCACCCGCGAGCGGTCCACCACCTGCAGAAAACCGGCGTTCACCCGCGCCGGGAACTGCGCATGGCGCTCGATCTGCGGCCCCCAGGTGAGCACCGGGGCCGTGTCCACGTCCTCCACCAGCAGCACCGCGTGCGGGTTGCCCATGGACAACACCGCCACCGGTGCCACGTCCCCGCTGGCCAGCGGCAGGTTCCAGCGTTCGAAGTGGCCCATGGGTGCGGGCGTCTGGCCCATGGCGTCGAAGGGCACACGCGCCAGGTCGAAGATGGGCGCGCCCATGTCCACGGTGACGCGGCCATCGGGATTCAGGGCCAGGCTGATCTCGCCGTTCTTCACCTTCACCCGGACCGGATTGCGATCGGTCAGGCGCTTGTCGCGCACATAGCGCACAAAACAGCGTGCCCCGTTGCCGCAGTGCTCCACCTCGCCGCCATCGGCGTTGTGGATCACATATTCAAAATCCACCCCGGCCGAAGGCGCCGGCCGCACCGACAGGATCTGGTCGGCACCGACACCGAAGTGCCGGTCGGCCAGGAAGCGGTATTGCGCCGCGCTCAGGCCCAGGCGGCCACGCGTCTCGTCGAGCACCACAAAGTCGTTGCCCGCGCCCTGCATCTTGGTGAATTGCACTCGCATGCCGGGATTATCCGCCCACCCCACGGCAGCCAGGCGGCACCCACGACGCCTTACCATGTGGGCATGGTTCGACCCACCCAATTGCTGCATGACCAGCGCACCCCGGCGGCGGTGCGCCCCGCCGCCACCGTGCTGCTGCTGCGCGACGCGCCCCAAGGCCTTGAAGTGCTGATGACGCGCCGCTCGATGACGGCGTCCTTTGCGCCCGGCGCCTACGTGTTTCCAGGCGGCGGCATCGACGCAGCCGATGCACAGGCGCACACCCGGTCTACCCGACGCGCCACCCAGAGCGACCTGCACCTGACCCAGGCGATCGCCGCCATCCGCGAGAGCTTTGAGGAGCTGGGCATCCTGCTGGCGCGCCTGGCCGACGGCTCGTACCTGAACACCGCGCAGATCGCCATGCTCGACCGCCAGGCGCCCTTTGCCGACCAGTGCGCCGAGCAAGGTCTGACACTCGCGGGCGCCGAGGTCTTCGTGCTCGCCCACTGGGTCACCGACCGCGACCTGCCGCGCCGCTTCGACGTGCCCTTCCTGGTGGCGCGCATGCCCGAGGGCCAGACACCGGTGGCCGACGAGTCCGAGCAGTTCGAACCCCTGTGGGTGCGCCCGGCCGACGCACTGGCGCGCCATGCGGCTGGCCAGTTCTTCATCATCTTCCCGACCATCCGCACGCTGGAGCGGCTGCAGGCCTACCCCCATGTGCAGGCGGTGCTGGACGCCTGCGCCGTCAACGATGAACCGCTGTTCACCAGTTGCCCGCGCGCGGGATTGATGAACGGCCACGAGTCGCGCCACATGGAGCACGAGTCGCCCTACGGCGAGCTGGCTCTGGTCTGCCCCGACGGCCAGATCGCGCACGAACTGGCCTGGCAGACCGAGCGACCGGTGCCGCTGCTGAAAAACGTGCAACGCCTGACCGCGCCCAACCCCGGCTTCATGACCGGGCCAGGGACCAACAGCTACGTGGTCGGCGACCCGTCCAGCGGCCACATCGCCATCGACCCGGGGCCGGACGACCCCGAACACCTGGAGCGGCTGTGGCGCGCCGCGGGCGGCGACCTGCGCGCCATCGTGTGCAGCCACTCGCACCCCGACCATTCGCCCGGCGCGGCACGGTTGCAGGCGCTGTGCGCCAACAAGCCCCCCATCCTGGGCCTGCCCAGCGCATCCACTTCGCGCGAAAACAGCCGCTTCACGCCCGAACGCGCGCTGGCCGACGGCGAACGCCTGGTGCTGCAAGCCGGCAACGGCACGACCCACACCCTGCAGGTGGTGCACACCCCCGGCCACGCGGCCAACCACCTGTGCCTGCTGCTGGAAGAAGACGGCCTGCTGTTCAGCGGCGACCACATCCTCAACGGCAGCACCACCGTGATCGACCCGCCCGACGGCCACATGGGCGACTACCTCGATTCGCTGGACCGGCTCGACAGGCTGTGCGAGGCGCACGCCGTCCACTTCATCCTGCCCGCGCACGGTTACGTGCTGGGTGACCACCCGCGCGACAAAGACAACCCCGGAGCGCCCGATCACGGCGGCGCGCGCGCCGCCATCGCCCACCTCAAGGCCCACCGCCTGGCGCGCGAGGCCAAGGTGGCCCGTGCGATGCAGGCCCTGCCACAGGGCACGATGGACGACTGGGTGAAGATCGCCTACGACGACGTGTCCGAGCGCCTGTGGCCGGTGGCCAAACGCTCGTTGCTCGCGCACGTCGAACACATCCAGAGTCTGGGAGGTTTCAACGCATGAACCACCGTTTGAGCTTGGTGCAACCGCTGGCCACACTCATACTGGCCTTGCCCCTGGCGACAGCGGCCAGTGCCAACCTGGCGCTGGAGAAAGGCTGCATGAGCTGCCACGGAATGCCGCCCAGGGGCAAGGCGCCGACGATGACCGAACTCGCGGCCCGTTACGCACCCTTCAGGGGCAACGAGATCGAGTTCGCCCGGCTGTCGGCCCACCTGAGGGAGCACCACTTGTTTGGCGGCGTCCCGGCGCACGAACGGCTCAGTGCCGAAGCGGCGGCGCGCTTCGTGCGCTGGCTGGTGAACGGCGTCCGCTGAAAGGTCGGGCTATGCGCATCGCCTTCGTTTCCGACATCCACGGCAACCTGGCCGCGCTCGACGCGGTCATCGACGACATCGCTCGGCGCCGGGTAGACGTGGTGGTGAACCTCGGCGACTCCCTCAGCGGGCCGCTGCTGCCACGCGAAACCGCCCAGCGCCTGCGGCCCCTGCCCTGGCTGCATGTCGCGGGCAACCACGAGCGTCAGGTGCTTCGCTTGCCACCGGCACGCCAGAGCGCGTCGGACGCCTACGCCAGCGGCCAGTTGGCCGAAGCGGAAAAGTCCTGGCTGGCCGGCCACGCCGACCCCTGCGACCCGCGCCTGCACCGCGGTGAGGTCTGGCCTGAACGACTGGGCACCGACGTGGCCCTGTGCCATGGCAGCCCGCGCAGCGACATCGAGTACCTGCTGGAAACGCCGGTGGGCGAAGAGGCCCGGCTGGCCACGCCCGACGAGATACTGGAGCGGCTGGACGGCCGCATCCCGCCGCACATCACCCTGCTGGCCTGCGGCCATTCCCACGTGCCGCGCGCGGTGCGCACGGCCAGCGGCCTGCTGATCGTCAACCCCGGCAGCGTGGGCCTGCCCGCCTACGACGACGACCACCCGTACCCGCTATCGAGCTTCCACCGCATCGAAAACGGCAGCCCGGACGCGCGCTACGCCATCGTCGACAAAAACGACGGGCGGTGGTCCTGCGACCTGGTCAGCGTGCCGTACGACCACGAGTCCGCGGCGCAACAGGCCGAGCTTCGACAGCAACCGGACTGGTCCCACGCCCTGCGCACGGGCTGCATGCCGCGCTGACAGGCACCGGGAATTCAGCGCCGGGCCGCCCCAAGCTGAATTCGCTTCCCTCTGGGGGGCAGCGACCCGCGCAGCGGCGCAGCCGCGAGACAGCGCCATCAGGCGATGGGGCGCAAGGGGGCATAAAAGTGTGAAGCGCGCCGATAAGCCGGATTCTGTGCACCCGGGTTGCCCCGGGTGTGACCGCCATTCCTCTGGGCCGGGGGTCGCCCACCCGGCTCGGTGCTACCTACCCGCCAGCTCCGCGGAACCACATCGACGCTGGCCTATTTGGTATTGCTGCGCGTAGAGATTGCCCGTTTCACCCACCTTGGTTGCTCGTACCTTCGGCTTTCGCCTCCGGTGCGGCACCCAAGGTGACTCGTCTCTGTTGCTCTGATCCTCACCTTAGGACCCTGCAGGTTGCCCTGCCTGGCTGGTCGGTGGAGAGGTGTTGCCTCCTACGCTGTCCTGTGCAGTCCGGACGTTCCTCCAGCACACCCTTTCGGGTCTCGTGCCAGCGGCGGTCTGGCGCGCTTCACGGCCGGTATTATCGGTGCTCGTCCGCTGACTGCTTGATCACCACAAGCCCCACGACACCATGATCCGCATCGCCGAACTCAAACTGCCTCTGGCCGAGGTACCCACCGAGCACCGCCGCGCCGCCGACGCCCCCACCGAAACGGCGCACGACCGCGAGCCGCCGCCGCACCCGGTGGAAGCCCTGATCCGGCTGTCCGCCCAGGCCCTGGGCAGCGACCCGGCCACCATCGCGGACCTGACCGTGTTCAAGCGCAGCTTCGACGCGCGCAAGGCCGATCTGCTGGCGGTCTACATCGTCGACCTGACCCTGACCGACCCCGCGCTCGAAGCACGGCTGCTGGCGCAGCACGACAAAAACCCGCACATCCACGCCACACCCGACATGGCCTGGCAGCCACCGGGCCACGCGCCAGCGGGCTGGCCGGTTGACGAGGCCGAGCGCCCGGTGGTGGTGGGCCTGGGCCCCTGCGGCCTGTTCACCGCGCTGGCGCTGGCGCAGATGGGCCTGCGTCCCATCGTGCTCGAACGCGGCAAGCCGGTGCGCGAGCGCACCAAAGACACCTGGGGCCTGTGGCGCAAGAAACAGCTCAACCCGCAGAGCAACGTGCAGTACGGCGAAGGTGGCGCGGGTCTGTTTTCCGACGGCAAGCTCTACAGCCAGATCAAGGACCCGCGCTTCCTCGGCCGCAAGGTGATGCAGGAGTTCGTGGATGCGGGCGCACCGCCGGAGATCCTGTACCAGGCCCACCCGCACATCGGCACCTTCAAGCTGGTCAAGGTGGTCGAGGCCATGCGCGAGAAGATCATCGAACTCGGTGGCGAGATCCGCTTCCAGCACCAGGTGACGGCCGTGACGCTGGCACCTGCCGCCGACGGCCAGCAGCGGCTGAGCAGCCTGCGCGTGCAGCGGCTGGACACCGGTGAAACGGTCGATGTGCCGGTCCGCCGCGCGGTCTTCGCGCTGGGCCACAGCGCGCGCGACAGCTTCGCGCTGCTGCACGACGCGGGCGTGTTCCTCGAAGCCAAGCCCTTCTCCGTGGGGTTCCGGATCGAGCACCCGCAGAGCGTGATCGACCGCGCCCGCTGGGGCCGCCACGCCGGCCACCCGCTGCTGGGCGCGGCCGACTACAAGCTGGTGCACCACGCGAAAAACGGCCGGGCGGTCTACAGCTTCTGCATGTGCCCGGGTGGCACCGTGGTGGCCGCCACCAGCGAGCCCGGACGCGTGGTCACCAACGGCATGAGCCAGTATTCGCGCGCCGAACGCAACGCCAACGCGGGCATGGTGGTCGGCATCGACCTGCCCGACTTCCCGCAGACCTTTCCGCAGGATGCGCCGCTGTGGACCGCCGCCTTCGGCGAGGCCGACGGAGCGCGCTACGCCGCCCAGGCACAGGCCATGGCCGCGCAGGGCCGGACCCACCCGCTGGCCGGCATCGTGCTTCAGCGGGCACTGGAGGCGCGGGCGTACGCCTTGGGCGGCGGTACCTACGAAGCGCCCGGACAACTGGTGGGCGACTTTTTGACCGGCCAGCCTTCCAGCGCCTTGGGCGAGGTCACGCCGTCGTACAAACCCGGCGTCAAGCTGGGCGACCTGGCGCCCGCGCTGCCCGCCTACGCCATCGAAGCCATGCGCGAAGCGCTGCCGGTGTTCGGCCGCAAGATCAAGGGCTACGACATGGCCGACGCGGTGCTGACCGGTGTGGAAACCCGCACCAGCTCGCCGCTGCGCATCACGCGCGGGCCGGACTTCCAGAGCCTGAACACCTGCGGGCTGTTCCCGGCCGGCGAAGGCGCGGGCTACGCCGGCGGCATCCTCTCGGCCGGGGTGGACGGCCTCAAGGTGGCCGAAGCCGTGGCCCGGGATGTGTTCGGTCTGACCTCCCCGGCCTGACCGGCCGGGGTTCAACGAACTTTTACATTTGGGGCACCATGCCTTGACACAAGCCGCGCATGCTGAAGGCTCCTCAACACCGGAGCTTTCCATGAAAACCCCGAAACCCTTTCCCCTCCTGCCCGCGATGACCGGTCTGATCGCCCTGATCGGCTCAGGCCTGGTACAGGCGCAGGACGAGCAGGGCCGTGTCATCAGCAGCATCCCCGTGGTGCAACAGGTCGCGGTGCCGCGCCAGGTGTGCCAGAACCAGACCGTGACCGTGCCGGGTCAGAAATCGGGCGCTGGCGCGTTGATCGGTGGCATCGCAGGTGGGGCGATGGGCAATGCCATCGGCGACGGCAGCGGACGTGCGCTGGCCACCGTCATCGGCGTCGTTGGTGGTGCCATCGTCGGCAACCGCATCGAGGGGGCGAACCAGCCCCAGACCAAGACGGTGCAGCAATGCAGCACGCAGAACTTCTACGAGAACCGGACCGTGGCCTACAACGTGGTGTACGAATACGCCGGCCGCCAGTACAGCACCCAGATGCCCAACGACCCGGGCCGCTTCGTGCGCCTGAGCGTGACGCCGCTGGACGCGGCACCGCCTCCGCCGGTGCAGTATGTGCCGCCGCAGCCGCGCGTGGAATACCTGCCCGCCGCCCCGGTGGTGACCCGCGTGCACGTCGGCACCACCTGGGTGCCGGCGCCGCAGGTGGTCTACATCGATGACCACCGATATGCACCCCGCCACCACCACCCTCGGCGTGACTGGGGCGACCGCGACGACCGTCACCGCCACGACCACCGCGATCGCCGCGACGACGGGAAGTGGTACCGCCACTGAAAGCCCACCCAGTCAAAGAAGAAGCGCCCCGCGGGGCGCTTCTCTTTTGGAGCTTCTCTTCTTGACGTGTCCGCAGCAGGTGGCCGCTTCCAGGATGCGGCGGAACCGGCTCTGCCAGGCCGCACGCATCGCCCCCGGGGGGTGACGCGCCGCAGGCGCGGCGCGGGGGGTCACAGTTTCTGCAGGGCCGCGATGCGCTCTTCCATCGGCGGATGGGTCGAGAACAGCTTGCCCAGGCCACCGGTGATGCCCATGGCGGCCATGGTCTTGGGCAGTTCACCCGGGGTCAGCCCACCCAGACGGGCCAGGGCATTGATCATGGGCTGCTTGCGGCCCATGAGCTGGGCGGCACCGGCGTCGGCGCGGAACTCGCGCTGGCGGCTGAACCAGGCCACGATGATGGCGGCCAGGAAGCCCAGCACGATGTCCATCACGATGGTGGTGACCATGTAACCGATGCCGGGGCCGGAGTTGCTGTCGCTGCCACGGCGCAGGAAGCTGTCCACCGCGTAGCCGATCACGCGGCTGAGGAACACCACGAAGGTGTTCATCACGCCCTGGATCAGGGTCATGGTGACCATGTCACCGTTGGCCACGTGGGCCACCTCGTGGCCGATCACGGCCTCGACTTCTTCCTTGGTCATGCTTTGCAGCAGGCCGGTGGACACCGCCACCAGGGCGCTGTTCTTGAAGGCACCGGTCGCGAAGGCGTTGGGGGCTCCGTCGTAGATGGCCACTTCCGGCATGCCGATGCCCGACTTTTCGGCGAACTTCTGCACCGTCTGCACGATCCAGGCTTCATCGGCGTTCTGCGGCTGGCTGATGACGCGCGCGCCCGTGCTGAACTTGGCCATGGGCTTGCTCATCAGCAGCGAGATGATGGCGCCACCAAAACCGATGACGAGCGAGAAACCAGCCAGCGCCGTCATGTTCAGCCCGTTGGCGGTCAGAAATCGGTCCACCCCCAGGATGCGGGTGGTGATCAGCAACACCGCCATGACGGCGACGTTGGTCAGGACAAACAACAAAATGCGCTTCATGAGAACTCCTGTGAAGTGAATGTGCCCGACGCACCGGTCACGCCGGCATACAGCCGGCGCACGGGCGATTCCGTCGGGTCACGCAAACACCGTCATGGTAACGGGAACGATATGGGCTTGTCTTTCGGAAAAACAAGACCGTTCCTGCACCCGGATCACACCTGCGGCAGCAGGTAACGCCGCTCCCACGCACTGACCTCGGCCAGGTAATGATCGTGTTCCAAGGCCTTGACCGCCAGGAAACCCTGGACAAAACGGGCGCCCAGCAGGCGGGGAGCGTGCCCACTGACCGCCATTTGTGCATGCGCCGCGTCGAAAGTTCGCGGCAGGTCGCGCGCCTGGTGGTAGCCGTTGCCCTCCACCGGCAGAGCGGGCGCCAGGCGCTCGGACAGGCCGGCCAGCCCCGCCGCCAGCGAGGCGGCCATCGCCAGATAGGGGTTGGCATCGGCGCCGGCCAGGCGGTTTTCCACCCGGCGGGCCGCCGGTCCGCTGACCGGCACGCGCAGGCCGGTGGTGCGGTTGTCAAAGCCCCACTGCACATTGGTCGGCGCCTGGCTGCCGGCCACGTAGCGGCGGTAGCTGTTGACGGTGGGCGCATAGACCAGCATCAGGTCCGGCGTGTAAGCCTGCAGACCGCCGATGAAGTGAAAGAACGACTCGCTGGGTGAACCGTCGGCGTTGCTGAACACGTTGCGCCCCTGCGCGTCCACCACGCTCTGGTGCAGGTGCATGGAACTGCCGGCCTGTCCAGCGACGGGCTTGGCCATGAAAACCGCGTTCAGCCCGTGCTGCAAAGCAATCTCGCGCGCTGCGGTCTTGAACAGGAAGGCCTGGTCGGCCACCGCCACCGGGTCGCCGTGCAGCAGGTTGATCTCGTACTGGTTCTCGCCCACCTCGTGCAGCCAGGTGTCGGCGCGGATGCCCAGGCCATCGATGGCAGCGTGGAACGCGTCCCAGAACGGCGCCAGTTCATTCAGCGCGTTCAGGCTGAAGGCCGACTGGCCGACCTCGGGCCGGCCGCCCTTGCCGGTGGGCGAGGCGAGCGGCTGGGCCGGGTCGGTCATGGCGGCGGTCAGGTAGAACTCGATCTCGGGCGCAACCACCGGCGCCAGGCCCTGCGCGGCGTACGCGGCGACCACGTTCTTGAGCACCGAGCGCGGCGCGAATTCGCACAGGCTGCCGTCCATTTCGACCGCGTCGTGCACCGCCAGGTAACGCGGCACGCTGGCCCAGGGCGAGCGTTTGAGCGTGGCCAGGTCGGGCACCAGGCGCACGTCCGGGTCGCTGTCGGGGAAGACCGGGTCGTCGCTGTAGGCGCCCGTCACGCACTGCATGGGAATGGCCTGGCAGATGCGCAGTTCGGTGCCGGCGGCGAAGCTGGCGGCCGGCATCAGCTTGCCGCGCGGATAGCCCGTGACATCGGCAAAGAGGCATTCCACGTCGCGCACGCCGGTCTCGCGGAAATGGGCGGCCAGGGTGGCGCGGTCGGCCTCGCTGGCCAGGTTCAGGTGGGCCCAGGAGGCCGGAGCGGTCGCGGTCATGTGGCGGGGGTGGGTTGGGTCCGGGGTGGCCGGAACACGGTGGCGTCCTCATAGTACGCCGGGTCTTCATTGGCGGGCCACCAGCCCGGCACGCCCAGCACCGGCAGGGGCGTGAACGGTTTGGTGGCCAGCTCGCTGGCCGTCAGACGCGCCGCCAGCCAGCGGTCCCAGACGGCCACGTCGTCACCGAGTTCGGAAGGCACCGGCGTGCGGTAGACGTGTCCGGTGATGGACTTGTAGGGCGTCACCAGCTTCTCGGTCAGCGCGTGGCCGAACAGCACCAGCCGGGCCTGCGCCCACAGGGGCCGCAGGTCCACGAAGAGCCGGGTCCACTCGCGGGCGATCAGCGCGTCCCACAGCGCATCGGGCGCCTGCAGCAGCACCGCGTTTTCATCGAACAGGGTGATGGCATCGCGCACCGGCCCGCGCACCTGGCCCACGCCCGCCTGCGCGATCTGCGCGGCCTGCAGGCGGTTGAGCAGGCGCTTGGTGGCGGGAAAGCGCAACCACACCAGGCCGTTGAAGAAGTCGTGCAGGCCCTCGCGCGTGGGGACGGTGCCGGTGTCGAAGATGAACCGCTCGTAGGCCACGCCCTCGGGCAGCTCGGCCTGCGGCACGAAGCGCGGGCCGGGGGTGCCGATGCGCTGCGTCAGCGCCTGCGGCAGTGGTCGGCCGGCCTCACAGGCCGCGCGCACCGCCGCGCCATCGACAGCGTAGGGGGCATTCCAGGGCTGCGCCCAGTCGGGCGCTGGCCAGACTGCGTTCATCCCGCCTTGTCGGTTTTCTGTTTGCGCCTGTCTTTCACCGCGACAAGCGAGCTGCCTTCCGCTCGGATTTCAAACAGCTGCGTCGCGACCAGGAGCTTCGTCAGCGTGGCGTATCCATAGTTGCGTGAGTCGAAAGAGGTCTGATTGCCAATCTGGTTGCCGACGGCTCCAACCCTGGCCCAACCCTCTTCGTCGGCCGCGGCATGAACAGCGTTGCGCAACAGATTGACCAGCCGTGTGTCCTGCCGAAGCTGAGCGGTAGGGACACGCAGCGGACTCCCCGGTGCCGCATCCGCCGATTCTGCGCCCAGCGTGTCGAGGTACAGGAAACGGGAGCAAGCGTTGACGAAGGGCTCTGGCGTCTTGCTGGCTCCGAACCCGTATACGGCCGCGCCTTTGGCCCGCAGATGCATGACCAGCGGGGTGAAGTCCGCGTCGGATGACACGATGCCAAACGCATCGGGTCGGTCGGTGTAGAGCAGCTCCAGAGCATCGATCACCATGGCCATGTCACTGGCGTTCTTGCCCTTGCTGTAGTCGAACTGCTGCATCGGCCGAATAGCGTGCTCGTGCAACTTCTCTTCCCAGCCCTTGAGCTCGCTCTTTTTCCAGTTGCCGTATGCCCGACGCACATTGGTCATGCCAAACGTCGACAGCTCGCTGAGGATCAAGTCGATTTTTGCAGCCGGTGCGTTGTCCGCATCAATCAACAAGGCAATCCGCTTTTCTTCTTCTCTCACGATTTCCCCGCCCCTGATTTGTCAGGCCACCAGCTTCCAGGGCAGCGCCTCCCCGGCGCGCAGCGGCTTGAGCTGGGCCTCGCCCAACGCGAAGCTCTCGGGTGGGGTCCAGCTCTCGCGCTTCAGGGTGATGGTGCCGGTGTTGCGCGGCAGGCCGTAGAAATCGGCCCCGAAGAAGCTGGCGAAGCCTTCGAGCTTGTCAAGGGCGCCTGCGGCGTCAAAAGCCTCGGCATACATCTCGATGGCCGCGTGGGCCGTGTAACAGCCGGCGCAGCCCGTGGCGTGCTCCTTCAGGTGGGCTGGATGCGGCGCACTGTCGGTGCCCAGGAAGAATTTGGGGTTGCCGCTGGTGGCCGCCGCCACCAGGGCCTGGCGGTGGGTTTCGCGCTTGAGCACCGGCAGGCAGTAGTAGTGCGGTCGGATGCCGCCGGTGAAGATGGCGTTGCGGTTGTAGAGCAGGTGGTGGACGGTGATGGTGGCGCCCAGGTGGGCGTCGGCCTCGGCCACGTACTTGGCGGCCTCTTTCGTGGTGATGTGTTCCATCACGATCTTCAGGCCGGGGAAGTCCTTGCGCAGCGGTTCGAGCTGCTGCTCGATGAACACCGCCTCGCGGTCGAACAGGTCGATGTCGGGGCTGGTGACTTCGCCGTGCACCAGCAGCAGCACACCGGCCTTCTGCATGGCTTCGAGCGTTTTGTAGGTCTTGCGGATGTCGGTCACGCCCGCGTCGCTGTTGGTCGTCGCACCGGCCGGGTAGAGCTTGCAGGCCACGACACCGGCGTCCTTGGCGCGGGCGATCTCGTCGGCCGGCAGGTTGTCGGTCAGGTACAGCGTCATCAGCGGCTCGAAGGCCACACCCGCCGGCACGGCGGCGCGGATGCGCTCGGCGTAGGCCACGGCCTGGGCTGCGGTGGTCACCGGCGGCTTGAGGTTGGGCATGATGATGGCGCGGCCGAACTGGGCGGCGGTGTGCGGGACGACGGTGTGCAGCGCGGCGCCGTCGCGCACGTGCAGGTGCCAGTCGTCGGGGCGGGTGATCGTGAGTGTGGGGGTGGGGGTGGAGGTGTGCGTGGTCATACCGGGATTTTCCCACCCCACAGCGCTACTTCGCGAGATGCCGTGCGAGATCGCTCCAGAACGCCTCGACCGAGGCCTTGGCCTTGCGGGTGCCGGGGCGTTCGCGGTAGAGGCGAATGTCCAGCGTGGTCTCCAGGCCCTCGCCGGCGCTCACCAGGCGCTTGCTGCGCAGTTCGCGCCGCACCGCGCTGGCTGGCAGGAAGGCGATCCCATGCCCTTCGAGGGCCATGGCCTTGAGGCCTTCGGACATGTCGGTCTCGTAGATGCGGTCCAGGTGCACCGGTGTCGCGCTGGCCTTGAGCAACTGCTCCACCGCCCGCCCCATGTAGGCCCCGGGGGCATAGCCCAGGTAGGGCAGCGGATGGGCCTGGGTACCGGGCAGGCGGAACAGCGGCTCACCCTGTTCGTTGGGCTTGACGCAGGGCGAGAGCACTTCCTGCCCCAGCGGCAGCATCTCGTAGCGGGCCGCGTCGAGCTGGATGGGCTGCGAGGCGTGGTGGTAGGCGATCAGCAGGTCGCAGCTGCCCTCGACCAGGCGCATCACCGCGTCGTGCACGTTCAGGGCCATGAGCCGGCTCTTGATGGGGCCGCAGCTCTCGCGCAGGCCCGACAGCCAGGCCGGAAAAAAGGTGAAGGCCAGGGTGTGCGGCAGGGCGAACTCGATCACGTCCTGCGCGGCCGCGGTGTGGGCCCGCAGCATGGCGCGCGTGCTCTGCAGCGACTGCAACATGTCCAGCGACTGCTCGTACAGCACCTGGCCCGCCGCGGTCAGCCGCGTGGGGTAGGACGAGCGGTCCACCAGATCGGTGCCGGCCCAGGCCTCCAGCGACTGGATGCGGCGCGAGAACGCGGGTTGCGTGACGTGCCGCAGCTGGGCCGAGCGGCTGAAGCTGCGGGTCTCGGCCAGGCTCACGAAGTCTTCAAGCCACTTGGTTTCCATAGTGCTCACCCCCGCGCCGCAGTCCCTATCACCCCCGCGCCGCCTACGGCGTCACCCCCCTCTGGGGGCGATGCGTGTGGCCCGGCGGAGCCGGTTCCACCGCATCCTGGGGTCAGCCTGCTTGCGTAGGGCTGGTTGCTCCGTTCTGTTCTTGGTTCGCTTGTTGAAGAGACCACATTTCAGCATAGACGCCGCCGGCGTGTGCGAGCAGGTCGGCGTGGGTGCCGCGCTCCACGATCTGGCCATGGCGCAGCACCAGAATCTCGTGCGCGTCGACGACGGTCGACAGCCGGTGCGCGATCACCAGGGTGGTCTTGTTGCGCGCCGCGCTCCTGAGTTCGGCCTGGATCGCGCGCTCGTTGGCCGAATCCAGGGCCGACGTGGCCTCGTCGAAGATCACGATGGGCGGGTTCTTGAGCAGGGTGCGCGCGATCGCCACGCGCTGCTTCTCGCCGCCGGAAAGCTTCAGTCCCCGTTCGCCCACCGTGGTGGCATAGCCCTTGGGCAGCTTTTCGATGAAGGCGTGGATGTGGGCCGCCTTCGCGGCTTCCACCGCCGCATCGTGCCCCGCGTCAGGGCGGCCGTAGAGGATGTTGTATTCGATGCTGTCGTTGAACAGCACCGTGTCCTGCGGCACGATGCCGATCGACTGACGCAGGCTGGACTGCGTCACCCGCCGGATGTCCTGGCCGTTGACGGTGATCGTTCCGGCCGAAGTGTCGTAGAAGCGGTAGAGCAGGCGCGCCAGCGTGGACTTGCCCGAACCCGACGGCCCGACCACCGCCACCGTCTGGCCGGCCGGAATCTCGAAGCTGATGCCGTGCAGGATCTCGCGCGCCGGCTCGTAGGCGAAGCGCACGTTGTCGAACTTCACCGCAGGCGGTCCGTCCAGCGCCAGCGGCTGCGCGCCGGGCGCGTCGGCCACTTCGCGCTCCTTCTCCAGCAGCACGAACATCTTGTCCAGGTCGGTCAGGCTCTGCTTGATCTCGCGGTAAAGCACGCCCAGGAAGCCCAGCGGGATGTAGAGCTGGATCATGAAGGCATTGACCATCACCAGATCGCCCAGCGTCATGCGGCCATCGGCCACGCCCTGGGTGGCGCGCCAGAGCATCAGCACCAGCGCCACCGCGATGATCAGTTGCTGCCCGGCGTTGAGCAGGGACAGCGTGGTCTGGCTCTTGATGCGGGCGCGGCGCAGCTTTTCCAGCGCCTCGTCGTAGCGCCTGGCCTCGAAGGCCTCGTTGTTGAAGTACTTGACGGTCTCGTAGTTGAGCAGCGAGTCGATGGCCTTGGTCTGGCTGGTCGACTCCAGTTCGTTCATCTCGCGCCGGAACTTGGTGCGCCACTCGGTCACCGTCACGGTGAACACGACGTAGAGCACCAGCGCCGCCAGCGTGATCCAGACGTAGCCCATGTCGAACTTCGTGCCCAGCAGGGTAAGCACCAGCACCACTTCGATCAGGGTCGGAAAGATGCTGTAGAGCGAGTACGAAATGAGCGACTGCACGCCGCGCGTGCCGCGCTCGATGTCGCGCGTCATGCCGCCGGTCTGGCGCTCCAGGTGAAAGCGCAGGGAGAGCGCGTGCAGATGGCCGAAGACCTGCAGCGCGATGGACCGGGTGGCGCCCTCGGTGGCCTTGGCGAACACCAGCTCGCGCAGTTCGGTGAACAGCGTGTTGGACAGGCGCAGCGCGCCGTAGGCGACGATCAGCCCCAGCGGCACCACCAGCAGCGCCTGGGTGCTGCCGGGGGCGATGGTCATGGCGTCCACCAGCGCCTTGAGCAACAGGGGCACGCCGACGTTGGCCAGCTTGGCGGCGACCATGAAGGCCAGCGCCGCCACCACGCGCCATTTGTACTGCCACAGGTAGGGAAACAGCCGCGAGAGCGTGGCCCAGTCGGACCGGGCGGCCTGTGAGCCAGCGTCGGTGGCGGGTGCGGGGATCGGGGCCCGGGAAACGGACGAAGGGCGCATGCGGGACAATCGGATGAACTCAAGAGAGATTGTGCCCATGTCCAGCGAATCAAGCCCCCGCCCCCACACCGAGCTGCCCGTAGGCCGCGAACTGGTGCTCAAGGTCATCCCCATGCCGGCCGACACCAACGGCAACGGCGACATCTTCGGCGGCTGGGTCATGGCCCAGGTCGACCTGGCCGGCGCCGTGCTGCCGGCGCGCTACGTGCGTGGCCGCATGGCCACCGTCGCGGTCAACCAGTTCATCTTCAAGCAGCCGGTGCGCGTGGGCGACATCCTGAGTTTCTATTCCCACGTCACGCGCGTGGGCAACACCTCGATCACGGTGCAGGTGGAAGTCTTCGCCGAGCGCTTCTCGTCGCAGGGCCAGTACGTCAAGGTCACCGAGGCGAGCCTGACCTATGTGGCGATCGATCGCGAGGGACGTCCACGCCCCATCCCGCGCGACGGCCTGCCGGCCGGAATGGCCTGACCCCGCCTTCCGTTCAGCGCGGCCAGCGCGCGCACCAGCTTCTGTAGATGCGGTCGGCCAGCGCCAGGCTGGCGCCCAGGTGGGCGCGGGTGCCCTCGCGCATGGCCGCCGGCGCCTGCACCGTGTCGGGGTGGGCCGCGCAGGCGGGCGCGTAGGCCTGGCCCGGCGCGGCGATCCAGTCTTCCACCTTGCGGGCCGTGATTTCGATGTGGAACTGCATGGCCAGATGCGGACCGATGGCGAACGCCTGGTGGGGACAGGCCGGCGATGCCGCCAGCAGTTCGGCGTTGGGCGGCAACTGCACGAAGCCGTCGTAATGCCACTGGTAGACCACCGCCTGCGGCGCGTCGCCGAACCATTCCCGCGCGCGGGCACTGCGACCGACCCGCAGCGGCAACCAGCCGATCTCGGGCACTTCCAGCGTCTGCACGCGTCCCCCCAGCGCCCGGGCCATCAGTTGTCCCCCCAGGCAGTGACCGATCACGGGGATGCCCAGCGCATCGGCCTCGCGGATCAGCGCTTCGGCGTGGCGCAGGCTGGGCCGGTCGTCGTTGGCGCTCCAGGCGCCACCGAGCACGGCCAGGCCGCGGTAGCCGCGCACCGTGGTCGGAAACGCATCCCCCGCCTCGGTGCACCGCACGTGCCAGCCCACGCCCTGGTCGTCGAGCCAGTCACCCAGGCAGCCCGGTCCGTCTTCCAGCAGGTGCTGCAGGACGAGCACTTCGGGCCCTGGGCGGGGCGGGGTGGCACGGGTTTCAGGCTCAGACCGGTTCATGGCTCCGATGATGCCCGGACAAGCTGCCGGGCGCAGGTCCATTCGGGGGTGGACCTGCCGGTCCGGGATTCACCTATCGTCCCACCACCCCACGCGAGGTGTGCCCAGCGCCAGGTCCAATTCGTCCTGGGTCACCTCGATCTCCATGCGCAACAGCGCCCCGGCCATCGATTTGCCCAGGTTGTCCAGCCGAAGGTTGCGCGCCCCGCCCCCTTGCAGCGCGCCCTGGAGCACGATCTTCAGCGCAAGCAGCTTGGGCAGTGGCCAGCACGCCACTTCACCCGGCAGCCAGGGGGTGAAATGCCGGTGCACACGGTCGGCGGTCACCTCGCGTTCGAGCAGCCGGTAGCCGACCGCGTTCCAGGCGAAGAGTCCGAAGTCGACCCAGTCGGCCTTGTCGCCGCTGCGCGCGTGCGCGATGCGGGCCAGGGGGACCCGCACGGTGGGAGCAGCCGCCGGGCAGCCACAAGGCGCCTCAGCCCCCTCGGGGGGCAGCGACCCGCGAAGCGGCGGCGCATGGGGGTCCTGGTTCATGCCGCGTCTCCCAGCAGTTCCACCTGCACGCCCGGTTCCACCACGGCACGGGGAATCAGCGTCGGCCAGATGCCCAGCAGTTCGCTGGTGTTGTGCAGTCCGGTGAAGCCGCAGGTGTAGGCCGGACCGCTCAGACCGATCCAGGGGAACAGGCGGCCGAAGCCGTCGGCTGCGGCCTTCAAGCCGGTGCGCAACACCAGCCGGGTCCAGATCTCGTTCATCTGGTTGAGTTGTTCCGGTGGCGGCAATGGCGCCAGCGGTCCGTGCGCCGAGTTCAGCCCCGGGTATTCGATGTACAGCTCGTCGTGAGGCACACGCCGCTCGGCGAGTTGGGTCCGGATGGTTTCGATGGCGGCTTGCGACTTGTCCCAGGCGTCGGGCCAGGAGAAGCCCCAGGTCACTTCGGCCTTGTGGCCGTCGTGGTAACCCGCGACCACCTTGAGTGGGGCGCCAGGCGGCGCACCGCGGGCACCGGTCAGCCGCACGCGGTCGTGGCCCTCGTCGTGCAGGTGGATGCCGCCCATGTCCAGCACCACATCGGGCGAACGGTAGGCGTGCGGGTCGTGCACCTCGTAGAGCAGTTGCTGGCGCACGGTGTCGAAGTTGACGCGCCCGCCGGTGCCCGGCGCCTTGGTGATCAGCGCCGTGCCGTCTTCCCAGACTTCGGCGATGGGAAAGCCGATGTGGGCCAGGTCGGGGATGGTCTGCCAGACACCCTGGCTGCCGAAGTTGCCGCCGCTGCCCTGACCGGAGCATTCCAGCAGGTGGCCCACGGTCAGGCCCTGTGCCAGCCGGTCCAGCCCGGCCGCGTCGGTGGCCTTGATGTCCCAGCCCAGGTGGTGCGCGATGGGTCCGAGGAACAGCGCCGCGTCGGCCACACGACCGGTGATCACGATGTCCGCACCCAGGTCCAGCGCGCGCACGATGGGCGCGGCGCCCAGGTAGGCGTTGCCGAACACCAGCCGCTCGCGCACCACGGACACCGGCTCGCCGGTGAACAGGTGCGCCAACGCGCCGTCGGACAGCGCCGCGTCCCGCAGCCGCGGGAGCACATCATCGCCCGTCACCACCGCGATGCGCGGCGTCCAGCCCCGGGTGGCCAGCGCGGCCTGTACCGCCTGCGCCGCACCGCGCGGGTTGAGTCCCCCGGCGTTGCACACGAAGCGCACGCCCCGCGCCTGCATCAGCGGCCACAGGCGCAGCAGCATGGGCACCACGTCGCGCGCGTAGCCCAGTGCCGGTTCGCGCTGACGGTCTTTCTGCAGGATGGCCAGCGTGAGCTCGGCCAGGTGGTCGCTGGCGATGTACTGCACACCACCCCGTTCGATGCTCGCGACCACGGGTTCCCAGTGGTCGCCATAAAAACCCAGGCCGGCGCCGATGCGAAGGGACTTCATGCGGTCAGCATAGCGGGGGGCGCCCTTTTTTGCAAAGCAGATGCTTTGCAAAAAGCACCTGGTGCCGGAGTTGGCACCTGTGCGACTGCCTCTGGGGTCAACCCTAGCGTCAGTTTGCAGCAAGACCGCTATAAACCCGGCACAGCCACTGGACCGGGCGCCACAGGTTTTGCAGCGCACCGGTCCGCCACCACACAGGAGATCGTGCGTGCAATTGTTGCAACTGCTGATCGGCGGCGTGGCCCAAGGATGCATCTACGGACTCATCGCCTTGGGCTTCGTCCTGATCTACAAGGCCACCGAAACCTTCACCTTCGCTCAGGGGGACCTGATGATGGTCGGCGCCTTCGGCGGGCTGCTCACCATGACGCTGCTGGGTTTCCCGTTCTGGGTCTCGGTGCTGGCCGCCGTCCTGGGCATGGCCCTGTTCGGCGTGCTGCTCGAACGGCTGGTGATCCGCCCCATTCTGGGGCAGCCTGCCTTTTCGATCGTCATGCTGACCATCGGCATCGGCTACGTGTTGCGCGGCGTCATCACCATGATCCCCGACATCGGCACCGACACACACACACTGCCCGTTCCGTACGCCGGCGAACTGCTCAAACTGGGTACGCTGGTGCTGGCCGCCGAACAGCTGGTGGTAATCGGCGTGACGGCCGTGCTGTGCGGCGGGCTGTTTGCCATGTTCAAGTACAGCAAGCTGGGCATCGCCATGCAGGCCTCGTCGCAGAACCAGCTGGCCGCCTACTACATGGGCATTCCGGTCAAGCGCCTCAATGGCCTGGTCTGGGGGCTGGCCGCAGGCGTGGCGGCCATCGCCGGCCTGTTGCTGGCGCCCATCACCTTCGTGCACGCCAACATGGGATTCATCGGACTCAAGGCCTTCCCGGCCGCCGTGGTCGGCGGTTTTGGCAGCCTGCCGGGGGCCATCGTCGGCGGTCTGGTGATTGGCATTGTGGAGGCTCTCTCGGGCTTCTACCTGCCCGAAGGTTTCAAGGACATCGCCCCCTACATCGTGGTCTTGCTGATGCTGGTCTTGAAACCCAACGGCCTGTTCGGCGAAAAACTCCGCAAAAAAGTATGACGACACCACTGAGCCACGAACGCCGACACGCCGTCCAGAGCCACCGCGGAACCGGCTTGGCCGGGTCGCTGGTGGCGCCCCCCTGGGGGGGTAGCGCCGCAGGCGCTGCGGGGGGGCTATGAGATTCATCTTCAAGACCGACTACGACCAGGACATCCGGCTGGCCAAGCACGGGGGCCATGTGTTCTGGTACGGCCTGCTGGGCCTGTTCCTGGCGGCCGCGCCCTGGGCGCTGCCCGAATACTGGCTGGCCCAGCTGACCTTTGTGCTGATCTACGCCATCGTCGGCCTGGGCCTGATGCTGCTGGCGGGCTTCACCGGCCTGTTCTCGCTCGGCCATGCCGCGTTTCTGGGAGTGGGTGCGTACACCGAAGCGGTGCTCACCAACGCCGGCTGGCCCTTTCCGGTGTCGATCGCCTGCGCTGGCCTGCTGTCGGCGGCGGTCGGCATGGTGGTCGGTTTGCCGGCCCTGCGCGTCAAGGGCATCTACCTGGGCATGGCCACGCTGGCCTTCGGCTTCATCGTCGAAGAGGGCCTGGCGCGCTGGGAAAGCGTCACGGGCGGCAACGCGGGTCTCTCGGTCAACCCGCCGGCCATGGGCGGCTGGACGCTGCAGTCCACCGAAGCGTTCTACTTCCTGTGCCTGGTGCTGTGCGTGGCGTCCACGCTCGCGATCGCCAACCTGCTGCGTTCTTCCACCGGCCGCGCCTTCGTCGCGATCCGCGATTCGGAGATATCGGCGCAGAGCATGGGCATCCACCTGGCGCGCTACAAGACGCTGTCGTTCGCGCTCTCGGCCGCGCTGGCCGGCATCGGCGGCGCTCTGTATGCGCACAAGATCCAGTTCCTCTCGCCGGACCAGTTCAGCATCATCCAGTCGATCGACCTGCTGCTCATGGTGGTCATCGGCGGCCTCGGCTCGATCCATGGCGCCTTCCTGGGCGCGATCTTCCTGATCGTGATGCCGCAGCTGATCGCCCTGGCCAAGGACTACCTGCCTGAAGCCATCAGCCAGGCGGCCGGCCTCCAGGGTACGGTCTACGGGCTGGTGCTGATCTTCTTCGTGCTGTTCGAACCCATGGGCATGTACGGCCGCTGGCTGAAGGTGCGCACCTGGTTCCAGCTGTTCCCGTTCTACCGCAAAGGCATGTTCAAGCGGCAGAAGTCCTTCCAGAAGTCGGACCGCCTGAAATGAGCACCATGAACGACGACATCCTCCTCTCGGCCCGCGACCTGAGCGTGCGCTTCGGCGGCGTGCTGGCGGTCAACCGAGTCAGCTTCGACGTAAAGAAAGGCGAAGTGTTCACGGTGATCGGCCCCAACGGCGCCGGCAAGACCACGGTGTTCAACCTGATCAGCCGCATCTACACGCCCACCAGCGGCGAAATCCACTACGCCGGCCCGCAGGGCATGGTCAAGCTGACCGATCTGCCGCCGCACAAGATCGCGGGGCTGGGCATTGCGCGCACTTTCCAGAACATCGAGCTGTTCGAACACGCCACCGTGCTGCAGAACCTGCTGATCGGCCGGCACACCCACCGGCGCACCGGGCTGTGGAGCGAGATGCTGTTCACCGGCAAGACCCGCGCGGCCGAAATCGCAGCGCGCGAAAAGGTCGAGCAGGTGATCGATTTCCTGGACATGCAGCACTACCGCGACTCCATGGTGGCCGGCCTGCCCTACGGCGTGCGCAAGGTGGTGGAGCTGGCGCGCGCCCTGTGCACCGAACCCCGGTTGCTGCTGCTGGACGAACCGTCTTCCGGCCTGAACGTGGAAGAAACCGAAGACATGGCTTTCTGGATCAGCGACATCAAGAACGAACTGGGGGTCACCGTGCTCATGGTGGAACACGACATGACGCTGGTCTCCAAGGTGTCGGACCGCGTGCTGGCGATGAGCATGGGCGCCGAGCTGGCGACCGGCACACCGGCGCAAGTGCAGAGCCACCCCGGTGTGATCGAGGCCTACCTCGGTTCGGTGGACGACGTCTCCAGCCTGCGCCGCGAACACCCCACCGGAGTCCCGGCATGACAGCGCCCGCGACCGACAACGCCATGCTCCGGCTGCTCAATGTCGAGAGCGCCTACGGCCCCATCAAGGCGATCCGCGGCGTCAGCCTGCAAGTGCGCCGCGGCGAGATCGCCACCGTGCTGGGCAGCAACGGCGCCGGCAAGACCACCATCCTCAAGACCATCAGCGGCATCATCGACCCGCGCAAAGGCAGCATCGAGTTCAAGGGCCAGACCATCACCGCCCAGGACCCGGCCCACATCGTGCAGCAGGGCCTGATGCACGTGCCCGAAGGGCGCGAGGTGTTTCCGCTGCTCTCGGTGCGCGACAACCTGCTGATGGGCGCCTACACGCGCAACGACCGCGACGGCGTTGCGCGCGAGATGGAGAACGTCTTCAACTACTTCCCCATCCTGCGCGAACGTGCCACGCAGGACGCCGGCCTGCTGTCGGGCGGCCAGCAGCAGATGCTCGCCATCAGCCGCGCGCTGATGGCCAACCCCGACCTGATCCTGCTGGACGAACCCAGCCTGGGACTGAGTCCGAAGCTCACCAAGGAAATCTTCGAGATCGTGGTGCGCATCAACCGGGAGCGCGGCACCACGATCCTGCTGGTGGAGCAGAACGCCAACATGGCACTGAACGCATCCGACTATGGCTACGTGCTGGAGAACGGCCGCATCGTGATGGAAGACACCTGTGCCCGGCTGCGCGAGAAGGACGACATCAAGGAGTTCTACCTCGGCATGAAGGAAGCCGGCGTGCGGGCCGACCGTCGCTGGAAGAAGAAGAAGAACTGGAGATGATGCGATGAGTTATTTGTGGGATCTCTCCGGCATCCGTCCGCAGACCGAGGTGGTCATGGCGGGCGAGACCATTCCCGCCATCTTCTGGAACGCGGTCCGGCAACGTGGCCCCGATGTCTGGATGCGTCAGAAAAAGTTCGGTCTCTGGCGCAGCTGGACCTGGCAACAGGTCGGCCAGGCGGTGAGCGAGATCGGGCATGGCCTGATCGCCAGCGGCTTCGGCGAACGCGAGACTGCTTCCATCCTGTCCAACACCACGGTGGAATGGGTGATGTGCGACCTGGCGGTACTGAGCGCCAACGGAGTGTCCAACGGCATCTACCCGACCGACGCCGCCGAGCAGGTGCAGTACCTGTGCGAAGACTCGGGCACCACGGTGCTGTTCGTCGAAGACGACGAGCAGCTGGACAAGGCGCTGGAAGTCAGAGCCCAGCTGCCCAAGCTCCGCAAGATCGTGGTGGTCGACATGGAAGGCCTGCGCGACTTCCACGACCCCATGGTGATCAGTCTGGACGCACTGCGTGAGCTCGGCCGCCAACACATGGCCCAGCATCCGCGAACGTTGCAGGAGCGGGTGGCGGGGGTGCAGCCGGAAGACCTGGCCATCCTGGTCTACACCTCGGGCACCACCGGCAAGCCCAAGGGTGCCATGCACGCGCACCGGGGTCTGGTCTACACGGTGCGCGGCTACAACACGCTGATCGCCCGCGACCACACCGACGAGTGCATGTGCTTCCTGCCGCTGTGCCACATTGCCGAGCGCATGGGCGGCGAGTACTTCTCGCTCTACACGGGCGCCAAACTCAATTTCGTCGAGAACCCCGAGACCGTTCCCGAGAACGTGCGCGAGATCGCACCGACGGTCTTCACGGCGGTGCCGCGCGTGTGGGAGAAGTTCTATTCCGGTGTGATGATCGCGCTCAAGGAAGCGAGCAAGCTGCAACAGGCCGCCTACGCCTGGGCCATCGGCGTGGGCCAGCGCGTGGCCGACCTGGTGCTCAGGGGCCAAGAGGTGCCTGCCGGACTGAGACTGCAGTTCCGCGCCGCGCGCCTGCTGGTGCTGGACAACGTGCGCAAGCTCATCGGCATCCACCGCGCGCGCTTTCTGGTCACGGGCGCTGCGCCCATCTCGCCCGAACTGGTGCGCTGGTACCTGGCGCTGGGCTTGCCCATGCTCGAGGTCTGGGGCATGACCGAGACCTGCGGCGCGTCCACCGGCATACCGGCCGAGCGCATCAAGCCCGGCAGCATCGGCCCGGCCGCCAGCTACAACGAGGTGAAGCTCGACCCGCAGACCGGCGAAATCCTGGTGCGCGGGCCCAACGTGTTCATGGGTTACCTCAACCTGCCCGAGAAAACGGCCGAGACCATCGATGCCGACGGCTGGCTGCACACCGGGGATGTGGGCGTGGTCGATGAGGAAGGGTTTTTCCGCATCACCGACCGCATGAAGGACATCATCATCACCGCAGGCGGCAAGAACATCACGCCCAGCGAGCTGGAGAACGAGCTCAAGTTCTCGCCCTACATCACCGACGCGGTGGTCATCGGCGACAAGCGTCCTTACCTCACCGTGATCATCATGATCGACCAGGAGAACGTGGAGAAGTATGCGCAGGACAACGACGTGCCCTTCTCCAACTACGCCAGTCTCACCCGCTCGCCCGAGGTGCAGCAGCTCATTCAGGACGTGATCGACAGCACCAACAAGAAGTTCGCCCGCGTCGAGCAGATTAAGAAGTTCTGGCTGCTCGATACGCAACTCTCGGCCGAAGACGAGGAACTGACCCCGACCATGAAGCTCAAACGCAAACTGGTGCAACAGAAGTACGCCCAGCAGATCGAAGCGATGTACCGCTGAACCCTCACCCACCCACCTTCCCGCAACCCCCAGGAGACAACACCGATGAAAAATGCCCGCTTCACCCTGGTCGCCACCGCGCTGACCCTCTCCGCTTCGGCCGCCCTGGCCCAGTCCCAGGGCGTGACCAAGAACGAAATCGTCCTGGGCTCGATCCAGGACCTGTCCGGCCCGCTGGCCGGCTTCGGCAAACAGATCCGCCTGGGCATGAACCTGCGCGTCGACGAGATCAACGAGCAGGGCGGCATCAACGGGCGCAAGATCCGCCTGCTCGTGGAAGACAGCAAGTACGACCCCAAGAACGCCGTGCTGGCTGCGCAGAAGCTCGTCAACCAGGACAAGATCTTTGCCATGGTCGGTCACATTGGCACGGCCCAGAACATGGCCGCCATGCCGGTGCAGTTCCAGAAGAACGTAATCAACTTCTTCCCGGTCACCGCAGCGCGTGAAATGTACGAGCCCTTCCACAGGCTCAAGTACTCGTTCGCGGCCACCTACTTCGACCAGATGAAGAACGCCCTGCCGGGCCTGGTCAAGGAGAAAGGCGCCAAGAAGGTCTGCTCGGTCTACCAGGACGACGAATTCGGCCTGGAAGTCGTGCGCGGCGCCAAGGAGGGCCTGAAGTCCATCGGCATGGAAATGGCCGAAGAGACCACCTTCAAGCGCGGCGCCACCGACTTCGGATCGCAGATGCAGAAACTCGCGGCGGCCCAGTGCGACTTCGTCGTGCTCGGCACCATCATCCGCGAAACCATCGGCACCGTGGGCACCGCGCGCAAGCTGGGCTTCAACCCCACCTTCATGGGCAGCAGCGCCGCCTACACCGACCTGATCCACAAGCTGGGCGGCCCCGCCATGAACGGCATCTACGCCACCATGACGGTGCAGAACCCCTACCTGGACGATGCCTCTCAGCCGGTGCGCTTCTGGGCGAACAAGTACAAGACCAAGTTCAATGAAGACCCGACCGTGTTCTCGGTCTATGGCTACAACGTCATCGACACCTTTGCCAAGGCGGCTGGCAAGGCGGGCGGCAACCTGAGCACCGACAGCTTCATCAAGGCCATGGACACCATGACCGTTCCATCCGACATCTTCGGCAGCGCCCCCGCCACCTTCAGCCCCACCAAGCGACTGGGCTCCAACGCCTCGCGCCTGTCGCAGATCGTCGACGGCAAATGGAAAGTGGTCAAGGACTACCCGAAGAACTGATCACGCGCCGGACCGTGCGCGCCGCCTGCGTCGACGGGCCCTGCGCAAGAGCCGCCCCGCCCTGTGCGTGGGCGGCTTTTTTTTGCACGCGTTCCGGGGCACACTGACCGCATGACCCCTTCCACTGCCGCATGGCTGGCCGACGCGATCTTGGCGTTGCACGTCGGTGTCGTGCTGTTTGTGGTGGCGCTGCTGCCGCTGGTGCTGGCGGGCGCGAAGCTCGGCTGGGGCTGGGTGCGGCACCGCGGCCTGCGGCTCACCCACCTGGGGCTGATGCTGTTCGTGGCCGGTCAGGCCTGGCTGGGCCGGCTCTGCCCCCTGACCGTCTGGGAACAGGAACTGCGCCGCCTCGCCGGCCAGGGCAGCCACACGCAAAGCTTCATCGAGCATGGGCTCTCGCGCCTGCTGTACTGGGACCTGCCCTGGTGGGTGTTCGTGGCGGTCTACACCGGATTTGCGCTGCTGGTGGCAGGGGCTTGGTGGTGGGTCCGGCCGCACCCGCCCGCGGCGTCCCATCCCCGCCCCACGGAACGACCATGAAGGGCTTCGTCCCACGCCGGCCGGAGTCCAACGGCTTTGTCCTCATAATCCAGCCACGAGCCACGAGCCACGAGCCACGAGCCACGAGCCACGAGCCACGAGCCACGAGCCGCGATGCGACGACATCGCTCGCCATGGAGACACCGATGCCCACCACCGCCAAGACGGTCGCACTCTCTCCGGACCCGCCGCTCCTCGCGCTGACCCAACAGGTCCGCGGCCGGATCGACACCGTGCGCACCATGGCCGGCAACGCCTCCGGCCTGGGCATCACGCTGGCGCGAAAAGCGCGTCAAGGATTCCGCGCACGAATGGGACGATGCCCGATTTGCCGCCGCGTCGGCCTTCAAGCGCCAGGCCCTCGAGTCAGCCCTGGCGCCGACCCCTTCAACCGTTCCCACGACCGCCGCACCCCCGAACGGCGCCGACACGCCCCGGCGCAGCGCCTCAGCACAACCGGCGACCCCTGTGCGCCGCCACCGATGCCCCAAGGAGTGAACCCGTGAACCTTGATTTCATACCGGAATCCACGCGCGCCGCTGGCCTGAGCGCCATGATGAAGGGCGCCGGCAAGCTGCTGCGCTTCGTGCCCCTTCCACAACCCACGCTGCTGGTCGGCCCGGGCTCCAGCGGTCGCCTCGGTCAGTCCGTGGCGGGTTTGGGACACGGGAAGATCCTGATCGTCACCGACGCGGTGATCGCCCGGCTGGGCCTGCTCCAGCCGATCACCGACGCCCTGACCGCCGGTGGTGCCGCCTACGCGGTGTTCGACGAGATCACGCCCGACGCGCCCATTCCGCTCATCGAGCGCGGCATTGCCTTCTACCAGGCGCACGGCTGCGACGCGATCCTGGCCGTCGGCGGCGGCTCCTCGATGGACGCGTCCAAGGCGATCGCCGTGTCCATCGCCAACCCGAAGAAGTCGCTGCGCAGCCTGGCCGGCTACTTCAAGGGCCTGAACACCCCGGTGCCGATTTACGCCGTGCCGACCACCGCCGGCACCGGCAGCGAGGTCACGGTCGCGGCCGTGATCGCCGACCCCGAGCGCCAGAGCAAGCTGGTGATCGTCGACCCGCGCATGGTGCCCAAGATGGCGGCGCTGGACCCGACGCTGTGCACCGGCCTGCCGCCGCACATCACCGCCGCCACCGGCATCGACGCGCTGACCCACGCCATCGAGTCCTTCGTGGGCAACTGGGCCACGCCGTACACCGACGGCATGGCGCTGTCGGCCGTGGGCCTGATCTTCGAGAACCTGCGCACCGCGTGCACGCAGGGCAGCGATCTGCAGGCGCGCGAGAAGATGCTGCTGGCGTCCACCTACGCGGGCATGGCTTTCACGCGGGCCAACGTGGGTTATGTGCACGCCATCGCGCACCAGTTCGGCGGCCGCTACCACACGCCGCACGGTCTGGCCAACGCCATCGTTCTGCCCCACGTGTTGCGCTACTCGCTGCCCGACATCACCGACCGGCTGGCGGCGCTCGCGGTGCGCGCGCGCCTGGGCGACGAAAGCGAGCGCGAAGACGTGCTGGCGCAGAAGTTCATCGATGGCGTCGTGGCGCTGGAGCGCGACATCGGCATTCCCACCCACCTGGATGCGCTGCGGGAGACCGACATCCCGGCACTGGCCCGGGCCGCCTGCCACGAAGCCCACACCGGCTACCCGGTGCCGCGCTACCTCACCCAGCAGGGCTGCGAAGACCTGATCCGGCTGGTGCTGCCACCGGCCGGTCCGGCGGGCAGCGTCACCCAGGCGGCCCGGGCTTCAACCCGTGCAACGCGCAAGACCCCGAAGAAACCAGCGCCCCCAACGGCACCCGCCGCCGCCCCGCGTGCGGCGGCCAAGGCGGCGGCGAAAAAGACCGCCACACGTGCACCGCGTGCATCGAAGACCTCGAAGTAATTCCCCATCCACGGAGACACCCCCATGAAGAAAGTCGTCACGGTCAGCCTCGGATCCTCCAGGCAGGACTTCAAGTTTCAGACCCATTTTCTGGGCCACCACTTCGAAGTGCAGCGCCTGGGCGCCGACGACGACATGGGCAAAGCCTGGGAACTGATGCGCCGCCAGCAAGCCGGTGCCGATGCCATCGGCCTGGGCGAGGTCGGCGACCACTACCACGTCGGCCAGGACACACGCATCAACAAAGAGACGCACCGCCTGCTGAGCGTCGTGACGCGCGTCCCGGCCACCACGGGCGCCAGGCTGCGCCGGCTGCTGCAGGTGCGCGCCGTGCGCCATGTGCAGAACCACCTCGGGCATTACTTCAACAACAACCTGGTGCTCTTCCTCTCGGGCATCCGCAACTACGACATGGCGCAGGCCATGTCCGACTACACGCCCAACCTGCGGTTTGCCGACGCGCTGGCGCAGACCGGCACCCCCAAGATGCTGACTTCGCTGACGCAGCTGGAGCTCTACGCCAAAGGCAGCGACTGGGCCTTGTCCGGCCGGCCGGGCGAAATGCTGGAGGCCGCGCTCAGCGGATTCAAGAACAACCGCCTGGCCGCCGAGGTGGGCAAGGCGCACGTCATCGTCGGAACGTTCCACGAACTCAAAGAAGTCGGCAATGCGAAGAACCTGGGCGGCAAGACCGTCATCACCTCGGCGGTCGACGAGGCGCGGCTGGCCTTCTTCAGGCAGTGCAAGGTCAATCTCGTCATCGATGTGTCGCCGCAGCTGTTTGACCGTGTGGTCGGCACCAACGTCATCGAAGCCATGATCCTGGCCGCACTCGGCAAGCCGCCCGAGGCGCTGTCCGACGACGACTTCACGGAGATCATTGACGAACTGGACATCCAGCCGCGCCTGCTGCACCCCACCGGGCAGTTCCGCAACATCCGCCGCTTTGCCTTCGTCATCCACCCGCTGAGCCAGGAGTTCATCCGCAAGGGATTGCCGATTCCCAAGGGCACGCCCAAGTTCATCATGGACCGCGTGGAAACGGTGGCGGCGCACATGCCGCCGATGGTCTACTGCAAGATGGAGAACATCGTCTCACCCACCGGCGCCGAGGCCGAGGGCTGGCTCATCACCGTGGGGGGAACGCCCAGGGAGATGCTGGCGCGCAGCCCCGAGTTCACCTACCGCCGGCTGCTCGCAGCGGCCAAGATGGCCCAGGACATGGGGGCCCAGATCATCGGCCTGGGGGCGTTCACCAAGGTGGTGGGCGACGCAGGCATCACGGTGGCGCGGCGAGCGCCCCTGCCGGTGACCACCGGCAACAGCTACTCGGCCTCGGGCGCCTTGTGGGCCGCGGCCGATGCGATGCGCCGCATGGGCCTGGTCCAACTGCACCCGGTGGACAAGCACGTGATGGCCAAGACCATGGTCATCGGCGCCTCCGGCTCGATCGGATCGGTGAGCGCACGGCTGCTGGCCATGGCCTTCGACGAGGTCGTGATCGCCGGGCGGGACATGCGCAAGCTCGAAGAGCTCAAGGCCTCGATCCTCAAGGACACCCCAAAGGCCAACGTGGTGTGTTCGACCGACTACGACGCCCTGCTGGGCGAGATGGACATGATCGTCACCAGCACCTCGGGCGCGGGCAAGAAGATCCTGGACATCATGAAGGTCAAGCCGGGCTGCGTGATCACCGACGTGGCCCGCCCGCTGGACCTGCCGGCCGAAGAAGTGGCCAAACGGCCGGACGTGCTGGTGATCGAGTCGGGCGAGATCGAACTGCCGACCCAGGTCAAGGGCATGAAGAGCATCGGACTGCCGCCCAACGTGATCTACGCCTGCCTGGCCGAAACCATCGTGCTCGCGCTGGAGGGCCGCTTCGAGGTCTTCACCATCGGCCGCGACACCGAGTGGGAGAAGGTCAAGGAAATCTACCGGCTGGGCCTCAAGCACGGCATGAAGCTGGCGGCCATCTCCGGCGCCAAGGGGGTCTACTCCGACGAGGACATCGCGCGCGTGGTGCAGCTCGCCAAAAAGGCCCTGCGCACCTGGAAGGGTGGTTCGGCGAGAGCGCCGGCCAGGCGCCTGGCTGCATCGACGGCTGCTGCAAAGAAGGTGGCCCCAACGAAGCGGGCAGCGGCCAAGCCCTCAGCCCAACCGGCCGCGAAGAAAGCCACCCGTACGACAGCGAAGGCAGCGGCAAAGGCTCCGTCCAAGCCGGCCACCCCGTCCGCACCGAAGCGCAAGTCCGCCACGACGACCCGGAAAGCCGCATGAGCACGGTCCGACTGAGCCCGCTGGACACCGCCTGGCTGTTCACCGAATCGCGTGCCACGCCCAACCACGTGGGCGGCCTGCTGCAGCTGCGCCTGCCGGAGGGAGCGCCCCAGGACTTCCTGCGCCGGTTGATGGACGAGTTCCGGGGGCACCGCGAGTTCTCCGCGCCCTGGAACCGGCGCCTGAAGTTCGCCTTCAACAAGAACCCCGTGCCGGTCTGGATCGAAGACGACAACATCGACCTCGAGTACCACGTGCGCCACGCGGCGCTGCCCTGGCCGGGCGGCGAGCGCGAGCTCGGGGAGCTGATCGGCCGCCTGCAGAGCACGCCGATCGACCTCGCCAGACCGCCCTGGGAATGCACCATCATCGAGGGGCTGTCGGACAACCGGTTTGCGCTGTTCGTCAAGATGCACCACGCGCTGATCGACGGGGTCAGCGGCATGAAGCTGCTGGAGCGGGCCATGTCGGCCGACCCCGTCAAGAGCCTGGCCCTGCCGCCGTTCTGGGCCGTGGCGGCACCGGCATCGGGCAAACCGCGTCGCCAAGCGCGGGCCCCGACGATGGCCAACGTGTCGGCCGCAGCGATCGAGGGCCTGAGCGCGCAGGCGAAGTCGCTGCCGCAGCTGGCGGTGGCGTTCGGCAAGATCCTCAGGCGCATCGGCGACCCGGGCGACGGCCTGGCCGTGCCCTTTGATGCACCCCGTTCGCTGCTCAACGGCCGGGTGCGCGAGAAGCGGCGCTTCGCCACGCAGCAGTTCCCGATGGCGCGGCTGCGCGCGGTGGCCGAAGCCGCCGGCTGCACGCTCAACGACGTCGTGCTGGCGCTGTGCGGCGGCGCGCTGCGGCGCTTCCTGCTGGAGCGCGACAGCCTGCCGGAAAAAACGCTGACCGCCGGGATCCCGGTGTCGGTGCGGCCCAAGGACGACGAAGGCACCGGCAACGCCATCACCTTCATCGTGGCCACGCTGGGCACCGACATCGCCGACGCGGGTGAACGCCTGCAGGCGGTCCGGCGTTCGGTGCAGCATGCCAAGGCCCATGTGCAAAGCCTGCCGCGCGCGGCCATGATGCAGTACACGCTGGTGCTGATGGCGCCGACCATGATCACCCTGCTCACTGGCATCGGCGGGCGCACGCCGCCCATGTTCAACATCACGATCTCCAACGTGCCGGGGCCTGAGAAACCCTTGTACTTCCGGGGCGCGGAACTGCTGTCGATCTACCCGGCCTCGATCATCACCCACGGCCAGGCGCTCAACATCACCTGCGAGAGCTACGCCGGCCAGATGAACTTCGGCTTCACGGCCTGCCACACCTCGGTGCCCAGCACCCAGAAGATCGCGGTGCACGCCGCAGACGCCTTGAGCGAGCTGGAGGCGGCCATCCTGCCCAAGCCCGCGCGCCGTCGTGCCGCGGCGGGCCCGGCCGCAGCGGCGGCCCAGTCGCCCCAAGCGGTGCGCAAAAGGCCTGCCACGAAAACCCCGGCGAAGGCCCGATCCCGAACCGCCGCCGCGCCTGCGAAGTCGACCACCCGGAACCGCTGACGCGCCCCGCCGGCCACCAGGACTTCTTCGAGCACACATGCCGGTGTCGCCCAGGTCGATCGAGCGGGCGCCGGGTCCGGGCTTCGTGGCTGCGAACCGGGTCTTGCATCACCCCATCGTGCCGTGAAGACGGCAGGGCAATGCCCTGCGCTTCAGCGGCGGCTGAACACGACGTAGCTGAGCACGCCCACGACCGCGGCCACCGTTCCCCCGAACAGCTGCGCGATGGGCCACATCGAGGCCCCTCCGCCGCGGTAGGGCAGCACGTATTCCACCAGCAGCAGCCAGGCCAGCAGGCCGCACCAGGGCACGGCGGCGGACGCCAGGAGGCCACTGTAGCCACTGAGCCAACGGGCACAGACCCAGCCGGTCAAGGCCGAGAGGACGACGATCACCAGCCAGATGTTCACGAGCCCTGCCCTCGCGCAATGACCGGGTCCCCGACCCGCCGCGCCTCGACCTCGAACGGGTTGTCCCAGTAGGGGCGCCGGCCCCTCAGGCCCTGCCAGGCGCCGGCCAGCAGGTACGCGGGCAGGAACAGCGGGCCCCAGGACCCCGGGCAGGCAGATGGACGGTCCCTGCGCTGCATGGTCTCAGGAGACGATGTACGCGCCCGAGCCGCAGGACAGCAACTTGCCGTCCGCCGCCCGGAACTCCATGCGCGTGGAGGCCACCCGCGAACCCAGGCGCAGCACCTCGGCGCTGAGTTCGAAGTGTTCACCGATGCCGGGGCGCAGGTAGTCGATGCGCAGGTCGATGGTGCCCAGTTTGCCGAAGCGGTGCAGGCGCTGCAGCGGGGTTTCGTCCATGTGGCGAGCGCCGATGGCGGCCATGCAGGCCAGGCCGCCCATGGCGTCGAGACCGGCACTGATGACGCCCCCATGCACACGGTTGTGGCTGTAGTGGCCGATCAGCTCGTGGCGCATGTCGATGCGGGCGGTCACGCGCTCGGGCAGCAGGCGGGTGATCTTCAAGCCCAGGACTTGGTTGAACACGATCTTCTCTTCAAAGATCGTCTTGAGCCCTGCGATGAACTCGGGCTCGAACTCGGCGGACAGGGGTGGATGGGGCTTGCTCATAGTCCGGATTGTCGCGCCGCCAGGTCCTTCATGATCTCTTCAGCGCCACCGCCGATCATCATGACCTTCACTTCGCGGTAGATGCGCTCGCTGGCGGTGCCGCGCATGTAGCCCATGCCACCGAGCATCTGCACCGCGGCGTCGGCGCAGAACTGCATGGTCTGCGTGGAATGGTTCTTGAGCAGGCAGACATGGGCCACCCAGTCCGCGCCCATGTCGCCCGCATCGGCGCGAGCGGTGACGGCATCCACCCAGGCCTGGGTGCTTTCGATGCGCATGCGCATGTCCATCAGCCTGTGGCGGATGACCTGGCGATCGACCAGCGGTGCGCCGAAGGTCTGGCGCTGGCGCGCCCAGTCCAGCGCCTCGTCGTAGCAAGCCTGGGCAAAGCCCAGCGCCATCGCACTCATGGCCAGGCGCTCGCCGTTGAAGTTGCCCATGATCATGCGAAAACCCGCCCCCTCTTCGCCCAGCCGGCAACGCACCGGCACGCGCACGCCGTCAAAGCGCCGGTGCGCGGTGTCGGAGCAGTGCCAGCCCATCTTGTGCAGCGCGCTGCGCGAGACGCCGGGTCGATCCATGGGCACCACCAGCATGCTGATGCCGCTGGCGCCTTTGTGCTGCGGGTCGGTACGCACGGCGAGCGTGAGCCAGTCGCAGCGCATGCCGGAGGTGATGAAGACCTTCTCGCCATCGATCACGTAATCGCTGCCGTCGCGCCGCGCCGTGGTGCGCAGCGCAGCAACGTCGGACCCGCCACCGGGCTCGGTGATGCCCAGCGCCGCGATCTGCTCGCCGCGCAGCACGGGCGGCACCACCTCGGCCTGCAGTTCGGGCGTGCCTAGGGCCAGCACCGGCGGCAGGCCGATGTTGAGCGAGAACAGGCTGGCCATGAGACCGCCGCTGGTGCCGTGGCGGGCCAGCGTCTGCGACAACGCGTTGCGCGCGCGCCAGGGGGCGGGTGTGCCGCCCAGGGGTTCGGGGTAACCCAGCCCGAGCAAGCCCAGGTCGGCAGCTTCGCGGTAGAGCCCGCGCGGGATTTCGCCGGCCGCCTCCCAGGCGTCGAGGTTCGGGCGCACGCGTTCGAGGGCGAAGCAGCGCACGGTGTCCGTCAGGGCCTGCAGGTCGGCGGCATCGAAGCCTTGGCCGGTGGAGGCTTGGGTGTTCATGCGGCCTCCGCTTCAAAGATCACGAGCACCTGGCCGGGACCGACCTGCTGTCCCGGCACGACCGCGACAGAGGCCACGGTGCCGCCCTGCGGCGCGGCGATCTGGTGTTCGATCTTCATGCTCTCGATGGTCAGCAGAGTCTGGCCGCGGGTGACACGGTCGCCCGGCTGCGCGGCCACCACCAGCTTGCCGTTGAAGGGTGCCCGCAGCTCGCGCGCGGCGGGGCCGCCGCCTCCGGCCACAGCCGCCGAGTGGCTGAGGTCTTGAAGACGCAGTTCGTGGGCGCCCCAGCGCACGTGGCTGCGACCGTCGGCGCCGTGCACCACGGCGGCGGGCCGGGTGACGTCGTCCAGCGTGACGGCGTCGGTGCCGACACGGGCCTGGTGGTGCTGTTCACCCACCTGCACCTGCAACGCGCCGTGGCCGAGTTCGCGCACCTGCAGGTCGAGGACCGCCTCACCCACCCGCACGCGCAGCGGACGCGTGAACGGGCTGGGCAAGGCCGTTCCGGACCGGCCCAGCCAGACGGCGGCGATGGCGGCGGCCACCTGTGCTGCGTGGGGCGGGTCCAGCGCCTCGCGCACGCGGTCCCCGTGCCGCGCCAGAAACGCAATGGTCGCGTCGCCCGCAGCGAAAACCGGATGGCGCAGGCAGGCGGCCAGAAAGGCGCGGTTGCTGGGCAGACCCAGCAGCACCGTCTCGTCCAGCGCGATGGCCAAACGGTCGATGGCCGCGGCGCGGTTCGGTGCATGAGCGATCAGCTTGCCGAGCATGGCATCGTAGTGCGGGGTCACCACGGCACCGCTTTCCAGTGCGTGATCGAAACGCAGACCTTCGGCCGGCGGTGGTTCGGCAAAACGCTGCGCCGTGCCGGCGTGCGGGGTGAAGTGTTCGTCCTCGGCGCACAGGCGGACTTCGATGGCATGGCCATCCAGCCGCACCCGATCCTGCACCAGCGGCAAGGGCTCACCGCGGGCGATGCGCAACTGCCACTCCACGAGATCCAGGCCCGTCAACATCTCGGTGACGGGGTGCTCGACCTGCAGGCGGGTGTTCATTTCCATGAGGAAAAATCGCTGCCCCCACGCTGCGCCGCTGCGCGGGTCGCTGCCCCCCGAGGGGGCTGTTCCGCCTTGGGGCGGCCCGGCATCGAAACCATGCTGCCCCTCCAGCAGAAACTCCACCGTGCCCGCGCCCACGTACCCGGCGCCCTGCGCGAGCGCCACGGCACAGCGGCCGAGTTCGGCGCGCAGCTCGGGCGAAACGGCGGGACTGGGCGACTCTTCGATGATCTTCTGGTGCCGGCGCTGCACCGAACAGTCGCGCTCGCCCAGGTGGATGCAGTGGCCGTGCGCGTCGGCGAACACCTGCACCTCCACGTGGCGCGGGGCCATCAGCGCGCGTTCGATCAGCAGGTCGCCGCTGGCGAAACCGGCCTGTGCCTCCGAGCGCGCACTCTGCAACGCGGCGGACAGCTGGTCGGCGCCGTGCACCAGCCGCATGCCCCGCCCGCCGCCACCGGCCACGGCTTTGACCATGACGGGGTAACCGATGCGCTGCGCCTCGGCGGCGAAGGTGGCTTCGGACTGGTCGGCGCCGAAGTAACCCGGCAGCACCGGAACACCCTGCCGCAGCGCCACCGCCTTGGCGGCGGACTTGCTGCCCAGCGCGTGGATGGCCGCGGGCGGCGGACCGACCCAGACGAGGCCGGCGTCGATGACCGCCTGCGCAAAGTCGGCGTTCTCGCTCAGAAAACCGTAGCCGGGGTGTACCGCGTCGGCACCGCTGGCGCGCGCGGCGGCGATGAGTTTGTCGATGCGCAGGTAGCTGTCGGCCGACGCGGTGCCGCCCAGCGCAACGGCCTGGGTGGCACCGCGCACATGCGGCGCATCGCGGTCGGCATCCGCATACACCGCCACCGTCGCGATGCCCATGCGGTGTGCCGTGCGGATGATGCGGCAGGCGATTTCACCCCGGTTGGCGATCAGCAGGCGCTTCATGTCGACCCGTTCGTCCGCCCCCAGGGCGCCGGCTGCCGCTGAGCAAACGCATGCAGGCCGGCCGCGGCTTCGCTGCCGCGCAAGGCACCGGCGAAGGCGACAGCGGCCGGCCCGCGCAAGTCGGGCGTGTGGCCGCGCAGACGCTGCAACAGGCGTTTGGTGGTGGCTGTCGCTCCGGGGGCGGCATGGCTATGGCGCTGCAAGGTGTCCTGCAGCGCCTTCTCCAGCGCACCATCGGCCACCACGTCGTTCACCAGACCGAGTTCGCGGGCCTCCCCGGCCCGGTAGTGCCGCCCTGAGAGCAGGCATTCGCGCGCCGCGCGGTCGCCCAGTCGCATCCAGACGAACGGCGCAATCTGCGCGGGCGGCAAACCCAGCGTGACTTCGGGCGTCGCAAACACCGAACGCTGGGTGGCCAGCACCACGTCGGCACAACAGGCCAGACCGAAGCCGCCGCCCATGGCGGGACCGTCCACGGCGCACACCAGCAACTGCGGCAAATCGGTCAGGGCATGCAGCACGTCGCCGAAACCGCGGTTGGCATCGATCAGCGGGTCGTCTTCACCGGGCTGCAGCGACCGGCCGATGGCGCCGGCGAAGCCGCCCAGGCTGCCACCCGCACAGAAGGCACCGGCCGCTCCGGTCAGCACGACCGTGCGCAGGTCCGCGTCCACCTGGGCCCGCAGGCAGGCTTCGAACAGCGCCACCACCATCGAATCGCTCAAGGCGTTGCGTGTGGCGGGGTCGTTGAGCGTCCAGCACTCGGTATCGCCCTGTCGAACCACCAGAAAACTGCTCATGCCGCGCTCCTTCAGCGCGCCGGGCGCTTGGCAATGCCCATCAGTTTCGCGAGGATGCCGAGCATCACCGCATCGGCCCCGCCACCGATCGAAGCCAGCCGCCCGTCGCGGTACATGCGCGAGACCTTGTTGTCCCAGGTGAAGCCCATGCCGCCCCAGAACTGCAGGCAGGTGTCGGGCACTTCCCGGTTCAGGCGCCCGGCCTTGAGCTTGGCCATGGTGGCCCACTCGGTCACGTCCTCGCCAGCCACGTAGTGTTCGCAGGCCTGGTAGGTCAGCGCACGCAGGGTTTCCACCTCGGTCTTGAGTTCGGCCAGCTTGAACTGCACCCACTGCTGGTCGGCCAGCGCGCTGCCGAACAGCTGGCGTTCCTGCGCGTAGTCCACCGTCCACTGGATGCAGTTGCTCAGACTCTGCAAGGTGCTGGCGGCACACCACAGGCGCTCCTCCTGGAACTGCTGCATCTGGTAGATGAAGCCCGCGCCCTCCTGTCCGATGCGGTAGCGCTGGGGCACGCGCACCTCGTCAAAGAACAGCAGGCCGGTGTCGCTGCTGTTCATGCCGATCTTCCTGATCTTCTGGCCGACCTCGAAACCCTTGACCGCCTTGCCGTTCTCGCGCAGCGGCACCATGACCAGGCTCTTGTTCTTGTGCGCGGGGCCTTCGCTGGTGTTGACCAGCATGCACATCCAGTCGGCCTGCAGGCTGTTGGTGATCCACATCTTCTGGCCGCTGATGACGTAGTCGTCACCGTCCTTGCGCGCCACGGTCTTGATGGCCGACACGTCGCTGCCGGCTCCGGGTTCGCTCACCCCGATGCAGCCCACCGCGTCGCCCGCGATGGCGGGTGCCAGGAACTGCGCCTTGAGTTCCTCGCTGCCGAAGCGCGCCAGCGCCGGGGTGCACATGTCGGTCTGCACGCCGATGGCCATGGGCACGCCGCCGCAATGGATGTGGCCCAGCGTCTCGGCCATGACCACGCTGTAGGAATAGTCCAGCCCCATGCCGCCGTGGGCCTCGGGCTTGGTCAGGCCCAGCAGGCCGAGCTGACCCATCTGCTTGAAGATCTCGTGCGCCGGGAACATCTCGGCCGCTTCCCATTCGTCCACATGGGGGTTGATCTGCTCGTCGATGAAGCGCTTGAGCGTCTTCTGGATTTCGCGGTGCTCATGGGTGAACTGCATGGTCGGTCTCCTGAAGGGCGGTGTTCACATGCGGGCGACGCCGAACTGCATGGGCCTGGGCGCGCGCGCGGCGGCTTCGGCCACGGTGTCGAGGCAGAAACTCAGCACCGCGCGGGTGTCGCGCGGATCGATCACGCCGTCGTCCAGCACCAGACCGCTGGTGAAGAACGCATCGGCCTGCGACTCGAACTTCTGCACGATGGCGTCGGTCTGCGCCTGCATCTGGGCGCGCACCTCGGGCGTGTCGATGGCAATGCCTTTGCGCGCCAGGCCGGCTTCCGCCACGATCTGCATGGTCTTGGCGGCCTGCTCGCCGCCCATGACCGCAGTGCGTGCGCCCGGCCAACTGAACAGGAAGCGCGGTGCGTAGCCCCGGCCGCACATGCCGTAGTTGCCGGCGCCGAAGCTGGCCCCGCACTGGATGGTGATCTGCGGCAGGTGGTGGGAGAAAGAGGCGTTGGTCACCGCCTGAATCATCTTGCTGCCGTGCTTGATCATGCCGGCCTGCTCGCTGTCCTTGCCGACCATGTAGCCGGTGGTGTTCTGCAGGTAGACGATGGGGTGACCGAGCTGGCACATCCACTGGATGAAGTGCGTGGCTTTGTTGGCGCCGGCCACGTCGATGGGGCCGTTGTTGCTGATGATGCCCACCGCGTGGCCGCCGATGCGCGCCTGGGCGCAGACGGTGGCGGCGCCATAGAGCGCCTTGAATTCGAGCAGGTCGGAACCGTCGGTGATGCGCGCCATGACCTCGCGCATGTCGACCGGCTCGCGGTGGTGCGCGGGCATCAGCGACAGCAGGTCGTCGGCGTCGAAGCGCGGCGCGGGCGCAGCCGGTCGCGGCGGCAGCTGCCAGCCGGTGCGCGCCACGATGTCGCGCGCCAGCCCCAGAGCCTGCCGGTCGTCTTCGGCCAGGTATTCGCCCAGGCCCGACACGCCGGTGTGCATCTCGGCACCGCCGAGTTCTTCTTCGGTCGCCACTTCGCCGGTGGCGGCCTTGAGCAGCGGCGGCCCCGCGAGGAAGGCGCGCGAACGCCCGCGCACCATGATCACCACGTCGCTCAGGCCCGGCATGTAGGCGCCCCCCGCCGTGCCCGAACCGTGCTGCACGGTGATGACCGGCAGCCCCGCGGCCGACAGGCGCGCCAGATTGCGGAACAGACCGCCGCCGAGCACGAAACCTTCGACCTGGTACTTCATGAGGTTCGCGCCTGCGCTTTCGACCAGGTGCACGAAGGGCAGCCGGTTCTCCAGCGCCATCTCCTGCACGCGCAGGATCTTCTCCAGCCCGCGGGCCTGTATCGCGCCGGCCTCGATGCCCGAATCGCTGGCCACCACCATGCAGCGCACCCCACCGATGAAACCGATGCCAGCCAGCATGCCGCCGCCGGGCACCGACTTCTCGGGGTCCTTCGTGTCCTGCAGATAACCCGCGAGCGAACACAGCGGCAACCACGGGGCACCCGCGTCCAGCAGCAGACCGAGGCGCTCGCGCGGCAGCAGCTGGCCGCGTTTGTGGAACACCGGCGCCGACTGGGCCGACGCACCGGCTGCGCGTTCTTCCAGTGCGCGCAGCCGTGCGATGCGCGCGAGCATCGCCGCGCGGCGCTGCGCCGCCGGCTCGCTGTTCGGGTTGAAACTCGACGCGAAGCTCATGACAGGAACACCTTGGGCGTCTCGTACCGGTGAAAACCGTCGAACGGTCTCACCGCGTCGCGCGACTGCACATCGGCGGGGGCTGCGACCTGGCCCCAGCCCATGCGCACCTGGGGCCGCGCGCCGTCCACGCGCAGCACGGTGCCACTGATGAAGCTGGCGGCGGGCGAGAGCAGAAAGGCAATCGCAGCCGAGGTTTCAGCCTCGTTGCCGAAGCGACCCGCCGGCACCGTTTCCCGCATCTCGCGCAGCATCGGCCCGGCCTCGGGCGGGTACTGGTCCATGCCGCTGGAAGCGATGTAGCCGGGCGCGACGGCGTTGACCCGCACACCACTGCGCGCCCATTCCAGCGCGGCGGTCTCGGTGAAGCTGACCATGCCCGCCCGTGCGGCGCCGCTGTGCCCCATGCCCGGCATGGAGCCCCACATGTCGGCCACGATGTTGACGATCACCCCCCCGTGCGTCGCCATGCTCTGCAGGTAACACTCGCGCGCCACCAGAAAGCCGCCCGTGAGGTTGGTGTCGAGCACCGCCTGCCAGCCTTTGGCGCTGATCTTCTCCAGCGGCGTGATGTACTGACCACCCGCGTTGTTCACCAGACCGTGGATGCGGCCATGGGCAGCGATGGTCTCGCCCACCAGGGTCTTGACCGCCTCGTCCTGACGGATGTCGCAGGGGTGGAAGCTGGCCCGGCCGCCGTCGGCCACGATCTCGGCGGCCGTGGCCTGCAGCTTTTCGAGCTTGCGCCCGACCAGCACGACGTGGGCGCCCAGGCTGGCGAGTTCGTGCGCGGTGCAGCGGCCAATGCCAGAGCCTCCGCCCGTGATGACGATGACCTGACCGTCGAACAGCCCGGACCGGAAGACGGAGCGATAGCCTTGGGTCATCCCGCCTCCTTCAGGAACAGCTGCAGCGCGGCTTCGGTCAGGTCGTCCAGCGTGGCCTTGCGACCCGCCACATACCACTGCACCGACCAGTTCAGCGCGCCAAAGAGCATCAGGCGCGCCAGCCCCGGGTCGCCCTGCAGCTGGCCGCTGGCGTGCAGCGCCTGCAACACCGGCACCCAGGCCGCTTCGTACCCGTCCTTGAGCCGTTTGACCTCGATGCGTTCGGCCTCTGACAACGACCGCCACTCGTACAGCATCACCGGTATGAAGTCGCTGTCGGGGCCGAGCAGCACATCAAAATGGCTGCGCACCAGCACACGCAACGCCTCCCGAGGGGAGAGCGCCGGACCGCGCGGGACGGACGCGCCGGCGTGTGCCATGGCCGCATTCTGGCGCTCGATCGCGCGCGCCATGCCTTCCTGCATCACCGCGGCCAGCAAGGCTTCCTTGCTGTCGAAGTGGTAGAAAGGCGAGCCCGAACGCATGCCGGCCGCCGCGGCGATGTCGCGCGTGCTGGTGGCTGCGAAGCCCTGGCTGCGAAACAGCCGCGCCGCCGCGCGCAGCAGGTCCTGCCGGCGGTTGCCGTCGTCGCGTTCGTCGGCGGTCTTGCGGGGACGGCCCCGCGGCCGCGCTGTGGTCGCAGGGCGCGAGGTACCGACGGCGCTGGTGCTGGTGCTGGTCATGGGGGTGACGATAGCAGGCCGACCCATTTTTAACAAGCAATCGCTTGGCAAAAATAGGTCGGCCTGTCCCCGGCCCGACAAACGCCGGTGCTTTCCGGGCTGCGTCCCCATCGGGGGTTCGACGCCTGTGCGAGCATGAAGCCATGAACGCAAAACCCCTCGACCTGATCGTTTTCGGCGCCACCGGCTTCACTGGGCGGCTCGTCGCCGAATACCTGCACACCACCTGCGGCGTGGGCCGTGACGTGCATTGGGCCATGGCCGGGCGCAGCCTGGACAAGCTCCAGCGCGTACGCACCGAACTCGGCATGGGCGACGACCTGCCGCTGCGGGTGGCCGACGCCAGCGACCCCGAGGCCCTGAAGAACCTGGTCGCCCAGACCCGCGTGGTCATCACCACGGTGGGGCCGTACCAGCTTTATGGCAACGAGCTGGTTGCGGCCTGCGCCGAAGCCGGGACCGATTACGTGGACCTGTGCGGCGAGCCCGGGTGGATGGCGGAAAAGATCCCGCTGCTGCAGAAGCCCGCGGCCGCCAGTGGTGCGCGCATCGTGTTTTCGTGCGGCTTTGATTCGATCCCGTTCGACCTCGGCGTGGTCTTCCTGCAGCACGAGGCGATGCAGCGCCTGGGCGAGCCCCTGGTGCGGGTGCACGGCCGGGTCAAGACCATGAAGGGCACCTTTTCGGGCGGCACAGCCGCCAGCCTGCTGGCCACGATGGAGGCGGTCGGACGCGACCGCTCGCTCATCAGGACCCTGGGCAACCCCTACGCGCTGGTGCCCGGCTTCAAAGGGCCGCGCCAGCCCGACGATGGCGTGGCCGAATACGACGAACTGGCCAAGGCCTGGACGGCACCGTTCGTGATGGCACCGATCAACACCAAGAACGTGCACCGCACGCACGCCCTGCGCGGGCACCCCTGGGGCGCCGATTTCGTCTACAGCGAACGCATGCTGACCGGCACCGGCAGCCGGGGCGAGCAGCGCGCGAGGAAAGCGGCGCGCAACACCCGGATTCAGAACCTGCTGCTCGCCATCGGGCCGACCCGGGCGCTGATTCGCCGCTTTGCCCTGCCCAAGCCGGGCGAAGGCCCGAACCGGCACCAGCGCGAGACCGGGCACTACGAACTGCTGTTTGTGGGCCAGACCGCGAGCGGCCGGACGCTCAGTGCCACCGTCAAGGGCGACCGCGACCCGGGCTATGGCTCCACCTGCAAGCTGATCGCCGAGAGCGCGCTGTGCCTGGCCCGGGAGGTGGACCACCCGATGGCGCCCGGCGGTGTGTGGACGCCCGGCGCCGCCATGGGGCTCACACTCGCAAGACGCCTGCAAGACCGCGCCGGACTCAGCTTCGCCATCCACGAAGCGGCCGCGTAACGGACACGCTGGCCGGCACGAACGACCCGGGGGCGTCAGCCCCAGCGCTGGCGCGGCTGCACACGCTGAATGCCAAACCGCTGACGGATCACCCCACAGTTCACGCCGTCTGCCGGCCAGCGGGCGCACGGTCAGCCACGCAGGCCTCTCTCGCGATCACACCCGCCGGTGGGGGCATTGACCTTGCTCAAGACACCGACCGACAGCTCCGGTCGCGAGCGGATGGCTGGGGATAATGGGCTACCGGGTTCTGCCGCAGCGACGGGGATGCCCCCGCACCGGCAGGGCGGCCACCATCCGCACCCGGTCGACCCTTCACGATGCACGACGCCTTCACCGAGATCGCCATCCTGCTGCTGATCTGCGCCCTGATCGGCGCCGTGTTCGTGCGCCTGCGCCAGCCGGTGCTGATCGCCTACATCTTCGTGGGCGTGGTGGTGGGCCCGGCGGTGCTGGGCCTGGTGACCGCGCACGACCAGATCGACCTGCTGGCCCAGGTGGGCGTGGCGGTGCTGCTGTTTGCCGTGGGCCTGAAGCTGGACCTGAACCACATCCGGCACATCGGCCCGGTGGCGCTGGCCACGGGGCTGGGCCAGCTGACGTTCACCATCGTGATCGGTTTCGGCATCGTCATGGCCCTGGGCCGCGACTGGCTGGAGGCGCTGTACGTGGCCGTGGCGCTCACTTTCTCCAGCACCATCATCATCGTCAAGCTGCTGTCGGACAAGCGCGAGCTCGACAGCCTGCACGGACGCATCGCGGTGGGTTTCCTGATCGTGCAGGACCTGGCGGTGGTGGTCGCCATGATGACCATGAGCGCGTTGCGCGGCACCGGCGGCGCCGACGGCGGTGAAGCGACGCTGCTGGACGTGGCGGTCTCGCTGTCGTGGCGCCTGGCGCTGGCGGCGGCGGCGATGTTCGTGCTGATGCGCTGGGTGCTGCCGCTGGTGGTGGCGTCGATGGCGCGTTCGCAGGAGCTGCTGCTGGTGTTCGCCATCGCCTGGGGCGTGGCGCTGGCGGCGCTCGGTGAGTGGGCGGGCTTCAGCCAGGAGGCGGGCGCGTTTCTGGCCGGCTTCTCGCTCGCGTCCACCCCGTTCCGGGAAGCCATGAACGCCCGCCTGACTGGCATCCGCGACTTCCTGCTGCTGTTCTTCTTCATCGACCTCGGGGCGAAACTCGACTTCTCCACCCTGGGCGCCGAGGTCGGCCCCGCGGTGCTGCTGTCGCTGTTCGTGCTGATTGGCAACCCGCTCATCGTCATGGCCATCATGGGCTTCATGGGCTACCGCAAGCGCACCGGCTTCATGGCCGGGCTCACGGTGGCGCAGATCAGCGAGTTCTCCATCGTCTTCATGGCCATGGGCATCACGCTGGGCCATGTGGGACAGCAGGCGCTGGGCCTGACCACCCTGGTCGGGGTGATCACCATCACGCTGTCGACCTACATGATCCTGTATTCGCAGCCGCTCTACGAACGCCTGGCGCCCTGGCTGGGGGGGTTCGAACGCCGGCCGCCCTTTCGCGAACTGGCGGCCGGACAGGGCCCGGACCCGCACGCGTCGGCCGAAGTGATCGTGTTCGGGCTCGGGCGCTACGGCAGCCGCCTGCTGCAGCAGCTGCGCAGCGCCGGGGTGGAGGTGATCGGCGTGGACTTCGACCCCGAGGCGGTGCGCGCGCTGCAGGCGCAGCAATTGCCCGTACAGTTCGGCGACGGCGAAGACCCCGATTGCCTGGAGTCCCTGCCCCTGTCCCGCCTGCGCTGGGTGGTGACCACGTTTCCGCAATGGGAGTCCAACCGCGCGCTGCTGCATGCGTTGAAGGTGGCGCGCTTCGAGGGCGAGGTGATCGCGGCGGTGCGCGACGCCGCCCACGGCCGCGCCCTGCGCGAGGCCGGTGTGCAACGGATCCTCAACCCCTTCGACGACGCCGCCGACTTTGCCGCCGAACAACTCACCCGCACCATCCGGAACAAGGAGCCCGTGCCATGACCGCCTGGGGACCGATCCTCGCCACCACCGACTTTTCCGCCCCGGCCCGCCACGCCGTCGACCGCGCCGCCCGCCTGGCCCACGAAACCGGCAGCCCGTTGAGCGTATTGCATGTGGCGCCCGGTGAGGCCCTGGCCGAGTTGCGCCAATGGCTCGGAGCGGGACACGCCTCCGAGAAGCAACTGGCCGAAGCCGATCGCCAGCAACTTCAACAACTGATGGACGCGGTCGGCAGCGCGCGGCACATCCACGCGAAGCCGGTGCAGGCCACCGGTTCGGTGCTGGACGAAATCCGCCGCGAAGCCGATGCGCTGGACGCGGCCTTGCTGGTGGTGGGTGCGCGGGGCGCCGGATTCCTGCGCCGGCTGGTGCTGGGCTCCACCTCGGACCGCCTGCTTCGCCGCACCACCCGCCCCGTGCTGGTGGTGCGCCAGACGCCGCACGAACCCTACCGGCGGGTGCTGCTCGCGCTGGACTTCTCGCCCTGGTCGGCGCAGGTCGTGGCGGTCGCCCGGCGCGTGGCGCCGCACGCCCGGTATGTGCTGTTCACTGCCTACGAGGTGCCGTTCGGTGACAAGCTGCGCTACGCCGGTGTGGACGAAGCCACCATCGAACACTACCGGGTGCAGGCACGCGCCGAGGCCACGCGGCGGGTGCGTGCCCTGGCCCGGCAGGCGGGTCTGGCGCCCGACCGCTGGGACCCCTGTGTCGTCGAGGGCGAGGCCTCTCAGCGCATCCTCGAGCAGGAACAGGAACGCGACTGCGACCTGGTGGTGCTGGGCAAACACGGTCATTCCGCCACCGAGGACCTGCTGCTGGGCAGCGTGACCAAACACGTGCTGGCCGAAGGCAGCACCGACGTGCTGGTGTCCACCGCGCGCAGCGCCTGAGGCGGCACCCCGCATGCCGTACACCCTGCTGCGTACCCTCGCCTGCCTGTCGCTCGCGGCGCTGGTGCACCAGAGCGTGTCCGGGCCGGATGCCATGCGGGCCGGACTGGCCCTGTTCACGCTGATCGGCGGTCTGTGGATGACCCAGGCCCTGCACCTGAGCGTGACCGCACTGCTGGTGCCGCTGCTGGCGGCTGGCGCCGGTCTGATGGATCTGCGCGCCGCCCTGAGCGCGTTCGCGCACCCGATCATCTTCCTGTTCCTGGGCGGCTTTGCGCTGGCCGCGGCCCTGCAGCAGCAGGGGCTGGACCGCGCCCTGGCCCAGGCCATGCTGCGCCTGGCGGGGGGGCGGCGGGCGCGGGCGGCGGCGCTGCTGTTCGGCCTCACGGCGCTGCTGTCCATGTGGATCAGCAACACCGCCACGGCGGCCATGGTGCTGCCGATGGCACTGGGGCTGCTGGGAAGCTCCGGCCCCACGGGTGGAGGCGATGAGACCGGACCCCGCGAACGGGTGTTCGTGCTGCTGGGCGTGGCCTACAGCGCCAGCATTGGCGGCATGGGCACGCTGGTGGGCAGTCCGCCCAACGTGATCGCGGCGGCCCAGGCCGGCATCGGGTTTGCCGAATGGATGCGATTCGGCATCCCGCTGGTGATCCTGCTCATGCCGCTGATGGTGGGCGTGCTCTACGTCCTGCTCAGGCCTCGCCTGGGGGGCCGCATCGGGTTGACGGCTTCGGCTCCGTTTGAGTGGACCCCGGCGCGGCGTATGACGCTGCTGATCTTCGCGCTCAGCGCCGCAGGGTGGATCGCAGCCGCACCGCTGGGTCGGGCACTGGGCATTGCAGCCGACATGGACAGCTGGGTGGCGCTGGCCGCCGTCGTGGCGCTGGTGGCCAGCCGCACGCTGCGCTGGGACACCATCGAGCGCCAGACCCATTGGGGCGTGCTGCTGCTGTTCGGTGGCGGCCTGGCCCTCAGCCAGGTCATGCAGGTCAGCGGCGCCAGCGGTTTTCTGGCCACTGTCCTGGTAGACACCTTGCAGGGAACCTCCATGTTCTGGCTGGTGCTCGGTGTGGTGGCCTTCGTGGTGTTCCTGACCGAGCTGGTGAGCAACACCGCCAGCGCCGCCCTGCTGGTTCCCATCTTCCTCGGCGTGGCCCAGGCCATGGGCCTGCCGGGGGCGCTGCTGGCCGTGGCCATCGCGGTGTCGGCCTCGTGCGCCTTCATGCTGCCTGTGGCCACCCCACCCAACGCCATCGTGTACGCCACCGGCCAGGTGCCGCAAACCACCATGATGCGCTGCGGCTTCGTGCTCAACCTGGTCTGCCTGGGCGCCATCACCCTGGCCATCAACGCCTGGGGGGCTCCATGAACCTCTGGACTTCGACGGGCTTGCTGGCCGGTGGTCTGGGCCTGTTCCTGCTCGGCATGGGCATGATGACCGACGGCCTCAAGCTGGTGGCGGGTCCGGCACTGCGCAACGTCCTGACCCAGGCCACGCGCACCCGCTGGCATGCGCTGGGCACGGGCGTTATGGTCACGGCCATGGTCCAGTCGTCCAGTGCGGTCACCGTGGCGGCCATCGGTTTCGTCAACGCCGGTCTGCTGCCGCTCGCTCCGGCACTGTGGGTGATGTTCGGCACCAACGTCGGCACCACCATGACGGGCTGGATCGTCGCGCTGATCGGCCTGCGGTTCAAGATCGACGTGCTGGCGCTGCCGCTGGTGGGTCTGGGCATGCTGTTGCGCTTGAGCGGCGAGGGTCAGCGGCGCGGCGCCCTGGGCACGTCGCTGGCGGGATTTGGCCTGCTGTTCCTGGGCATCGCCACGCTGCAGCAGGCGTTTGCCGGTCTCGCCGCAACGGTGCAACTGCCTCAGGGCACCGGGCCGCTGTCGGTATTGGCGCAGGTCGGCATCGGGCTGACGATGACGGTGCTGGTGCAATCCTCGAGCGCCTCGATAGCGATCGCGCTGACCGCCGCGCAAGGCGGCATGCTGACCGAGCAGGGCGCTGCAGCGGTGGTGATCGGTGCCAACATTGGCACCACCGTCACCGCCCTGCTGGCAGCCATCGGGGCCACCCCCAACGCGCAACGCGCTGCCACGGCCCATGTGGTCTTCAACCTGTTGACGGGCGTAGTGGCCCTGGCCCTGCTGCCCTGGTGGATCCCCCTGCTCGATACGGTGCGAGACGGCTTGAACCTCACGGCAGGACCAGCCAGCGTGACCGCGCTGTTTCACACCACCTTCAATCTGGTGGGCGTGCTCCTCATGTGGCCGCTGGCCGACACCCTCACGCACTGGCTGCAGAGGCGCTTTCGGCCGCGCGAGCAGGAGCAGGCCCGGCCTCGCTACCTGGACGACAGTCTGCTGAGCGTGCCCACGCTGGCACTGGACGCGCTGGGACGAGAGGTTGATCGTTTCGGGGCCCTGTGCGTGGAGCAGGCCGAAGCGGTGCTGCAGGGTGCCCAACCCGCATCGATGAACCGTCGGCAGCAGGTGATCGGCCAGCTCGATGCCGCGGTGGAGGCCTTCGTGGAGCGCATCGGCCGTGCCACGCTGTCCCCGCCATCGGCCGCGCGACTGGCCGCGCTGCTGCGCATCCAGCACTACCACGGAAACTGTGCCGAACTTGCACTGGCGGCGGCTCCGCTGACGCCACCGGACACCACCGATCCGCAGCCTTTGCTCGCTCACCGGCGCTTCGTGTCCACCGCCCGGCAGTTGCTGGCCGAACACAACCCGGTCAACCCGCCTGGCACCGGGTCAGCGCCGATCGACCTGCGGCCTATGGAAGAGTCCTATCAGGAGCTCAAGGCGGCCGTGCTGGCGGCCGCTGCGGCCAGCAACTGGCCCCTGATGGAGATGGAGACCGCACTCGAGCGCTACAGCGCCATGCACCGGGCCCTGCAACAGGCGGCCAAGGCCCAGAGGGCGAGAGGGAACGGGGCATGACCGGACTCCTCACGCCTTCTGGGGCGGTGAGAGGTCTTGCGCCAGTGTGATGCAGGTGCGGCAGGGTTAGACCATCCTTTTTTCATGGATGGTTTTTAAAGGTTTATATGATTTTTCAGAATCCTGCAGGCACTATCCTATGGCGTCCCGCCTCTCAACTTCATCGCGTAGGAGACCCTGATGAAAAAACTGCTTTCTCTCTTGGCCGTGGTCATGACCCTGGGCCTGGGCACCGCCCACTTTGACGCCGAAGCCAAGCGCATCGGCGGCGGCAAATCGCAGGGCATGCAGCGCCAGGCCGCACCACCGGCGAAGGCGCCCGACGCGACCCCCAACGCGGCCCCTGCCGCAGGCGCTGCCGGTGCGGCCGCTGCAGCCCCCCAGCGCAACTGGATGGGCCCCGTGGCCGGTCTGGCAGCGGGTCTGGGTCTGGCCGCGCTGGCCTCGCACCTGGGCTTTGGTGAAGAACTGGCCAACATGCTCATGATCGGGCTGCTGGTGGTGGCCGTCATCGCCGTGATCGGCTTCTTCATGCGCAAGAAGGCCGCCCAGCAAGGGGGTGGCATGGCCTACGCCGGTGCGAACGCTGGCGCCGGCCAGGGCGCAGGGGCCGGTCAGCCGAACAGCAGCTTCCGCATGCCCGCCACGCAGACCGCCCAGCCGTCGTTCGGCCAGGGTGGCTCCATGATCGGCAGCGCGATCGGCGCCAACCTGCCCGCGCAAGCGCGCATCCCGGCCGACTTCGACGTCAACGGCTTCGAGCGCAACGCCAAGGTGCAGTTCATCCGCCTGCAGGCTTCCAACGACGCGGGCAACCTCGAAGACATCCGCGAGTTCACTTCGCCGGAGATGTTCGCCGAGATCCAGATGGACATCCGCGAGCGCAACGGCGCCGCGCAGGAAACCCGCGTGATGGAACTGAACGCCCAGGTGCTGGAAGTGGCCGAAGAGGACAACCGTTACGTGGTGAGCGTGCTGTTCACCGGCCGTGTGCAGGAAGACGGCGGCGCACCCGACGACATCAACGAAATCTGGCACCTGACCAAGCCCCTGACTGGCAACGGCGGCTGGGTGCTGTCCGGCATCCAGCAAGCGGCCTGAGCACCGAGCGGGCCCGATGGGCTCGCATGAGCGCCGCCGGGCCGCTCCCAAGGCGCTCAGCTCCGCAGTGCGCAGCACGAAGGGTCGTCCAGTGCGCGCCGCCGGGCCGCTCCCAAGGCACTCAGTCCCGCAGTGCGCAGCACGGAGTGCGCGCCTCATTGCCCCGGCACCGCCGGGGCTTTTTTCATGGGCCTTTCGTTGGCACAGCGCCAGGCGGCGGCATCACCAGCGGTGCGGTGGTCAGTGTGACGGGGCCGTACCAGGCGTCTACGGTGGCGCCGGTGTTGTTGGCGTCGCTCAGGATGCCCAGGCTGCGCAGCGGTCCGGCCGGCTCGTCGAAGGCCATGCGGAAGTCGGCCTGCACATCGCGCTCGATATCCACCCAGCGGCCCAGGTGCGAGGGGCCGCTTTCAACCACGAGCTGGCGGATGCGGGTGGTGTGCGGGTTGGCGATCACCGTACCCACCGGGTAGCGGTTGTCCCACACGTAGATCAGCGTGGCGTAGGGCAGCGCTTGGCCCGTGACCAACTGGGACAGTTCGGACAGCAGGTGGTCGCGCGCCGTGAAACGGGCGGCACGGTCGCCGTCGAAACCCAGCACCACGCGGGCCACCGCATCGTCGATGTCGCTGTCGCGCAGGTCGGCCGCTTCGTTGAGTCGGGGCACGAACCAGGAGAAACGCAGGCGCTGCGGGCCCCAATCTGGCGGCAGTTCGACCGCCTTGCGCAGACTGCTGTTACCACCGACGCTGTGCGCCAGCACGGCCGGCCGCCCCTGCAGCCAGACGGGCCGGTACGACGTGGGTTTGCGGTCTCCAAACGTCTGGTGCACCCAGCCCGCATCCGCCACATCGGACCCCACCCACGATTGCGCCGACCAGAGGGACGAGCGGATCGGAGCGGCCGGATCGGCACCTTCGCCGTCCGTGGGAGTTGCCACCCCGGCACAGCCAGCCAGCAGGCACAGCGCAGCCAAGCACCACCACCGGGGCTTCCCGGCCACCTCAAAGCGGTCCGGACGTGACATGGTTTCGGCACGGTTTCATGCGGTTGGCGCAGAGGACTATCAGCTTCAGGACCAGGTGGCGGGTCGGCATGGACGGCTTGCGGGTGTCAGACAGAGGCTCGTGCTTCGCAACGGGCGCGCGCCCACGATCTTCCCGGGACATTGTGGCCGCGTCATGACGGGCACGCCACCGGCTCTGGCCGGGTGGTCCGCTCATGGTCCGCAACCTCCGCGGCTGCGTCAAGGCAGCCGGCGGGCCCGGACCTGGAGCAGGTCGTGTTCGCGCTGATTGCGGGTGAGCGCAGCGGCCCGGAGATAAGCCACCCTGGCTTCGTCGCACCGGCCCAGTTTCTCCAGCAGGTCGCCCAGTACCGCCGGCAGCCAGTGGTAGCGCTGCAGGGTCGGGTCGTGCCGCAGGGTCTCGGCAATGGCCAGCCCGGCGGCGGGTCCTTCGGCCATGCCCACCGCGACCGCGCGGTTGAGCTCCACCACCGGAGACGGCGCCACGCGCATGAGTTCGGCGTAGAGCGCAGCGATGCGGTTCCAGTCGGTCAGGTCGGCGCGGGCCGCGCGTGCGTGGCAGGCGGCGATCTGGGCCTGCAGGCGGTAACTGCCTGCAGGCTGAGCGAGCGCCTGGGCCCGCTCGAGCGCGGCCAGTCCGCGGCGGATCAGCAGCCGGTCCCAGCGCCTGCGGTCCTGGTCGGCCAGCAAGATGGGGTGACCTTCGCGATCGGTGCGGGCAGCGATGCGTGAAGCCTGAATTTCCATCAGTGCGAGCAGGCCCAGCACCTCGGTTTCCTGCGGTGCCAGTTCGGCCAGCATGCGCCCCAGACGCAGGGCCTCGTCGCACAGCGCCGGGCGCATCCAGTCGCCACCGCTGGTGGCGGTGTAGCCCTCGTTGAAGACCAGGTAGACCACTTCCAGCACCGAGCCCAGGCGCTCGGCCATCTGCGGGCCCTGCGGGACCTCAAACGGTACTTTGGCCTTGCCGAGCGTGCGCTTGGCCCGCACCAGGCGCTGGGCCAGCGTGGGCTCGGGCACCAGGCAGGCGCGGGCGATCTCGCCGGTGGTCAGGCCGCCCAGCAGCTTGAGCGTGAGCGCCACGCGCGATTCGGGCGGCAGCACCGGGTGGCAGGCGGTGAAGATCAGGCGCAGCAGGTCGTCGCCGATCGCGGCGTGTTCGCGCCGCTGGTCGATGCGCTCGCTGAAGTCGGGCACCACGTGGGCCTTCATCGCTTGCAGGTCGGCGGCGATGTCGCCGTGCCGGGCGTCGGCCATCTGGCGGTGGCGCAGGTGATCCAGCGCGCAGTTCAGGGCCGTGGTCATCAGCCAGGCGCCGGGGTTCTGCGGCAGGCCGTGCAGGGGCCAATGTTCCAGGGCGGCGACCAGCGCGTCCTGCGCCAGCTCCTCGGCCACGCCCACATCGCGCACCCGCCGCGCCACCGCCGCGACGATGCGCGCCGATTCGAGGCGCCAGACGGTGGCGATGGTGTCGTGAACGGCGGAGTGCACGCGCGCAGGTTACATCTGCTCGGGCGCTGCGGCTTCGTCCATCCAGAACACCTCCCACTGGTGGCCGTCGAGGTCGGCGAAGCCATCCTGGAACATGAAGCCGTAGTCCTTGGGTTCCGGTATCCGGGTTGCACCGGCGGCCACGGCCTTGCGAACCACCTCGTCCACCTCGGCGCGGCTGTCCACCGACAGGGCCAGGATGACTTCGGTGCTCTGGTGCGCGTCGCAGATGGGCTTCTGGGCAAAACCCTGGAAGAAGGGCTCAACCAGCAGCATGGCGCAGAAGTTCTCGCCGATCTCCAGGCAGGCGCCCTGCTCGTTGGTGAAGCGCGGGTTGAACGTCAGCCCCAGGGCCCTGAAGAAGGCCTGCGAGCGGGCCATGTCCTGGATCGGCAGGTTGACGAATAGCTGACGAAACATGGGGGTTCTCCTTCAGGCTTGTGGCGCGATGCCGTCGATGGCCTTCATCTGGTCCAGCGCGGCACTGGGCGGGAACTCGTCGAGTTCGATCAGCTGGCGCAGCTCGATCACGGCGGCCTTGCCCTGGCCGGCGGGGTTGGGAAAGCGGCGACTCCATTCCAGGGCCTCTTCGCGCGAGCGCACCTGGATCAGCGTGTAGCCGGCGATCAGTTCCTTGGCTTCGGCGAAGGGGCCGTCCACCACGTTGCGCCCACCGTCTTCGTCGTAGTGGATGCGCCAGCCGGTGCGGCTGGGGTGCAGGCCGCTGCCGTCGAGCAGCACGCCCGCGCGCGCCAGCTCCTCGTGGTAGGCGGCCATCTCGGCCATGAGTTCTTCGGGCGCCTCGGGCATGAGCTCGGCCTCGAAGGCGGGGCAGGATTTGACGATGATCATGAATCGCATGGTGGATCTCCTCAGGCGGGGGTTTCACAAAGGGTCTTGAGGGCCTGCAGGGCCTTGGGCCAGGTCTGGTTCATCCAGTCCTCGTAGCTGCCGAACACGTCGCAGTCCACGCGCAGGCGGGTGCCGCCGGCCTCGTCGGTGAAGCGGTAGTTCTCGAAGCACGGTGCCCAGGCGCGCACCGCCTCGCTGGTGGTGTCTTCCACGCCGTGGTTGATGGTGCCGAGGTGGCGGATCGAGACGAATTCGGCCGGCCGGTGCCCGGCGATCTCCGCCACCATGCCACCGCCGTCGGGTCCCAGGAAGCGGATGGGCGTGCCGGCCTCCCAGCTGCCTTCGTAGCGCGAACCCTCGCAGAAGGTCGCGGTCCAGCGCTCGTAGGCGGGCGTGTACAGCATGGAGCGCCAGACGCGTTCGCGCGGCGCGGCGATGTGGATGTCGAAATGCAGGGTGGGCATGGCGGGGCTCCTTCTTGGTTTCGAACACACGACGAAGCAGCCTGCGCGGTTTCGACAGGCCCGACCCCAGGGAAAACCCGGATCAGGCCCGGCTTTCGTCGAAGCAGGGCGCCAATGCCCGCACTTCCACCGTGGCCCATTGCGCGGCGGGGCATTCATGCGCCAGGTCGATGGCCTGCTCGCGGGTCACGTCCTGCAGCAGGAAGAAGCCGCCGATCATTTCCTTGGCTTCGGCAAAAGGCCCGTCCAGGGTCTGGGCCCGTCCGCTGGCGTGGCTCACGCGCACCGCACCGTCCAGCCCGGCCAGCGACTCGACCGCCCTGAGCTTGCTCAGCGCCGCCAGGCGTTCGCCGAAGGCCACCATCGCGGCATAGGCGGCGCGGCCCTCGGCCTCGGTGCGCGTGGCGCGCTGGCCAACCGGTTCATGGATCAGAAGCATGTAGGACATGGCGATGGCTTTCTGCAACAGCTTGGGGGGGAAGGGTTGCGCACCAGACCGACGCGCCGGGCCAGCCCAGACACAGCGCAACGGAAGGTGGCGCCGGACAGCCGACAATACCGGCATGGAAACATGGATGTTGTGGGCCTTGCTGTTCGGCGGGTTCTGGATGGCCAAACGCCGCGAAGAACAGCAGCGCATCGTGCTGCTGAGCGGCTATCTGCGCAAGTACCGCCTAGAAGAGCGCATGGCGCAGCTGACCGATGGTTACCTGCGGGCCCTGGGTGAGACCGACCCGGAGCGGGCTGCGCCGATCTGGCAGAACCTCGCCGGTACGGAAGAGACCCTGGTGGGTGAGTTGCAGGCTTTGTCGGAGGACCTGAAAGAGGTGTGGGGCGAGCGCCTGCGGGTCAGCCGCTGGCCGGTGAGCGTGCCCATGGCCACCCGCCTGTTTCCGCAGCACAGCTTCGACTTGCGCAAGCTGGTGGCGCTGCACGCCCAGGGCGTGGCGGCAACGCTGCGCAACGACCAGGGCTTGTCCATCCGCGACCGGGCGTTTCGGGCCACCGCCGAGCTGCTGCTGTTCCAGCACAGCTGCCACTGGTTCTGCCGCTCCAAGAACCTGGCTTCGGCCCGCCTGCTGGCGCTGCACCGCAGCCCCTACGAACAGGTGCTGGCGTCGGTCTCACCCGCCACGCGGGCGGCTTACGACCCACTGGTTCAAACCGCCGAATGAGCCACCCGCTGCGCGCGCCGGCGCCACAGCAAGCTCATGCCCGCCACCAGCACCAGCAGCGCAAGCCCGGCGTCGGCCTGACCGTCGGGCGCCACGGTGCAACCACCGCCTCCGCCCGCAGCTGGGGTCACCTGAGCGGGCGGGCTGTACAACACCAGAAGACTCTGATTGTTGGCGGCGCTGAACTCCAACAGCTCGGTGCTGGCGCTGGCCGTGCTGGTCAAGGTGCCCGCCAGATCGGTGATGTTGACCGACACCGTGATGGACACGGCTTGCCCGGGGGCAAGGCTGCCCAAGGTGACAGTGAGGCCATTCTCAGAGCTCTGGAGAACGGCATCGGACAGCACCGTCGTCGACGTCACGAACTGCATGCCTGCCGACAGCGCGGCCACGACCTGCACCCCCGTCGCTGTGACACCGCCCACGTTACGGACGGTGATGCTGTACTGGGACAGCGCGCCCAGGACGGGCGTGCCAGAAACCAGGGACTGGGTCACTGAAAGGTCGGGGCTATCCGGCCTTGCCGCCTCCACCGCAGCGGCCGCATCCAGCAAACCGCTGCCGCAGAAACCGGGGTTGTTCGCGCAGTAACTCCCGGCCGGGAAGGGCCTGGCGGCATTGATCACGATCTGCTCCAAGGACTCCATGCGGCTGTTGGGGCGCAGGGAAGCGAGCAGCGCCAGCACACCGGCTACCTGGGGCGCGGCCATGCTGGTCCCCTGAAGCCACCAGAAGTCATCGTTCCCCGGCACGGTCAAACCGGTGTTCCAGGTGGACCAGATGCCACGAATACCCGGTTGCGTGGGGAAAGAGGGGGTGGTGTTATCACCGCCCCCGGGTGCGCTGATTGCAACACCCGCGCCGACGTTGGCGTAGTCGGCGTTGTCGCCTTCGCGCGTGTGTGCGGTCACCGCGATCACGCCGCTGCAGTTGGCCGGCATGGAAATCTGCGTCCGGCCTGCGTTGCCGGCGGAGGCGACGATGCTGACATTGAGGGCGCGGATTTGGTTGACGACGGTCTGGGCGTTCGAATCGCAAACCCGTCCGTCCACGCCCAGGCTCAGGTTCAGGATCCTGGCCGGATGGGGGTTGGCCGGAACGCCGGGCACCGTGAGCCCTGCCGCCCAGCCAGCGCCGGCCAGGATGTCCGAGACGTAGCCACCGCAGCGACCCAGCACGCGCACGGGCAGGATCCTGGCCCCGTAGGCCACGCCCAGACCATCCCGGCTGTTGTCGCCCCGTGCGGCCACGATGCCCGCCACATGGGTGCCGTGCCAGGAACTGCGCTCATCCACGGTGGAGCAGTACCCGGCATCTACGTCGGCCTGGGTGACCCAGTCCCCGGGGTCTCGGGCGTCCGCGTCACGGCCATTGCCGTCATTGGCCGTCCAGAAGGGAGGCAACCGCGAACCGTCGGCACTGACGAAGTCGTAACCCGGCAGGATGTTGTCCACCAGGTCGGCGTGGGGCCGGTACCCGCCATCGAGCACCGCCACCACGACGCCGGCGCCGGTGCTGAAGTCCCAGGCCGCGGGCGCATTCAGCCCTCCCGGCACGCTGCCGCTGTTCTGCAGGTGCCACTGCGCCCCGTCCGTGAAACGCGGGTCGTTCGGCACCAGATGGGGTTTCACGCGGTGGTCGACGGTCACGTCCGCCACCCCGTCGTCCTGGCGCAGCCGTTGCATGGCGGCGCGGGCCTCTTCCACCGTCAGTGCGTCGGGCAGCAGCACCACATGCAGCGTGGGCGAGACCGACTTGAGGTACCGGAGCTCTGCCACCCCGGCGAGGTGGGCCGTGCGCGCCACCCGCATGGCGGCTTCGTGCCGCTCGGTGGCCGGGGTCACGCCGCCCTGGCCAGCCATCTTGACGCCGCTCTTGTAGCGAACGATCAGGCGGGTGGGGGGCTCGGGGGTTCCCGGACTCTGGAGCGCCACCGCGGTGCGCGCCGTTCCGCCCGTCTTGGGCCCGGCGGCCGTGGCCACCAGGGACGCCGCCATCAGCACTCCCAGCAGGGCACCCCGGACGCCCGCGGAAGAAGAAAACTGCATTCAAGTACCCCTGGATGATTGTGGTTGGACGGGCGGGATTGCCTCAGTGGGATCGCATCTTGGTATCGGGCACCACCTGTTGCACTTGAGACCAGGTGCGCAGCTTCGCGCCCAGAGCGGCGGGGTCGGTCACGCCGCTGAACTGGTAAACGTGAACCGATGGCGAGACGCTGGAGAGGTGGGTGACGCAGGCCCCCGCGTGGCGCTGCAATTGCTCGAGGACTTGCGGCGATGCGCCTTGCACGGCCTGCTGGAATCCGACCATGACGCGCACGCTCCCCTGCGCCGCTGGGGCGGAAGGCGGACACACGGGCTGTGGCAGGGTCTGCAGGCAAGCGGCCAGCGGCAGACAGGCCACGACCAGGCACAGGCTGGCGGCACGGCAGGCGCGGGCGGTCGGGCGATCGGTCACGTGGGCGAAGCGTCAGCCGCGGTCAAGGCCCTGGCACTGGTTCAAAGTTGAGAAAAGTCCGGCTTGCGGCGTTCCATGAAAGCCCCGAAGGCCTCGCGGGCGGCGGGCTCGCGCAGCATACGGCCAAAACGCTGGCCCTCTTGGGCCATCACCGCCAAAACCACGGGCAGTTGTGACTTCTTCATCAGCGACTTGGTTTCCACCAGGGCGCTCAGCGGCTTGGCCGCCAGTTTGCGCGCCACGGCCTGGGCGTAGCCGGCGGCTTCGCCGGGTGGTAGCACGCGGTTGGCCAGACCCACTTCCAGCGCGGCCTCGGCCATGAACGGCTCGCCCAGCAGCAGGGCTTCGGCGGCGCGGTGGTAGCCCAGCATTTGCGGCACCAGCAGGCTCGACGCGGCCTCGGGGCACAGACCCAGGTTGACGAAAGGCATGGAAAAAGCCGCGTTGTCGCCCGCGTAGACCAGGTCGCAATGGAACAGCAGCGTGGTGCCGATGCCCACCGCAGGGCCGCACACGGCGGCGATCAGCGGCTTGGGGAACTGCGCGATGGCGCGCAGGAAGCGGAACACCGGCGAGTCTTCGGTCGCGGGCGGGTTGTTCAGGAAGTCGGCGATGTCGTTGCCGGCGCTGAACACGGTTTCGTGCCCCTGGAACACCACGCAGCGCACGGCGGGGTCGGCCGCAGCGGCTTCGACCGCGTCGGCCAGGGCCGCGTACATGGCGGCGGTGATGGAGTTCTTCTTGTCGAGGCGGTTGAAGGTCAGCGTGGTGATGCCGGCTTCGGTGTGGACGAGGATGTCGCTCATGGCTTTTCGTAGAGGGAGGTTGATACCCTGGGGACCAAGGATCCGGCCCAGGGAACGGAACAGTTCGGCAAATTACCACGAACCCGGACCGCTGGCCCACCCCCATGCTGGTCCCGGTTGCCTTGGGGGACACACCCGGGCCGCCGACCCTACACTGGCGCCATGTTGCTGCGGTACCCGGCCCTGTTGGGTTCTCTTGTGCTGGCGTGTGCCGCCCTGGCGGCCACGCCAGGTTCTGCCCGCGCGCAGGCGCCGGATCCACCGGCCGCCGGGCCCGACCGCCCTAGGGTGGGACTGGTGCTGTCGGGCGGCGGCGCGCGCGGCATCACCCACGTGGGGGTGCTCAAGGTGCTGGAAGAGGCGCGGGTGCCGGTGGACCTGATCGTCGGCACGTCGATGGGCGCGATCGTGGGCGGGCTGTACGCCAGCGGCATGAGCGCCACCGACCTGGAGCGCGAGGTGCTGGCGATCGATTGGGGCAATGTGTTCGAACGGCGGGAACCCCGGCAACTGCTGTCGCAGCGCCGCAAGGAAGAAGACTTCGAGCTCTCGCCGGTGGTCGAACTGGGCTTTAGGGACGGCGAGTTCCGGCTGCCGACGGGCGCGGTGTCCACGCGAGGGCTGGAGACGCTGCTGCGGCGCTACACCCTGCCCACACGCCGGCTGGCCAGCTTCGACGGACTGCCGACGCCGTTCCGTGCCGTGGCCACCGACCTGGAGACCGGCCAGCCGGTGGTCATGGACCAGGGCGACCTGGCCGCCGCACTGCGCGCCAGCATGTCGGTGCCCGGCGTGTTCTCGCCGCTGGAAGTGGACGGACGCCTCCTGGGCGATGGTGGGCTGGTCAACAACCTGCCGGTGGACGTGGCCCGCCGCATGGGTGCCGACCTGATCATCGCGGTCAACATCGGCACGCCGCTGGCGGGACGCGAAACGCTGGGCAGCCTGCTGGGCATCACGACGCAGATGGTCAACATCCTGACCGAACAGAACGTGCAGGCCAGCATGACCCTGCTGACCCCGCAAGACCTGCTGCTGCTGCCGTCCCTGGGCAAACTCACCTCGGCCGACTTCGATCAGGCGCCCCGGCTGGTCAAGATCGGCGAGGACTACGCCCGCTCCGTGCGGGAAGCGCTGCAGCGCTTCAGCGCCGAACCGGCGCGTTACGCCCGGTGGCGCCAGCAGCGCGAGCAGCTGGCCCGGACCAATGCCGAGCGCAGCGGCACCGTCAGCGCGATCCGCTTCGAAGGCGTGAACGAAACGCGTGCACGGCGACTGGCCCAGACCCTGGATACCCTGCCGGGTGCACCGGTGGACGTGAACACCATCGAAGCCGACATGCAGAAGCTGGCGGCCAGTGGCGACTTCGAGCGGGTGGATTACCGGCTGGAGCCCCTGGGCGATGGGGAAGCCCTGAAGGTGCAGTTGCGCGAAAACGCCTGGGGCCCCCATTACTTCAAGCTCGGGCTGGACCTGCGCACCGACTTCGCGGGCCAGGGCGACTTCAACCTGCGCATCAGCCACAACCGCCACTGGCTCAACGACCAGGGCGCCGAATGGCGCAACCGCCTGCAGATCGGTCGCACGCTGGCCGCCTATTCCGAGGTGTTCCAGCCTCTGGGGCTGGGCGGCCGCTTCGCCTCGGCCTACCTGGATGCCCACCAGCGGCGCGTGGAGCTGTACGCCAACGACGGCGGACTGGCCGCCGTCGGCTTCCGGCAGAGCGTCAAGCTCGGCGCCGACATCGGCTGGCCCCTGGGTCTGCGCAGCGAACTGGGCGACCTGCGCCTGGGCCTGGTGTCGTCGTGGCACCGGGCGGTGCCCGAGCTGGTCGGGAGCGAACTGGCCGGCTCCGGGGTGGACATCAGCACCCAGCGCTGGCGCGAACTGGGCCTGCGGGCCGCGGTGATCGCCGACCAGCTGGACTTCGCCAACTTCCCGTCCGCGGGATACCGCGCCAAAGGCGAACTCATCGTCGGGCGGCGCGCCTTCGGCACGGGGGGCAGCAGCGGCTTCACCCGCCTGGAGGGCAGCCTCACCGGCGTGCGCACCTGGGGCCGGCACAGCTTGAACGTCGGCGCCCGCCTGGCCCATGCCAACCAGATTCCGCCGGGCGCCATCGACGAATTCTCGCTCGGTGGCTTCCAGCAACTCTCGGGCTACCGCGTCGGGCAGGTGGCGGGCAATTACCTGCTGTTCGGTCGCCTGACCTGGTACCGGCGCATGGACTGGAGCCCCGGTGTGGCGCGGGCGATGTTCGCCGGGGCATCGCTGGAAGCCGGCAACGCCTGGCTGGACCGCAGCGACATCCGCTGGAAGGGCCTGCGCACCGGCTCCAGCCTGTTCGTGGGCGCCGACACCGGGCTGGGCCCGCTGTACCTGAGCGTGGTGCATGCGCCCAAGGGCTACACAGGGCTGTACCTGTTCCTGGGCAGGCCGTAGCCGGAGGGCGCCCCCCACCAGGGAGGCCGCGGTACTGGCTTGTCCAAGCCGCCAGCATCGCCCGCTTTCGAGACGCGACGAGCGGCCAGCGCAGCGCGGGGGGGGTCGTCAGACCCTTTCGAACACGCCGGCAGCGCCCTGCCCCATGCCCACGCACATCGTGACCATGCCGTACTTCTTGTTGTGCCGCTTGAGCGCGTGCACCACGGTGGCCGAGCGGATGGCGCCGGTGGCGCCCAGCGGGTGACCCAGCGCGATGGCGCCGCCCATGGGGTTGACCTTGGCGGGGTCCAGGCCCAGGGTGTTCATCACCGCCAGCGACTGCGCGGCAAAGGCTTCGTTCAGTTCGAACCAGTCGATCTGGTCCTGCGTCAGACCCGCGTACTTCAGGGCGGCCGGGATCGCCTCGACCGGGCCGATGCCCATGATGTGCGGCGGCACGCCGCGGCTGGCGTAGCTGACAAAGCGCGCCAGCGGCGTGAGGTTGTAGCGCTTGAGCGCGGCCTCGCTCACCAGGATCAGCGCGCCCGCGCCGTCGCTGGTCTGCGAGCTGTTGCCCGCCGTGACCGAGCCGCGCGCGGCGAACACGGTGCGCAGCTTGGCCAGGCCCTCCAGGCTGGTGTCGGGCCGCGCACCTTCGTCCAGGCTCACGATCCGTTCGGTGACCGACACCTCGGCGGACTCGAGGTCCACGCTGCGCTCCTGCACCGTCACCGGCGTGATCTCGTCGCTGAATTCACCGGCCTTCATGGCGGCCACGGCGCGGGCGTGCGACTGCACCGCAAACGCGTCCTGCGCCTCCCGGCTCACCTTCCACTGCTGCGCCACCTTCTCGGCCGTCAGGCCCATGCCGTAGGCGATGCCGTAGCTTTCGATGTCGTCGGTGTTGCGGAAGATGGCCGGCGACAGGCTGGGGCTGTTGCCCATCATCGGCACCATGCTCATGCTCTCCACCCCGGCGGCGATCATCACGTCGGCCTCACCCACGCGGATGCGGTCGGCCGCCATGGCCACGGCCGACAGCCCGGAGGCGCAGAAGCGGTTGACCGTGATGCCGCCCACGCTGTTGGGCAGGCCGGCCAGGATGGCGCCGATGCGCGCCACGTTCAGGCCCTGCTGGGCTTCGGGAATCGCGCAGCCGGCGATCACGTCTTCCACGGCCCTGGGGTCCAGGTTCGGCACCTGGGCCATGGCCGAGCGCAGCGCATGGGCCAGCAGGTCGTCCGGGCGCAGGTGCTTGAACGAACCCTTGTGCGAACGGCCGATGGGCGTGCGGGTGGCGGCGACGATGTAGGCGTCTTGGATCTGTTTGCTCATGTCGCTTCCTCAGTTGCGGACGGGCTTGCCGGTGTTCAGCATGCCCAGAATGCGCTCTTGCGTCTTCGGGTGCACGATCAGCGAGCAGAAGGCCTGGCGCTCCAGCGTCATCAGGTACTCCTCGCTCACCAGCGTGCCGGCCTCGACGTCGCCGCCGGTGACCACGTTGGCGATCAGGCTGGCGATGTGGAAATCGTGCTGGCTGATGAAGCCGCCGTCGCGCATGTTGACGAGGCTGCCGAGGATGGTGGCCTTGCCGTCGCGGCCGGCGACCGGGAACAGGCGCTTGTGCGGTGCGCGGTAGCCGCCTGCGAACATCGCCTTGGCCTCGTTGATGGCGACGAACAGCAACTCGTCCTTGTGCGGCACGATCAGGTCGGAGTGCAGCACGTAGCCCAGCTTGCGCGACTCGATGGCGCTGGTGCCGACCTTGGCCATGGCCGCGGCGGTGAAGCCTTCGGTCAGGAAGGGCAGCAGGTCCTTGCCCGTGGAGGTCTCGGCGTTCTCGGCGGCGCGACGCGCGATGTAGGTCAGGCCGCCGGCGCCGGGCACCAGGCCCACGCCCACTTCCACCAGACCGATGTAGCTCTCCATGTGCACCACGCGGCGGGCGCTGTGCACCGCCAGTTCGCAGCCGCCGCCCAGGGCCAGACCACGGACGGCGGAGACCACCGGCACGTTGGCGTAGCGCAGGCGCAGCATCACCTGCTGCATGAAGCCTTCGGCGTCTTCGATGGCCACCACGCCCACCGCCATGAAGGCCGGCAGCATGGCCTGCAGGTCGGCGCCGGCGCTGAAGGGCTCGTCGCCCGACCAGATCACCAGACCCTGGTACTCGGCCTCGGCCAGGTCGATGGCGGCCATCAGGCCTTCGCAGACCTCGGGGCTGATGGCGTGCATCTTGGTCTTGATGCTGGCGATCAGCACCTCGCCGTCCAGCGTCCAGGTGCGCAGGCTGTCGTTTTCGTCGATGGTGGTGCCGGCGGTCTCGTACTTCGGTCCGGCCTCGCCCAGCAGCAGCTCGGGGAAGTGCTGGCGTTCATAGACGGGCAGGCTGCGGCGCGGCTCGAACACACCCCTGGACGGGTTCCACGAACCCTGGGCGGTGTGCACGCCGCCGGCATCGGCCACGGGACCCTTGAACACCCAGTCGGGCAGCGGCGCTTTGCACAGCGCCTTGCCGGCGGCTATGTCTTCCTGCACCATCTTCGCCACCTCCAGCCAGCCGGCTTCCTGCCACAGCTCGAAGGGGCCCTGCTTCATGCCAAAGCCCCAGCGCATGGCCTGATCCACATCACGCGCGGTCTCGGCAATGGACGCGAGATGCACGGCCGCGTAGTGGAAGCCGTTGCGCAGGATGGCCCACAGGAACTGGCCCTGCGGCCCTTCGCTGTCGCGCAGCAGCTTCAGACGCTCGGCGGCCGGGCGCTTGAGCATGCGGCCATAGACCTCGTCGGCCTTCTCGCCGGCGGGCACGTAGTCCTCGCTGTCCAGGTCGAAGCGCAGGATGTCGCGGCCGACCTTCTTGAAGAAGCCGGCCTTGGCCTTCTGGCCCAGGTGGCCCAGCTCGATCAGCTTGGCCAGCACGGGCGGCGTGCCGAAGCTGCCGTAGAACGGGTCGGTCTGCTCGTTCAGGTTGTCCTGCAGCGTCTTGATCACGTGGGCCATGGTGTCCAGGCCCACCACGTCGGCGGTGCGGAAGGTGCCGCTGCTGGCACGCCCCAGGCGCTTGCCCGTCAGGTCGTCGACCACGTCGTAGGTCAGGCCGAAGTTGTCGACCTCTTTCATCGTTGCCAGCATGCCGGCGATGCCGATGCGGTTGGCGATGAAGTTGGGCGAGTCCTTGGCCCGCACCACGCCCTTGCCCAGGCCGCTGGTGACGAAGGCCTCGAGGTCGTCGAGGATCTGGGCTTCGGTGGTCGGGGTGTTGATCAGCTCCACCAGCGTCATGTAGCGCGGCGGGTTGAAGAAGTGGATGCCGCAGAAGCGCGGCTTGATCGCCTCGGGCAGGCCTTCGCTCAGCTGGGTGATCGACAGGCCCGAGGTGTTGGACGCGACGATGGCGTGTTCGGCGACGAAGGGCGCGATTTTCTTGTAGAGGTCGAGCTTCCAGTCCATGCGCTCGGCGATCGCCTCGATGATGAGGTCGCAGCCGCGCAACTGCTCCATGTGCTCTTCGTAGTTGGCCTGGCCGATCAGGTCGGCGTCCGAGGCCACGCCCAGCGGCGAAGGCTTGAGCTTCTTCAGGTTGTCGATGGCGCGCGTGACGATGCCGTTCTTGGCGCCCTCTTTCGCGGGCAGATCGAACAGCACCACCGGCACCTTGACGTTGACCAGGTGCGCCGCGATCTGCGCGCCCATCACGCCCGCGCCGAGCACGGCGACTTTTTTCACTTGGAATCGTTTCATAGATCAGCTTCCGGTACGCGCTGAATCACGCGCGAGGGGTAGTTATTCGAGAGATGCCGCAGAACCGGCTTCGCCGGGCCGCAGGCATCGCCCCCTTGAGGGGGTCGCGCGAAGCGCGGCGGGGGTGTTTCGCTGCCTTCGGCGGGGGTGTCATTCCACTCTCATCCAGACCTGCGTGCGGTAGAACGGGCCGATGTAGCCGCGCATCTCCAGCTTCTTGCCACCTTCCACCGGCTTGAGGCGGGCGCGGTAGACCTTGCCGTTGTTCGGGTCGGTGATGTCACCGCCGTCGTACACGGCCTTGTCGTCGGCGCTGGCCTTGATGTTGCGCAGGATGGTCATGCCCAGCACCGGCTTGTCCTTGCGGTCGTCGGTGCATTTCTCGCAGACGGCGTCGGGCTTGGTGCTCGGATCGAGCAGTCTCTCGATGCGCCCGGAAAAGACGCCATTGCTCTCGGTGATGCGCACCAGCGACTTCTCCTTTTTGGTGTCGTCGTCGATGGTCTTCCACAGACCGACCGGCGACATTTGCGCAAAGGCAGACGCTGCGGCGAGGCTCAACAGGGATGCAAGGGCGGTCTTCTTCATGTCTGTCTCCGGTGGGTGTTGAAATGCAACGCGATCAGGCCAGCGCTTCGTTGGTGTCCATGAGCACCTTGCTGCCGGCGCGGGCCGTGCGCATCAGCGTGGCGGTTTCGGGGAACAGCTTGGCAAAGTAGAAGCGCGCGGTCTGCAGCTTGGCCACGTAGAACGGGTCGGTGTTGCCTTCGGCGATCTTCTGCAGCGCCACCTGGGCCATGCGGGCCCAGAAGTAGCCGAACACCAGGTGGCCGGCCACACGCAGGTAATCCACCGCAGCGGCGCCCACTTCGTCCGCGTTCTGCAGGCCCTTGAAGCCGATCTCCATGGTGAACTTGGTGATCTGCTCGCCCAGCACCGCCAGCGGGTTGATGAACTCGGCCATCTTTTCGTTGACGCCCTCTTCCTGCACCAACGCACCGACCAGCTTGCCGAACTTCTTGAGCGTGGCACCGTTGTTGCCCAGCACCTTGCGGCCCAGCAGGTCCAGCGACTGAATGGTGTTGGTGCCTTCGTAGATCATGTTGATGCGGGCATCGCGCACGAACTGCTCCATGCCCCATTCCTTGATGTAACCGTGGCCGCCGAAAACCTGCTGGCACATCGTCGCGGCCTGGTAGCCGTTGTCGGTCAGGAAGGCCTTCACGATCGGGGTCAGCAGCGACAGCATCTCGTCGCTGTCCTTGCGCACCTTCTCGTCCGGGTGGTGGTGCACCTTCTCCAGCAGCACCGAGCTGTACATGGCGAGAGCCCGGCCACCTTCGGCATAGGCCTTGGCGGTCAGCAGCATCTTGCGCACATCGGGATGCACGATGATCGGGTCGGCCGGCTTGTCCTTGGCCTTGGTGCCGCTCAGGCTGCGCATCTGGATGCGGTCCTTGGCGTAAGCCAGCGCGTTCTGGTAGGCCACTTCGGTCAGGCCCAGCGACTGGTTGCCCACGCCCAGGCGGGCGGCGTTCATCATCACGAACATGGCCTGCATGCCCTTGTGCGGCTGACCCACCAGGGTGCCGATGGCGCCGTCGATCACGATCTGTGCCGTGGCGTTGCCGTGGATGCCCATCTTGTGTTCCAGGCCGCCGCAGTAGATGCCGTTGCGCGCGCCCAGCGTGCCGTCGGCACTGGCCAGGAACTTGGGCACCACGAACAGGCTGATGCCCTTGATGCCGGGGGGCGCGTCGGGCAGGCGGGCCAGCACCAGGTGCACGATGTTGGCGGCCATGTCGTGTTCACCGGCGCTGATGAAGATCTTGTTGCCGGTGATCCTGTAGCTGCCGTCGGCCTGCGGCTCGGCCTTGGTGCGCATCAGGCCCAGGTCGGTGCCGCAGTGGGGCTCGGTCAGGCACATGGTGCCGGTCCATTCGCCGCTGACCAGCTTGGGCAGGTACAGCGCCTTCTGCTCGGGCGTGCCGTGCTCGTGCAGCGCGGCGTAGGCGCCGTGCGAAAGGCCGGGGTACATGGTCCAGGCCTGGTTGGCCGAGTTCATCATTTCGTACAGACACTGGTTGACCACCAGCGGCAGGCCCTGGCCGCCGTACTCGGGGTCGCACGACAAGGCCGACCAGCCACCGTCGGTGTAGGTCTTGTAGGCTTCCTTGAAGCCCGTGGGTGTCTTGACCTCGTGCGTCGTCTTGTCGAGCGTGCAGCCTTCGGCGTCGCCACTGATGTTGAGCGGGAAGATCACCTGCGAGGCGAACTTGCCGGCTTCCTCCAGCACGGCGTTGATGGTGTCGGCGTCCATCTCGGCGTGCTGCGGCATGGTCTGGAAATCGGCGCTGACGTTCAGCACCTCGTGCATCACAAACTGCATGTCGCGCAGGGGCGGGTTGTAGACGGGCATGGGTTGACTCCTGTGGTGGGTTTGTGAGGAAAAAGGTCAGGCGGTCGTGCGGGGTTTGCGCACGGCTTTCGTGGTGGGGGGCAGCGCCTGTGGATCGGCGGCGCTGTAGCGCTGCACGATGCCCTCGAAGGCGGCCACCGCGCGCTGCAGCGAGTGGGGGGCTCGCAGGAAGCGCGCCTCATAGTGCAGGGCGAGGATCATGGCGTGGATCTCGAAACCCATCTGACCCGCGTCGGTGTTGGCGCGCAGGTGGCCTTCTTCGACCGCGATCTCGATCGCTCGCCGCATGGCGACCAGCCAGGTGCCGACCGAACTGGCCAAGGCGTCGCGCACCGGTCCCGGCCGGTCATCGAACTCGACCGCGCCGCTGATGTAGATGCAACCCGAATCGATTTCGACCGAGGTGCGTTTCATCCAGTTGTCGAACAGGGCGCGCAGGCGGGGCAGGCCACGAGGCACCGACATGGCGGGATAAAAGACCTCTTCTTCGAAACGGTGGTGGTACTCGCGCACCACCGAAATCTGCAGTTCCTCGCGCGAGCCGAAATGGGCGAACACGCCCGACTTGCTCATCTGCATCACCTCGGCCAGCGCACCGATGGACAGGCCTTCAAGGCCGATCTGCGTGGCCAGGCCCAGGGCGGCATCCACGATGGCGGCCTTGGTCTGCTGCCCTTTCTGCAGCGGGCGGGCCGCATCGACGACGACGCGGGCGCGTTTGGCGGGACTGTGGACACTCATGGGCGGCTCCCGGCAGGAACCGGGTCGGGTAGGGTAGAAAAGAGACCGAACACTAAATCGAACGGTCGTGCTATTTTTACCGCAAAACCAGCCCCACGTGTTGTCCTGCGGGCCCCCAGGGGTCTTTTGTTTAGGGGGCACCCCCTAAAAAGTCACACCCGCCGGCCCTGCCGGCACCCGCTCAGCGGTGGCGAACCGGCAGCAGCAGCGCCAGGCTGTGCTCGAGGTTTTCACTGGGTGATCGCTTGAAACCGCTGCGTGCAAAACGCTGCAGACGCCCCACGCAGAAGGCCGCGATGACGGACGCATCGGCCTGCGCATCGACGGTGGGCGTCGTGGCGGCGCTGAGCACGGCCGCCTCGCGCAGGTTCTGCCGCAGCGCCGACTCGATCTTGTCGAAGAACAGGTTCATGCGTTGCTGCAGGCGTTCGTTCTCGAACACCAGCGCATCGCCCACCATCACCCGGGTCATGCCGGGGTTCTTCTCGCCAAACTGCAGCAGCAAAGTCACCAGCTTGCGGGAACGGGCCGCCGCATCGGGTTCGCGCTCCCCCAGTTGGTTGACCAGACCGAACACCGACTGCTCGATGAATTCGATCAGGCCCTCGAACATCTGCGCCTTGCTGGCAAAGTGACGGTACAGCGCCGCCTCGCTCACCTCCAGCCGTGCGGCCAGCGCTGCGGTGGTGATGCGCTCGGCCCCGGGCTGCTCCAGCATGGTTGCCAGAGCCTGCAGGATCTGCACCCGGCGTTCGCCCGGCCGGGGTCGCTTGCGACCGGCGCCCGCTGGGGACGCGCCAGTGTCGTCGCCAGACTCGTTGTGTGCTTCGGCCAGTTGTGCGGGCTCTGGGGCGCTGGAGGTCATGGACGGTCGGTCCTTCGGTGGGCGGCCGGCAAAGCGGGACATGCGCCCACGTGGGCCGGCCAGGTTGTCTTCCTTGGATTCATTCTCGCACAGCGTTTCGGGCTGTCTGCCCGCCGGGCACAGCGGCAAAAACCACGCGAGCGGCGAGTCCGCGGCCGTTCGGTCCCTGCCCAAGTTGCAGGTGCGTGTGGTGGGCCCGCGCGATCTCCTCCGCAATCGCCAGCCCCAGGCCATTGCCTTCACCCACGGAGCCCGGCAGTCGGTAAAAGCGCTGCAACACCCGCTCGCGCTCGTGCTCATGAATGCCCGGCCCGTCGTCCTCGACGCCGACCCAGGCCCGCTCCGCACCGTTCAGGCTGCCCTGGCCACAGCGCAGCGTGATGCGACCGCCGTCGGGCGTGTACTTGACCGCGTTGTCCATCAGGTTGATGAGCAGTTCACGCAGCAGCCAGGCGTGCCCCCGGGTCTGTGCGGGCTGGCAGTCCAGCCCCAGGTCCAGCCCCTTGGCCGCTGCGGCGTCCAGGTACAGGCCGAGGATGTTCTCGCACAGTTCTTTGAGGTCCACCTGCTGCAACGGCTGGGCGTCGGCACTCAGGGCGTCCGCCCTCGACAGCGCCAGCAACTGGTTGGCCAGCTGCGAGGTGCGGCGCGTCGCGTCACGCAGGCGCCGCACCTGGTCCACGCGCAGGCTCAGGTGTTCGCCCGCTTCCACACCGCGCGCGGCCTGCGCCCATGCTTCCACCTGCGCCTGCAAGCCGGCCAGCGGTGTGCGCAGCTGGTGAGCGGCGTCGGCCACAAAGCGGCGCTGCGCCTCCGACTGGGCATTCACGAGTGCAAACAGCCGGTTGAGCGAACTCACCAGCGGCTGCACCTCGGCCGGCGCGCTGTCGGCTTCGATGGGACTGAGGTCGCGCGGTGAACGCCGCTCCACCGCCTGCTTGAGATCGATCAACGGTCGCAGCGCGCGCGCCACGGCCCAGGTCACCACCACCGCAATGGCCAGCAACAGCAACAGGTTGGGCAGCAGCACTTTCAGCAGCACCGTGTCCAGCCATCGCTGGCGGGCGTCCGAACCGTCGGCCAGCATCACGATCAGATCGCCTGCCGCGTTCGCGCTGCGTTGCGCCACCACCCGGTAGGTGATGCCGCCGTCCACCACGCTGAGGTACTCGGCCTCGTCGGTGGACGGCAGCACGGTGGGCAGCCACGCATCGCCCAGCACATGGCGGCCGCTGGCTTCGCGGATGGCGTAGGCCGCGACACCCTCGCGGTCCTTGAGGAATTCGTCCACGGGCGGTGCAAGCAGCAGCGCCAGCCCCAGGGCACCAGGTGCCGCAAGACCATCGGCGGGCGCATCGCCCACCTGGCTCACCACGACCGAATCGGCCAGCAGGGGAACGAGCCGCAACAGTTGCTGGTCCTGCTGCAGCTCGGTGGTGCCAGCGCTCTGAAAGTGCAACCAGAAGCTGACCAGACCCACCAGCCCGAGCGGCAGGAGCAGCAGCCACAGCAACCGGCGCTGCAGGCCCCAGATCACCCCGTCCGGGCGGGTGTCGATGTCAGTGGTCAGGCGCATGATCGGCCGACCCGGCGAGTTCCAGCCGGTAGCCGAAACCGCGGATGGAGCGCAGCAGCACGCCCGCCGGTTCCAGCTTGGATCGCAACCGGGACACGTACACCTCGATGGCGTTGGGGGTGATTTCCCTGTCCCAGCCCGTCAGGGCGGCCAGCAGCTTGTCCTTGGCGGCGGGTTTGGGTGCCTGCATCAGCAGATATTCGAGCACCGTCCACTCGCGCGGCCCCAGCTCCATGGGCTTGCCGCCCAGCTGCGCGCGCCGCAAGGCCGTGTCCATCTCCAGTGCACCGAAGGTCAGCACGGCCGACGTGGCCGCCTGCGAACGGCGCAGCAGCGCACGCAGCCGGGCCAGCAGCTCGGGCAGCTCAAAGGGTTTGAGCATGTAGTCATCGGCACCCAGGTCCAGCCCCTGCACGCGGTCGTGCAGTGCATCGCGTGCGGTGAGGATCAGCACCGGCATGGTCAGGCCGCGCGTGCGCAGGCGGCGCGTGAGCTCCAGCCCGTCGGTACTGGGCAAGCCGATGTCCACGATCGCCAGGTCGAAACTCTCGGCCGCGATCGCCTGTTCGGCCCGCTCGGCGCTGCCCACCCAGTCGACGGTGTAGCCGGCATCGCAAAGCCCCAGCTTGATGCCGCTGGCGACCATCACGTCGTCTTCAACGAGAAGAAGCCTCATGTCAGCGATTCATCCACTTGGACAACGAGGCCAAGGTGGCGTGCAGCAGCGTCCGGCACGCGCCACGGAACGGTCCTGGGCCGGCCGCAGGCGCGGCCCCCCGGGGGGGAAGACGCGAAGCGGCGCAGGGGAGCATCAATGGCTCCGGATCATCGTGCCGAAGGGCTGGTCGCCCAGCACTTCGAGCAGCAGCGCGTGCGGCACGCGGCCGTCGATGATGTGCACCGCGTTCACGCCGCTCTTGGCCGCGTCCAGGGCGCCGGCGATCTTCGGAATCATGCCGCCGCTGATGGTGCCGTCCTCACACAACTCGTCGATGCGGCGCGGTGTCAGCTCGGTCATCAGGTTGCCCCCCTTGTCCAGCACACCGCGGATGTTGGTGAGCATCAGCAGTTTCTCGGCCTGCAGCACGGTGGCGAGCTTGGCGGCCACGACGTCGGCGTTGATGTTGTAGCTCTCGTTCTGTTCGCCGAAACCGATGGGGCTGACGACGGGAATGAACTGGTCGTCCTGCAGCGCCTTGACCACCGAGGGGTCGATGCTGACGATGTCACCGACCTGGCCGACGTCGTGTTCCTGTGCCGGGTTCTGCTGGTCGGCCAGGCGCAGTTTCTGTGCGCGGATCATGGCGCCGTCACGCCCGGTCAGGCCCACGGCCTTGCCACCCGCGGCGTTGATCAGGCCCACGATGTCCTGCTGCACCTCGCCGCCGAGCACCCATTCGACCACCTCCATGGTCTCGGCGTCGGTCACGCGCATGCCCTGGATGAACTCGCCTTTCTTGCCCAGGCGCTGCAGCAGGGTCTCGATCTGCGGGCCGCCCCCGTGCACGACCACCGGATTGATGCCCACCAGCTTGAGCAGCACCACGTCCTCGGCGAAGTCCTGCTGCAGCGCCGGGTCCGTCATGGCGTTGCCGCCGTACTTGATGACCATGGTCTTGCCGTGGTACTTGCGGATGTAGGGCAGGGCCTGGGCCAGGATTTCGGCTTTCTCGCGCGGGGCGATGGCGGAGAGGTCGACGGGGGTGTGGGTCATGTCTTGCGCTTCCTTGCTGAGGCTGGCTGGTGAGGTTGGGGAATTTTAGGCTTCGCCCTGGGTTAGCTCCGGTGACTTGGCTTGGCCGGGTCTCGGCCCGGCGGCCGACTCACTTTCTTTTGCTTCGCCAAAAGAAAGTGAGCAAAGAAAAGGCGAGCCGACGACCGGGCCGCTGCGCGGTGCCTTGCGCTGCTCGGTTCGCCCGGGGTTCGCGCAAACTCGCTTCGCTCAAACATGCGCGCCCCTTTTTCCGGGCGCCCCTGCGCTGCTCAGCCCGGTCGGACGGCACAGGCGGGAGCGGGCACGGACCTCCCTTCTCGCCAACGTGGCAGCCCGAGGGGGCGTCCGGCCCCGACTTCCGCCGTCATGCGCTGGCGAGTAGCGCAGGGCCGGGCGGATCAGGGCTGCGCATGTCCGAAGGCCGCGCAGCGGACAAGTTTGCGCAGACCCCGCCCGGACCGAGCAACGCAGCGTGCCCGCAGCGAAGCGAAGGGACAGCGCATCCGGCTCGCCTTTTCTTTGCCTACTTTCTTTTGGCGAAGCAAAAGAAAGTAGGTCGCCCGCCGGGGCGAGACCCGGCTCGCCACGACAACCAGCACCTCAAGACAAGGAGGTCAGAAGTGGATCCCCCGCATCATCTGCTGCATCGCCACCGCCTCCGGCGACAACTGGGGCTTCGCTCCCTTCTCGCCCTTGGCCGCCGCCGAATCCGGGAACATGCGAAAGCTCGTGTTCATCACGATCTGCGCGATGCGCGGCACGAAGGCGTGCATCACCTGCCCCGTCACGCCCAGTCGCGTGGCGATGCGCACCGGCTTGAAGATGCAGGCCTGCGCGATCATGTCGGCCGCTTCTTCGGGAGATAAGGTCGGCACGTTCTTGTAGATCTGCGTCGGCGCGATCATGGGCGTGCACACCAGCGGCATGTTGATGGTGGTGAAACTCACGCCCTGGTCGGCAAACTCGCTGGAGGCGCAGCGGGTCCACGCGTCCAGCGCCGCCTTGCTGGCCACGTAGGCCGAGAAGCGCGGCGCGTTGGTCAGCACGCCGATCGAGCTGATGTTCACAATGTGACCCTTGCGCTTGGCCACCATGCCCGGCAGCAGGCCCATGGTCACGCGCAGGCAGCCGAAGTAGTTCAGCTGCATGGTGCGCTCGAAGTCGTGGAAGCGGTCGTAGCTGCCTTCGATCGCGCGGCGGATCGATCGACCCGCGTTGTTGATCAGGAAGTCCACGCCCCCGTGGTTCTGGATCAGCAACTGCACGAAACGGTCGCAGTCGGCCATGTCGGCGATGTCCGCCGGGTAGGCGATGAACCGATAGCCCTTGGCCTTGGCTTCGGCGCAGGCTTCGTCGAGCTTGTCCTGGTCACGTCCGCAAATGATCGTCACCGCACCGGCTTCGGCAAACTTGTGCGCCGCCGCCAGGCCGATGCCCGAGCTGCCGCCGGTGACCAGCACCACCTTGCCCGCCACCGTGCCGCGCAGGCTGCGGTCGATGTGCAGGTCGGGGTCCAGATGGCGCTCCCAGTAGTCCCACAGGCGCCAGGCGTAGTCCTTGAGATCGGGACAGGCGATGCCGCTGCCCTTGAGCGCGGCCGTGGTCTCGCGGCAGTCGAAGCGCGTGGGATAGTTGACGAAGGTCATCATGTCTTCGGGCAGCCCGAGGTCCTGCATCACCACGCGGTAGACGCGGCGCACCGGCGCCAGCGCCATCAGGCCCTTCTTCACGCTCTTGGGGATGAAACCCATCAGCGCCGCGTTGACGAACAGGTTCATCTTGGGCGCGTGCGCCGCCTGGCTGAGGATGTCGAGCACATCGCCGACGCGGTAGCCCATCGGGTCGACCAGGTGGAAACAGCCGCCGCTGCCGCGTTGCTGGTGGCTGATGTGGTCCAGCGCACTGACCACGAAGTCCACCGGCACGAGGTTGATGCGCCCACCTTCCAGACCGACGCTGGGCATCCAGGGCGGCAGGATCTGGCGCATGCGCTGGATCAGCTTGAAGAAGTAATAGGGTCCGTCGATCTTGTCCATCTCGCCGGTGCGCGAATCGCCCACCACGGCCGCCAGCCGGTACACCGTCCATGGCACCTTGCACTCGCGGCGCACGATCTTTTCGCTTTCGTGCTTGGTCATGAAGTACGGGTGATCCAGGCCCTCGGCCTCGTCGAACATGTCCTCGCGGAACACGCCTTCGTAGAGCCCTGCGGCCGCGATCGACGACACATGGTGGAAGTGGCCGGCGCCGATGGCCTTGGCGAACTCCACCGTGTTGCGCGTGCCGTCGACGTTGACCGCGATCTGGCTTTCGGCGTCGGCCTCCAGGTCGTACACCGCGGCCAGGTGGTAGACGTGGTCGATCTGTCCCTTCAGGGCCTTGGTGTCTTCGGCACTCACGCCCAGCCTTTTGGCCCTGAGGTCACCGAACACCGGAACCGCACGCGCCTGCGCGCCGCGCCCGTTCAGACCCCAGTATTCCCGTAGGGCCTCGACCTTGCTTTCGCTTTCCGGACGGATCAGGAAATGCACCACCGAACCCTTGCGGTCCAGCAGTTTCCTGACCAGCCGCTTGCCGATGAAACCGGTGGCGCCGGTGACCAAATAATGCATCGCACTTCTCCTGAGACTTGGTGGGTGGGCAGCGTTCCATTCTTGCGCAGCCATCGGGTGGACGATTTCCGCACAAACCCGCGGCGCGACCGATCCGGACCGATCCGATTAGGGCTACGCTGAACAAGTCCAGAAGTGACGCGAGGCATGCATGATCGAGGCA
>CAYRWN010000001.1:112459-196789 GCA_964428045.1 uncultured Hydrogenophaga sp. | reverse complement strand
AGAAGGCGTCGGTCTCGTCCATGGGGATGGCAGTGTACAGAATGCGTAACTTAGGATTACAAAATGGACCAGCACCAGCGGGACACCGGTCGCGCACTTGCCCACCGCCCGAGTGGAATCAGTCCCGATTGTGCGGCACGACGGGTGTCGTTTCGGCGGCCGACTTCAGCGGGTTGCGGTGCTCAAGTTCCTGCAGGTAGCGGGCCACCCCTTCGCCTTCGCGGTCCAGGAAGCGTTCCACCGCGTCGGCAAAGGCCGGATGTGCCAGCCAGTGTGCGCTGGTGGTGCGCACGGGCAACAGAGCCCGTGCCATCTTGTGTTCGCCCTGGGCGCCGCCTTCAAAACGCCGCAGGCCGTGGGCGATGCACCATTCGATGGGCTGGTAGTAACAGGCTTCAAAGTGCAGGCAGTCCACGCGCTCCAATGCGCCCCAGTAGCGGCCATAGGCGACTCCGCTTGCAGCGTCGATGCCGATCAGGCTGCTCGCGATGGGCTGGCCATCGCGCTCGGCGATGAACAGCAGCCAGTGCTCGGGCAAGTCTTGCGCCATGCGGGCGAAGAACTCGCGGTTGAGGTAGGGCGCGTTGCCGTGCTCCCGGTAGGTGCGCTCGTAGCAGCGGTAGAAGAAGTCCCAGTCGGACGCGGTGATGGCCACGCCCCGCAGACTGCGGAAGACGACGCCGGCTTCGGCGACCTTGCGCCGCTCTTGCCGGATCTTCTTGCGTTTGTCTTGCTGCAGGCCGCTGAGGAAGTGTTCGAAGTCGCGCAGCAGCGCAGCCTCGGCCGGCCCGCTGGCGGTGTTCACCGCGGAGGCACGGTTTTGCCAGTGGAACTGCACCGTGTGGCGCAGCATCAGGCCCGCTGCGGTGCAGGCGGTCGTGTCCTGGTCCTGCAGAAAGAGCAGGTGCAGCGAAGACAGGCCCAGCGCCTGTACATGCCGTATCAAGGTTCTGACCAGCGCGCCACGCGCCTCAGCGTCGACCGCCAGCAGCCGAGCGCCGGGCACGGGCGTGAAGGGCACGGCCACCAGGCCTTTGGGGTAGTAGGTCAGCCCGTGCTGTTCGTGGGCGTTGGCCCAGGACCAGTCGAACACGTATTCGCCGCAGGAATGCCGCTTGATGTACAGGGGGCAGGCGGCCTGCAGACAACCGGCCTTCCACAGCGTCACGAAACCGGGTTGCCAACCGGTGCTGATGGTCGCGCAACCGGTCTCATGCAAGGCGCACAGGTATTCGTGGCGCATGAAGGGGCTGGGGTCGGCTTCGCGGGCGAGCAGCGTGTTCCAGTCGGCGGCGGGAATGTCGACCGGGCTGTCGAACACCCGGGTGACATAATCGTCCGGCACCAGCGCCGCCGCGCTTGCGCCGCCGGACATCGCGGCGCTTTCCCCTGACGGTTTCTCTCGTTGTTCCGAATCCATGACGCTCAACATCTGTGTGGCACAGCTCAATTTTGTGGTGGGCGACATGGCGGGCAACGCCCGCCGCATCGCACAGACCGCACGCGAAGCGCAGGCCCGTGGCGTGCGTGTCCTGCTGACCCCCGAGCTGGCGCTGTGCGGGTATGCGGCCGAAGACCTGTTCCTGCGGCCAGCCTTCATCGACGCCTGTGATGATGCGCTCAAACAGCTGGCCGCCGAGACCGCCGACCTGAAAGACCTGCACATCGTGGTGGGACACCCGGCCCGGGTCGATGCCTCCGGGCGGCGCGAACGCAGTGTGTCCGTCGCGGGTCTGTACAACGCCGCCAGCGTGCTGTGCGGGGGGCACATCACCCACACCTGCGCCAAGCGCGAGCTGCCCAACTACCAGGTCTTCGACGAGCGGCGCTATTTTGTGCCGGGACATCAGCCGTGTGTGTTTGATGTGGCGGGTGATGACGGGAAGGTCGTGCGCGTGGGGCTGCTGATCTGCGAAGACGCCTGGTTCGAGGCACCGGCAGCCAGTGCCAGAGCGGCGGGCGCCGAGCTGCTGGCGGTGATCAACGCCTCTCCGTTCCACACCGGCAAAGGCGGGGAGCGCGAGGCCACCATGCGCGAACGCGCGCGGGCGGTCGGCCTGCCGCTGGTCTATGCACACCTGGTCGGTGGGCAGGACGAGATTGTTTTCGAAGGGCGCAGCTTCGTGCTGAACGCCGATGGCGCGCTGGCTGGCCGGGCGATCAGTTTCGAAGAGACCCAGTTCGACGCCACGTTCACGCGCGCCGGTGCGGGCTGGGCCATCACCGCCGACACCGACCGGGCCCACAGCCAGGAGGCGGACCTGTGGCACGCGCTGGTGCTGGGGGTGCGGGACTACATCGGCAAGAACGGTTTTCCAGGGGTGTTGCTGGGCCTGTCAGGTGGCATCGACTCCGCCCTGGTGCTGGCCATTGCGGTGGATGCGCTGGGCAAGGACCGGGTGCGTGCCGTGATGATGCCGTCGCCCTACACGGCCGACATTTCCCGGATCGACGCGCGCGACATGGCCGCCCGCCTGGGTGTGCGCTACGACGAAATCGCCATCGCACCCGAGTTCGAAGCCTTCAAGGCTTCACTGGCGCCCTTGTTCGAAGGGCGGCCTGAGGACACGACCGAAGAGAACCTCCAGGCCCGTATCCGCGGGACGTTGCTGATGGCCCTGTCCAACAAGTTCGGCTCCATCGTGCTGACCACCGGCAACAAGAGCGAGATGGCCACCGGCTATTGCACGCTGTACGGCGACATGGCCGGCGGCTTTGCCGTCATCAAGGACGTGGCCAAGACCATGGTGTTCCGCCTGGCGCGCTGGCGCAACGCCCACGACCCGTACGGCACAGGCGCGAACCCGATCCCCGAACGCATCATCACCCGACCACCGAGCGCGGAACTGCGCCCCGACCAGAAGGACCAGGACAGCCTGCCCGAATACGCGGTGCTGGATGCCATCATCGAGCGCTACATGGAAAACGACCTCAGCCCGGCGCAGATCGTCGCCGAGGGTTTTGACAAAGCCGACGTGGACAAGGTGGTGAGGCTCATCCGCATCAACGAATACAAGCGCCGCCAGGCGCCGGTGGGCATTCGCGTGACACACCGCAGTTTCGGCAAGGACTGGCGCTACCCGATCACCAGCCGGTACCGGGCTTGAGCATGCAGTGGTGCTGCAGCTGCAGCACCGAGCGCATGTCGCCGACTTCGATGCCGGCCGCGTTTCTCATCGGCGGGGGCAGCAGGGCCGACAAGACTTGTCGGCTGGCGGTGTCGGTCCAGCCCAGTTGCTGCAGCGCCGCCACCAGGGCCACCATCAGGGGCGTGAGGTTGCCGTCACTGACCTTGGCCGCGATGCCCACCCCCCGACTGAAACTGGCGATGGCTTGCACGCCGTCCGCACCGACCTTGCTGACCCAGTCACCCGCGCCGGCGTGCATCAGCAACAGGTCGTTGCGGCCTTCGCCGCTGACCATCTCGGGGTGGCGACTCATGGCACGTGCGACGCGAGCGGGTGTGGTGCCGAACACCGGATCGGGGCTGTCCAGGGTCAGGCGGGCAAACGCCTGGGCGAGGGCGCGCAGCGGCAGCGCGTAATTGGGCGCGCTGCAGCCGTCGATGCCGCGCACCAGGCGTTCGGGTGCGATGCCACTGAAATGGGCCACACTGTCGCGGATCGACCGCTGAACCGGGTGATCGACATCGAGGTAGCCCGCCAGTGGCTGGCCCAGCGCGTGCGCCAGCATCAGCATGCCGGTGTGTTTGCCCGAGCAGTTGTGTTGCAGCCGGGAGAAGCGGGCGCCGGTCGGCGGAGTCTGACCCAGGGTGCGGAAGAAATAGGGCTCGTGGGTGCCACACGCCAGGGCGGCTTCGCTGGCGCCGATGCGCGCGAGCAGCCCGGCCACCCGTTCCGTGTGGCGCGGCTCGCCACTGTGGCTGGCGCAGAGCAGGGCGATGTCGGCGTCGTCCAATGCCATGCGTTCGGCCCCCTGGTGGATCAGTGGCATGGCCTGAAAGGGTTTGAGCGCGGAGCGGGTGAAAAGGGGCGCGTCGATGTCGCCGGCGCTGGCCAGCACTTCGCCACGTGCGCTGACCACCGCAAAGCTGCCAAAGTGGACGTTTTCAGGATGGCCACCACGGAAGGTGGCCGCGATCGGAACATGGCGGGGAAGCGGCGGACTGGGGTCGTTGGTGGTCATGTGCCGATTGTGCGCCGCCTTTGAATCCAGACCCGGCAGGCAGGCCCCCGTGATAAAGTTTTGGCTTTACCCCACCCCCCGGAGCACCCGCATGAAGCAGATCACCGCCGTCATCAAACCCTTCAAGCTGGAAGAGGTGCGTGAGGCACTGGCCGAGCAGGGCGTGACGGGCCTGACCGTGACCGAGGTCAAGGGCTTTGGCCGGCAGAAGGGTCACACCGAGCTCTACCGCGGAGCCGAGTACGTGGTGGACTTCCTGCCCAAGGTCAAGGTTGAGGTGGTGGTCAAGTCCGACGACGTGGACCGCTGTGTCGATGCCATCATCCGCGCGGCGCGCACCGGCAAGATCGGCGACGGCAAGATCTTCGTGACCTCGGTCGAGCGCGTGGTCCGCATCCGCACCGGCGAACAGGACGAAACCGCGGTCTGACGGCCTGGCCGAATACGTTCAGATGGCGTCCAGCCGGGGCGCTGGCGACAAGCCGGCGGCCTGCACCAGGTCGGGCAGCAGCCGCAGCGGATCGGCCTCCACGCGCACCTGTTCCATCTGCCAGTCGCCCAGGAACTGCTGCTGCACCGCCCCGCGCAGGAATTGCAGCAGGCCGTCGTAATAGCCCTCGAGGTTGAGCAAGCCCACCGGCTTGTCGTGGTAGCCCAGCTGGCGCCAGGTCCAGACCTCGAAAAACTCTTCAAAGGTCCCGATGCCACCCGGCAGCGCCAGGAAGGCGTCGGCATGTTCGGCCATCAGCCGCTTGCGTTCGTGCATCGTGTCCACCACGTGCAGTTCGGTGCAGCGGTGGTTGGCCCATTCCTTTTCCACCAGTGCCTTGGGGATGACGCCGACCACACGGCCACCGGCCTCCAGGGTGCTCTCGGCGACGGTGCCCATCAGCCCGTTGCAGCCACCACCGTAAACCAGCTGGCCACCGTGGCGGCCGATCCACTGGCCGATGCGCTCGGCGGCTTGCGTGAATCGCGGATCGGCACCCGGGCGTGAGCCGCAGTAGACGCAGACGGAGAAGGCGGGAGTGGTCATGTCGGACGGCATGGTGTTCAGGTCAGTCGCGCCCACAGGGCAGCCATCCAGATGCCCGCGCACAACAGCAGGCTCAGCAGCACGGCGGCGCTGCCCATGTCCTTGGCGCGTTTGGACAGGTCGTGCCATTCGGGGCCGATGCGGTCGATGGCGCTTTCCACGCCGGTGTTGAGCAGTTCGACCACCATGACCAGCACGACCGATCCGGCGAGCAAGGCGGTTTCGACCCAGGTCTGGCCGAGCCAGAATGCCGCGGGCAGCAGCACCAGCGCGGCGATGGCTTCCTGGCGGAAGGCGGTTTCGCCCCAGCCTGCGCGCAGGCCGGACAACGAATACCCGAAGGCGTGGGTCATGCGGGAAAGCCCGGTGCGGTGCTTCTGGGCGTTGACCGGTTCGTGATCGGTCATACGTGCCACAACCTTCTGCGTTTGGGCGGTTCGGCGGGCTGCTGGTGGATCAGGCGCGTGCCGGCCAGTGCATCGTGCAGGTACTGCCGCTGCGGATGAAAACGCGACAGGATGGCCCAGATCGCCACCCAGCCGATCACGATCACCGTGAGCTCGCCGCCTGGCAGGCTGTACCAGCCTCCGACCGCCAGTGGAGGCAGAAACCAGAGCCAGGACAGGACGTATCGAAGAAGGGCGCGCGGCCGCTTGAGCGGCAGGCCCTGCCGGTCCACCACCCGGATGTGCCAGGTCTTCATCGCCAGGGTCTGGCCTTTGACCCAGAACCAGGTGAAGTACGCGGCCAGCAGCAGGAAGACATAGGCCTGCAGCGCATAGCGGTTGTTGACCATGTCCCGGACCGGGGCGAGCGACGGAACCAGGTGCCCGATAGCAAACAGCAAACCAAAGAAGAACAGGCCCGTGCCGAAGACCACGCCGAACAGCAAGGTGCCTTCGTACAGCCAGCAGGCCATGCGTCGGGTGATCGCCGGCGCCACGAGCGGGGTGGGCGCGGGGGGCAAGGCGGTTGTGCTTGTTGGTGGGGCGGTCATGTCGGACATAGGCGGGACGATGGATTGTCGCATCGCAGCAAATTTGAGCGGTTTGGCGCCAGGCTCGTGCGCCAAGCCCGCCGGTGGTGCGATAATGTAAAGCTGCAATTCAAAAGGCAAACGGGTCAAGGTCCGGCGGGGTATGTGTCCGCTCATGTCCATTGGCCTCAAGTCCCGACACCGCTTCACAAGAGTGGGTGAAGGGGCACCCAAGGTTTTTCGTCAGAGAAATTCTCGAAAGGTTGATCATGGAAATCTCCAAGGCCGAAATGGCCTCGGCGGCCGCTGCCGCCACGCAATCCCCCGCCACCGAACAGCTCATGGGCGCCGAGATCATGGTCCGCGCCCTGCAGGCCGAAGGCGTCAAGTACATCTGGGGCTACCCCGGCGGCGCTGTGCTCTACATCTACGACGCCCTGTACAAGCAGGACACCATGCAGCACGTGCTGGTGCGCCACGAGCAGGCGGCCGTGCACGCGGCCGACGGTTACGCCCGAGCCACCGGCGAGGTCGGCGTGGCACTGGTCACGTCGGGTCCGGGCGTCACCAACGCGGTGACCGGCATCGCCACCGCCTACACCGACAGCATTCCCATGGTGATCATCACCGGCCAGGTGCCCTCGGCGGCCATCGGCTCGGACGCTTTCCAGGAGTGCGACACCGTCGGCATCACCCGTCCCATCGTCAAGCACAACTTCCTGGTCAAGGACGTGCGCGACATGGCCGACGTGATGAAGAAGGCCTTCCACATCGCGCGCACCGGTCGCCCCGGGCCGGTGGTGGTGGACATCCCGAAGGACGTGTCCTTCAACAAGACCGCTTACACCGGTTACCCCGCTTCGGTCGAGATGCGTTCCTACAACCCGGTGCGCAAAGGCCACGGCGGCCAGATCCGCAAGGCGCTGCAATTGCTGTTGTCCGCCAAGCGTCCCTACATCTACACCGGTGGCGGTGTGTTGCTGGGCAATGCGGTGCCGGAACTGCGCACCCTGGTGGACCTTCTGGGCTACCCGGTGACGAACACCCTGATGGGTCTGGGTGCCTACCCGGCCACCGACCGCAAGTTCCTGGGCATGCTGGGCATGCACGGTACCGTGGAAGCCAACCACGCCATGCAGAACTGCGACGTGCTGCTGGCCGTGGGTGCGCGTTTCGATGACCGCGTGATTGGCAACCCCAAGCACTTCGCTTCGGTGGAACGCAAGATCATCCACATCGACATCGATCCGTCCAGCATCGCCAAGCGCGTGAAGGTGGACGTGCCCATCGTGGGTGACGTCAGGGACGTGCTGAGCGAGCTGATCAACATGATCAAGGAAAGCCAGGCCAAACCGGACGAGAACGCACTGGCGGCCTGGTGGGAGACGATCGAGGGCTGGCGCGCACGCGACTGCCTGCGCTTCGACCGCGCCAACACCCAGGTGATCAAACCCCAGATGGTGGTCGAGCAGCTGTGGAACCTGACCAAGGACGACGATTGCTACATCACGTCCGACGTCGGTCAGCACCAGATGTTTGCCGCGCAGTTCTACAAGTTCAACGAACCCCGTCGCTGGATCAATTCGGGTGGTCTGGGCACGATGGGCGTGGGTCTTCCCTACGCCATGGGCATCAAGCTGGCCAAGCCCGACGCCGACTGCTGGTGCATCACCGGCGAAGGCTCGATCCAGATGAACATCCAGGAGTTGTCCACCTGCCAGCAGTACGGCACGCCGGTCAAGATCCTGTCGCTGAACAACCGCTACCTGGGCATGGTGCGCCAGTGGCAGGAACTGATCTACCAGGGGCGCTACAGCCACAGCTACATGGACGCCTTGCCCAACTTCGTCAAGCTGGCCGAAGCCTACGGGCATGTGGGCATGCTGGTCGAGCGTCCGCAGGACGTGGAAGCCGCGCTGCGTGAAGCCCGTGCCATCAAGGACCGCTGCGTCTTCATCGACGTTCGGACCGACCCCACGGAAAACGTGTGGCCGATGGTCGAGGCCGGCAAGGGCATCACCGAGATGCTGCTGGGTTCCGAGGAACTCTGACCCTGTCCTTGGCGGGTTGCGGGTGTGCGTGCACCCAAGACCCGCCGCTTCCCTTCGACGAATCTATTTGCAGCCGAGCCTGCGCATTACCGTGCGCGGGGGAGGGCTTAGAAAGCAAAGCTTCTTGCGGCCATTTGCTCCTGGACGTGGTCGCCGCAAAAAAGAGGAATCTTCATCATGAAACACATCATCGCTGTCCTGCTGGAGAACGAACCCGGCGCACTCTCGCGCGTCGTGGGCCTGTTCTCGGCACGTGGCTACAACATCGAATCCCTGACCGTGGCGCCCACGGAAGACCCTTCGCTCTCGCGCATGACGATCCAGACCACCGGTTCGGACGACGTCATCGAGCAGATCACCAAGCACCTCAACCGCCTGATCGAAGTCGTCAAGGTGGTGGATCTGACCGAAGGCGCCTACACCGAGCGCGAGCTCATGCTGGTCAAGGTGCGTGCGGTGGGCAAGGAGCGCGAAGAAGTGAAGCGCATGGCCGACATTTTCCGCGGCCGCATCATCGACGTCACCGACAAGAGCTACACCATCGAGCTGACCGGTGACCAGGGCAAGAACGACGCGTTCCTCGACGCGATCGACCGCTCCGCCATCCTGGAAACGGTGCGCACGGGTTCCTGCGGGATCGGGCGCGGTGAGCGCATCTTGCGGGTCTGAGACCCAGCCACGCGCCGGCCTGTCGGCCGTCACCCCCTCCAGGGGGCGACACCAGCAGCCCGGCAGCGCCGGTTCTGCGGTGTCTGCTGGGTTGCACACCCCTCACTCTCGTTAACATTGGCGGTTTTTTCAAGATTTCAACCGGAGCAATCTCATGAAAGTTTTCTACGACAAAGACTGTGACCTGAGCCTGATCAAGGGCAAGACGGTGGCCATCATCGGCTACGGCTCGCAAGGTCATGCCCACGCCCAGAACCTCAACGACAGCGGCGTGAAGGTCGTGGTCGGTCTGCGCAAGGGTGGCGCTTCCTGGGACAAGGTCGGCAAGGCCGGTCTGAACGTGATGGAAGTCAACGACGCCGTGAAGGCCGCCGATGTGGTCATGATCCTGCTGCCCGACGAGCAGATCGCCGAGGTCTACAACAACAACGTCGCCCCGAACATCAAGCAGGGCGCTTCGCTGGTGTTTGCCCACGGCTTCAACGTGCACTACAACCAGGTCGTGCCCCGCGCCGATCTGGACGTGTGGATGGTGGCGCCCAAGGCCCCGGGCCACACCGTGCGCAACACCTACACCCAGGGTGGCGGCGTGCCCCACCTGATCGCCGTGCACCAGGACAAGTCCGGCAAGGCCCGCGATCTGGCCCTGAGCTATGCCATGGCCAACGGCGGTGGCAAGGCCGGCATCATCGAGACCAACTTCAAGGAAGAGACCGAGACCGACCTGTTCGGCGAGCAGGCCGTGCTGTGCGGTGGTGCTGTCGAGCTGATCAAGATGGGCTACGAGACCCTGGTTGAAGCCGGCTACGCCCCTGAAATGGCGTACTTCGAGTGCCTGCACGAACTCAAGCTGATCGTCGACCTGATCTACGAAGGCGGCATCGCCAACATGAACTACTCGATCTCCAACAACGCGGAGTTCGGTGAGTACGTGACCGGTCCGGAAGTGATCAACGAAGAGTCGCGCAAGGCCATGCGCAACGCCCTCAAGCGCATCCAGAACGGCGACTACGCCAAGATGTTCATCCAGGAAGGCCGCCTGAACTACCCGAGCATGACCGCCCGCCGCCGCAACACCGCCGATCACCAGATCGAAGTGGTCGGCGCCCAGCTGCGCGCCATGATGCCCTGGATCGCCAAGAACAAGCTGGTTGACCAGACCCGCAACTGATCGCGCCGCTGCGCATCGATCAAAGGCCACTTCGGTGGCCTTTGTCGTTCTGGCAGGCTTGCCACTGGCTTACACTGCGCACGTGGCAACCACAGCGGCTTGACCCCCTTTTTTCCATGCATGACGGTACCGATCCCCTTCACGAGAGCAGCCAGGAGCCGCGCAAGCGCAACAAGGGCATCTACATGTTGCCCAACATGATCACGCTGGCGGCGCTGTTCGGGGGCTTTTACGCCATCGTCATGGCGATGAACGGGCGCTTTGATCTGGCCACACTCGGCATCTTCGCCGCCATGGTGCTCGACAGCCTGGACGGTCGCGTTGCCCGCATGACCAACACCCAGAGCGCCTTCGGCGAGCAGATGGACTCGCTGTCCGACATGGTGTCTTTTGGGGCTGCACCGGGCTTGGTGGCCTACGTCTGGGCGCTCAAGGACGTCGGCCGCTGGGGCTGGATCGCCGCTTTCGTCTACTGTGCCTGTGCCGCCCTGCGGCTGGCACGCTTCAACGTCAATACCGGGGTGGTGGACAAGCGCTACTTCCAAGGCCTGCCATCGCCCGCTGCTGCGGCCTTGGTGGCGGGTTTCATCTGGCTGGCCACCGAACTGGAGCTGGACCGGACCACTTTGACCTGGCCCCTGTTCGTGTTGACGCTGTACGCCGGTCTGACCATGGTGACCAATGTGCCGTTCTACAGCTTCAAGGACCTGAGCCTGAAGAAGAGCGTGCCGTTTGCAGCCATCGTGCTGGTGGCCCTGGGCATTGCGGTCATCAACATCCACCCGCCCACCGTGCTGTTCGGGCTGTTCGTGCTGTACGGCCTCTCGGGTTATGCCATGTATTTCTGGCGCCGATCGAAAGGCCGTCCGACCAGCGTGATCAGCACATCCACCGACGAACCCGACGAACGTGGCCTGCATGAGTGAGGCGCTCGGCCTCCGGGCGGCGGGCTGGCGCAATCGCACCGATGGTTTTCCTCAATCTCGTCCGCCGGAGCTTTGTGTTACATTGATCCGCATGAAACGAATTTCTCGCTCGCTACTACTGGATGTCCGTGAAGGGCAGGTCTGGTAACGCGCGAGCGAATTCTGACGACGGCCCGTTTGCACCCGCAGCGGGCCGTTTTTGTTTTGGACTGCGGGTTTTTTCAAGCGCTGCTCACGAGGCGACCCACCGGAGAATCACATGACCGACAAGCTCATCATTTTTGACACCACCTTGCGCGACGGCGAACAGTCGCCCGGTGCGTCCATGACCAAGGACGAGAAACTGCGCATTGCCCGTCAGCTGGAGCGTCTGAAGGTCGATGTGATCGAGGCCGGTTTTGCCGCCAGTTCCAACGGCGACTTCGATTGTGTGCAGGCCATTGCCAACACCATCAAGGATTCGACGGTGTGTTCGCTGGCCCGGGCCAACGACCGCGACATTTCGCGTGCTGCCGAAGCGCTCAAAGGCGCGCAACGGGCACGCATCCACACCTTCATTGCCACCAGTGCGCTGCACATGGAGAAGAAACTCCGCATGACGCCCGACCAGGTGTTCGAGCAGGCCAGGCAGTCGGTGCGGTTCGCGCGCAACCTGGTGGACGACATCGAGTTCAGCCCGGAAGACGGTTACCGCAGCGACGTGGACTTTCTCTGCCGCGTGCTGGAAGCGGTCATCAAGGAGGGGGCCACCACGCTGAACATTCCGGATACGGTGGGCTACGCCATTCCCGAGCTGTACGGCGATTTCATCAGGACCTTGCGCGAACGCATTCCCAATTCCGACAAGGCCATCTGGTCGGTGCATTGCCACAACGACCTGGGTATGGCCGTGGCCAATTCGCTGGCCGGTGTGAAGATCGGTGGCGCGCGCCAGGTGGAGTGCACCATCAACGGTCTGGGCGAACGTGCGGGCAACTGTTCGCTTGAAGAAATCGTGATGGCGGTACGTACCCGCCGCGACTATTTCGGTCTGGAAGTGGGCGTGGATGCCACCCAGATCGTGCCGGCCAGCCGCATGGTCAGCCAGACCACCGGTTTCGTGGTGCAGCCCAACAAGGCGGTGGTGGGGGCCAATGCGTTTGCACACGCGTCGGGCATCCACCAGGACGGTGTGCTCAAGGCGCGCGACACCTACGAGATCATGCGGGCCGAAGACGTGGGCTGGAGCGCCAACAAGATCGTGCTGGGCAAGCTCTCGGGCCGCAACGCGTTCAAGCAGCGCCTGCAGGACCTGGGGATCGAGATGGCGTCGGAAAGCGAGATCAATACCGCATTCGCGGCTTTCAAGGAACTGGCCGACCGCAAGAGCGAAATCTTCGATGAAGACATCCTCGCACTCTGCAGTGACGAGAGCGTGACCACCGAAAAAGAGCAGTACGGCCTGGTGTCGCTCTCGCAGCACAGCGAGACCGGCGAGCGGCCCCATGCCAGCGTGGTGTTCACCGTCGATGGCAAAGAGTTCCTGGGCGAAGCCGACGGCAACGGGCCGGTGGACGCGTCCCTCAAGGCGATCGAGAGTCACGTCAAGAGCGGCGCGGAACTGCTTCTGTACTCCGTCAATGCGATCACCAGCGGTTCGACCGAGAGCCAGGGCGAAGTCACGGTGCGGCTGCAGCACTCCGGGCGTGTGGTGAACGGGGTGGGTGCCGATCCCGACATCATCGTGGCCTCGGCCAAAGCCTACCTGAGTGCGCTGAACAAGCTCAGCAGCAAGATCGATCGTGTCGCGGCACAAGGTTAATCGCATTACAAATCAACAGCTTGTAAAACGAACTTGTTCACGAAGGATGAAATGGCCCAGGATAAGAGGTCATTTCCATCCTTCGTGAGGAAGATCCTCCAAGTTTTTGATATTGCTAGTTTTTTTCCTTGAATCTATACTCTGCTCCATCGGCAAACACGGCAGGAGCAGGCAGATGATTCAACCCAGAAACGGCATGTGTGGCGCACTGCGGTGGACGGTGAGCGCTCTGCTGGTGATGGGTTTGTCCCTGTCTTCGGTGGCACAAGCCGCTGGGTCCGACGCATCGGGTGCCAAAACCACGAAAGCGGTTGCGGCCAAAGTCACCGACAGCAACAAAAAGCCGGCGGCCAAGGTGTCGGCCAAGGCGCCGAAGAAGGCGGTGGTGGCCGCCGCCCCGAAAGCCACTGCCAGGAAGAACGTGGTGGCCAGACAGCGCGATGCCAAGAAGTCCGTCGCGCAGAACAAGGCTTCGTCGTCTCGTGCGGTCAAACTGGCCAGGGGGGGGCAGGTCGAGCGCCTTGCCCGTACCGACAGCCGCAGCAAGGCCGCACTGCGCACCGCTTCGACCAAGGGACCTTCGAACGCGCACCACGAACGGGCGGTCGTCTCGGTCGTTCGAATGCCTGTGGAGCCTAGGGTCTCCACTGCGGAGCGTCTGGGTTTGCGTGAGTCGCACGACGCGCTGGACCTGAGTTCCAGCGTGGCCCTGGTGGTCGACCAGGAAACCAGCGAGGTGCTGTTCAGCAAGAACGACACCGCCGTGTTGCCGATCGCCTCGCTGACCAAGCTCATGACCGGTCTGGTGATCGCGGATGCGAACCTGCCGCTGGATCAGCAGATCACGATCAGCGAGGAGGACGCTGCGGTCTACCGCAACAGCCGGCTGGCGGTGGGAACCACACTCTCGCGCAGCGAACTCATGCACCTGTCGCTGATGTCCAGCGAGAACCGCGCCGCCAACGCGCTGGGTCGCACTTTTCCGGGTGGCATGGACCAGTTTGTGCGCCTGATGAACGCCAAAGCGCGGGAACTGGGCATGCGCGACACGCGGTATGTGGAGCCTACCGGACTGTCCAGCATGAACCAGTCCAGCGCCCGCGACCTCGCCATTCTCGTGACAGTGGCCTACGAGCGCCCCATCCTTCGCGACCTTTCCACCTCGCCCAGCCACCAGCTGGATCTGGGCCCGCGCACCCTGCAGTTCAACAATTCCAACCGGCTGATCCGCAGCCCGGAATGGGACATCGGCCTGCAGAAGACCGGTTACATTGCCGCCGCCGGGCGTTGTCTGGTCATGCAGACCAAGGTGGCCGGCCGAAAATTGATCATGGTCTTCCTCGATTCGGCCGGCAAGATCAGCCGTGTGCAGGATGCAGAGCGCATGCGTCGCTGGGTCGAGGCCCAGAGCATTCAGCAGTTGTTTGTCCGGCCCCAGGGCTGAGGCCTGGCGCCGTACCATGCAAAACGGCCCCGAGCGGGCCGTTTTGCATCGAGATCCAAGACCGGTTCTTTCAGCGAGGGCCGGCCGCCGCCAGTGCCTGCGCATCCGGGCAGCCCAGCGCGCTCGAGATCTCGGCCGCGGTGGCGCGCAGCTTCGGCACCCAGCTCTCGTCGATGCGGTCAGCGGGGGCGGAGATCGACAGGCCGGCCACCAGCTTGCACTGGTCGTCGTAGATGCCGGCGGCCATGCAGCGCACGCCCAGCTCCAGTTCCTCGTTGTCGCGTGCCAGCCCGGCCTGGCGGCATTGGACCAGCTCGCGTTCGAGCACGGGCAGCTGGGTCAGGCTGTTGCGTGTGTTGCCGGCCAGGCCGGTGCGTGTTGCATAGGCGCGCACGCGCTGCGGTTCGTCGGCCGCCAGGAACAGTTTGCCCACCGACGTCAGGTGCAGTGGGGCGCGCCCACCGATGGCCCGCACCACCTGCATGCCCGAGCGCTCGCTGTAGGCCCTTTCCACATAGACGATTTCGTCGCCCTGGCGCAGGCTCAGATTGACCGGCTGCTGGATCAGCTTGTGCAGTTCGCGCATGGGTTGCAGGGCTGCATCGCGCACGCTCAGGCGGGCTTTGACGAGGTTGCCCAGTTCCAGCAGACGCATGCCCAGGCGGTAGCTGCCCGCCTCGGGGCGGTCGACAAACCGCCCGATGGTCAGGTCGTTGAGGATGCGGTGCGCCGTCGACGGATGCAGCCCGGTTTTTTCACTGATTTCTTTGAGGGTCACCGGCTCTTCGCGAGAGGCCAGCACCTCCAGCAGATTGAACATGCGTTCGATCACCTGGACGGTGGGCGTGCTGGGCAGACTGTCGGTTCGTTTGTTCATGGCGGGAAAATGAGTTTGCACCATTTTACGAGATGAAATCGCCGATGGCCGGCACAGGCAGCGGTGCCCGTGTCAGCGGTCCAGACGGGGTTCAGCGGCGTGTGATCCAGTTGCCGTCCACCAGCAGCTGGTGCGGCCTGAAACCGGCCTTATAGGCCATCTTGCGGCTCTGCTCGATCCAGTAGCCCAGGTAAACGTGGGGAAGGCCCAGTGCACGGGTCTGTTCGATCTGCCAGAGCACGCTGTAGGTGCCGTAGCTGGTGGCCTCGTCCGGTTCGTAGAAGGTGTAGACCGCTGACAGTCCGTCGTTGAGTACATCGACGATGGACACCATCTTCAGCTGGGCCGTTTGCCCGTCGTGAGCAGGCTCGTGAAACTCGACAAGACGGGAGTTGACGCGGCTTTGCAGCAGGAACTGGGTGTACTGGTCCACGCTGTCGTGGTCCATGCCACCGCCCGCGTGGCGGCTGTTCTGGTAGCGCAGATACAGCTGGTAGTGCTCCGGGATGAAGCACAGCTTGAGCACCCGCGTTACCAGGTGCGCGTGGCGCGACTGGCAACGTCGCTGGCTGCGGCTGGGCTGAAAGTCCTGCACCGCAATGCGCAGGGGGACGCAGGCCTGGCAGCCGTCGCAATGCGGCCGGTAGGTGAACATGCCGCTGCGGCGAAAGCCGAGTCCGACGAGGTCGGAGTAAGCGTCGTTGTGGATGAGGTGGCTGGGCGTGGCGACCTGAGAGCGCGCCTGCCGACCGGCCAGGTAGCTGCAGGGGTAGGGCGCTGTGGCGTAGAACTGCAGCGCCTGGAAGGGGAGTTCTTTCGGATGGGTCACGCGGGTGCAGAACCTGGGTCGAGCACGGTATTCCAGTATACGGAACTGAACCGCCAGACCGGGCTGGGGTGCCGCAACGCCTGGCGCAGCTGCCGACAGAAATCGGCGCGCGGCTGTGTGCGGGCACCCATGGAGGCGAGGTGCGCTGTCTCCTGCTGGCAATCGATCAGTGGCAGATCGTGGGCCCTGGCAAAAGCCACCAGCGCGGCCAGAGCGATCTTCGAGGCATCGCTGGCACGGCTGAACATCGATTCGCCGAAGACCATGCCGCCCAGGTTCACGCCGTACAGCCCGCCGGCCAGTTCACCGTCGATCCAGGTTTCCACGCTGTGCGCCAGGCCCGCCTGGTGCAGACCGGTGTAGGCCTGCACCATGGGCGGCACGATCCACGTGCCGCTCTGGCCTGTGCGAGGCGCATGGGCGCAGGCACGGATCACGCGCCCGAAGTCGTGATCCATGCGGATGTCCAGGCGGCCTTCGCGCAGCAAGGCCTGCAGCGTCTTGCGCAGCGAGCGGTGCAGCCTGAAATCGGCAGGCCGCAGGGTCATGCGCGGGTCCGTGCTCCACCACAGGACCGGCTGTCCGGTGCTGTACCAGGGGAAAATGCCGGCCGAGTAGGCCGCCACCAGGGTGGGAACGTCCAGCACGCCGCCAGCGGCCAGCAGGCCCGGGGCGGGGTCCTCGTCTCCCCAGGCCGTTTCAACCGGCGGAAACGCCTGGCCCGGTTCCAGCCAGGGCAGGGCGCGGGTGGGAGGCGGCTGACTCATGCCGACTATTGTGCGATCAGTTGTCGGTCGATTTCCACAGGCTCCCGCAAGGTGCGGCGTCGTTCAGGCCGAGCGCGACCGCCGTCCTGCTTGCGACCACCACAGCGAGAGGGTCGCCGCGATGCCGATGGCGTCGGCCAGGAAATCGATCCAGTCTCCCTGGCGCCAGCCGGAGGCCGCCTGGGCCAGTTCGATCGTGCCACCGAGCACCAGCAGCAGCACGGGCACCCACACCCTGTGCTGCGGGTAGGCCAGCAAGCCCAACAGTGTGAGTCCGGCAAAGCCCAGCGCATGTTGCGCCTTGTCCCAAAGGCTGAAGACCTGTTGAGGCAGAAAGTCGGTGGGCATGAGAGACAGGGTGGTCAAGGCCAGCGCGGCGATCCAGAAGGCGGTTTTTTTCAGTTGCATGGGCATGGGGCTGTTGGGTCTGCGTTGCCAAGGCTACCACCCGGTTTTGAATCGGGCCGACTCGGTGCCGCAGCCCTTCAATCCCAGGGTTGGGGCGGTGGCGGCAAAGGTTCGGGGTTGAACAGCGGCCAGACCACCCAGACCGCCAGGACGACCAGGTTCACCAGCACCGTCAGCCAGAACATGGCCCTGAAATGGGATTTGACCGTCTTGTGCCGCAGCACCTGCTGGGCCAGCCAGGCGGCGGGCCAGCCACCGGCCAGGGCCAGGACGTGCAGCACATCTTCTCGGATGCGGATGGTCTCTTCTTCGGCCGCCACCTTGTCCTTCCAGTAAGCGAAGAAGGTGGCGATGTTCAGCAGCGCCAGCCCCGGCAGCACCACCCAGGGCATGCGCCGCATCCAGATGCCCGCCAGCAACAGAATGAGCCACAGGCCCAGCAATGCGGCAGCGCTGCCCAGCCGCCATTTTTCGAGACGGGCGGCACGTTCCTTCGCGTAGCGCGATCGCGACACGGCCGTCGGCGTTGCGGCCACGGCCGCTTCGTCGGCCGTCTGGGCCTTGCGGTTGCGCATTTCGGCCCGTTCGCGCCGCAAGGCCTCGCGCGAGGTCTTGGGGACGACCGGCCCTTCGACCGGCACCACGCCCATGGCGCGTGGGCCCTTGCCACCGACGTGGATCTCGTCGAACTCCACGCCCACCTGCAGCGTGGGCGGGTTCAGGCCTTCCCAGTCGCGGATGTGAAAAAAGACGTCTTCTGGCGACTGGGCGCTGCGGATGAAGCCAAAGCCCTTGGCCTCGTCCCAGGCCACCACCTTGCCCTGTTTGTGCATCGTGCTGCGAGCCCCGAGGGAAGAAAAACCCTCAGTGTGCCAGCGTGTGCAGGGGAATGTCCCGGGTCTGGGCCAGGCGGTCGAGCTGGCGGCGTGTCTGGCTTCCCAGAAACTGGGCAATGGCGTTGTGCGTGGACGACTGGAACAGCGTGGCCAGACCCTGCACGGGCACGCCGGCCGCTGCGCACAGGGCGGCGGCAAAGTGCGGCTCCAGTGCCGCGACGGCCACGCGCCCGTCTTTGCAGGGGTAGACGCGGTAGCCCGCGTGCGCGCCGCCCACCGCGCCCTGGGGCTGTGTCAGCCCCCAAGTGCGGGGCAAGGCGAGCCAGGCGGCGGCATCGGACAGCGCCACCGCCTGGAAGCTGCCCTTGCCGGTGGCCTTCTGCGACAGCACGGCCTGGAGGGTGGCTTCACTGGCCATGAGCGCCCCCCCCATGTCGGCAAACAGGGTGGCGGGCAGCTCCAGCCCGGTCACCAGACCGGCGTCGGCCAGGTAGGTGAGGTCGTGACCCGGCTCTTCGGCACGCGCGCCGAGTGCGCCGACGATGGCGATCACCGACAGCGCCGGGTGGGCCTCGTGCAGCGCTTTCCAGCCCAGGCCGAGCTTGGCCAGGGCGGACGGGCGGAAGGAGGTGAGCAGCACGTCGGTGCGGGCCAACGCCTTGTGCAGCTTCTGCTGGCCCTGCTCGGTCTTGAGGTCGAGGGTGATGACCTTGATGCCGTCGTGCAGTGTGGCGTAGGCGGTGGGGTTGTACTGGCCCATGGGGTCGCCGCTGGGGGCCCCATGGGGACCGGGTGGCTCGGCCTTGAGGCAGGTGGCGCCCATGGCCTTCAGGCGCATCAGCGCGGCCGGGCCGGGCAGGTTCAGCGCCAGGCTGAGCACGCGCACGCCGCGCAGGGGCTTGAGCGTGCCGGCAGGTCGGGCGGAGGGGGGCAGGGGCATGGTGGTCATGAACCGTTTGTAACCCGAAAGCCGACCCGCAGGCCAGCCTCTGGGTGACAGCTACGGAGAAGGGAGGTCAGAACGGCAGGCCGACGTAGTTCTCGGCCAGCGAGCCCTGCGCACGCCCGGACGAGAACAGGTACTCCAGCTCGGTCTGCTGCAGCTTCTGGTCGTAGGCCATGTTGTCGGGGAAGGTGTGCAGCATGGTGGTCATCCACCACGAGAAGCGCTGCGCCTTCCAGACCCGGGCCAGCGCCTTGGCCGAGTAGTTCTCCAGGCCCGAATCGTCGCCGTCACGATAGTGCGCGACCATGGCGTGGTAGAGGTAGTAGATGTCCGAAGCCGCGCTGTTGAGGCCGCGGGCGCCGGTCGGCGGCACGATGTGCGCGGCGTCGCCGGCCAGGAACAGGTTGCCGTAACGCATCGGCTCGGCCACGAAGGAGCGCAGCGGCGCGATCGACTTCTCGATCGACGGACCGGTGACCAGCCGCTGTGCCACGTCGGCGGGCAGGCGGCGCTTGAGTTCTTCCCAGAACTGGTCGTCGGACCAGTCTTCGACCGAATCGGTCAGCGGCACCTGGATGTAGTAACGCGAGAGCACCTGCGAGCGCAACGAGCACAGCGCAAAACCGCGCTCGTGTTTGGCGTAGATCAGCTCGGGCGACACCGGCTTGGTGCGCGAGAGCACGCCCAGCCAGCCGAAGGGGTAGACCTTCTCGTACTCCTTGAGCACGTCGCGCGGAATGGACTTGCGGCTCACGCCGTGGAAGCCGTCAGCGCCGATCACATAGTCGCAGTCGATGCGCACCACCTCGTCGCCATGGCGGTACGTCACATAGGGCTTGTCGCTCTTGAGGTCGTGCGGCTGCACATCTTCGGCGTTGTGGATGACCACGCCGTTCATCTTGTCGCGCGCTTCGTACAGGTCGCGGGTGAGTTCGGTCTGGCCGTACACCACCACCGAGCTGCCGCCGCTGTGCTTGTGCAGGTCCACGCGGTTCATCTTGCCGTTGTCGGAGATGAAGAAGCCGTCGTGGATCTCGCCCTCGCGGTCCATGCGCTCGCCGCACTGGGCTTCGCGCATCAGCTGGGCGAAACCGTGCTCCAGCACGCCGGCGCGGATGCGGCTGAGCACGTATTCGCGGCTCTGGCGTTCGAGCACGACGGTGTCGATGCCCTTGAGGTGCAGCAGCTGGGAGAGCATGAGGCCGGAAGGACCGCCGCCGATGATGGCAACCTGGGTGCGCATGGTGATTGGACCACCCCCGCGCCGCCTTCGGCGTCACCCCCTGCGAGGGGGCGGAACCTGCCGCCCGGCAAAGCCGGTTCGGCGGCTCCCTGGCGTCGGCGTCGCGGTTGTGGACAGGTAGTTGGAGGGACTTGCAGGTTAGTTTTTTGCGCTCGGTCAATCAACGTCCAATCGGTCAAGTTGCGCGGCGATTGGTGTTGTTGTGCGATGATCGCGCAACACTTATCGGGAGAACCGGCATGGATATCGCCAAGGCGGATTTCATCGAAGGCATGGCCAAGGGCATGGCCGTGCTGGAGAGCTTCGACACCGAGCGCCAGCGCCTGAACGCCACCCAGGCCGCCGAGCGCGCGGGTCTGACGCGGGCCGCCGCCCGCCGCCACCTGCTCACGCTGGCCTACCTGGGCTATCTGGACACCGACGGCACGCACTACTGGCTCTCGGCCAAGGTGCTGCGCTTCTCGGGCAGTTACCTGGCCTCGGCCCGGCTGCCGCGCCTGTTGCAGCCCACCCTCAACCGGCTGGCCGCACAGACACGCGAGTCGTTCTCTGCGGTCGTGCTGGACGGCGACGAGGTGGTGATCGTGGCGCGCAGCGCCTCGGTGGGCGGGCAGCGGCTGATGGCCTATGGTCTGCACCTGGGCGCGCGCCTGCCGGTCCACGCCACGTCCACCGGGCGGGTGCTGCTGGCGGCCCTGCCGCGCACCGAATTCAGCGCCTGGCTCAAGGGGCGGGAGCTGCCCCGGCTGACCCCACGCACCACCATCGACCACAAGGCCCTGCGCGCCATCGTGGCCCAGGTGCGGGCCGACGACCACGCCGTGGCCAGTGAAGAACACGAGCTGGGCGTGCACGCCCTGGCCGTGCCGCTCAGAAACATGCAGGGCCGCACGGTGGCGGCCCTCAATGTGGTGGCGTCACCGGACCGGCTGGAACCGCCGGTGATGCGCCGGGACTTGCTACCCTTGCTGCTGGACGCGGCCCGGGAACTGCGGCCCTTGCTCTGAACGGGGTCAGACCCCGAGGTACTGCTCCAGCAACTGGGGCTTTGACAGCAGCTCGTCCGACGAGCCTTCGAACACCACTTCGCCCTTGACCAGGATCACGTTGCGGTCGGTGATCTGGGTGACCTGCTTCCAGGCCTTGTCGACGATGATGCTGCTGATGCCGCTTTCCCGGATCAGGCCGCAGATGCGCCAGATCTCGCGCGCGATCAGCGGCGCCAGACCTTCGGTCGCTTCGTCGAGGATGAGCACGTCGGGGTTGGTCATCAGTGCGCGGCCGATGGTCAGCATCTGCTGTTCGCCGCCGCTGAGCTGCTGGCCACCGTGGTTCAGGCGCTCGGCCAGGCGGGGAAAGGTCTCCAGCACCCGGTCGCAGGTCCAGTCGCGCTGGCCGCGGGTGCCGGCGCGGGCGGCCATGACCAGGTTCTCCTTCACGCTCAGGTTGCCGAAGATGCCGCGGCCTTCGGGCACGTAGGCAATGCCCTGACGTGCGATTTCGAAGGTGGGGGCGCCGGTCATGGGCGTGCCCTTGATGTGCACGGTGCCGCCGCTGGGCTTGACGATGCCCATGAGCGACTTGAGCAGCGTGCTCTTGCCCATGCCGTTGCGGCCCATGAGGCCGATGGTCTGCCCCGGCTGCACGGTGAAGTCGATGCCGCGCAGGATGTGACTCTGGCCGTAGTGGGTGTGCAGGCTGGTGGCCTGGATCAGCGGAGTGCTCATGGTCAGTGGTCCTCACCCAGGTACGCGGCCTGGACGACCGGATCGTTGCGCACTTCGGTCGGGGGCCCGCTGGCAATCACCTGTCCGTTGACCATGACGGTGAGCTGGTCGGCCAGCGCAAAGACGGCGTCCATGTCGTGCTCCACCAGCATCACCGCGTGGTCTTTCTTGAGTTTGGTCAGCAGCTCGATCATGCGCTCGGCTTCGGCCTGGCCCATGCCGGCCAGGGGTTCGTCCAGCAGCAGCACCGTGGGCTCGGTGGCGAGTGTCATGGCGATTTCCAGCTGGCGCTGCTCGCCGTGGCTGATGGTCGCAGCCACCGCTTCCCGGCGGTGCGAGAGGCCGGCGAGTTCGATGGCGCGTTCGCACCGCTGGTTCACCGCCGACAGGGCCTGGGCCGACTGCAGCCAGCGCAGCGGGTTCCAGGGCGCATGCCGCTCGCGCGACTGGGAGGCCAGGCGCACGTTGTCCCACACCGTGAAGGGCAGGAAGATGTTGGTCTTCTGGTAGCTGCGACCCAGTCCGAGGCGCGAGATCGATTCGGGCGAATGGCCCGCGGTCTCGACGCCACCGATGGTGACGGTGCCCGAAGTGGGTGGCAAATCGCCCGAGAGCAGGTTGGTCAGCGTGGATTTGCCGGCGCCGTTGGGGCCGATCACCGCGTGCAGGCGGTCGCGGTAGAGGTGCACCGACACGTCATTGACCGCCGCAAGACCGCCAAAACGCTTGGTGAGCTTATTGGCCGCGAGCAGGGCGACTTCGTTGGGGCGGATGTCGCTCATTGGTCGGTACCTTTGCGGTTCAGCAACTTGTCCCCCAGCCCCAGCAAACCGCGCGGCGCAACGATCACGATCAGCACGATGAACAGGCCCATCCACAGCTGCCAGTGTTTGCCGGTCTGGAAGTCGCCGATGGCCGGCAGGTCCTTGAAGACGTGCATCACATACTCGAAGGCGAACGCGCCGACGATGGCGCCGGCAAAGTTGCCCATGCCGCCGAGGATGATCATCATGATCGCGTGCGCGCTCATGTGAAAACCCATCAGCTCGGGGTTGACGAAGCCGGTCTGTGCCGCCCAGAGGTAACCCGCCACACCCGCCAGCGTGCCGGCCAGTGTGAAGGCGGCCAGCTTGTAGCCAAAGCTGCCATAGCCCACGGCGCGCATGCGGTGCTCGTTCACGCGGATGCCCGCCAGCACGCGGCCGAAGGGTGATAACAGCAGCCGGCGCAGAAACAGGTAGACCCCGATCAGCATCGCCAGCGTGAAGTAGAAGAAGTGCGTCTTGTTCTCCAGGTCGATGCCCAGTGCGGAGGCGTCGGGCCGGAAGTTCACGTAGATGCCGTCCGACCCGCCCAGCGCCTTGTTGTCAAAGAACAAGAAGAAGATCATCTGGGCAAACGCCATGGTCACCATGATGAAGTAGATGCCGTGGGTGCGAACGACAAAGAACCCGATCACCAGCGCGGCCAGCCCCGCGCCGGCAGCGGCCAGAGGCAGGCTCCACCACAGGCCGATGGGCGTGTCCGCCGGGGTCAGGAATGCCAGCGCATAGCCCGCCAGTCCGAAGTAGGCGGCGTGGCCGAGCGAGACCAGTCCGGTGACGCCCTGCAGGAGGTCCAGGCTCATGGCGAAGATGGCCAGAATCATCATCTGCGAGAGCATCTGCAGGTAGAAGTCCCGCCCTTCCATGGGCACGAGCGGCACCGCGGCCAGCGCGACGGCTCCCACGATCAGCAGGGCCTGCACCGTTCGGGGCAGCTTTTCGAGTTGGGCCTTGGCGTTGCTCATTGTTTGAAAAGCCCTTCGGGCTTGTAGAGCAGGACGCCGGCCATCAGCATGTAGACGGCCATGCCGGCGATCTGCGGCACCAGCACCTTGCCAAAGGTGTCCACCAGGCCCACCAGCAGGGCCGCGACGAGGGCGCCCCGCACCGAACCGATGCCGCCGATGACCACCACCACGAAGCACATGATCAGCACCGAGCTGCCCATGCCGGGGTACACGCTGGAAATGGGCGAGGCGATCATGCCGGCGATGGCGGCCAGCGCCACGCCGAGCGCGAACACCACGCCATGGATCAGGCGGATGTTGATGCCCAGCGACTCCGTCATTTCGCGGTTGAAGGCACCCGCACGGATCTTCATGCCCAGGCGCGTCTTCGAGATGAGCAGGTACAGGCCCAGCGCCAGTGCGATGCATACCGCCGAGATCACCAGGCGGTACACCGGATAGGACAGGTTTTCGGTCAGCGGAATGGCCCAGTTCACCATCTCGGGCACCTGCACCGCGTGCACGTCGTCACCCCACAGGATGGAGCGCAACTCTTCAAAGATGTAGATCAGCCCGAAGGTCAGCAGCACCTGGTCCAGGTGGTCGCGGTGGTAGAAGTGCCGGAACAGCAGCCATTCGAGCAGCCAGCCCAGCGCGACCGCCAGCACGGTCCCCAGCAGGATGGCGAGCACCAGGCTGTCGAGCCGGGCCACCAGGAACCAGGCCAGGTAGGCGCCGAGCATGTAGAAGCTGCCGTGGGCGAGGTTGACCACGCCCATGATGCCGAAGATCAGCGTCAGCCCGGCGGCCAGCATGAACAGCAGCAGGCCGTACTGCACGCTGTTGAGCAGCTGAATGAAAAAGTTGGCGAAGTCCATGGCAGACCAGAGGGTCAGGGATGACGCCGAGCCGGATCTGCCGGTCGGCACGCACCACCCCCCGGAAGAGGGTAGTGCCGAGGGCAATGCAGCGGATCAGCCCATCTTGCAGCCGGCGCCGGAGTCGGCCACCGCCTTCTGCGCGATGCCGATGACCTTGTTTTCCTTGTTCTCGACCTTGCGCAGGTACATGTCCTGGATCGGGTTGTGGGACGGGCTCATCTTCCACTGGCCGCGCGGGCTGTCGATGGTGGCGCCTTCCATGGCCGCGTACAGGGCCTTCTTGTTGGACAGGTCGCCCTTGACCGCGTTGGCACCGCGGATCAGCAGCAGCCCAGTGTCGTAGCCCTGCACGGCGTACACGTCGGGCTGGAGCTTGAAGGTCTTGGCGTATTCGAGGCGGAATTTCTTGTTGCGCGGCGTGTCCAGCGAGTCGCTGTAGTGCATGGTCGTGATCACGCCGTTGGCGGACTCGCCGGCGGCTTCCAGCACGCCTTCGGTCAGGAAGCCCGAGCCGTAGAGCGGGATGGACTTGGACAGACCGGCGGCGTGGTAGTCGCGCAGGAACTTGGCGGCGCCGCCGCCGGCGAAGAAGCAGGCCACGGCGTCGGGCTTGATGGAGGCGATTTCGGTCAGCAGCGCCTGGAACTCGACGTTGGGGAAGGGCAGGCCGAGCTTCTTGACGATGGTGCCGCCCGCGGCGGTGTAGCCCTGTTCAAAGCCTTCGAAGGCCTCGTCACCGGCCGCGTAGTTCCAGGTGATCCAGACCGCCTTCTTGTGGCCGCGGTCCACCATGGCCTTGCCCAGCGCCAGGGTGGGCTGCGAATTGCTGAACGAGGTGCGGAACACGTTGGGCGCACACTGGCTGCGGGTGGCGATGTGCACGCCCGCGTTGGGAATTAGGTTGAGCACACCCGACTCGCGGGCGACGCGGTGGATGCCCATCTGAACGCCCGAGTGCACCGTACCCACGAGCACGTCGACCTTGTCGCGCTGCACCAGCCGGTTGGCGTTCTCGATGCCCTTGGCCGGGTTGGACTCGTCGTCCACCTTGAAAAACTCCACTTCACGGCCGCCGAGTTTTCCGCCCTGTTCGTTGAGCGCCATCCGGAAGCCGTTTTCGATCGCCACGCCCAGTTGGGCGAAGGTGCCCGTGTAAGGCAGCATTAAGCCGACCCGCACCTTGTCGGATTGCGCGCGAACGATTTGCGGCAGCAGGAGACCCGACGATGCGGCGCCGATGACGGCGGCACTGCGGGTGAGGAGAAGACGGCGTGAGGTCATGGAAGGCTCCTGTGAAGTGGTGTGCGGGCACTGTATGCAGCGTCGGGCGGCTTGGCGATACTCGCTTTCCCGTACTTTAAACATGAACTATCCAGTTCTGAATGAAGTCCGGAATGAGCAAAATAATGCTGTTTCATGCAGTATGGTGCATGCGTGGTGTGCTTGATACCCGTGAAAACCCTTGAAGCAAGGATGTGCCATCTCAGCCTGGCCGCACGGGCGCGCGGCCAGGCCGGCGCAGTGGGGTGGCTGTAGAACCGGAGGGGAATGAATGGCCTGCCCGGAGGGACTCGAACCCCCGACCTGCTGCTTAGAAGGCAGCTGCTCTATCCGGTTGAGCTACGGGCAGAACGGCGCCCGGCCCGCCGGGTCGGGCGCCTGATGGACAAAAGGCCCACGAGGTGGGCCTTTTGTTGAGGGGTGGTCGGAGCGGCGGGATTCGAACTCGCGACCCTCTGCTCCCAAAGCAGATGCGCTACCAGGCTGCGCTACGCTCCGACGGAGCCGCGATTGTACCCGGGTAATGCGGCCGTTCCGGCGGGTCTTCGCTGAAGATTTCGGAGCGGAGCATCGCGCCAGGGATCAACCACGGGGCGCATGCCGGTCGTGTCGGCCTGGAGTGTGCTGCATGCCGTGCGCGAACGTAGAATGGGGTGGCTGCTTCAACACGGTGCCTGCCCATGTTCGAACGTCTGCGCCAGGCTTTCTCGCGTCGCCCGCCTTCGGACGGTGCTGCGGATCCCGTGGCCCACTGGGCCACGGAGCATTTCCTGCACCATCAGGTGGTTGGCGTCCACCAGTTCGCCCTGTCGGGCCGCTTGCACGACCGCGCCTTCCAGGCGGAATGCCACCCCGCGTCCCGCGCGTACATGGAAGGCCTGGAACTGCGTGCCCGGGTGGACCTGGGCTTGCCGCCGGCCGGCCATGTGATCGTGATGTCGCGGGCGCTCAAGGCGGCGCTGGAAGCCCTGTCGGAGCGCATCTACCGCGATGCGGTGGATGCGGTCAGGACCACCAAGGAGGATTTGCCCGAAGAGGTGCGGTGGCTGTCCATGTACCGCCCCGTCCAGTGGCAAGGTGTGGACGAACGTTTCTGGCGCCACTACACCGTGCTCACCGACTCGGCGGAACTGGCCCGGCGCTGGCTGGACACCGACGCACTGGACTACCTGATGGCCGGTGACGGCAGTGCGGCCGCACAGGTGCCGGTGCTGGTGATGCTGCGGCGCGGCCGCTGTTACCTGCGCCTGCAGGTCAATCCGCACGCGCAGGGGGCCGATGCCGTGCTCGCGCTGGAACTGCTCGACCACCTGTGCGAGGTTGCGCTGGGGCTGGCCACGCGGTCGGGTGCGCTGGACGATTCGCTCAGCAACCCCGGGTGACCGGCATCTCCACCTCGCCCTTGAGGGCGACGTGCCGGGCGAGTTCCAGCTTGGCGATCGACTGGCGGTGCACTTCGTCGGGGCCGTCGGCCAGGCGCAAAGTGCGCTGGTTGGCGTAGCTGTAGGCGAGCGGAAAGTCGTCGCTGACGCCGCCGCCGCCGTGGGCCTGGATGGCCATGTCGATGATTTCGCAAGCCATGTTGGGTGCCACCACCTTGATCATGGCGATCTCGGCCTTGGCCACCTTGTTGCCCACGGTGTCCATCATGTAGGCCGCCTTGAGCGTGAGCAGGCGCGCCATTTCGATCTTGCAGCGGGCGTCGGCGATGCGCTCGTGCCAGACCGACTGCGACGAGATCGGCTTGCCGAACGCCACGCGGCTGTTCAGGCGCTTGCACATGAGTTCCAGGGCCCGTTCGGCCGCGCCGATGGAGCGCATGCAGTGGTGGATGCGGCCGGGGCCCAGGCGCCCCTGGGCGATCTCGAACCCGCGGCCTTCACCGAGCAGCAGGTTGCCGACCGGCACGCGCACGTTGTCCAGCAGCACCTCCATGTGGCCGTGCGGGGCGTCGTCATAGCCAAAGACGCTCAGGGGGCGGATCACCGAGATGCCGGGCGTGTCGGTCGGCACCACGATCATGCTTTGCTGCGTGTGGCGAGGCGCTTCGGGGTCGGTCTTGCCCATGACGATGTAGACCTTGCAGCGCGGGTCCCCCGCACCGGACGACCACCACTTGCGACCGTTGATCACATAGTGGCCACCGTCGCGCTCGATGCGGCACTGGATGTTGGTCGCGTCCGAGGAAGCCACCTCCGGCTCCGTCATCAGGAAGGCCGAGCGCACCTCGCCCCGCAGCAGCGGCTCCAGCCATTCGTCCTTGATGGCTTCGCTGGCGTAGCGCTCCAGCGTTTCCATGTTGCCGGTGTCCGGGGCCGAGCAGTTGAACACTTCGGCCGCGAACGGCACGCGGCCCATGATTTCGCACAGAGGGGCGTATTCGAGGTTCGACAGGCCTTGGGGGGCGCGCGGGCTCTTGGGCAGGAACAGGTTCCACAGCCCGGCGGCATGGGCCTTGGGCTTGAGCTCTTCGATCAGGGTGGTGGGCAGCCAGGCGTTGCCTTGGGCGCGGTTGGCTGCAATCTCGGCGAAGAACCGGGCTTCGTTGGGGTAGATGTGCTCGTCCATGAAGGCCAGCAGTTGCTGGCGCATGTTCTTGACCTTGTCGGTGTAATCGAACTGCATGGTGTTCTTCGGGGGGTGATCGGGACAGAAAACGAGCCGTTTCAGGCTTGTTGCGCAAACCGCCAGGCCATTTCGGCCAGCGGGCGTGCGCCGGCTGCGGAAGCGACGGCCTGCGCACTGGAAGCGGTGCCGGCCTCCACCCGCTTGGCGATGCCTTGCAGGATGGCGGCGAGTCGGAACAGGTTGTAGGCCAGGTAGAAGTTCCAGTCGGCCAGCAATTGCTCGGGTGTGGCAAAACCGGTTCGTTCGCAGTAGCGGGCGATGTACTCGGCTTCGGTCGGGATGCCCAGGCTCTCAACGTCGAGCCCACCGATGCCGCGGAACGCCCCCGGCGGGATGTGCCAGGCCATGCAGTGGTAGCTGAAGTCTGCCAGCGGGTGCCCCAGGGTCGAGAGCTCCCAGTCCAGGATGGCCAGCACGCGCGACCCGGTCGGGTGGAACATCAGGTTGTCCAGCCGGTAGTCGCCGTGCACGATGGATACGAGCGACTCGTCCTGCGCCATGGCCGGAATGTTCTGCGGCAACCAGGCCATCAACCGGTCCATCTCGGGGATGGGCTGGGTGATGGAGGCGGTGTACTGCTTGCTCCAGCGGCCGATCTGCCGTTCAAAATAGTTGCCTGGCTTGCCGTAGTCGGCCAGGCCGATGTCGGACGGACGGACGCGGTGCAGGGCGGCGAGCACACGGTTCATCTCGTCGTAGATCGCGCCCCGTTCGGGTTTGGAAAGGCCGGGCAGCGACTGGTCCCACATGACGCGCCCGTCGACGCATTCCATGACGTAGAAGGCGCGACCGATCACCGATTCGTCCTCGCACAGCACGTCCATGCGGGCCACCGGCACACCGGTGGTCTGCAGCGCCTGCATCACGCGGAACTCGCGCTCGATCGCGTGGGCCGAGGGCAGCAGTTTGGCCACCGGACCCGGTTTGGCGCGCATGACATAGGCGCGGCCGGGCGTGACGAGCTTGTAGGTGGGGTTGGACTGGCCGCCCTTGAACATCTCCACGGAAAGTGGTCCGTCAAATCCGGGCAGGCGCTGTTCCAGCCAGCGCTGCAGAGCGGCTGGGTCGAAGGCGTGCTGGGCTGCGACCGGGCGGGTGCCGGTGAAGTTCTGTAGGTCTGTCATGCGGTCGGGTCGGCTGGCGGGAGGCCCGCCGTGTTCAGGATTCTGCTTCTGCGATGCGCATGAGCATGTCGCGGTTGCGCACCACCAGCCCACCCTGTTCGATGCGAATGGCGTCCTCGCGTTCCATGGACTTGAGCTCCTGATTGACACGCTGGCGCGAGGCCCCCAGCAGCTGCGCGAGTTCTTCTTGCGCCAGGTGCAGGCCGATGCGGGTTTCGTTGCCGTTGGCCAGGCAGGGCACGCCGTAGCTGCGCACCAGGTGCAGTAGCTGTTTGGCCAGTCGCGCGCGCAGCGGCAGGGTGTTGAGGTCTTCCACCAGCCCGAATAGCGTGCGGATGCGCCGTGCCTGCAGGCGCATCAGCGCCTCGTACAGTTCCACGTGCTGGGCAAGGATTTTCTGAAAGTCGTTGCGCGACACGCACAGCAACGTGGTGGGCCCGTGGGCATAGGCATCGTGTGTGCGCTGGTCGCCGTCGAACATCGCCACGTCGCCGAACCACACGCCCGGCTCCACATAGGTCAGGGTGATCTGCTTGCCGGACAGCGAGGTCGAGCTCACGCGCACCGCACCCCGGGCCACCGCCGACCATTCGGTGGGCGGCTCGCCGCGCGCGACGATCAGGTCGCCGTCCTTGAATCGCTTGACGTAAGCGCATCGCAGTATGTCGTGACGCAGAGAAGGTGAAAGTCCCGCGAACCAGCGACCACCGTTGATCGCCTCGCGTTCCTCCATTGTCAGAATGGGTTCGTCCATGGCATGTCTTTTGAGTGACTGGGTGCTGGCGGATTGTCGCCACAGGGACGCGCGCCAGACATCAGGGATAGCGCGAGGACTGTCCCGCAGGTGTCCCGGAACCGCTGGCATATGTGCAGCGGCCCAGCGAACTGCTTTCAGGGATAGCGCGGGAATCGCTTGGTCAGAAAGGCTGCGATGCCTTCGCCGGCGTTGGGGTGGTGCAGGTTGCGCACGAAGTGATCGCGCTCGGCGGCCAGCTGGGTGTGCAGGCTGACGCCCGGTGCCTCGTTGACCAGCTCCTTGATGCTGGCCAGGGCGTTCGGCGCCCGGGCGTTGAGCCGCTCGGCCAAGGCCAGCGCCTCGGTGAGCACTTCGCCGGACGGGCAGACCAGGTTGATCACGCCCAGTGCTTGCAGGCGCGCCGCGTCGATGCGATCCCCGCACAGCAGCAGTTGCAGGGCAGTGGCGCGGGGCAGGGCGCGCATCAGGCTCCAGGTGGCTCCGCCATCGGGCGACAGGGCCACGTTGCTGTACGCCATCACGAACACGCTGTTGTGGGCGGCTACCACCAGGTCGCAGGCCAGTGCCAGCGAAAAGCCCGCACCGGCACAGGAACCTTCCACCGCCGCGATCACGGGCTTGGAGAAGGCGCGGATGGTCTCGACCCAGTTGTGCAGGTGTTCGATGGCATCGGCCTGCACCGCCGGTGGCTGTTGCCGGTTGGCCTGCAAGCGCTGGAGGTTGCCGCCGGCGCAGAAATGGGCACCCTCGCCCGTGATGACGACGCTGCGCACCTCCGGGCTGGACTCTGCCAGGTTCAGCGCCTCGACGCCCGCCGCGTAGATTTCGGGCCCCAGCGCATTGCGGTGTTCCGGGTTGCTGATGGTCAGCACCAGGGTCTGGCCCTGGCTCTGGATCTTGAGGCTGGCGGTCATGAAGGGCCTTTCGGCGGTTTCAGGAGGGGATCTTTCAAGTGCAGCTCACGCCGTTTGGGCGGCGTTGCCGGGCCGCTGGTGTGGTCGCGCCCGCGAGTAAGATGCGAAGCGGAGCGGGGGGTCAAGCCTCCTCGTGCATCAGGCTCAGGCCCAGGGCTCCGCGACGACGCAGCCACGGCGAAGGACGGTACCTCGGGTCGCCATAGACCGTGCCCATGTTGAACAGAATCTCCAGCACATTGGTCGGCCCGATGCGGTCTCCCATGGCCAGCGGACCCATGGGGTAACCCAGCCCGAGGGTCACGGCCAGCTCCAGGTCTTCGGGCGTGCACACGCCTTGCTGGCACATGTCGGCGGCGATGTTGACGATGGTCGCCACCACGCGTTGACTCACGAAACCGCCACTGTCCTTCACCACGCTCACGGCTTTGCCATCCCTTGCAAACAGGGCGTGGGCGGCGTCGCGCATGTCGGGCCGCGTTGCGGGGTTGGTGGCCAGAACCCGGCGCCGGGTCGCGGCGTCCTCCAGCATCATGTCGATGCCCACGGTGCGCAACGGATCGAGCCGTTCGACGGCGGCCAGCGTGGTCACGTCCAGCCCCAGAGGGGCCACCAGGATCAGGGCCGCGGCCGAGGGTGCCTGCGCCGTTTCGATGCTGGCGCCCAGGTTCTTGAGCAACTGGTACAGCTCGGCACGCCGTGCGGCCTTGGGCGACACCCAGACCGGCGGCAGGCTGTCCACCCGAGGCACTGGCGGCTCCGGAGGCACCACGGCGGTACCGTTGACGTAGGCGTAAAAGCCCTCTCCGACCTTCTTGCCCACCACACCACCGGCCAGTCGCTGTGCGGTGATGACGCTGGGGCGGTAGCGGGGTTCTTCGTAGTATTGGCGGTAAATCGACTCCATGACCGGGTGCGACACATCCAGTGCGGTCAGGTCCATCAGTTCGAAGGGGCCGAGTTTGAAGCCCATCTGGTCGCGCAGGATGCGGTCGATCGTGGCGAAGTCCGCCACCCGTTCGCTCGCCACCCGCAGGGCTTCGGTCCCGTAACCCCGGCCTGCGTGGTTGACGATAAAGCCCGGGGTGTCTTGTGCGGACACCGGTGTATGACCGAACCGGCGGGTGTAGTCCATCAGCCGCTCGCAGACATCGGTGCTGGTTTTCAGACCGGCGATCACCTCCACCACCCGCATGAGGGGGACAGGGTTGAAGAAATGGTAGCCCGCCAGCCGCTGGGGGTGCTTCAGGGGTGCTGCGATCGCCGTGACCGAGAGCGAGGACGTGTTGGTGGCCAACACCGTCTGCGCAGGCACGATGGCTTCCAGATCGGCAAACAGCCTTTGTTTGATGTCCAGCCTCTCGACGATGGCTTCGACCACCAGATCGCAGTCGGCGAGGTCGGTCAGGTGCTGGGTGGTGATCAGGCGTTCCTGGCAGGCAGCCTGTTCGGCCGGTGTCAACCGGCCCTTGCTTGCCAGTTTTTCCCAGGTGTCGGCCAGCGCTGTGCGGGCCGCTTCGGCTGCGCCGGGCTGGAGGTCGAACAGCCGCACGCGGCTGCCCGCCTGGGCGGCCATCTGGGCAATGCCACGCCCCATGGCGCCGGTGCCCACAATTCCCACGGTTTGAAAGATGAATGGCATAAGTAAGTGTTATCTGGAGATGGTCGAACGCGAGCTATGACAAAATGTTCCGTCGACAGAACAAAGGGACCATGCCGTGCGCCACAACTGGGTTGGCTGTATTTTGCTATCAACCGCCATCGGCGGCCATGCAGCCTCGCTGGGGCGGTACAGCGGTACAGCGGTGCAGCGGTCATCGGTCGTCCGCTCGACATCCGCGTCCAGGCGTTGCTCGGTCCCGGGGAGGAGCTGAATGCCCTGTGTGTGCAGGCCGACGTGTTCTACGGCGATGCACAGGTGTCGCCCGGCGCTGTGCGAACAGTCCCCCAGCGGTCCGCACCCGACGCGGAAGCTTCCTTGCGCATCCAGTCGTCCGTGCCTGTGGACGAGCCGGTGGTGACCGTCTACCTGCGCGCTGGTTGCTCTTCTCCCTTTTCACGCCGGTACGTGCTGCTGGCCGATCCGGTGACCGAACCGCAGTCGGCCGCTGCGGTCGCCACAACGGTCGTGCCCGCCCCGGTGGCCAGCCCGGCTCCGTCGGCGCGGGCACTGCCGTCCGCCGGTTCGCTGACGGGCAGCCCTTCAGCCGCTCCCGGTGCCGGGGCGGCCGCAGTTCCTCCAGCTGGAGCCACCGCTGGCGGCGGCACCGCCGAACCGGCCCGCGCCGCGCCGCCCGCTGCGGCGTCTGCACCCAAGGTCAGACAGACGGAGGCCCGCCGGACTAAACCCGCCAGTGTGGTGCGCAAGTTGGCCGAGCCGGTCGCACCCCGTCTGGAGCTCGACCCGGTGGACCTGAGCCTGACGCTCGACCGCGACCCGGTGCTGAAGATGTCGCTGTCCATGCTCAGCGAGCCGACCGCGTCGGACGAAGAGCGGGCCGCTGCGGCCCGCCTGTGGAAGGCGATCAACGCCTCACCCGAAGACATCCTGAACGACAACCGCAAACTCGAAGTGCTGGAGGCCGAGGCCAAGGGGCTCAGAGAACAGGAAATCCGCCACAAAGCGGCCCTGGAGGCCATGCAGGCCCAAGTGGAGCAGTCCCGCCATCTGACCTGGCTGGTTTATGCGCTGGGGGCTTCGTTGCTCGCGGCGTTGTTGGCCTTGGTGTACTTCTGGCGCAAGCGCGGCCTGTCGGCCCGCCATGACGACAGTGCGGCCCGAGCCTGGTGGGCGGCGGCAGCGGCCGAAAAGGAACTGGAGACCGGCATTCCCATGCCCAACGGCCAAGCGGGTGCCCGTGCCATTGACCTGGACCTGGACTTGGGTCTGGAGCGCAATTCTGCGCTGGACAGCATGCGCTCGTTGCGCAGTGACAGCGACCTGGACGCCGACAGCACGCCAGTGCCTTTGAATGCTGGCAAACCTGCCCCAGAGGCGGTTCCATCGCCGGTTTCGCGTTCGGTGGCCGCTGAAGAGCTGTTCGATGTCCAGCAGCAGGCCGATTTCTTCATTTCGCTGGGCGAAAATGAGCAGGCGATCCAGGTGCTCAAGAACCATCTGGCCGACAGCCAGGAGCCCAGTGCGGTGGCCTACCTGGATCTGTTGAAGCTCTACCACCAGCTAGGGCGACGCGACGACTACGGCCGCCTGCGGGAGGATTTCAACCGGCTTTTCAATGCCGGGGCGCCCCTGTTCGACCAGTATTCGGACCAGAGTCGGGGGCTTGAGGCCTACGAGACCGCGTTCAGTCGCATCCAGGCCTTGTGGCCGCAGCCCCGGGTGCTCGACGTGATCGAAAAGTCGATCTTCCGCGAACCGGGCGATGTCGATGCGGAAGTGTTTGATCTGGAGGCCTACCGCGAGTTGCTGTTGCTGCACGCGATGGCCAAGGACATGGTCACCCGCGAGTCGGCCGACAGCCAAGGGTCGAATGATTTCCAGCACACGGCCATCAGGCCGCTCAAGGCCGCTGGCAGCCAGGCGCTGGCCGCTGCCGTGGCGGCAGCCTCGGTGTCGGGGCGACAGACGCAGCCCATGGAAGACATGCCTCCAGCGTCGCCACGCTTGGGGCTGGATGTGGACTTGGACGAACTGTCGGAAATTTCGGCTTTTGAGGCCTCGTTGCCCGAGGTGCCTGCGCCTGTGCAGCCCACGGCGAAGGCGGCCCCTGCGCCAGGGGCGTCACTCGACGACGAGATGGGCAACCTGATCGACTTCGAAGTGCTGGATTTCATGCCGCCCGACGACGAGGGCGATGGTTCCAAGAAGCGCTGATACGGCCTCTCGGCAGCCGGAAAACTCGCTGGTGTCGTCGGCGTCAAGCAGCAGCAGCGGACATCGCCGAACGCTCAACGGCGCACCTGCAAGGCGCCCGGGTTGACGACGTTGCTCGGCGTGCCCTTGATGAAATTGACCACGTTGTCGAAAGCGGCCGAGAACAGGGTTTCGTAGTTCTCCTGTTCGACATAACCGACGTGTGGCGTGCAGATGCAGTTCTCCAGGCGCAGCAAGGCATGCCCTTGCAGGATGGGCTCGGACTCGAACACATCGATGGCCGCCATGCCCGGCCGACCACGGTTGAGGGACGTGAGCAAGGCTTCGGGTTCGATCAGTTCGGCGCGCGAGGTGTTCACCAGCAGGGCCGTGGGCTTCATGCGCGCCAGATCGTCCAGCCGGACGCAGCCGGCGCTGGATTCGCCCAAACGCAAGTGCAGCGACAGCACATCGGACTGCTCGAACAAGCGTTCCCGGCTGTCTGCCGTGGTGTAACCGTCCGCACGGGCGCGGTCTCTCGCAGCTTCACTGCCCCAGACCAACACCTCCATGCCGAAGGCGCGACCGTAGCCCGCGACCAGCTTGCCGATCCGGCCATAGCTCCAGACACCCAGTGTCTTGCCGTGCAAAGCCATGCCGAGGCCAAAATTGACTGGCATGGAGGCTGCCTTGAGGCCCGACTGCTGCCAGGCACCGTGTTTGAGATGGGCGACGTACTGCGGCACGCGCCGCATGGAGGCCATGATGAGCGCCCAGGTGAGTTCCGCCGTCGAAATGGGGGAGCTGGCGCCTTCACAGACGGCAATGCCCCGTTCGGTGCAGGCCTGCACGTCGATGTGTCCGCCGACCCGGCCCGTCTGCGCGATCAGCTTGAGGCGGGGCAGCTTCTCCACCAGCTGGCGAGTGACCGGCGTACGCTCGCGGATGAGGACCAGCACGTCGGCATCGCGCAAGCGCACCGACAGCTGTCCCACGCCCTTGACGGTGTTGGTGAAAACCTTGGCGGGATACGGCTCCAGTTTGTCGGCGCAGCGCAATTTGCGTACAGCATCCTGGTAGTCATCAAGGATCACGATGTTCATGGGCAACATTGTGCCCCCATCACCACGGCCCGGTTCTGAACGGTTGCCGGGTGTCGGTGCCCCTGAGGGGCTGGCGTCAGTGTGTCGCTGGGAACGGAGCGGGCTCCATGGCGGCGAGCCGCTCCAGCTCGGCACACACATCGGCCATGCGGCCGGACAGCACGACCCGGGAATCCCCCTTGCGGTGAACGCCGTTGCATGCCGTGGTGCGGAGCATTTGCACAGCGGTCGGCGGATGGGCTTGGAACTGAGGCAATGGCTCTGCCTGGGGGCCCGACCTGGACGGTGCGCTGGAAGACCGTGCTTTCAAACCCACGTTGCGGCCAAGCCAGCCAGCGCGGGCAAACCGTTGGGTCACCGTGGTGAGACTGGGGCGTGTGGCGGCCGCAGACGGGGAGGGCAGCCAGCTGTTGATGAGGAGCAGCGGAGAGCCCCAGGTGTTGCGTTGCATGCGGATTCCCATGTGAAACTCCAGGAGAGGGGTTGGACACAGGCAGGATTGAGAAAGAAGACACCGGCGCAGGGATCTGCCAGCCAGCGTGAGAAACGCCAGCTGCCAACCGCCCGCCACCCGCACCGGCGGTACCGACCCGGTGCGAGGTCAGATCTGGAAACTGTTGCGGATGAGGCCCACCGCCAGGCCCTCGATTTCAAAAGGTTCGCCGGGCTCGACCACGATGGTTTTGTAGTCCGGGTTTTCGGCGTGAAGCTCGATCTGGTTCTGGCGCCGCATGAAGCGCTTGACGGTCACGTCGTCACCCAGCCGGGCCACCACGATCTGGCCATTCTTGGCCTCTTTGGTGGACTGCACGGCCAGCAGGTCGCCGTCCATGATGCCGACGTCGCGCATGGACATGCCGCGCACGCGCAGCAGGTAGTCGGGCGTGCGCTGGAACAGGCTGCGTTCGACCTGGTAGGTCTGGTCGACGTGTTCTTGCGCCAGGATGGGAGAGCCCGCAGCCACGCGACCCACCAGCGGCAAGACCAGCTGCGCCAGGCTGGGCAGGGGCAGGTTGAGCTGCCGGTTGCGGGCGGCGTTGATCGACTGCAGGTCCTCGCTGCGCAGGCGGATGCCTCGGGACGTGCCGCTGACCAGTTCGATCACACCTTTGCGCGCCAGGGCCTGCAGGTGTTCTTCTGCCGCGTTGGCCGACTTGAAACCCAGTTCGCTGGCGATTTCGGCCCGCGTGGGCGGTGCGCCGGTGCGGGCGATGGCGCTCTGGATGAGTTCCAGGATCTGCTGCTGGCGGGCGGTGAGCTTGGGCGGAAAGAGGGGCGCGTCGATCATGTGAACCTCGTGGACAATCGGTGGACCGGGCGTGGTCAGCACACACCTGCTGGATGTCTGTTCAACTGTTTTCTTATCCAGTGACTGTATTTTTGATCAGTTTTGAGGGCTTGGCAAGTGCTTGATGCAACAGCTCCGCTGCGGCGGGTGATTCTGGGTACCGGCGGCACCATCGCCGGTCGTGCGAGCCGGGCGGGAGACAACGTGGGCTATGTGGCCGGTCAGGTCGCCGTTTCGGACCTCGTGGCCGGCTTGCCGTCCCTGGCGGGACTCCCGCTGGAACTGGAACAGGTGGCGCAAGTGGACAGCAAAGACATGGGCTTTGCTGTCTGGCAGGCGCTGGCGGTGCGCGTGGCGCACCACCTCGCCCGCGACGACGTGGCGGGCGTGGTCATCACCCACGGTACCGACACCCTGGAGGAAACCGCGTGGTTCCTGCAGCGGGTGCTGCAGCCGGCCAAGCCGGTTGTGCTCACCTGCGCCATGCGACCGGCGACCGCGCTCGTGCCGGATGGTCCTCAGAACCTGCTGGACGCGGTGTGTGTGGCCGGTGACCCGGCCGTCCATGGGGTGGTGGCAGTGTGCGCCGGCCAGGTGCACGCGGCACGGCATGTGGCCAAGGTGCACAGCTACCGCACCGACGCTTTCGATTCCGGCGACGCCGGTCCGATCGGTTGCGTGGAAGAGGGTGTTCTGCGGCTGTTCCATCCCTGTCCTGGGTCGCGTCCCGGGTCACCGTTCGACGCAGCCGGTCTGGCGCGCATCGAGCGCGCGGCGGGTCTTCCGCGGGTCGAATGGGTCAACAGCCACGCCGACGCCGACGGTACGCTGGTGCAGGGCCTGCTGGCGCTGGCGGTCCAGGAGCCGGCCCGCCTGCCGCGCGGGATTGTGGTGGCGGGCACGGGCAACGGAACCCTGCACCGCTCGCTGATGGAGGCGCTGGAGCAAGCGCGGGCTGCGGGTGTGCGGGTGGTTCGCGCGACCCGCTGCGCCCGGGGCCGGGTCATTCCGGACGGCCAGAGCCCGTTTCCCGAGGTGACCGACCTGTCGCCCGCCAAGGCGCGCCTGGCGCTGGCGCTGGACCTGCTGGAGGCCTGAACCCTTGTTCGCCGGCCTGGGCAGCCACCCCTGGGCCTACCCCATGCTCGAGGTGGTGCACATCCTGGGCATCGGTCTGCTGTTGGGCAATCTCACGCTGCTGGAGTTGCGGGTGTTCGGCTGGGGCACCGCGTTGCCGGTGCAGCCGCTCGCCCGTCTGAGCCTGACGCTGGCGGTCGGTGGATTCTTGCTGGCGGCAGCGTCCGGGCTGCTGATGTTCGCCACCCAGGCGGGGGAACTGTTGGCCAACCGGGCATTCACAGCGAAGATGCTGTTGCTGATGCTGGCCGCCTGCAACGCCGGCTGGTTCCACGCCCGGCGGTCGCTGGAAAGGCTGGACGGGCCAGCGCGTGCGCTCATGGTCGGCTCCACGGTGATCTGGCTGCTGGTGCTGACCTGTGGGCGCTGGATCGGGTACCTGTGAAGGAGCTTGTCATGCACCGAAGAAAACTGATTGGCCACGCCAGCGCCTGCACGGGACTGGCCTTGGTGCCCGGTTGGGTTCACGCCCACCACGGTTGGAGCAGTTTCGACCAGGACCGCCCGATTTACCTGGAAGGGCGCGCGGTGGACGTGAAATGGCGCAACCCCCACGCCGAACTCGTGCTGGAGCTGCCCGAAACCCTGAGCCTGCCGCCCGATCTGGCGCGGCGTGCTTTGCCCGCCCAAACCGCCAGCGTCGACGGTCCGGCCTTGCTCGCCCGTGCAGAGCTGCCCAGGCGGCGCGACCGGCGCTGGGACGTCGAGCTCGCACCCCTGTTCCGGCTGGGTCAGTGGCAGATGCCCGAGATCCAGAACGGGACCGGCCTGGCCCTGGTGGGGTTCACCTTCAAGAATGAACAGGGCGCGGCGCTTGTGAGGGCCGAGTACGTGTTTCTCGGGGGCAAGACCTACGGTCTGCGCTCCAGCCCCGCCTGAAGGCACCAGCAGAAAAAAGCCCGGTGATCGGCCGGGCTCTTGCGACGGCGCAAACCGTGCCTCAACGGGACAGGGCTTCGAAGGCGCGGACCGTGATGTCGTCCACCGAGCCCATGCCGCTGATGGCGCGGTACTTGGGCGCCGCTGCGGCGTCCTGTTTGGCCCAGTTGCTGTAGTAGTCCACCAGGGGGCGGGTCTGCGCGCTGTAAACCTCCAGGCGCTTCTTGACAGTCTCTTCCTTGTCGTCGTCGCGCTGGATCAGTGGTTCACCGGTCACGTCGTCCTGACCTTCGACCTTGGGCGGGTTGAACTTGACGTGGTAGGTGCGGCCCGAAGCGGGGTGCGAGCGGCGGCCACTCATGCGTTCGATGATCGCGTCGAAAGGCACGTCGATCTCCAGCACATAGTCGAGCTTGACGCCGGCCGCCTTCATCGCATCGGCCTGCGGGATGGTGCGCGGAAAGCCGTCGAACAGGAAGCCGTTGGCGCAGTCGGCCTGGGCGATGCGTTCTTTGACCAGGTTGATGATCAGGTCGTCGCTGACCAGGCCACCCGACTCCATCACGGCCTTGGCCTGCAGGCCCAGCGGCGTGCCTGCCTTGACCGCAGCGCGCAGCATGTCGCCGGTGGAGATCTGCGGGATGCCGTACTTCTGGCAGATGTAGGTGGCTTGCGTGCCTTTGCCGGCGCCAGGGGCACCCAGGAGGATCAGTCGCATCGTTGTCCTTGTTTCAGAGTTTCAATGGAGGGGCCGCCTGTCTCTGCGGCCGCCCGGCCGCAGGGGCCTCGGGCTTCTTTTTGAGGATAGCACGGGGCAACTGCCCCTTGGCTTACAGGCCGGCCGCGCCAGCGGGTGCCAGGGGCAGGCTCAGTCGGCGGCGAACAGGGCCCGCACGCGGGCCAGATCCTCGGGCGTGTCCACTCCGGCACCGGGCGCCTGTTCGCTCAGGTGGACCGCGATGCGCTGCCCGTGCCAGAGCACCCGCAGCTGTTCCAGCGATTCGGTCTGCTCCAGCGGCGCCACCGGCAGCCGGGGAAACTGGCGCAGGAAACCGGCGCGGTAACCGTAGATGCCGATGTGGCGCAGCGGCGCGGGGGAAGGCAGCCGGGAGCGCGCGGACGGTTCGGCCATGCCATCGCGCCACCAGGGGATGGGGGCGCGGCTGAAATACAGCGCGGTGTGTTGCCGGTCCAGCACGACCTTGACCACATGGGGGTTGAGGAAGTCGTCCATGTGATCGATGGCGTGGGCCGCGGTGCTCATCACGCAGTCCGGGCGCCGGGCCAGTTCAGCGGCCACGGCATCGATCAGGGCGGGTTCGATCAGCGGTTCGTCGCCCTGCACGTTGACCACCACGGCGTCGTCCGGCAGAGCGAGCTGTTCGCACGCCTCGGCCAGCCGGTCGCTGCCGGAAGCGTGATCGGTTCGGGTCAGCAACACCTCCACACCATGTGCCCGGCAGGCCTGCACGATGCGAGCATCATCGGCCGCCACCACGCAGCGGACGGCGCGGCTTTGCGCGGCACGCTGCGCCACGCGCACGACCATCGGCAGGCCAGCAATGTCGGCCAGCGGCTTGTCGGGCAGGCGGCTGGAAGCCAGTCGCGCCGGGATGAGGACCGTGAAGCCCTGGTTCATGGCGTCGCTGTGGGTGCCGGCGGACGGGCCGCTTCTTCCTCGGTCAGTGGCCGGGCTTCATGTTCCAGCAGGACAGGGATGCCGTCGCGGATGGGGTAGGCCAGGCGGGCGCTTCGCGAGAGCAGTTCCTGCGTCTCGCGCTGGTAGATCAGCGGGCCCTTGGTCACGGGGCAGACCAGCAGTTCAAGCAGTTTGGTGTCCATGCGGCCGATCATAGTGCGCCCCGCTTCGCACCACGCTGCGTGCGACGGGCGAGCAGCGCATCGAAGGCCTGCCAGAACGCCGCGGGCAGGGTCAGTTCCAGCGGTACGGCCCAGACCTCGGTACCGCCGGGCAGGCGGTCGGGCAGCTTGACCATGTCTTTTTCCGTGCACACCAGGGTCTCACTGGGGGCGCACCGCAAGGCGGCGTAGTCGGGCGCCTGCGCGTGGTCGTCCAGGGCCACGGTGCGGCGGAGCTGCAGCCCGCGTTCGCGCAGCATGTCGAAAAACACCTCGGGTCGTGCGATGCCCGCCACGGCGGTCAGCGGCCGGTGGGCCAGCTGCGCCAGCGGCAGCCTTAAACCTTGCCGGTTGACCGCGTGCGGGGCCAGATGCCGCCGCGTTTCGAAGACGGGCAGGCCGTCAGGCACCGGCAGATGGGCACCGGGCGCGTCGCCGCTGCGCTGGCGCAGCAGCAGATCGGGGGCAAACGGCGCGCCGGCCGCGGGTGGCCAGGGTTCCCGCAGCAGCCCCGCAGGCAACTGCCAGCCGTTGCCCTGACCGCGTTCGTCGAACACGGCGATGCCCAGATCGCGACCCAGGGCCAGATGCTGCAGGCCATCGTCGCACAGCAGCAGGTTGACCTGCGGATGTGCCGCCAGCAGCGCGCGGGCGGCCTGCACGCGGCGCCTGCCCACAAACACCGGCACCCGCGTGTGGCGACGGATCAGGGCCGGCTCGTCACCGCTGTTCTCGGCCGGCGTGTCGTCCTCCACGGCCAGCACCGCGTCGCCCAAGCGCCCGTAGCCTCGGGAGACCACGCCCGGGTGCCAGCCTCGCGCCTGCAGGTGCCGGACGAGCGCCATCACCAAAGGGGTCTTGCCCGCGCCGCCCACGACCACGTTGCCCACCACCACCACCGGCACCGGCAGGCGGTGCACCTTCATCAAGCCGCCGCGGTACAGGCCACGGCGCAGCGCACCCAGCCAAGCGTAGATCCAAGAAGCCGGCCACAGCAGCCAGGCCCAGAGCCCGCGCTGCGACCAGATGCCTTGCCAGCGGGCCGGGGTCATGGGCTGACGGCGGGTACCGCGTTCAGGGCTTGCTGCCCGTCTGCTGCGTGGCGAACGTCACCTGCACCAGGCCGGCGCGGCGTGCCGCGTCCATCACGTTGATGACCGACTGGTGGGTGGCGGCGGCGTCGGCGCTGATGATCACCACCACCTCCGGACTGCCCTCGGCGGCACGTGACAGCGCATTGGTCAGCGTGTCCACGCCCGCACCTTCCAGCAGGTCCCGGTTGATGGCGTAGCGGCCGTCGCTGCCCACGGCCACGATCACTTCCCGCGGGTTGCTGCGTTGCTGTTCGGCGTCGGCCACCGGCAGGTTGACCTGCAGTTCGGTGAACTTGCTGTAGGTGGTGGTGAGCACGAGAAAGATCAGCACCACCAGCAGGATGTCGATGAAGGGGATCAGGTTGATCTCGGGCTCATCGCGGTGACCGGGTCGGAAGTTCATGGCGGGTTCAGCGGCGCAGCGTCATCAGGTGGCGCGCGAAGCGGTCGGCCGCGAGCTCCATGGTCAGCAGGTAACCGTCCACCTGCGCGCGAAAGTAGCGCCAGAACATCAGGGCCGGGATGGCCACGATCAGGCCGAAGGCGGTGTTGTAGAGCGCGATGGAAATGCCGTGCGCCAGCTGGGTCGGGTTGCCGCCGCCGGGCGTGACGCCCATGCCGCCGTCCACACCCTGGGAGCCGAAGATCTCGATCATGCCGATGACCGTGCCCAGCAGGCCCAGCAACGGGGCGGCCGATGCGATGGTGGCCAGGGCGCCGAGGTAGCGCTGCAGTTTGGCGGCCGCCTGACGGCCCGCACCTTCCAGGCTGGCACGCAGATCCTCTTCGCTGGCGCGGGGATTGCTGATGAGGGTGCGGAATCCGTTGGCCAGCACCTCGCCCAGCACCGAGTTCTGTTCCAGCTGCTTGACCACGTCCGGGCCGGGCACGCCGTTGCGCGAGACCATGATGGCTTCGTCCAGCAGCTTGGGCGGCACGATCTTGGCCCTCTTGAGGCTGACGAAGCGCTCGATGACCAGGGCCAGACCCAGGACGGAGCAGGCGATCAGGGGCCAGATCGGCCAGCCGGCCGCTTGTATGATGGAAAGCAAATCGGGGCTCCAGACGAAGCTGCCAGGCGGCAGCGCGGTGAGATCGCCGCGATTATCGCGCAGGCCTGCACAGGCCCGGTCCCGGCTGACGGTCTTCTGCAGCTGTTCGTGCACAGATTCTGTGGATAACTTTGTGAAGAACCGGGTGCACAGAGGCCGGAACGCCGCGTGCCAGCGGGCTTTCAACACTTCGATGACAAAACAGGCAGTGCAAAACGCTTTGAAATCAAGGGTATGTCCGATGCGCCGTCTGTTGCCGGGGCGCTTCGTGTGGAAACCCTGCAACGGCGCGGCTTGTGGACACTTTTGGTCTGGAGAAGCGCGTGGTTGAGCCATCTGCCAACCCGCAGGCCATCACCGCGCGGCCCGTCTGGGCCGTTGGGCCGTTGATGCGCGCGATCGCTGACAGTCTGTCTGCGCGATTCAATCCGGTCACGGTGCGCGGCGAGCTTTCGGGCTTCTCTCGCGCGGCCAGCGGGCATTGTTACTTTTCGCTCAAGGACGAGGCGGGTCAGCTGCGTTGTGCCCAGTTCCGGCGCTCGGCCGAGCTGCTGGACTTTGCCCCGCGCGACGGCATGGTGGTCGAGGCCACGGGCAAGCTGGACGTGTACGGTCCCCGGGGCGACCTGCAGCTGATCGTCGAGCGCCTCAAGCCGGCGGGGCAGGGCAACCTGTTCGAGCAGTTCCTGCGCCTGAAGGCGCGGCTGGAGGCCGAGGGCTTGTTCGCCCCCGACCGCAAACGGGCGCTGCCTGCGCAGCCGCGCAGCGTCGGTGTGGTCACGTCCCTGGGAGCGGCCGCGCTGCGCGATGTCGTCACTGCCTTGCGCCGGCGGGTGCCCCACCTGCCCGTGGTGGTGTACCCGGCGGCGGTGCAGGGCGCCCAGGCGCCGGCCGAACTGTGTGCCGCGTTGCAGACCGCCTACCGGCGACATGCCGAAAGCGGCGAGAGCGAGGTGTTGCTGCTGGTGCGCGGCGGTGGTTCGCTGGAAGACCTGTGGTCGTTCAACGACGAAAACCTGGTGCGCACGCTGGCCACCGCCCCCATGCCGGTGGTGTGTGGCGTGGGCCACGAAACCGACTTCACACTGGCCGACTTCGTGGCCGACCTGCGGGCGCCCACCCCGACCGCCGCAGCCGAGCTGTGTGCCCCTGCGCGCGACCAGCGCCTGGGCGAGCTGCAGTACCTGCAGGAACGTCTGCAGTCCGTGCTCTGGGCCGGTCTGGACGAGCGGGCCCAGCGGCTGGACCGGCTCGCCCAGCGCCTGGGGCGACCGTCCACCCGCCTGCATGAGAACCGCCAGCGCTTGCTGAACCTTCAGCACGCCCTGCGCCGCGGTGTGCAGATGGCGAGCGTGAACCAGCGCAACCGCTGCGCGGCGGTGGAGCTCGCGCTGCCCCAGGCCATGCAGCGCTCGCTGGAACAGCAGCGCCAGCGCCTGCAGCGCAGCGAACATGCTCTCGGTCTGCTCGATCCGCGGCTGGTTCTGCAACGCGGGTACGCATGGCTGAGCGACGCGCAGGGCACGGCGGTGACCCGCGCGGTTCAGGTGCAACCGGGGCAGTCCCTCATTGCCACCCTGGCCGACGGCACGCTGGACATGACGGCCCAGACCGTCAGGCGCAAGCCATAGACCCTGCCGCACAGGGCTGGCGGGGCATGCCTACAATGCCCCCTCGGTGGAGGGTTCAGACTGGCTGTCCAACCCTTCGTTCACAACACACAACCCGCACGAGGTACCCCATGGAACACACCCTGCCCGCACTGCCGTACGCCATCGACGCTCTGGCGCCGCATTACTCCAAGGAAACCCTGGAGTTCCACCATGGCAAGCACCACAACGCCTACGTGGTCAACCTGAACAACCTGCAGAAGGGCACCGAATTCGAAGCCATGGACCTGGAGTCCATCGTCAGGAAGTCCAGCGGTGGCATCTACAACAACGCCGCCCAGATCTGGAACCACACCTTTTTCTGGAACTGCATGAAGCCCAACGGCGGTGGCGAGCCTTCGGGTGCGCTGGCCGCGGCGATCAACGCCAAATGGGGCAGCTACGCCGCCTTCAAGGAAGCCTTCGTCAAGAGCGCGGTGGGCAACTTCGGTTCCGGCTGGACCTGGCTGGTCAAGAAGGCCGACGGCTCGGTGGATATCGTCAACATGGGCGCCGCCGGCACCCCGCTGACCACCGCCGACAAGGCGCTGCTGACCGTGGACGTGTGGGAGCACGCCTACTACATCGACTACCGCAACCTGCGCCCCAAGTTCGTCGAGACTTTCCTGGACAAGTTGGTCAACTGGTCGTTTGCCGAAGCCAACTTCGCCTGATCGCGGCGCCGGTGCCGACAAGAACCCGCTGGCTTTGCCGGCGGGTTTTTTTTCGACCGTTGGGCGCAAGGCGAGAACGCGCAGGCGGCCTTGAAGCGCGCTGCGTGAAAAAAAAGTGGCGCAGAAACTTGTTGAATTTCGTTATGTGGAAAAGCGGTTCAAAATTTGAGCTCCGGGTCAGAGCGGAGCAAGCAAAATCGCACAGCATCGTGCCGTTCAGCTGGCCTGTGGCACGGGCCGGCGGGATTCCAACAACGACATCAGGAGCCATCTCATGAGCCAACCTTCGTCCACCATCCTCTACACCCTCACCGATGAAGCCCCGCTGCTGGCGACCGCAGCGTTCCTGCCGATCATCCGCACCTTTGCCGCGCCTGCGGGCGTGAACGTCGCCACCAGCGACATTTCGGTGGCGTGCCGCATCCTCGCGCAGTTCCCGGAGTACCTGACCGAAGAGCAGCGTGTGCCCGACAACCTCGCCGAACTGGGCAAACTGACGCTGCGCCCGCAAGCCAACATCATCAAGCTGCCCAACATCAGCGCGTCGGTGGCCCAGCTGGTGGCTGCCATCAGGGAACTCCAGGCCAAGGGCTACAAGATCCCCGACTACCCGGAAAATCCCAAAAACGACGAAGAAAAGGCGATCAAGGCGCGTTACGCCAAGTGCACCGGCTCGGCGGTGAACCCGGTGCTGCGCGAAGGCAACTCCGACCGCCGCGCACCGCGCGCCGTGAAGGAGTTCGCGCGCAAGAACCCGCACAGCATGGCCGAATGGAGCCAGGCCTCGCGTTCGCACGTCTCGCACATGCACGCCGGCGACTTCTACCACGGTGAGAAGTCACTGACGCTGGACAAGGCGCGCGATGTGAAGATGGAGCTGATCACCAAGAGCGGCAAGACCATCGTGCTCAAGCCCAAGGTCTCGCTGCTGGACCGCGAGGTGATCGACTCGATGTTCATGAGCAAGAAGGCCCTGCTGGCCTTCTATGAAAAGGAAATCGAGGACGCCCGCAAGACCGGCGTGATGTTCTCGCTGCACGTCAAGGCCACCATGATGAAGGTCTCGCACCCCATCGTGTTCGGTCACTGCGTGAAGATCTTCTACAAGGATGCCTTCGAGAAGCACGGCGCGCTGTTCAAGGAGCTGGGCGTCAATGTCAACAACGGCATGGTCGACCTGTACAACAAGATCGCCACGCTGCCTCAGAGCAAGCAGGACGAGATCAAGCGCGATCTGCACGCCTGCCACGAGCACCGCCCGGAACTGGCCATGGTCGATTCGGCCAAGGGCATCACCAACTTCCATTCGCCCAACGACGTGATCGTGGACGCGTCCATGCCGGCCATGATCCGCAACGGCGGCAAGATGTGGGACGCCAACGGCCGCCTGAAGGACGTCAAGGCCGTGATGCCGGAATCGACCTTCGCCCGCATCTACCAGGAGATGATCAATTTCTGCAAGTGGCACGGCGCGTTCGACCCCAAGACCATGGGCACGGTGCCCAACGTCGGCCTGATGGCCCAGCAGGCCGAGGAATACGGCTCGCACGACAAGACCTTTGAAATCCCCGAAGACGGTGTGGCCAACATCACCGACCTGGAAACCGGCGAGGTGCTGCTCTCCCAGAACGTGGAAGAGGGCGACATCTGGCGCATGTGCCAGGTCAAGGACGCCGCCATCCGCGACTGGGTCAAGCTGGCCGTCAACCGTGCCCGCAACTCCGGCATGCCGGTCGTCTTCTGGCTCGACGCCTACCGCCCGCACGAGGCGCAGCTGATCCGCAAAGTCAAGATGTACCTGCACGAGCACGACACCACAGGTCTGGACATCCAGATCATGAGCCAGGTGCGGGCGATGCGTTACACGCTGGAGCGCGTGATCCGCGGCCTGGACACCATCAGCGCCACCGGCAACATCCTGCGCGACTACCTGACCGACCTGTTCCCCATCATGGAACTGGGCACCTCGGCCAAGATGCTGTCCATCGTGCCCCTGATGGCCGGTGGCGGCATGTACGAAACGGGCGCGGGCGGCTCGGCCCCCAAGCACGTGCAGCAACTGGTGGAAGAAAACCACCTGCGCTGGGATTCGCTGGGCGAGTTCCTGGCCCTGGCGGTGTCGCTGGAAGACCTGGGGATCAAGACCGGCAACAGCAAGGCCAAGCTGCTGGCCAAGACCCTGGATGCGGCCACCGGCATGCTGCTGGACAACAACAAGAACCCCTCGCCCAAGACCGGTCAGCTCGACAACCGTGGTAGCCAGTTCTACCTGGCACTGTACTGGGCCCAGGAACTGGCCGCCCAGACCGAAGATGCCGAGCTGGCGGCCAAGTTCGCGCCGCTGGCCAAGGCGCTGGCCGACAACGAGGCGCAGATCGTGGCCGAGCTGGCCGAGGTGCAGGGCAAACCGGTCGATATCGGGGGGTACTACCGGCCAGACTTCGCCAAGCTGGAGTCCGTGATGCGGCCGAGCAAAACGCTCAACGCGGCCCTTCAGGCCGTTCAGGCCTGAGCGACGACCGGCTTTGGGCCGGTCGTGCCCAGTCTGGAAAAAGCCGGGCGCCACTTAGAGTGGCGCCCGGCTTTTTGCTGGGTCGACAGCTGATGGGGTCAGCGCTGGCCGGAGAACGGAGGGCCCTTCAGGCGGAAGCCCGCCTGGATGCCGCGCTTGACGAACCAGCCCTGGTTCATTTCGAGCACATAACGCACAGGTTCGGCCGAGCAGTGCGAATCCAGTGTCCGGGGCTTCATGTCGGCCAGGTTGACGATGGTGCCATCGTCGGCGATGAAGGCCGCGGTCAGCGGCAGCAGGGTGTTCTTCATCCAGAAGCACTGGCCACCCCGCTGTTCGAACACGAACAGCATGCCCTCGTTGACCGGCATGTCCTTGCGGTGCATCAGGCCCGTGGCGCGCTGTTCGGGCGTGGCGGCCACTTGCGCCTGGATCAGGTGCATGCCGGCGGACAGCTTGACGCGCGGCAGCTGGAGCTGCGGCGCGTCCTGGCCCCAGGCGGTGCCGTGCAGGGTGACGAGCAGGCCGATCAGGCTGGCAAGCAGACGGTTCATGGGCACGTTCGAAGGCGGGTTGAAGGGCGCGACGCCGACATTGTCCTTCATCCGGCTCAACAGCGCCGGCTGGGTTTGGCAGCTTCAATCGGGCATAGAATTTCTGCCCACTGCCGAGGCTGGCAGCTTCGCCACCCAGGCCCATCCGCCTTGCACACCCGTTCCCCCACCGGAGACCCGACCCCATGTACCAGCACATCCAGGTGCCCGCCAGCGGCCAGAAGATCACCGTCAATGCCGACATGTCGCTCAATGTGCCGGACGAGCCCATCGTGCCCTTCATCGAAGGGGATGGCACCGGGCTGGACATCACCCCCGTGATGCTCAAGGTGGTGGACGCCGCAGTGGCCAAGGCCTACGGCGGGCGGCGCAAGATCCACTGGATGGAGGTGTACGCGGGCGAGAAATCCACGCAGGTTTACGGGCCGGACGTGTGGCTGCCCGAAGAAACCCTGCAGGCTCTGCGGGCGTACGTGGTGTCCATCAAGGGTCCGCTCACCACCCCGGTGGGTGGAGGCATCCGCTCGCTGAACGTGGCCCTGCGCCAGGAGCTCGACCTGTATGTCTGCCTGCGTCCGGTTCAATATTTCCAGGGCGTTCCCTCGCCCGTCAAGGAGCCGCACAAGACCAACATGGTGATCTTCCGCGAGAACTCGGAGGACATCTATGCCGGCATCGAGTACGAAGCCCAATCGGACAAGGCCAAGAAGCTCATCCGCTTCCTGACCGAAGAAATGGGGGTGACCAAGATCCGGTTCCCCAACACCTCGGGCATTGGCATCAAGCCGGTGAGCCGCGAAGGGACCGAGCGCCTGGTGCGCAAGGCGATCCAGTACGCCATCGACAACGACAAGCCCAGCGTCACGCTCGTGCACAAGGGCAACATCATGAAGTACACCGAAGGCGGCTTCCGCGACTGGGGCTACGCACTGGCCCAGAAGGAGTTCGGAGCCGAGTTGATCGACGGTGGCCCGTGGTGCAAGTTCAACAATCCGAAGTCGGGCAAGGACATCGTCGTCAAGGACAGCATCGCCGACGCGTTCCTGCAGCAGATCCTGCTGCGTCCGGCGGAGTACTCGGTCATCGCCACGCTGAACCTCAACGGTGACTACATTTCCGACGCGCTGGCGGCCCAGGTGGGCGGCATCGGCATCGCGCCGGGCGCCAACCTGTCGGATTCGGTGGCCTGCTTCGAAGCCACCCACGGCACCGCGCCCAAGTACGCCGGCAAGGATTATGTGAACCCGGGCTCGGAAATCCTCTCGGCCGAGATGATGCTGCGCCACATGGGCTGGAAGGAGGCGGCCGACCTGATCATTTCCAGCATGGAGAAAGCGATCCAGAGCAAGAAGGTGACCTACGACTTTGCCCGCCTGATGGAAGGCGCCACCCAGGTCAGCTGCTCAGGGTTCGGCCAGGTCATGATCGACCACATGTGACCCTCTGCAGGGTCGCGTCCCTGGAGTGTCTCAATCCACGAAAAACCGCCGATGAAGGATGCCTCATCGGCGGTTTTTCCTGGCGGTTGGCCGTTCACAATGGGCCATGCTTTCGGGTCCGTCACACATTGCACGTTTCGAGAGGGTTTTCCTATCCCTGGAGCGTGTGAGGGATGCACCCGGACCGCTAGAATCTTTTTCATGCCGACCGATATTCCCAAGAAGCCGTCCGTTCCGGTGGCGCCGCCCTCCGTGGGCAGCGACGACTCGGTGGTGCTTGAAAGGCGAGCGCAGCGCATCAAACCGCCACAGATGTTCCGGGTCGTGCTGCTCAACGACGACTTCACACCCATGGAGTTCGTGGTGCATGTGATCCAGGAATTCTTCAGCAAGGACCGGGAAACCGCGACCCAGATCATGCTCAAGATCCATCTGGAGGGCAAAGGCGTGTGCGGCATCTACACCCGCGACGTGGCCAGCACCAAGGTGGACCAGGTCCTCCAGGCGGCCCGGGAGTCGGGGCATCCGCTGCAATGTTTGAGTGAACCCGTTGAATAAGCGGGAACCTGCCCCACGTGATGGTCATCTTCCGCATATCGTTCCCCACGGACCACCGCATTTAGATCACCCCCAGCCCAAAGGAAGTGCCCATGATTGCCCAGGAACTTGAAGTCAGCTTGCATATGGCCTTTGTCGAGGCCCGGCAGCAGCGGCACGAATTCATCACCGTCGAGCACCTCTTGCTGGCCCTGCTGGACAATCCCAGTGCCGCCGAGGTGCTGCGGGCCTGTTCGGCCAACATCGATGACCTGCGCAAGTCCCTGACGAATTTCATCAAGGACAACACCCCCCAGGTGGCCGGCACCGACGAGGTGGACACCCAGCCCACGCTCGGTTTCCAGCGCGTGATCCAGCGCGCCATCATGCACGTGCAGTCGACCGGCAACGGCAAGAAGGAAGTGACCGGAGCGAACGTGCTCGTGGCCATCTTCGGCGAGAAGGATTCGCACGCCGTGTATTACCTGCACCAGCAGGGCGTGACACGCCTGGATGTGGTGAATTTCATTGCGCATGGCATCCGCAAGAGCGACCCGCCCGAGGCCGCCAAGCCCGGCGAGAGTGCGGCGGACAACGAGGAGCAGGGCGCCGAGGCCAAGGGCAGCGAAAAACAGTCGCCGCTGGAGCAGTTCACCCAGAACCTCAACCAGATGGCCAAGGACGGCAAGATCGATCCGCTGATCGGTCGCGACTACGAGGTCGAGCGCGTCATCCAGATCCTGTGCCGCCGCCGCAAGAACAACCCGCTGCTGGTGGGCGAAGCCGGCGTGGGCAAGACCGCGATCGCCGAAGGCCTCGCCTGGCGCATCACCCAGAACGACGTGCCGGAAATTCTGGCCGAGTCGGTCGTTTACTCGCTGGACATGGGTGCCTTGCTCGCAGGTACAAAGTACCGCGGCGATTTCGAGCAGCGCCTCAAAGGGGTGCTCAAGTCGCTCAAGGACAAGCCCAATGCCATCCTGTTCATCGACGAAATCCACACCCTGATCGGCGCTGGCGCGGCCTCGGGCGGTACGCTGGACGCCTCCAACCTGCTCAAGCCGGCGTTGTCCAGCGGTCAGATGAAGTGCATCGGCGCGACCACTTTCACCGAGTACCGCGGCATCTTCGAGAAGGACGCCGCGCTGAGCCGCCGCTTCCAGAAGGTGGACGTGGTCGAGCCGACCGTCGAGCAGACGGTGGACATCCTCAAAGGCCTCAAGAGCCGCTTCGAAGAGCACCACAGCGTCAAGTACGCCGTGGCGGCGCTGCAGGCTGCGGCCGAACTGTCGGCCAAGTACATCAACGACCGCCACCTGCCGGACAAGGCCATCGACGTGATCGACGAGGCCGGCGCAGCCCAGCGCATCCTGACCCCGTCCAAGCGCAAGAAGACCATTGGCAAGTCCGAGATCGAAGAGATCGTGGCCAAGATCGCGCGCATCCCGCCCGCCAACGTCTCCAACGACGACCGCAGCAAGCTGCAGACGCTCGAGCGCGACCTCAAGAGCGTGGTGTTCGGCCAGGACAAGGCGCTGGAGGTGCTGGCATCGAGCGTCAAGATGGCCCGTTCGGGCCTGGGCAAGGCCGACAAGCCGATCGGTGCCTTCCTGTTCAGCGGCCCCACTGGCGTCGGCAAGACCGAAGCGGCCAAGCAGTTGGCCTACATCATGGGCATCGACCTGATCCGCTTTGACATGTCCGAGTACATGGAGCGTCACGCCGTCAGCCGCCTGATCGGCGCGCCGCCGGGCTACGTGGGTTTCGACCAGGGCGGTCTGCTGACCGAAGCCATCACCAAGAAGCCCCATTGCGTGCTGCTGCTCGACGAAATCGAGAAGGCGCACCCGGACATCTTCAACGTGCTGCTGCAGGTCATGGACCACGGCACGCTGACCGACAACAACGGACGCAAGGCCGACTTCCGCAACGTCATCATCATCATGACGACCAACGCGGGCGCCGAGACCATGAACAAGGCCACCATCGGCTTCACCAACCCGCGCGCGGCCGGCGACGAGATGGGTGACATCAAGCGCCTGTTCACGCCCGAGTTCCGCAACCGGCTGGATGCCATCGTCAGCTTCCGAGCGCTGGACGAGCAGATCATCATGCGCGTGGTCGACAAGTTCCTGCTGCAGCTCGAAGGCCAGCTGGCCGAGAAAAAGGTGGAGGTCACTTTCACCGACGCGCTGCGCAAGCACCTGGCCAAGAAGGGCTTCGACCCGCTGATGGGCGCGCGGCCCATGCAGCGTCTGATCCAGGACTCCATCCGCAAGGCGCTGGCCGACGAACTGCTCTTCGGTCGCCTGACCGAAGGTGGCCGCCTCACGGTCGATCTCGAGACCAAAACGGGTGAAGACGGCAAGGAGGCATCGGAGGTCCAGCTCGACATCCAGCCGCTGCCCAAGAAAGAAGGCAAGGCCAAGCCCGAGGAAGCGACGGCCGGCTGAGCGGCCCTCTGATCCGAAACGACAAAGCCCGGCTCAGCCGGGCTTTTTTCCTGATGGCTTGCTGGCCGGTTCGGTCGGACAGTCGATCAGCGTTTGCCGCCCAGCAGACTGCCCAGCACCCCGCGCACAATCTGCCGCCCGATGCCGCTGGCCACACTGCGCGCCGCCGTCTTGGCCATGGTCTGGACCAGCCCGTCGTACTGGCCGCCGCGCGGTCCGGTGCGGCCGAACAGGGCTTCGTTGACCATGCCGCCGATGCCACCACCGGCCTCGGTTTCCTTTTTCGCCGCGCCAGGAACCCGCGGGGTCCTCACGCCACCGGCCTCGACCGGTTCGGCTTCCGGGGTGCGCGCCTGAACGTGCGCCCGCAGGATTTCGTGGGCGCTCTCGCGGTCCACCGTCTTTTCGTACACGCCGGCCACCAGCGAACCGGCCAGCAGCTGCTGGCGCTGGGCATCGGTGATGGGGCCCAGCTGGCTGCCGGGCGGCAGCACGAACACCCGTTCGGTTTCGCTGGGCCGGCCCTTGGCGTCCAGCAGGCTGACCAGCGCCTCGCCCACGGCCAGTTCGGTGATGGCGGCTTCGATGTCCAGCCCAGCCTTCGGCCGCATGGTCTGGGCCGTGGCCTTCACCGCCTTCTGGTCGCGCGGCGTGAAGGCGCGCAGCGCATGCTGCACCCGGTTGCCCAGCTGTCCGAGCACCGAATCGGGGATGTCCAGCGGGTTCTGGGTCACGAAATACACGCCCACGCCCTTGGAGCGGACCAGGCGCACCACCAGTTCGATGCGTTCGATGAGGATCTTGGGTGCGTCGTTGAAGAGCAGGTGGGCCTCGTCGAAGAAGAACACGAGCTTGGGCTTTTCGGGGTCTCCGATTTCAGGCAGGGTTTCGAACAGTTCGGACAACATCCACAGCAGGAAGGTGGCGTACAGGCGTGGCGCGTTCAACAGCTTGTCGGCCGCCAGGATGTTGATCACGCCCTTGCCGCGTTCGGTCTGCATGAAGTCGTTGATGTCGAGCATGGGCTCGCCGAAGAACTTGTCGCCCCCTTGCTGCTCGACCTGCATCAGCCCGCGCTGGATGGCGCCGATGCTGGCGGCGCTGATGTTGCCGTACTCCGTGGTGAACTGTTTGGCGTTGTCACCCACGTGCTGGAGCATGGAGCGCAGGTCTTTCATGTCCAGCAGCAGCAGGCCGTTGTCGTCGGCGATCTTGAACACCAGATTGAGCACGCCGGCCTGGGTGTCGTTGAGGTCCAGCATGCGGGCCAGCAGCAGCGGGCCCATGTCGGAGACCGTGGCGCGTACCGGGTGACCCTGTTCGCCAAACACGTCCCACAGCGTGGTGGGGCAGGCCTGCGGTTCGGTGGGCGTGAGGCCTCGATCGGCCAGGATCTTCACAACCTTGTCGGGCAGTTTCCCGGTCTGGCTGATGCCGGTCAGGTCGCCCTTGACGTCGGCCATGAAAACGGGCACGCCGATGTTGGAGAACTGCTCGGCCAGGGTTTGCAGCGTGACCGTCTTGCCCGTGCCGGTGGCGCCGGTGATCAGCCCGTGCCGGTTGGCCAGGCCCGGCAGCAGCAGGCATTGCACGTTCTGGTTTTTCGCGATCAGCATCGGGTCGGCCATGGGGGACATCCTCGCGGTGTTGGAAGAAGGGTGGGTCGTAAAATTGAGGGTTATTACACCAAACTCTGGTCAGAAAAAAGGACTCACTCGTGGCTGGACACAGCAAATGGGCCAATATTCAACACCGCAAGGGCCGTCAGGACGAAAAGCGGGGCAAGATCTGGACACGCGTCATCCGTGAGATCACGGTCGCGGCGCGCACCGGCGGCGGCGATCCGGCCATGAACCCGCGACTGCGGCTGGCGATCGAGAAAGCCAAGGCCGCCAACATGCCGGCCGACCGCATCAAGTACAACGTGGACAAGGCATCGGGCAACCTGGAAGGCCAGGCGCTGGAAGAGATCCGCTACGAAGGCTACGGCATCGGTGGCGCGGCGATCATTGTCGACACCATGACCGACAACCGGGTGCGCACCGTGGCCGAGGTGCGCCACGCCTTCAGCAAGTACGGCGGCAACCTGGGCACCGACGGTTCGGTGGCGTTCCAGTTCAAGCACTGCGGCCAGATCGTCTTCGCCCCGGGTACGAGCGAGGACAAGGTGATGGAAGTGGCGCTGGAGGCCGGTGCTGAAGACGTGATCACCGACGACGACGGCGCCATCGAAGTGCTGACCGCGTATGCCGATTTTGAAGCCGTGAAGAACGCGCTGGAAGCGGCAGGGTTGAAACCCGAAGTGGCGGAGGTGACCATGCGTCCGGAGAACACCGTCGAGCTGACCGGCGAGGATGCCGCCCGCATGCAGAAGCTGCTGGATGTCATCGAAGACCTGGACGATGTGCAGGACGTGTTTCACAACGCCGAGCTGTGACCCACCCCCGCCGCGCTGCGCGCGACCCGCTCAAGGGGGCGCTGCTGGCGGCCCGGCAAAGCCGGTTCCGCGGCAGCCTGGATGAGGGGTGCGTGCTCCGGCGATATTTTTGGTTCGAGTTTTGGAGATCGGTTTGAAAGTTCTGGTGATTGGCGGCGGTGGCCGCGAGCACGCGCTGGCGTGGAAGCTCAAACAGTCCGAAGGCGTGGAGCAGGTTTTCGTGGCGCCCGGGAACGCCGGCACGGCGCGTGATGCCCAGCTGACCAATCTGCCCATCAGCGACAAGGTGGCCTTGCGTGAATGGGCTCAGGCCAATGGCATCGGCCTGACGGTGGTCGGCCCCGAGGCGCCGCTGGCGGCGGGTGTGGTGGACGAGTTCTGCACCCACGGCATGGCCATCTTCGGCCCGACGCAGAAGGCCGCGCAACTGGAAAGTTCCAAAGCCTTCAGCAAGGCCTTCATGCAGCGCCACGGCATCCCCACGGCCGAGTACCAGACCTTCACCGATGCGGCGCAGGCCCATGCCTACGTGGACGCCAAGGGCGCCCCCATCGTGATCAAGGCCGACGGCCTGGCGGCCGGCAAGGGTGTGGTGGTGGCGATGGGCCTGGCCGAGGCGCACGAAGCCATCGACTTCATGCTGCTGGACAACAAGCTGGGCGTGGCGCACAACGCAGGCGGCGCGCGCGTGGTGATCGAGGAATTCCTCGAGGGTGAAGAGGCCAGCTTCATCGTGCTCTGCGACGGTGTCAACGCCCTGGCGCTGGCCACCAGCCAGGACCACAAGCGCCTGCTGGACGCCGACCAGGGCCCGAACACCGGCGGCATGGGCGCGTACTCGCCGGCGCCGGTGGTCACGCCCGCCGTGCACCAGCGCGCCATGGACGAGGTGATCCTGCCCACGCTGCGCGGCATGGCGGCCGACGGCATTCCCTACACCGGCTTCCTCTATGCCGGGCTGATGATCACGCCCGACGGACGTGTCAAGACGCTGGAATTCAACTGCCGCATGGGCGACCCGGAGACCCAGCCGATCATGATGCGACTGCGTTCCAACCTCGCGCAGGTGCTGCTGTCGGCGACCCGAGCCGAACTCGATCAGGTCACGCTGGACTGGGATCCGCGTGTGGCCCTCGGTGTGGTGCTGGCCGCTGCCGGTTACCCCATGAACCCGCGCAAGGGCGACCTCATCCAGGGGCTGCCCGCCGATGCGGCCGACCGCATGGTCTTCCACGCCGGCACGGCCGACGCCAACGGCGAAGTGGTGGTCTCGGGCGGCCGCGTCCTGTGTGTGACGGCGCTGGCCGACACCGTGGCCGCCGCGCAGCAGAAGGCCTACGGCGTGGTGGACGGCATCCGTTTCGACGGCATGCAGTGCCGCCGTGACATCGGCTACCGCGCCCTCTGAACCGAGAACACCGGCATGAGCAATTCCACCCATAAAGTCCGTGACTACCTGACCGGTCTGCAGGATCGCATCACCTCCACCGTGGCCTTGGTCGACGGTGGATCCTTCGTGGTGGATCACTGGAGGAAACCCGCCGGTGAGACCCTGCAGGGCCAGGGCATCACCCAGATTCTGGAAGGCGGCCCGGTGTTCGAGCGGGCCGGCTGCGGTTTCTCCCACGTCAGCGGCCCGCGCCTGCCACCTTCGGCGACCCAACACCGGCCCGAACTGGCGGGTGCGCCCTTCGAGGCCATGGGCGTGTCGCTGGTTTTCCACCCCCGCAACCCGTATGTGCCCACGGTGCACATGAACGTGCGCATGATCGCGGCCACGCCGGCGGGCGGCCAGCCGGTGTGCTGGTTCGGTGGTGGCATGGACCTCACGCCTTACTACGCATTCGAAGAAGACGCGGTGCACTTCCACACCACCTGCCGGGCCGCGCTGGACCCGTTCGGCGTGGACAAGTACCCACGTTTCAAGAAATGGTGTGACGAATATTTCTACCTCAAGCACCGTGACGAGCAGCGCGGTGTCGGTGGCGTGTTCTTCGACGACTTCGCCGAGTTCGGCTTCGACGGCAGTTTCGCCATGCTGCGTTCGGTCGGCGATGCTTTCCTCAATGCCTACCTGCCCATCGTCGACCGGCGCAAGGATCTCGCCCACGGCGAGCGCGAACGGCAGTTCCAGCTCTACCGGCGCGGCCGGTATGTCGAATTCAACCTGGTCTGGGACCGAGGCACCCATTTCGGCTTGCAGTCGGGTGGTCGCAGTGAATCCATCCTGCTGTCCATGCCGCCGCTGGTCAGCTGGTCCTACCAGCGCCAGGACCCGCAGGGTTCGCCCGAGGAACGGCTGACCCGCGAGTTCCTGGTCCGCAGGGACTGGATTTGAGCGCTGCCTCGGACGGTGTCCGCGAAGCCGCTGCGGACCAGCCGAAGCGCATCGGCGTGTACGGCGGTGCCTTCGATCCGCCGCACTGGGCCCACAGGGCGCTGGCCGAAGCGGCCGTGGCGCAGCTGCAGCTGGACCGGCTGCTCATCCTGCCCACCGGGCAGGCCTGGCACAAGGCGCGCCCGCTCACCGAGGCCCGGCACCGCCTGGCCATGTGCCTGCTGGCGTTCGGCGACCTGCCGAACACCCAGGTCGACCCGCGGGAGACGCGGCGCCGGGGCCCCAGCTACACCGCCGACACGCTGGCCGAGCTGCGGCTGGAATATCCCCAGGCGCAGCTGTTCCTGCTGCTGGGTGCCGACCAGCTGCTCGCCTTCAAGACCTGGATGCGCTGGCCCGAGGTGCTGCAGCAGGCCCAGCTGGCCGTGGCCAACCGGGCCACGCACATCGGCGTCGATGCGCTGGACAGTGGTCATGCGCCAACCGATCTTTCGGGGGTGGACCTGCCCTTCATCCGGCTCGATATGCCCCTGACCAACATCAGCGCCACCGCCGTGCGGGCCCGCTTCGGCGAGGCGCTCGGACGTGCCGGCACCCACGCCGCGCTGGTACCTCAGCCGGTGGCAAGCTATATTTCGCAACACCATCTCTATCAGAAGCCCTCATGACCAGCGAAACCAGCGCCAAAAAAGACATCCAGAAACTCCAGCGAGCGATCGTTGACGGGCTGGAGGACGTCAAGGGCCAGGACATTGTGGTGTTCAACACCGAAACCCTTTCACCGCTGTTCGAGCGCGTGATCGTCGCCAGCGGCACGTCCAACCGCCAGACCAAGGCGCTGGCCGCCAGTGTGCGCGACGCGGTGCGCGAAGCGGGGTTCGAGAAACCGCGCATCGAAGGCGAAGACAACGGCGAATGGATCATCGTGGACTGCGGCCAGGCAGTGGCCCATGTGATGCAGCCCGTGATCCGCCAGTACTACCGCCTGGAGGAAATCTGGGGTGCCAAGCCGGTGCGCCTGAAGTCAGCGGCCGAGAAGGCGGCCGAGGCGCGCGAGGCCGCCAAGGCCAGCACCACCAAGACCACACGCAAGGGCGCGGTCAAGGACGTCAAGCCGGTGGATGCCAAGTCCCTGGCCCGCAAGCAGGCCAAGGCGGCCGCAGCCGCCGCTGCCGAACCCGTGAAGGCGCCGGCCAAGAAGGCGGCCACCAGGACCGCCGCTACCAAAACCGCGGCGTCGAAGACCGTGGCCATGCCTGCAACCACCAGGACCGCTGCGGCCAAGGCCCCCGCGACCAAGGTCGCCGCCAAGACGTCGGCCCGCAAGAGCGCCACCGGTGCCGTGCCTGCCAAGAAGGTGATCAAGACCGTCGTCGTCAAACCCAAGAGCGCTAACAAGACCACGACCAAGGCACCAGCCAAGCCCACTGCCCAACGCGCCGTGGCCAGACCGGCGGCCAAGAAGAAGGCATGAAACTGTTGATCGTCGCGGTCGGGCAGCGCATGCCCGACTGGGCCCAGACCGCCTACGACGATTACGCCAAGCGCTTCCCGCCCGAGCTGCGGGTGGACATCAAGACCGTCAAGACCGAGCCGCGCGGCTCCAGGACCGTGGAATCGGTCATGGCCGCCGAGCGCGAGCGCATCGTCGCAGCCCTGCCCAAAGGTTGCCGCACCGTGGTACTGGACGAGCGCGGAACGGCGCTCACGACGAAGGCACTGGCGCAGCAGTTGCAGGCCTGGCAACAGGAGGGCGACGACGTGGCCCTGGTCATCGGCGGACCGGACGGGCTGGAGCCCGCGTTTCGGACGGCCGCCCACCAGCGCATCCGCCTGTCGGACCTGACCCTGCCCCACGCCATGGTGCGCGTGCTGCTGATCGAGCAGCTCTACCGCGCCTGGTCCATCAACGCCAACCACCCCTATCACAGGGAATGACGCACCGTGAGTGACTTCATCTACCTCGCCTCGCAGAGTCCCCGGCGCAGGCAGCTGCTGCAGCAGTGGGGCGTGCGCTGCGAACTGCTGCTGCCCGACGAGGACGAGGATGTCGAGGCGCTGGAAGCGGTCAAGGGGGCCGAAGCGCCGGCGGCTTATGTCCAGCGTGTCACGGGGCTGAAACTGCAGGCTGCGGTCGAGCGGCTGCGGCGGCGCGGGCTCCCGCTGGCTCCGGTGCTGTGTGCCGACACCACCGTGGCATTGGGACGCCGCATCCTGGGCAAACCCGCCGATGCGGCCGATGCCCGGCGCATGCTGGCGGACCTGTCAGGCCGGCAGCACCGGGTACTGACCGCCGTGGCGGTGGCGAGGCCCTCTGCCCGCGGGGCGGTCCGCCAATGGACGGCCCTGTCCGCTTCGCAGGTTGCATTCGACGGCTGGAGCGCAGCCGACATCCGCCGCTACGTGGCCAGTGGCGAACCCATGGGCAAGGCCGGTGCCTACGCCATCCAGGGCGCGGCGGCGCTGCACATCCGGCACATCAGCGGCAGCTATTCGGGCATCATGGGCCTGCCGGCGCACGAAACGGCCACCGTGCTGCGGGCTGCCGGCGTCAAGCTGGCCTGCTGAACAGAACGAGCGAGACAACATGAGCCAGGACATTCTGATCAACTGGGCACCCCAGGAAACCCGTGTGGCGGTGGTGGAGCAGGGCGCCGTGCAAGAGGTGCACCTGGAGCGCACGCTGGAGCGGGGCCTGGTCGGCAACATCTACCTGGGCAAGGTATCGCGCGTCCTGCCCGGCATGCAGTCGGCCTTCATCGACATCGGGCTGGACCGCGCGGCGTTCCTGCATGTCGCCGACCTGATGCCGAACATCGCTGCCAAACACGCGGCGCCTCGCGACCGGGGTGGCGCGGAGGCGAATGGCAAAGTGCTGCAGGCCGACCCGGTGCTGCCGATCGAGCGCCAGATCTTCGAAGGCCAGGCGCTGATGGTGCAGGTGCTCAAGGACCCGATCGGCACCAAAGGCGCGCGGCTGACGGCGCAGATCAGCATCGCCGGTCGCTTGCTGGTGTTCCTGCCGCAGGACAACCACATCGGCGTGTCGCAGAAGATTCCGTCGGTTCAGCGCGAAGCCTTGCGCCAGCGCGTCATGGAGCTGGCGACCCCCGCCGACGGCAGCGCCACCGGGGGCTTCATCCTGCGCACCAACGCCGAAGACGCGTCGGACGATGAGCTCCGGGACGACATCGCCTATCTGCGCAAGACCTGGCAGCGCATCCGGGAGTCGGCCGGACGGCAGCCGTCGGCCTCGCTGCTGCACGAGGACCTGAGCCTGATGCAGCGCGTGCTGCGCGACCTGGTCAGCGCACAGACCCAGTCGATCCGCATCGACTCGCGCGAGCAGTTCGGTCTGCTGCAGACCTTTGCCGCCGAATTCATGCCAGACACGCTGGCCAAACTGCAGCTCCACACCGGCGAGCGGCCGATCTTCGATCTGTTCAGCATCGACGAGGACATCGTGCGAGCGCTCAGCCGCCGGGTGGACCTGAAATCGGGCGGTTACCTGGTGATCGACCAGACCGAAGCCCTGACCACGGTGGATGTGAACACCGGCGGCTTTGTCGGCGCACGCAACTTCGACGACACGGTCTTCCGCACCAACCTGGAGGCGGCGCAGGCGATCGCGCGCCAGCTGCGGCTGCGCAACCTCGGCGGCATCGTGATCGTGGACTTCATCGACATGGTGCGTGATGACCACCGCGACGCGGTGCTGACCGAATTTCGCAAACAGCTGGCCCGCGACCGCGTCAAGACCATGACCGGCGGCTTCTCGCAGCTCGGTCTGGTCGAGATGACGCGCAAGCGCACGCGCGAATCGCTGGCCCACATGCTGAGCGAGCCCTGTCCGGCCTGTGACGGCAAAGGGGTGGTCAAGACGGCGCGCAGTGTGTGCTACGACATCCTGCGTGAGATCCTGCGCGAGGCGCGCGCCTTCAACCCGCGGGAGTTTCGCGTGGTCGCCTCGGCGCAGGTGGTGGAGCTGTTCCTGGACGAAGAAAGCCAGCACCTGGCCGGGCTGTCGGACTTCATCGGCAAGCCCATTTCGCTGCAGGCGGAAGGCTCGATGACGCAGGAACAGTACGACATCGTGCTGCTTTAGCGCCGCTTTGCGCCTGGGACCACGCTGGCGGCATTGCAAAGCCGGTCCCACGGCGTGTGCAGCATGCAGGTGCGTGCGTCGGCTGCGGTCCGGGGCCTGCTAGGTTTCCGGCGTGGCGGCGTCGCCTGTCGAGAATCCTTGTGCGTGCAAGCGCGCATACAGGCCATCGGCCCGCAGCAGCTCCTGGTGCGTGCCTTGTTCGCCGATCCGGCCATTGGCCAGCACCACCACGCGGTCGGCGTGTTCGATGGTGCTCAGCCGGTGCGCGATCACGAGGGTCGTTCGGCCCTTCATCAGCCGGGCCAGCGCGTCCTGCACCAGCCGTTCCGACTCGTTGTCCAGTGCCGATGTCGCTTCGTCCAGGATGAGGATGGGGGCATCTTTGTAGATGGCGCGGGCGATGGCCAGCCGCTGTCGCTGACCCCCCGAGAGTTCCGCCGCGTTGTGGCCGACCGTGCTGTGCATGCCCCGCGGCAAACGGGACAGCAGTTCGCCCAGGTTCGCAGCCTCCAGGGCCGCGCGCACACGGGTTTCATCGAGGGTTTCTTCATTCGCGCCCAGCGCCACATTGGCGGCCAGGGTGTCGTTGAACATCACCACATCCTGGCTGACCATCGCGAACTGTCGGCGCAGCGAGGCCAGATCCCAGTCGCGCAGCGGCACGCCGTCCAGCAGCACCTGACCCTGATCGAACTCCACGAACCGCGGCAACAGGTTGGCCAGCGTGGTCTTTCCCGATCCGGAGGGACCGACGAACGCGAGCACCTCGCCCGGATGGATGTCGAGCGATACCCCTTGGAGCGCGGTGCGGCTGTGGTCGTCTGCCGCCGTGCCAGAACCGTCACGGGCGGGGTAGCGCACCCACACGTCGCGCAGCCCGATCGCACCGCGCGCCTTGTCCGTCACATGGGTTCCGCCGGTCTGTTCCGGGGTGTTTTCGATCAGGTCCAGCCCGCGCTCCAGTGCCACCAGACCCCGGGTGATGGGGCCGGCGATTTCGGCCAGGTGCCGGATCGGGTTGATCAGCATGAGCATGGCGGTCACGAAAGCGACGAAGTTGCCCACACTCACGCCGCTGCTGCTGCTTTGCCACAGTGCCACCGTGATGACCGCGGACAGGGCCGCCGAGGCCAGCAGCTGGGTCAGGGGCGTCATGGCGCCCTGGGCGATGCTGGACTTCAGGGCGAGCCTGCGCAGGGCCGTGCTCAGTTGCTCGAACCGTTGCTTTTGCCGCGACTGGGCGCCATGCAGGCGCACCATCCGGTAGGCCAGCGCGTTCTCTTCCACCACATAGGCCAGGTCGTCGGTGGCCTGCTGGCTGCTGCGCGAGAGCTTGTAGAGCCGCTTTGAAAGCAGCTTCATCACCACCACCAGCGCTGGGAAGAGCATGAGCACGATCAGGGTGAGCTTCCAGTTCAGATACAGCAGGTAGCCCAGCAGCGCCACCATGGTCAGGCTGTCCTTGGCCAGCGTGAGGATGGACGACACCAGCAGCGAGGAACCGGTCTGCACCTCGTAGACCAGGGTGTTGGAGAGCTTGCTCGCACTCTGCTGTGCGAACAGCGACATCTGGGCGGCGTTGAGCTTGGCGAACATGGCGCGCCGCATGTTCAGCAGGCCCAGGCTGGCGGTGTAGGAGAGCGCGTACTGGGCCAGAAACACCGCCAGTCCGCGGGCGCCGAACAGGCCCATGAGCGCAGCGGGCACCATCCAGAGTTCGATGGCGCCCTGGCTGAAGCCCCGGTCCAGCAAGGTCTTGAGCAGGGCGGGAATCAGGGGCTCGGTGAGGGCACCCAGCAGCGTGGCCACAGCCGCCAACGCAATGCCTGAGCGCGCACCGCGGAAATAGGGCCACAGCCGTGCGAGGCGCTGGAGCAGGCTGCCCGAAGGGGCGGCAGGTGGGAGGTTCGTGGCACTCAATGGGGCGGGTTCGGAAAAGGGGTGATTCAAACGGGAACCAATCGGCATCATCCGGGGTCCAGCGCAGGGTCGCTGAAGCAGCGGTTCACCCGCACAACTTGTCACGGAGGGCGACAGGCACTCCGTTATTATCGGTCGTTGCCTGAGGGGGCTGGCGCGATGTGCTTCGCTGCCCCGGGGCGAGATCATGAAAGGACGCTGAATTTGACACCGCTGGAACGCTGGAATCCGACCCGACGCCAAAGCCTGCTGTGTGCCGTGGGTGCATGGCCCCTGATGGCCTGGCCGTTGCGCGAAGCCCGCGCGCAATTCCGGGTCGAAGTCGCCGGGGTCGGTCTGACCCAGTTCCCGTTTTCGGTGGTGAACTTTCGCGGCAACGATGCCGCCAGCCAGAACATCGCAGCCATCGTTCGCGCGGACCTGGAGCGCAGTGGCCAGTTCCGGTTTGTGGAACCCGTGGCGGGCACTTTGGACGAAACCACCCGCCCCGATGCCACGGCCTGGCGCGGCAAAGGCGCCGACTCGCTGGTGGCCGGCAGCGTCAGCCGCCTGGCCGATGGGCGCTTTGACGTGCGTTTCAGGCTCTGGGATCTGGTGCGGAGTGATGACCTGGGTGGCCTGAGTTACCCCGTGAATGCGGCGGACCTGCGCCTGGCGGCGCACCGCATCGCCGACCACGTCTACGAAAAGATCACCGGTGACAAGGGTGTGTTTTCCACCCGGATCGCCTATGTGAGCAAAGTCGGGCAGCGCTACAACCTGTGGGTGGCCGACGCCGACGGCGAAAACGCCCGGGCAGCGCTCAGCAGCCCCGAACCCATCATTTCCCCCAGCTGGGCGCCGGGTGGCACGCAGCTGGCCTATGTGTCGTTCGAGGCGCGCAAGCCGGTGATCTATGCCCACGACGTGTCCACCGGCCGCCGCCGCCTGCTGGCCAACTTCCGGGGGTCGAACAGCGCACCCGCCTGGTCGCCCGATGGTCGGCAACTGGTGGCCACGCTCTCCATTTCCGGCAATGCCCAGCTCTACGCCCTGCCTGCGGAGGGCGGGGAACCACGCCGGCTGACGCAAAGCGACAGCATCGACACCGAACCGGTCTTCGGTGCCGATGGCAAGTCCATCTATTTCGTGAGCGACCGGGGCGGGTCACCTCAGATCTATCGCATGGGTTCTCAGGGCGGCCAGGCGCAGCGGGTCACCTTCAGCGGCAACTACAACATCTCGCCGTCGGTCAGTCCCGACGGACGCTACCTGGCTTACATTTCCCGCACTGGCGGAGCGTTCCGCCTGCACGTGATGGACTTGGGCAACGGCGATGTCAGAGTCCTGACAGAGACCAGCGCCGACGAAAGTCCGAGCTTTGCGCCGAACGGCCGCATGATCATCTACGCCACCCGCGACAGCGGACAGGAAGCCCTGATGACCACCACGCTGGACGGACGCATCAAGACCCGGCTCGCCGGGGCACAGGGCGACATCCGGGAGCCCGAGTGGGGTCCATTCCTGCGCTGACCGTACCCCGACAACCAGGTCCCCGCAGCTGCGGGGACGCTTGAAAACCAACCTGAAAGCCCCGCTTTATGAGCCCTCAACTTCCCATCTCTTCACGCAGCTTGGCCTGGCTGGTCTCTTGCGTGGTGATCGCCGGTCTGACCGCTTGCGCCTCCAGCGTGCCGCTGGGCGAAGTGCCCGTGGTCGATCGTTCTCCAACGGCCGTGACGCCCCTGGGGCAGGGCAGCGCCATGCAGCCCGCAACGGGAGGTGTTGCCGATCAGCGCGCCGTGTCGCCGGTCCAGGTGGCCCCGGTGGGTGCAGCCCAGCCCGTGGCCATGGCCCGACTGGTGTATTTCGACTACGACAGTTTTGTGGTCAAGCCCGAGTTCGCCACCGTGCTGGAAGCCAATGCCCGCTACCTGGCGGCCGATCCGAAGCGCCGCCTGTCGCTGGAAGGGCATACCGACGAACGTGGTGGCCGCGAATACAACCTGGCACTGGGCCAGAAACGGGCCGAGGCGGTTCGTCGTGCACTGGCCCTGCTGGGTGTGAGCGAACAGCAGATGGAACCAGTCAGCTTTGGCGAGGAGAAACCCGCGGTCAACGGCTTCACCGAAGAGGCATATGCCAGGAACCGCCGGGTCGAACTGACCTACCGCTGATGAGATCCCGCATGTTTTTTCGCAGCCGTCTTCCCCGTGCCCTGCTCGCCCTGACGGGCGCAGTCGCCGCCTTCTGGCCGATGCAGGCCCATGCCCTGTTCAACGATGACGAGGCGCGCAAGGCCATCATCGAATTGCGCCAGCGGGTCGAGATCAACCGCCAGGCGGCAGAGGCCGCCCATGCCGCCAGCACCGCCGCAGCGCGTACTGCGGAGGAAGCGCGCGAGGCTCAGACCGCGGCGATGCGCCGCAGCCTGCTGGACCTGGCCAACCAGACCGAACAGCTGAGGGCCGAGCTGGCGCGCATGCGCGGGCAGAACGAGCTGTTGGCTCGGGAGGTTTCTGAACTGCAGCGCCAGCAAAAGGACGTGCAGCTCGGGCTGGACGAGCGACTGCGCAAGGTGGAGCCGGTGAAGGTGTCGCTCGACGGCAAGGACTTCAACGCGGCGCCGGTCGAAAAGCGGGACTTCGACACCGCCATGGAGACTCTGCGCCGCTCTGAATTCGAAGCCGCGTCGGTGGCGTATCAGCAGTTCCTGCGCCGTTACCCTGACAGCGGCTACACCGCTGCCGCCCTGTACTGGCTGGGCAACGCCCAGTACGCCAGCCGCGATTACAAGGGTGCCGTCGAATCGCACCGGCGGCTGGTCACGCAGTTTCCAGACCACCCGCGCGCTCCCGAGGCGCAACTGGCGATTGCCAACAGCCAGATCGAACTCAAGGACACCCGCAGCGCCCGCCGCACGCTGGAAGACCTGATCAAGGCCCGCCCCGATTCGGAGGCGGCCGGCGCGGCACGCGAGCGTTTGAGTCGCCTGCGCTGACTTCCGACGCCCCCCGGTGGGTTTGATGCCTGCTTTTACAATCGCCGGCATGGACCTCGCCGCACTGCAACAACAGAACACCTGGGTGCTGTCGGCCGCTTTTGCGGCCGCCGCCGTTTTTGGTTTCATCGCCCAGCGCACCCATTTCTGCACCATGGGGGCGGTCAGCGATATCGTGAACATGGGCTCCTGGACGAGGATGCGCATGTGGGCTGCGGCCGTGGCCGTTGCGATGATCGGCTTCCACACCTTGACCTGGATGGGCTGGATCGACCCGGCGCAAACCATCTACGCGGGAAGCCGTGTGGTCTGGTTGTCGGCCCTGCTGGGCGGCACGCTGTTCGGTGTCGGCATGGTGCTCGCTTCGGGTTGTGGCAGCAAGACGCTGATACGCATCGGTGGGGGCAGCCTCAAGGCACTGACCGTTTTCTTCGTCATGGGTTTTGCCGCCTACGCGACCCTCAGCGGCGTGTTTGCGGTGTTGCGCGTGAACACGGTCGACACCGTCGCTTTTGACATGCCCGGTGGAGCAGCATTGCCCGCCTGGTTGTCCCAGGTCACGGGGCTGGGTGTGGGGCAGACCGGCCTGGGACTGTCCCTGGCGGTGGGTGGTGTCTTGCTGGCCTGGTCCTTGAGCAGCCGCGACTTCCGCACGCCGGGCAACTTGCTGGGTGGCATCGGACTGGGTTTGACCGTCACCGCGATGTGGTGGATCAGCGGCCGCCTGGGTTTTGTGGCCGAACACCCGGAGACCCTGGAGTCGGTGTACCTGGCGACCGACTCCGGCCGCATGGAGTCGTTTTCGTTCACCGCGCCCATGGCCTATGCGCAGGACTGGCTGATCCGGTTCAGCGACACCTCCAACCTGCTCACCATCGGCGTCGTGGCGGTGGGTGGCGTGGTACTGGGCTCGTTCCTGCAAGCCCTGCTCGACCGCAGCTTCCAATGGGAAGGCTTTCGCGGCACGCAGGACACCGCACTCCACCTCGGTGGCGCCACCTTGATGGGCGTGGGTGGCGTCACCGCGCTGGGATGCACCGTGGGGCAGGGCCTTTCCGGTCTGTCGACCCTGAGCGTGACCAGCTTCATTGCGGTGACCGGCATCGTGTCCGGCGCCGTCATCGGCTTGCGGTTCCAGATGTGGTTGCTCGAACGCGATTGAGCCCGGTTCGAAAGCACCCATGACCGACGACTTCGAGCGTCGTTTCGGCGGCCTGCGCCGCCTGTACGGCGTGCTAGGCGCCCAAAAGGTGTTTGACGCGCACGTCGTCGTGGTCGGCATCGGTGGGGTGGGCTCCTGGGCAGTGGAAGCCCTGGCCCGCAGCGGTGTGCGGCGGCTGAGCCTGATCGACCTGGACCATGTCGCCGTGTCCAACATCAACCGCCAGATCCACGCACAGGATGGCACCTTGGGCCAGGCCAAGGCCGAGGCCATGCGCGAACGCATTGCGGGCTTTCATCCGGATTGTGTGGTCGACACGATCGATGCCTTCGTGACGCCCGATAACTGGCCCCAACTCCTGCAAGGGGGCATGCCTTCGGCCCTGGTCGACGCCTGCGACCAGGTGCGGGCCAAGACCGCGCTGGCGGCCTGGGCGCGTCAGGGCCAGGTGCCGTTTGTGACCGTCGGTGCCGCGGGCGGCAAACGCCTGGCGCAGGCGGTGGAGGTGGCCGATCTGGCCGAAGTCACGCACGATCCCTTGCTGGCTCAGTTGCGCTACCGGCTTCGCAAGCAGCACGGCGGTGCGCGCCAGGGCCGCATGGGAACGGCCTGCGTGTTCAGCCGCGAAGCCGTGGCTCCGCCCGATGCATCTTGCAACCTGGAAGCGGGCGATGGTTCGCTCAACTGCCACGGCTATGGCTCGGTCGTCAGCGTGACCGCTACATTCGGCCTGTGCGCGGCGGGCTGGGTCATGAACACCCTGGCGACCCACTCAAAAGCCTGATCGGCTCTTCAAAAGCGGGTATTTTCGACGCTATAATCTGAGGCTTCGCATTCAGCGAACCCGTGAAGACGGGGCGTTAGCTCAGTTGGTAGAGCAGCGGACTCTTAATCCGTAGGTCGAGTGTTCGAGTCACTCACGCCCCACCAGAAAAAATCGGCGTTACCGAAGCACACCAGGTCCCCCGGGCTTGTTACGATCGGTGTCGTGGTTTGATGGGACGTTAGCTCAGTTGGTAGAGCAGCGGACTTTTAATCCGTTGGTCGGCAGTTCGAGCCTGCCACGTCCTACCAAAATCCCCTTGTGGGACAACAAAAGCCCGCTACAGATGATGTAGCGGGCTTTTTTGTTGGTTCCAGCGGCGACCGTCGGGGGACGTCGCCAGGGCAAAAAGGAGCCCGCCACGCGGGCGGGTTCCTTGGGGCCGCGGCTGCAGGCCGGGACCAGACGGGTCAGCCTTGTTTCTTCTTCGCGAAACCGTAGACCACGAGCAGCAACACGGCGCCCACCACGGAACCGATGAAGCTGGCCGGCTGGCCCGGGCTGTACAGACCGAGCGCGGCGCCGCCATAGCTGGCGACGAAAGAGCCGGCCACGCCGAGCACCGCCGTCATGATCCAGCCCATGCCGTCGTCACCGGGTTTGATGGCGCGTGCGATGAAGCCAGCGATGAGACCAATGAACAAGGTTCCCAGAATGGACATCATGTGCGCGTTCCCTTTCCAAAGTCGCGTTGAAACAGTAGAACCTAAATGCTAACCCGGCTGGGTGTCGAGCGCTGATCAGGCCGTTGCGTCGCCGTCACTGGTGGCGGCTTCCAGCTGCTCGCCGAGCTCCAGCCAGCGCAGTTCGAGCGCCTCGAGCTCGTCGTTCACCGCCTTGAGACGACGACCCGTGTCCGCCAGTGTGACGGGGCTGGCGGGCTGGCTCAGCGTCTCTTCCAGTGCCCGCTTTTCGGTGTTCAGTGCGGCCATGCGCTTTTCTGACTGCTCCAGCTCCTTTTTGAGCGGACGCAGTTGCTCGGCCCGTTGCTGGCGGCGCTGCGCATCCAGCTTGCGCTGCTCGGGGCTGCGGCTGGCGGCCGGTGCGGGGCTGGCCGCCACGGGGACCGGAGCGGCCGCCACCGGTTCGGCCGCAGCGTTCCTGAGGTCTTTCTGTTCCTGCCGCTGCGCTTCGCGGGCCTGCTTGGCCACATCCAGAAGATAGCGCTGGTAGTCGTCCAGGTCGCCGTCGAAGGGGCCGATGCCCCCGCGCGAGACGAGCCAGAACTCGTCGCACACCGCGCGCAACAGGTGGCGATCGTGGCTGACCAGCATCACCGTGCCTTCAAACTCGTTGAGCGCCATCGACAGCGCTTCGCGTGTGGCCAGATCCAGGTGGTTGGTGGGTTCGTCGAGCAGCAGCAGGTTGGGTTTCTGCCAGACGATCATGCACAGCACCAGCCGCGCCTTCTCACCGCCGCTCATGCTGCCCACGGCCTGTTTGACCTGGTCGCCGGTGAAGTTGAAGCTGCCCAGGAAGCTGCGCAGGTCCTGCTCGCGCGTGGCCTGGCCGCTCAGGCTGCCTTTGGCGGTGCAGTCCTTGACCAGGTGGATCATGTGCTCCAGCGGCGTGTCCGCCGGCCGCAGCACGTCCAGTTCCTGCTGGGCGAAGTAGCCGATGTTCAGGCCCTTGCCTTCAATGATCTCGCCGCCGATGGCGGCCAGGTCGCGCGCGATGGTCTTGACCACCGTGGATTTGCCCTGGCCGTTGGCGCCCAGGATGCCGATGCGCTGACCCGCCAGCACCGAACGGCTGACGTTGCGCACGATCACGGTGGGTTCGCCACCTTCCTCCAGAGGCGGGTAGCCGAAGCTCACGTCCTGCATGGCCAGCATGGGGTTGGGCAGGTTCTGCGGTTCGCTGAACTCGAAGGTGAACTCGGCTTCGGCCAGGACCGGGCCGATCTTCTCCATGCGTTCGAGCGCCTTGACGCGGCTCTGCGCCTGCTTGGCCTTGCTGGCCTTGGCCTTGAAGCGGTCGATGAATTTCTGCAGGTGCGCCATCTTCTCCTGCTGGCGCGCGTAGGCCGATGCCTGCAGCGCCATCTGCTCGGCGCGCATGTCTTCGAAGCGGCTGTAGTTGCCGCCGTAGCGGGTGAGCTGGGCGCGCTCGATGTGGACGGTGACGTCGGTGACGGCATCGAGGAACTCGCGGTCGTGGCTGATCACGAGCATGGTGCCCTCGTAGCGCTTGAGCCAGGCCTCCAGCCAGACCAGGGCGTCCAGGTCCAGGTGGTTGGTGGGTTCGTCGAGCATCAGCAGGTCGCTCGGGCACATCAGGGCACGCGCGAGCTGCAGGCGCATGCGCCAGCCGCCGGAGAAGCTGTTGACCGGGCGGTCCAGCTCGTCGGTGCGAAAACCCAGGCCCAGGATCAGCGCCTGCGCGCGGGCCGGTGCATCGTGCGCGCCGGCGTCGTGCAGCGCCATGTAGGCGTGGGCCATGCGTTCGCCGTCGTCGCTGGCTTCGGCGGCCGCCACTTCCTGCCGGGCGGCCAGCAGGGTCACGTCACCTTCGATCACGAACTGCGTGGCCGGGAGGTCGGTCTCGGGCATGTCCTGCGCTACCTGGGCCACGCGCCACTGGGCGGGCACGTTGAAATCGCCCTTGTCTTCGTGCAGGGTGCCGTCGAGCAGGCGGAACAGGCTGGACTTGCCGGCGCCGTTGCGGCCGACCAGGCCGACTTTTTCGCCGGGGTTGATGGTCGCGGACGCGCCATCGAGCAGGACCTTCGTGCCACGACGAAGGACCACGTTTCGCAAAGTGATCATGGTTGGGGCGCGGCCGAAGCGGTCAGCGCCGTGAGGGCTTCAAAAGAAAGGAGCAGCACCTGGTCGTCACCGGCGCTGGTGGGCAGCCACACGGCTTCCAGCTGCGGGAAGGCGGCTTCGAAGTGGGCACGCTCGTTGCCGATTTCCAGCACCAGCACGCCGTTCGGGTTGAGGCGCGAGGGCAGGTCGCGCAGCAGCGCGCGGATGAAGTCCATGCCGTCGGCCCCACCGGCCAGCGCCAGTTCGGGCTCGGCGCGGTACTCGGCGGGCAGGGCCAGCATGCTCTGCGCATTCACATAGGGCGGGTTGCACAGCACCAGATCCCAAGGGCCGGGGCACTGGGCCATGCCGTCCGATTCGATCAGCGTGATGCGGTCCTGCAGGCCGTGCCGGTCCACATTGATGCGGGCCACGGCCAGGGCGTCGGGCGAGAGGTCGGCGCCGGTCACCTGCACGTCCGGCCAGGCCAGTGCGGTCAGCACGGCCAGGCTGCCGTTGCCGGTGCACAGGTCCAGCACCTGGCGCGTGTCTTCGGAAAGCCAGGCGTCAAAGCCGCCGTCGGCGATGAGCTCGGCGATGAAGCTGCGCGGCACGATGGCCCGCGGATCCACGTAGAACGACACGCCCTGTAGCCAGGCTTCGTGGGTGAGGTAGGCCGCAGGCTGGCGGGTCTCGATGCGGCGGGTGATGAGTTCGGCCACCGCCAGCGCATCGTCTTCGCTCACCGGCGTCTCGGCCATTTCGTCCAGGTCGCCGTCCAGCGGCAGGCCCAGTTGCCACAGCACCAGCCACGCCGCTTCGTCGCGCGCGTTGGTGGTGCCGTGGCCATAGGCCAGCCGGGCGGCTTCCAGGCGTGCGACGGCACCGGCGAGGATGTCTTGCAGCGTCATGCAGCGGCCCGTTGCGCCAGCTGTTCCAGCGTGCGGCGGTAGATGTTCTTGAGCGGTTCGATGTCCGCCACGGCGACGCACTCGTCCACCTTGTGGATGGTGGCGTTGGGCGGGCCGAGTTCGATCACCTGCGGGCAGATCCGGGCGATGAAGCGCCCGTCGCTGGTGCCGCCGGTGGTGGACAGCTCGGTGCTGAGGCCGGTCTCGTCCCGGATGGCCGCGCGCACCGCGTCCACCAAGGTACCGGGCGTGGTGAGGAAGGGCAGGCCGCCGACCGTCCAGGCCAGGTCGAAATCGGCGCCGGGCTGCAGGCCGTGGCGCGCGAGCAGGTCGGTGACGCGCCGCTGCAGCCCTTCGGGCGTGGACTCGGTGCAGAAGCGGAAGTTGAAGTCGATCACCACCGTGCCCGGGATGACGTTGCTCGCGCCGGTGCCACCGTGGATGTTGCTGATCTGCCAGCTGGTGGGCGGGAAGAAGGCGTTGCCCTGGTCCCAGACTGTCCCGGCCAGTTCGGCCAGCGCCGGGGCGACCATGTGCATCGGATTCCTGGCCAGGTGCGGGTAGGCGATGTGGCCCTGGATGCCCTTGACCGTGAGCTTGCCGCTCATGGTGCCGCGGCGACCGTTCTTGATCATGTCGCCGGTGCGTTCCACCGAGGTGGGCTCGCCGACGATGCACCAGTCCAGCCGTTCGCCGCGGCGCTGCAGCTCGCGGCAGACCACCACGGTGCCGTCGTTGGCGGGACCTTCTTCGTCGCTGGTCAGCAGAAAGGCGATGTCGATGCCCGGGTCGGGGTTTTCGGCCAGGAATTCTTCGCAGGCGACAACCATGGCGGCCAGCGAGGCCTTCATGTCGCTGGCGCCGCGGCCATAGAGTTTGCCGCCGCGGTGGGCCGGCACGAAGGGGTCGCTGGTCCACGCCTGCAGGGGGCCGGTCGGCACCACATCGGTGTGGCCCGCCCACACCAGCGTGGGTTGCCGGCCGTTGCCGCGGCGCGCCCAGAGGTTGGTGACGCGGAAGTCGTCGGGGCCGCTTTCCAGGGTTTCACACGCAAAACCCAGCCTGCACAGCCGGTCGGCGATCAGGCGCTGGCAGCCCTCGTCCAGCGGTGTGACCGAGGGTCGGGCGATCAGGGCTTCGGTGAGCAGCAGCGTGGCACTCATCAGAACTTGACGTCGAGGGTGAACTCGGTGAAGGACGCGGCGTCGCTCTGGTCTTCTTCGACCGGTGTGGCGGACTTGTTGGACTTCGTGGCGTTGAGGTCGTTCTGCAGCCGCCACATCAGGTTGTTGGGCGAATCGGCGTGGGCCAGGCCTTCGTTGCGCGAGACCAGGCCATCGGTGATCAGCCGTGCCAGGTCCTGTTCGAAACTCTGCGAACCCTCGGCCAGGGACTTCTCCATCGCTTCGCGCACGCCGGAAAAGTCGGCTTTCTGGATCAGGTCCGCGATCAGGGCGGTGTTGAGCATCACTTCCATGGCCGGAACGCGCCCCCCGGTGTGGGTGCGCAGCAGGCGCTGGGACACGATGGCGCGCAGCGCCGCAGCCAGGTCGCCCAGCATGGTCGGACGCACCTCGACCGGATAGAAGCTCAGGATGCGGTTGAGCGCCTGGTAGCTGTTGTTGGCGTGCAGGGTGGCCAGGCACAGGTGACCCGACTGCGCGTACGCGATGGCGGCCGACATGGTCTCGCGGTCGCGGATCTCGCCGATCAGGATCACGTCGGGCGCCTGACGCAGCGCGTTCTTCAGACCGATCTGCAGCGACTGGGTGTCGGTGCCGATCTCGCGCTGGTTGACCACCGACTTCTTGTTGCGGTAGGTGTACTCGATCGGGTCTTCGATGGTGAGGATGTGGCCCGATGCGTTCTCGTTGCGGTGGTCGATCATGGCGGCCAGCGTGGTGGTCTTGCCCGCACCGGTGGAGCCCACCATCAGGATCAGCCCGCGCTTTTCCATGATCAGCTCGGCCAGCACAGGAGCGACATTGAGCGAGTCCAGCGCGGGCACATCGCCGGGCACGAAGCGGATCACCACCGCGTAGCTGCTGCGCTGGCGGAAAGCGCTGACCCGGAAGTTGCCCACACCCTCCAGCAGGACCGCGAGGTTGAGTTCGCCCGACTCCTGCAGCTCCTCAATGCGCGTCGCCGGCACCACCTCCGACAGCAGGTTCAGCGGTGCGTCCGGCGGCAGCACCTGGCTGTTGATCGGAATGGTCTGCCCGTTGATCTTGATCATGGCCGGCGCGTGCGCCGACAGGTACACGTCCGATGCCTTCTTGTCGGCCATCAGGCGCAGGATGCGCTCCATCGTTCCGCTGCTCATGCTGGTTCCTAAGAGGTAGAGGAAAGTCTTGTCGGAGGCCGTGTCTCAGTCCGGAACACCGCAGAGCTGGCATTGCCAGCCCGCAGGTGTTGTCCCCCTGGGGGGAAGACGCGCAGCGGCGCAGGGGGGAACAATCAATCTCTCAACAGGTCGTTCAGGCTGGTCTTGGCGCGGGTCTGCGCGTCCACGCGCTTGACGATCACCGCCGCGTACAGGCTGTACTTGCCACCCTCCTTGGGCAGGTTGCCGCTGATCACCACGGAACCGGCCGGCACGCGGCCGTAGCTCACGGTGTCGGTGGCGCGGTCGTAAATGGGGGTGCTCTGGCCGATGTACACGCCCATGGAGATGACCGAGTTCTCTTCGATCACCACGCCTTCGACCACTTCCGAACGGGCGCCGATGAAGCAGTTGTCTTCGATGATCGTGGGGCCGGCCTGCAGCGGTTCGAGCACGCCGCCGATGCCGACGCCCCCGGACAGGTGCACGTTCTTGCCGATCTGGGCGCAGGAGCCGACGGTGGCCCAGGTGTCGACCATGGTGCCTTCGTCCACGTAGGCGCCGATGTTCACGTAGCTGGGCATCAGGATCGCGCCCTTGGCCACGAAGCTGCCGTGGCGGGCCACGGCCGGCGGCACCACGCGCACACCGGTGGCCTTGAGTTCGGCTTCGCTGAGGTCGCCGAACTTGGTCTTGACCTTGTCGAAGAAGGTCAGGTCGCCGCTCTTCATGATGGCGTTGTCGTTCAGCCGGAACGACAGCAGCACGGCCTTCTTGATCCACTGGTGGGTGGTCCACTGGCCCACGCCTTCGCGGGTGGCCACGCGCAGCTTGCCGGTGTTGAGCTGGTCGATCACGTGGGTCACGGCGTCCAGCACTTCCTTGGGGGCGGAAGCGGGCGAGAGTTCGGCGCGGTTGTCCCAGGCGGTTTCGATCAGGTTTTGCAGTTGTTGCGTCATGTGAAGTTCAGCGTTGAGGGTTGAGCGGTGGAAGGGGGAGCCGGTCAGGCCTGTGCCTGGCAGAAGCGCACGATGCGGTCGGCCGCTTCCAGGCATTCGGCGGGTTCGGCCACCAGGGCCATGCGCACCCGGCCGGCGCCAGGATTGACGACGCCGGCGGCGCGTGCCAGGTAGCTGCCGGGCAAAACCGTCACATTGTATTGAGCCAGCAGCTCGCGGGCGAAGGCTTCGTCGGCGCTCAGGCCTGGCACGCGACCCTCGAACGACGGCGGAACGCCGGCCCAGAGATAGAAGGCCGCGTCGGGCAGGGCCACGTCCAGCACCTGGGCCAGCAGCGGCGTGACGGCGGCGAACTTCTCGCGGTACTGGCGGCGGTTGTCGATGACGTGCTCTTCGTCGTTCCAGGCGGCCACGCTGGCCGCCTGCACGGCCGGGCTCATGGCGCCGCCGTGGTAGGTGCGGTAGAGCAGGAAGCTCTTGATGAGGGCCGCATCACCGGCCACGAACCCGCTGCGCAGGCCCGGCACGTTGCTGCGCTTGGACAGGCTGGTGAACATCATGAGGTTCCTGAAGTCCGGCCGACCCAGCTTCACGGCCGCTTCCAGTCCGCCCAGCGGCGGTTCGTCGCGGAAATAGATTTCGCTGTAGCACTCGTCGGAGGCGATCACGAAGCCGTGGCGGTCGCTCAGCTCGAACAGCTTCTGCCACTCGGCCAGCGGCATCACGGCACCGGTGGGGTTGCCGGGCGAGCAGACGAAGATCAGCTGCGTGCGCGCCCAGACTTCGTCGGGCACGCTGTCCCAGTCCACAGCGAAATTGCGCGACGGCACGCTGGGCACGTAGTGGGGCTGGGCGCCGCCCAGCAGGGCTGCGCCTTCGTAGATCTGGTAGAACGGGTTGGGGAAGGCCAGCGTGGCGCCGGGTTGGGACGCGTCCAGCACCGTCTGGGCGAAGGCGAACAGCGCCTCGCGCGAGCCGTTGACCGGCAGCACCTGGGTGGCGGGGTTGAGCGCCACGCCGTAACGGCGCTGCATCCAGACGGCGCAGGCCTGGCGCAGGGCGGGTTCACCGGCGGTGGCGGGGTAGCCGGTCAGGCCGGTGTCCAGCGCGGCGGCCAGCGCGTCCTTGAGCAGTTGGGGCGTGGCGTGTTTGGGTTCGCCGATGCCCAGGCTGATGGCGCGGTGCGCCGGGCTGGGCGAGACGCCCGCGAACAGCTGGCGCAGCCGCTCGAAGGGGTAGGGCTGCAAGAGGGACAGATGGGGATTCATTCGCCGATTATCCCAAGTGCCCGGGTCGGTCTGCCGGTGCGGGGTTGGCCCCTGGCCCGCAACGCTCACACGGTATCATGCGGTTTGCGGTCCGGTTCCGTCAGGGGGCGGATTCTCTTTGCAAATCAAGCAGTTGCAAACTGCTACCGAATTCCCGTGCGCCTCAATTCGATCAAGTTATCGGGCTTCAAGTCCTTTGCCGAGCCGACCAATTTCATGCTCCCGGGGCAACTGGTGGGCGTGGTCGGGCCCAACGGCTGTGGCAAGTCCAACATCATGGACGCGGTGCGCTGGGTGCTCGGGGAGAGCAAGGCGTCCGAGCTGCGTGGCGAGTCCATGCAGGACGTGATCTTCAACGGCACCAACCACCGCAAGCCGGCCAGCCGCTCCAGCGTGGAGCTGGTGTTCGACAACAGCGACCACCGCGCCGGCGGCCAGTGGGGCCAGTTCACCGAAATCGCGGTCAAGCGCGTGCTCACCCGCGACGGCACCAGCAGCTACTACATCAACAACCAGCCGGTGCGCCGCCGCGACGTGCAGGACGTGTTCCTGGGCACCGGCCTGGGCCCGCGCGCCTACGCCATCATCGGCCAGGGCACGATCAGCCGCATCATCGAATCCAAGCCCGAGGAATTGCGCCTGTTCCTCGAAGAGGCTGCCGGCGTCTCCAAGTACAAGGAACGCCGCCGCGAGACGGCCAACCGCCTGGCCGATACGCGCGAGAACCTGACCCGCGTCGAGGACATCCTGCGTGAACTCAACGCCAACCTGGAGAAGCTCGAAAAGCAGGCCGAGGTGGCGGCGCGCTACAACGAACTGAACGCCAGCGCCACGCTCAAGCAGCACCAGCTCTGGTTCCTCAAGCGCGGGGAGGCCGAAACCGACCAGGTCAAGGTCAAGAACGACGCGGCCCAGGCAGTGAACGACCTGGAATCCCGCACCGCCGACCTGCGCCGGGTGGAAAGTGAACTCGAAACCATCCGCCAGGCCCACTACGCCGCCGGCGACCAGGTGAACCAGGCACAGGGCAAGCTGTACGAAGCCAGTGCCGAGGTCGGCAAGCTCGAAGCCGAGATCCGCTTCGTGGTCGAAGGTCGCCAGCGGGTGGAACAGCGGCTGGTGCAGCTCCAGGAACAGGTCGCGTCCTGGTCCTCGCGCAGCCAGGACGCGGGTGTGGAGCTCGAACAGCTGGCCCAGGCCCTGCTCGAGGCGGAAGAGAAGACGGTGGTGCTCGCGGCGCAAGGCGAAGAGCAGGCGGGTGCCTTGCCCGCCCTGGAGGATGCCCTGCGCGCCGCCCAGAACCGTGCCAACGAGCAGCGCGGCAGCGTGATCCAGGTGCAGCAGCAGATCCAGGTGCTGGCGGCCGAGCAGCGGGGCATCGAGGAACAGAGCCGCCAGCTGGCCGTGCGCCGCGAGAAACTCAGCGCCGACCGCAACGCGCTGGCCGCACCCGAAGAAGCCCGCCTGCTGAACCTGCAGACCCAGCTGGCCCAGGCCCAGGAACTGGCCGACATGGCCGACGCCGTGCTGCACGAGCTGCAGGACAGCGTGCCGCAACTCGACGAAGCCCGGCGCGCCGCGCAGCAGGCGGTCAACACCGAATCGGCCAAACAGGCGGACTTTTCCGCCCGGCTCGACGCGCTCAAGGCCTTGCAGGAAAAGGTGCGGACCGACGGCAAACTCAAGCCCTGGCTGGCCAAACACGGCCTCGATGGCCTGCAGGGCCTGTGGAGCCGCCTGCACATCGAGCCGGGTTGGGAAAACGCGCTCGAAGCCGCGCTGCGCGAGCGCCTGTCGGCCCTGGAGGTCTCGCGCCTGGAGATGGTGCGCGCCTTTGCCAACGACGCGCCGCCCGCCAAACTGAGTTTCTACAGCCCGGTGGCTGCGTCGGTCGCTGTCACCGGCAGCGCCAGCCTCAAACCCCTGGCCGACTGGCTGCGCCTGAACGACGCCGGCCAGAAGGCCTTGCTGGCCGACTGGCTGCAAGGCTGCCTGACGGCCGCGTCGCTCGAAGAAGCGCTGGCGCAGCGCGCGCAGCTGCAGCCCGGCCAAGTCATTTATGTGCCCAGCGGCCACGCGGTCAGCGCGCACAGCGTCAGCTTCTACGCCCCCGACAGCGAACAGGCCGGCCTGCTGGCCCGGGCGCAGGAGATCGAACAGCTGGAGAAGCAGGTCCGTGCCCAGGCGCTGATCAGCGAACAGGCGCGAACCGACCTGGTGCGCGCCGAGGCCGCCTACAGCGAGGCCTCCCAGCGCCTGGTCACCGCGCGCCGCGAAGGCGCCGAAACCCGCGGCAAGGCGCACGAACTGCAGGTCGAAACGCTGCGACTGACCCAACTGGCCGAACAGACCCGCGCGCGCAGCGAACAGATCGCGGGCGATCTGGCCGAGGTGGACGCCCAGCTCGAAACGCTGCAGGAACGCCGCGTCACGGCCGAGGCCCGTTTCGAAGAGCTGGACATGCAGCTGGCCGACAGCCAGGAGCGCCATGCCCTGCTGGACGACCAGGTGATCGAGGCCGAGCGCAAGCTCACCGGCGCGCGCGAGCAGCAACGCAGCCTGGAACGCGGTGCGCAGGAAGCCACGTTTGCCCTGCGCAGCCTGCAGGCGCGCCAGGCCGAGCTGCAGCGCTCGCTGGAGACGGCGGCGGCCCAGGAACGCGCCCTGGCCGACGAAGAGCAGCGCGCCGCCGAAGAGCTGACGCGCCTGAGCGCCGCCGCTGCCCAGGCCGGCTTGCAGCAGGTGCTGGCCGTCAAGCTCGAGCGTGAGCAGGCCCTGGGTGCGCTGCGCAGCCAGTACGACGACCTGACAACCAAGCTGCGCGCCAGCGACGAACACCGGCTCAAGCTCGAACGCGAACTCGACCCGCTGCGCCAGCGCATCACCGACTTCCAGCTCAAGGAACAGGCCGCGCGTCTGGGTGTGGAGCAGTACAGCCAGCTGCTGGCCGAGGCCCAGGCCGACCTGGCCGCGGTGGCGCAGAGCATCACCGAAGGCAATGTGCGCCTGGCCGGCCTGCAGGGAGACATCGACCGCCTGCACCGCGACATCCAGGCCCTGGGGGCGGTGAACCTGGCCGCGCTCGACGAGTTGACCGCCGCGCGCGAGCGCAAGACCTTCCTGGACGCACAGTCCCAAGACCTGGTCGATGCCATGACCACGCTGGAAGATGCGATCAAGAAGATCGACGCGGAAACCCGCGACCTGCTGGGCAGCACCTTCAACACCGTCAACGACCACTTCGGCCGTATGTTCCCCGAACTGTTCGGCGGCGGCAACGCCAGGCTGGTGATGACCGGTGAGGAAATCCTGGACGCTGGCGTGCAGGTGCTGGCCCAGCCCCCCGGCAAGAAGAACCAGACCATCCACCTGCTGTCGGGCGGCGAAAAGGCACTCACCGCCATCGCGCTGGTGTTCGCGATCTTCCAGCTCAACCCCGCGCCGTTCTGCCTGCTGGACGAGGTGGACGCGCCGCTGGACGACGCCAACACCGAACGCTACGCCCGGCTGGTGACCAGCATGAGCAAGCAGGGCACCCAGTTCCTGTTCATCAGCCACAACAAGATCGCCATGGAGATGGCCGAACAGCTGATCGGCGTGACCATGCAGGAGCAGGGCGTCTCGCGCATCGTGGCGGTGGACATGGAGTCGGCCGCCGGCATGATGGAACCCACCTGAACCCAACCGTTAGTTGCCCATGAGTTCACTGCAAATCAGCCTGGCGATCATCGGCGGCCTTGTGCTGGCCGGCGTGGTGGCCTACAACGCCTGGGTCACGCGGCGCAGCGCTCCGCGCATCGCGGCCGAGTGCAAGACCCAGGACGGTACGCCGGCCGACGAGCGGGTGTACCAGGACACGCAGCCCGGCGGACCGGGCGAAGCCGGACGCATCGACCCCGTGCTGGACGAACCGCTGCCCGGACAAGCCGACAGAGACACGGCGGCCGAGCGGGTTCCGGGCGTGGTCCCCGTGACGCTGAACCACGTCGTGCAGGTGCCCGAGAAGCGACCGGGCCTGGACGCGCTCATCGATGTGATCGCGCCCCTGTTGCTCGAAGGCCCCGTCTCGGGCGAAGCCTTGCTCGCGGCGCTGCCGGGCACGCGCCGTGTGGGCAGCAAGCCCTTTGCGGTGGAAGGTCAGCACGAAACCACCGGCGAATGGGAGGCCCCGCGCGCCGGGCAGCGCTACACCGCGCTGCAGGCCGGTGTGCAGCTGGCGAACCGCTCCGGGGCGCTCAACGACATCGAGTTCTCCGAGTTCGTGGTCAAGGCGCAGGCCTTTGCCGACGCCGTGGGCGCTTCGCCGGACTTCCCGGACATGCGCGCCGAAGTGGCCCGTGCCCGCGAACTGGATCATTTCGCCAGCGGGCACGACGCGCAGCTGGGCTTCACCCTGCGCGCGCGGCGCGCCGCCTGGAGCCCCGGTTACGTGGCTCAGCACGCGGCCCGGCTGGGCTTCGTGGCCGGCGTGCTGCCCGGGCGCATGGTGCTGGCGGGCAGCGAAACCGGCCAGGCCCCCATCCTCAGCCTGAGCTACGACCCGCAGGCCGCCATGGCCGAAGACCCGGAACAGAGCGCGCTGCGCGAGGTGGTCCTGTCGCTGGAAGTGACCCACGTGCCGCGCAGCGAACAGCCGTTCGTGCGCCTGCGCCAGGCCGCTGCCGCCCTGGCCGAAGCCATGGACGGCGTGGTCACCGACGACGCCGTCCAGCTGCTGAGTGCCGACGCCATGGACGCCATCGGTGCCGACCTCGAAGGCCTGTACGACGCCCTCGACAGCCACGACCTGTCCGCCGGTTCGCCCCAGGCCCGCCGCCTGTTTTCCTGATGACCCCCGACCTGTTTGCCGCCGAGCCCTCGCCGGCCGAGCGCGCCGCCGACTTGCGTGCGCAGCTGAACCGCCATGCGCACTGCTACTACGTGCTCGACGAGCCCGAGATTCCGGACGCCGAGTACGACCGGCTGTTCCGCGAGCTGCAGGTGCTGGAGGCGGCCCACCCTGAACTGCTGACGCCGGATTCGCCCACGCAGCGGGTGGGGGGCGCCCTGCTGGACGAGCTGGCCAAGGTGCGGCACGCCGTGCCCATGTTGTCCATCGAGACCGAAACCGACACCGAGCCGACCGGGGCGGTGAACTTCGACACCCGCGTGCGCCGCGCGCTCGGCCTGGCCGATGACGCGCCGCCGGTCGAGTACGTGGCCGAGCTCAAGTTCGACGGTCTGGCCATGAGCCTGCGCTACCAAGACGGTGTGCTGGTGCAGGCCGCCACCCGTGGCGACGGCGAGGTGGGCGAGGACGTGACGCACAACATCCGCACCATCGGGCAGGTGCCGTTGCGGCTGCCGGCCGACGGCCCTCCGATCCTGGAGGTGCGTGGCGAGGTCTACATGCGCCGCGACCACTTCGAGGCGCTCAACGAGAAACAGCGCGCCAAAATCGCAGCCGGTGCGAAGGGCGAGAAGACCTTCGTCAACCCGCGCAACGCCGCGGCCGGCGCGGTGCGCCAGCTCGACTCCGCCATCGCCGCCCAGCGCCCGCTGAGCTTCTTCGCCTACGGGCTGGGCGAGGTCACGCCGGCGGAGCAGGGCGGCCCGGTGTTCGAGACGCATTTTGGCCTGCTCATGCAGCTCAAGGCCTGGGGCTTTCCGGTGGCCGGGCAGACCACCGTGGCCCGGGGAGCGGACGAGCTGATCGCCTTCCACCAGCACATCGGCGCGGCCCGCGACCAGCTGCCGTTCGACATCGACGGTGTGGTCTACAAGGTCAACAGCCTGGCGCTGCAGCGCGAACTGGGCTTCAAGACGCGCGAGCCGCGCTGGGCCGTGGCGCACAAATACCCGGCGCAGGAACAGCTGACCACCGTGCTGGCCATCGACGTGCAGGTGGGTCGCACCGGCAAACTCACGCCGGTGGCCAAGCTGGCGCCGGTGTTCGTGGGCAACGTCACCGTGACCAATGCCACCCTGCACAACGAAGACGAAGCGCGCCGCAAGGACGTGCGCGTGGGCGACACGGTGATCGTGCGCCGAGCCGGCGACGTGATCCCCGAGGTCGTGGCCTCGCTGCCTGAGAAGCGCGTGGCCGGCGCCGAGCCCTTCACCATGCCACACACCTGCCCGGTCTGCGGCAGCGCGGCCGTGCGAGAAGAAAGCGAGGTGGACCACCGCTGCAGCGGCGGCCTGTTCTGCGCCGCGCAGCGCAAGCAGGCCATCCTGCACTACGCGCAGCGACGCGCGGTGGACATCGAGGGCCTGGGCGACAAGCTGGTGGAACAGCTGGTGGACGCCGACGTGGTCAAGACCCTGCCGGACCTGTACCGCCTCGGTCTGATGGCGCTGGCCAACCTGGACCGCATGGCCGAGAGGTCGGCGAAGAACGTGCTGGACGCGCTGGAGAAGTCCAAGCACACCACGCTGCCGCGCTTCCTCTTCGGCCTGGGCATCCGCCATGTGGGCGAAGCCACCGCCAAGGACCTGGCGCGCCACTTCGGCCAGCTCGACGCCATCATGGACGCGACGGTCGAACAGCTGCTGGAGGTCCACGACGTCGGCCCGACGGTGGCGCAGAGCATCCGCACCTTTTTCGACCAGCCCCACAACCGCGAGGTGGTGGAGCAGCTGCGCGCCTGCGGCGTGACCTGGGTCGAAGGGGCGCCCGCCGAACGCGCCGCCCAGCCCCTGGCGGGCAAGACCTTCGTGCTGACCGGCACCTTCCCCACGCTCAAACGCGAGCAGGCCAAGGAAATGCTCGAAGCCGCTGGCGCCAAGGTGGCCGGCTCGGTCAGCAGGAAGACCGACTACGTGGTCGCCGGCGAAGACGCCGGCAGCAAGCTCGACAAGGCCCGCGAGCTGGGGGTCGCGGTGATCGACGAAGCCGCCATGCTGGCGCTGCTGCAGAGCTGACACGACCAGCGTGGGGGCGAACGATCCGGCGCCGGGCCGCCCCAAGCCGGATCAGCCCCCCCCGGGGGGCAGCGACCCGCGCAGCGGCGGAGCGTGGGGGCGAACGATCCGGCGCCGGGCCGCCCCAAGCCGGATCAGCCCCCCTGGGGGGCAGCGACCCGCGCAGCGGCGGAGCGTGGGGGCGAACGATCCGGCGCCGG
>CAYRWN010000001.1:46203-112359 GCA_964428045.1 uncultured Hydrogenophaga sp. | reverse complement strand
CGGATCAGCCCCCCTGGGGGGCAGCGACCCGCGCAGCGGCGGAGCGTGGGGGCGACACTCACTTGAACTTGTAGTGGTCCCGGTTCAGCACCGCCGCGACCGCGGTGACTTCCTCCGGAAACAAGCCCAGGTTCATCTGGGTGTTGCACATCTCCACCATGCCGCGCAGCAGGCCGGCGGTGTTGATGCGGCCTTGCGGCTTGTACATGGCGCTGCCGTCGCCGCCCACCTTGCTGACGTGGCAGGCCACGCACTTGTGTTCGGCAATCAGTTTCTGCCCCAGGGCCAGGTCGGCTTCCTTGAAGATGTCGGCCGCGCGGGCCTGGCCCGTCAGGCACGCGGCCCCGCCGATCAACAGGGCGGCGAGGGTGGCCTGTTGCCAACGCCGTTCGCGTTCGGGCGAGCCGGTGGTGCTCGGTGTAGCCAGTCGGTTCTTCATGGTCTGGTCCTCCGGAAAAGGGATCGGTGCGCCCTGCCTGAACGCAAGGTCACTGTAACTTGCGCACAATCGGCGTCCATCCGGGACAACCTTGAGACCCTCCGGCGTATCGAACATGGCCATCCACCCGATCCTCAAGATGGGCGACCCGCGCTTGCTGCGCGTGGCACAGCCTGTCACCGCCTTCGACACCCCCGAACTGCACCGCCTGGTGGCCGACATGGAAGACACCATGGCCGCGGCCCACGGGGCGGGTCTGGCGGCCCCGCAGATCGGTGTCGACCTGCAACTGGTGATCTTCGGCACCGGCGCACCCAATCCGCGTTACCCGGATGCGCCGGTGGTCCCCCGCACGGTGCTGCTCAACCCGGTGATCACGCCGCTGGGCGCCACAGAAGAAGAGGGCTGGGAAGGCTGTCTGTCGGTGCCCGGCCTGCGCGGCGTGGTGCCCCGCTGGCAGCGCATCCGCTACCAGGGCTTTGACCTCGCGGGCCGGCCCATCGATCGCGAGGCCGAAGGCTTCCATGCCCGGGTGGTGCAGCACGAATGCGACCACCTGCAGGGCGTGCTGTACCCGATGCGGGTGCGCGATTTCACCCGGTTCGGCTTCACCGAGGTCTTGTTCCCCGGTCTGGATGCGTCCGAAGACGACTGAGCGCCCGGCCTTTCGGCGCGCCTGAAACAAAATGACATGTTCGGCGCGTCCCATGCACTAGATTCGCCAGCAAACAACGTATCGCCCATCAGGGTGGATGGACCTGACATGAAACCAATGATCGCCGCGCTCGGCTGCGCGGCCTTGCTCAGCGGCTGCGCGCTCACGCGCGTGGAGCCGCCCGCTGCGCCGCCGCTGCCGACGCAGTGGTATGCGCCCCCGCTGGCCCACCTGGGCAGCACCCTCGATCTGACCCAATGGTGGAACCGGCTGGGCGACCCGGTGCTCAGCGACTGGATCGCCCGTGCCCAGACCCAGAGCCCCACGGTGGCGTCGGCCCTGGCGCAGGTGAGCGCCGCCCGGGCGGTGGTGGCCGCCAGCGAGGTGCAGGCCGGACCACAGGTGGCCGCAGTGGCCAGCGTCTCCCGGGGCCGCATGGACGCCGACAGTTCCGTGGGCAATGCACTCGGTGCCGGTTTGCAGGCCTCGTGGGTGATCGATCTGTGGGGCGGCGCAGCCGCCGAGACCGCCGGCGCCCGTGCCCGGCAGGACGCGGCCGCTGCCGGCTGGCACGAAGCCCGCGTGGTGGTGGCCGCCGAGGTCGCGCAGCGGTACGCGGCGCACCGGCTGTGCGTGGCCCAGCTGGCGGTGGCCAGCAGCGACCGCGATTCGCGTGCCGCGACCGCCCGCAGCAGCGCGGTGACCGAAAAAGCGGGGCTGACCGCGCCGGCCGTGCTGGCGCTGGCCCAGGCCAGCCTCGCCGAGGCGCAGGCCCGCACCCAGGCCCAGACCGAGCAGTGCGAGCGGCAGATCAAGTCTTTGGTGGCGCTGACCGCGCTGCCCGAAGCGCAGTTGCGCGCCCAGCTGGCCCAGAACCCCGGCTGGCGGGCCGACGCGCTGCCGATCCCGGCGGTGCAGGCCGTGCCGGCCGATGTGATCCGGCAGCGGCCCGATGTGTACCGCGCCCAGCGCACGCTGGTGGCAGCGGGCGAAGCCGCCGGCGCCGCGCGCGCCCTGCTGCTGCCCAACTTGAGCCTCTCGGGCAGCTGGCTGCGCAACCGCTTCAGTGCCTCATCGGGCAGCACCACCTTCAACACCTGGTTGATCGGGCCGCTGTCGCTGAACCTGCCACTCATTGGCCGTGGTGCCCTCAACGCCAACGCCGACGCCGCGCACAGCCAGTACGAAGCGGCCGCGCTGGCCTACGCCGCCACCCTGCGCCAGGCGGTGGCCGAGGTCGAACAGTCGCTGGTGACGCTGTCGGGCCTGCAGCAGCGCCAGACCGCCACCGACGCGGCCGTGGCCGGGTACGTGCAGTCTTTCCGTGCGACCGAGGCGCGCCACCGCGTGGGCCTGGCGAATCTGAACGAACTGGAAGAAGCGCGCCGCCTGCGCCTGAACGCCGAAAGCAGCGCGATCGCGCTGCAGCAGGAGCGATTCAACGCCTGGGTCGCGCTGTACCTGGCCCTGGGGGGTGGATTCGACCCCGCCCAACCCCAACCGACACCCTGAGAGCAACGATGAGCACTGTCACCCGTTTTCCTTTCCGTCCCCTGGCCGGGGCACTGGCCGTCGCGCTGCTGGGCCTGAGCCTGAGCGCCTGCCAGCGAAGCGCCGAAGCACCGCCGGCCGAACAGGGCACCCAGGCGGCTCCCCCGGCCAGCACCGCCAAGCCGTCCATGACGGTGACCGTCACCCGCGCGGGCAGCGAGTCGCTGGCGCTGGGCCTGCAGGCCAACGGCAACGTCAGCGCCTGGCAGGAGGCCAGCATCGGCGCCGAACTCAACGGCCTGCGGCTGGCGGCGGTGAACGTGAACGTGGGCGACGTGGTGCGCAAGGGCCAGGTGCTGGCTACGCTGGCGGGCGAAACCACCCAGGCCGAAAGCCTGCAAAGCCGTGCGGCCCAGATGCAGGCCGAGGCCAGCTACGAAAACGCCAAGGCCGACGCCGACCGGGCCCGGGCCATCCAGGACACGGGCGCGCTGTCGCAGTCGCAGATTGCGCAGTACCTGACGGCCGAGAAAGTGGCCAAGGCCCAGTGGGAAGCGGCCAAGGCCGCCTTCGGCGCCACGCAGGTGCGGCTGGCCAACACGCGGGTGCTGGCGCCGGACGACGGCGTCATCTCGGCCCGCACCGCCAGCGTGGGCGCGGTGGTGGGGGCCGGGCAGGAACTGTTCCGCCTGGTGCGCGGCAGCCGCATGGAATGGCGCGCCGAGGTGACCCCCGGCGAAGTGGGTCGCATCCGCGTGGGGCAGAGCGTGCGCGTGACCGTTGCGACCGGCACCGAGCTGGCAGGCAAGGTACGGGCCATCGCGCCCAGCGCCGACCCGCAGACCCGCAACGTGCTGGTCTTCGTGGACCTGCCCCGCCACCCGGACCTCAAGGCCGGCACCTTTGCCAAGGGGCAGTTCGACCTGGGCCAGAGCGCCGCGCTCACCGTGCCCGCCCAGGCGGTGGTGGTGCGTGACGGCCACAACTACGTGTTCGTGATCGGCGCGCACAGCAAGGCCAGCCAGCGCAAGGTGCAGACCGGCCGGCGCGTGGGTGAACGCGTGGAAGTCCTCGATGGCCTGAAGGCCGACGAGTCCATCGCCGTGCAGGGCGCCGGGTTCCTGAACGAAGGCGACCTGGTGAAGGTGGCGAAATGAACGTCTCCGCCTGGTCCATCCGCAACCCGATCCCGGCGGTGATGCTGTTCGTCATGCTGACGCTGGCGGGCCTGTTCTCGTTCCAGTCGATGAAGGTGCAGAACTTCCCCGACCTGGACGTGCCCAACATCACCATCGTCGCCAGCCTGCCGGGCGCTGCGCCGAACCAGCTGGAAAACGACGTCGCCCGCAAGATCGAGAACAGCCTGGCCTCGCTGCAGGGACTCAAGCACATCTACACCAAGGTGCAGGACGGGGTGGTCTCCATCACCGCCGAGTTCCGTATCGAGAAGGACACGCAGGAGGCGCTGGACGACGTGCGCTCGGCCGTGGCCAAGGTGCGTGGCGACCTGCCGACCGACCTGCGCGAGCCCATCATCAACAAGATCGAGCTGGCCGGCGGCGCGGTGCTGGCCTACACCGTGCACTCGGACAGGATGGACGACGAGGCCATCTCGTGGTTCGTGGACAACGACGTGGCCAAGCTGCTGCTGTCGGTGCGCGGCGTGGGCGCGGTCAACCGCGTGGGCGGCGTCAACCGCGAGGTGCAGGTGCAGCTGGACCCGCTCAAGCTGCAATCGCTGGGCACCACGGCGGCCGATGTCTCGCGCCAGCTGGCGCGGGTGCAGATCGAAAGCGCGGGTGGCCGGGCCGACATCGGCGGCAGCCAGCAACCGCTGCGCACGCTCTCGGCCATGCAGTCGGCCGAGGAACTGGCCGCGCTGGAGATTGCCCTGTCCGACGGCCGCCGCGTGCGGCTGGACCAGATCGCCAGCGTGGTGGACACCATCGCAGAACCCACGGCCGCCGCGTTCCTGGACGGCCAGCCGGTGGTGGGTTTTGAAGTGGCCCGCAGCCGCGGCGCCAGCGAGGTGGAGGTGGGCCATGGCGTGCGGGCCAAGCTCCAGGCGCTGCAGGCGGAGCGGCCGGACCTGAAGATCACCGAGTCCTTCGACTTCGTGACGCCGGTGGAGGACGAATACAACGCCTCCATGACCCTGCTGTACGAGGGCGCCATCCTGGCCGTGCTGGTGGTCTGGCTGTTCCTGCGCGACTTCCGCGCCACGGTGGTCTCGGCGGTGGCGCTGCCGCTGTCGGCCATCCCGGCCTTCATCGGCATGCACACCATGGGCTTCACCATCAACGTGGTGACGCTGCTGGCCATGTCGCTGGTGGTCGGCATCCTGGTGGACGACGCCATCGTCGAGGTGGAGAACATCGTGCGCCACATGCGCATGGGCAAGTCGCCGTACCAGGCGGCCATGGAGGCGGCCGACGAGATCGGCATGGCGGTGATCGCCACCACCTTCACCCTGATCGCGGTCTTCCTGCCCACGGCCTTCATGGCCGGCATCCCGGGCAAGTTCTTCAAGCAGTTCGGCTGGACCGCCGCGCTCGCGGTGTTCGCCTCGCTGGTGGTGGCGCGCGCGCTCACGCCCATGATGGCGGCCTACCTCCTCAAGCCGGTGGTGACCGCCAAGGATGCGCCGTCCTGGGCGCGCCGCAACCGTTTCTTCGGCGCGGTCTGGGCCTGGATGACCAACCAGAAGGAGCCCGGCTGGCTCGACACCTACCAGGGCTGGGCGGCCTGGTGCATCCGCCACCGCTGGGTCACCATGTTGGGTGCGCTGCTGTTCTTCGTCGGCTCCATCATGCTGATCCCGCTGCTGCCGCAGGGCTTCATCCCGCCCGACGACAACTCGCAGACCCAGGTCTACCTGGAACTGCCACCGGGCAGCACCCTGAAACAGACCGTCGCGACCGCCGAGCAGGCGCGGCTGCTGGTCAATGGCGTGCAACACGTCAAGTCGGTCTACACCACCATCGGTTCCGGCTCGGCCGGCAGCGACCCTTTCGCCCCGCAAGGCGCGCAGGAATCGCGCAAGGCGGCGCTGACCATCCAGCTGGACGCGCGCGGCGAGCGCCCGCGCAAGCAGGTGATCGAAAACCAGATCCGCGAGGTCATGTCCGACCTGCCGGGCGTGCGCTACAAGGTGGGCCTGGGCGGCTCGGGCGAGAAATACATCCTCACCCTGACCGGCAACGACCCCAACGCCATGGCCTCTGCGGCGCGCGACATCGAGCGCGACCTGCGCACCATCCCGGGCGTGGGCAGCATCCAGTCGAGTGCGGCGCTGGTGCGCACCGAGATCATCGTCACGCCCGACTTGGCCCGCGCCGCCGACCTGGGCGTGACCAGCAGCGCCATCGCCGAGACCCTGCGCATCGCCACCGTGGGCGACTACGACGCGGCCCTGCCCAAGCTCAACCTGCCGCAACGCCAGGTGCCCATCGTGGTCAAGCTCGACGCCGCCGCGCGGGAAGACCTGGACGTGCTCTCGCGCCTGGCCGTGCCGGGCGCCAAAGGCCCGGTCATGCTGGGCCAGGTCGCCACGCTCAGCTTCGGTGGCGGCCCGGCCGTCATCGACCGCTACGACCGCTCGCGCAACATCAACTTCGAGGTGGAGCTGGCCGGCATCGCGCTGGGTGACATGAAGACCGCGGTGGAGAAGCTGCCCAGCCTGCAGAACCTGCCGGCGGGCGTGCAGGTGATCGAGATCGGCGACGCGGAGGTGCAGGGCGAACTGTTCGCCAGCTTCGGCCTGGCCATGCTGACCGGCGTGCTGTGCATCTACATCGTGCTGGTCCTGCTGTTCAAGGCCTTCCTGCACCCCTTCACCATCCTGGCGGCGTTGCCGCTGTCGCTGGGCGGGGCCTTCGTCGCCCTGTTGCTGACCAACAAGAGCTTTTCCATGCCCTCGCTGATCGGCCTGATCATGCTCATGGGGGTGGCGACCAAGAACTCCATCCTGCTGGTGGAGTACGCCATCGAGGCGCGGCGCGAGCATGGCCTGGACCGGCTGCACGCCATCCTGGACGCCTGCCACAAGCGCGCGCGGCCCATCATCATGACCAGCATCGCCATGAGCGCCGGCATGCTGCCCATTGCGGTGGGCTGGGGCGCGGCCGACAGCAGCTTCCGCTCGCCGATGGCGATCGCCGTGATCGGCGGCCTGATCACCTCCACCTTCCTGAGCCTTCTGGTCATCCCGGCGGTGTTCACCATCGTGGACGACGTGGCCTTGTGGTTTGTGCGGCGGTTCAAAGGACGGGGTGCCTCATCGCCGCACGCCATGCAAGGCACTGGGGTGTAAGGGTTGCCCACTGTCCAGGCGTGGCATCTTGGCGCCCTGACAAGCCCCCCGCTTCCCGCCCCCCAAGTCTGCTGACGCAGCGGGCGCCTCTTGCAGCCGGTGCATCCGCTCCTGCGGCGCCCACCCGGGGCGTCCGGACCACTGTGGCCCGTTGCTGGCAGGTCCTCGCCGTGCGGGGCGTCCTGGTCAGGTCGTGTCTTTTGACCCATTTAACATTGTGTTTCGATCATGAGTCCTGTCTGTCTCCGCCTGCCTGGTCATTGCAGAATGACATGACGTTTCAAACGAATCGATCATGGCAAAAGGCAAGACCTGACCCTGGCCCCTGGTATTCCGCAGGGTCGCTGCACTTCGCCTCCTGGCTGGGTTTGTGTCCGGGCACCAAGATCACCGGGGGCAAGGTCATGAGCGGCAAGACCAAGCGCTGCGCCAACCGAGCGGCCCAGGCACTGCGACTGGCGGCAGCGGCCCTGCGTTCGAGCCAGTCGGCGCTGGGGGCGTATTACCGGCGCATGTGCGCGCGCATGGACAAGCCCAAGGCGGTGACGGCCGCTGCCCACAAGCTGGCCCGCCTGATCTACGCCATGCTCACCCACGGGCAGGAATACACCGACCGGGGGCAGGATTACTTCGAGGAGCGCTACCGCCAGAGGGTCTTGCACAACCTCGCGCAGAAGGCCAAAGCCATGGGCATGCAGCTCGTTCCCTCTGACAACCACGCCTGAATACACCATGAAAATCAATCAGTTATCTGGTGTTTATCTGGTGTTTTTTGAGAGACCGCCGGAAGCCGGACGCGAGCCGCAGCCCGTTCAGGCGAGTCGCTGGTGCTGCCGGTTTTCATCCCGCCAGCGTTTCCAGCAACTCGGTCTCGATCTGGATCTGGCGCTTGTTGACCTGCAGTTCCGGCCCGCTGATGAGGAAGGTGTCTTCCACCCGTTCGCCCAAGGTGCTGACCTTGGCCAGTTGCACGCTGATGTGGTGCTGGGCCAGCACGCGCGAGATGCAATAGAGCAGGCCGGCGCGGTCGCTGGCGGAGACGCTGAGCAGCCAGCGCTGGGCCTTCTCGTCGGGGCGCAGGTTCACGCGCGGCGTGATGGGGAAGCTCTTGACCCGGCGTGACAGGCGGCCCTTGCTGGGCTCGGGCAGCGGGCCGCGTTCGTCGATGGTGCGGGCCAGGTTGTTTTCCACCATGGCGATCAGCTCGCGGTAATGCTCCGACAGCGTCGGTGCCACCACCTGGAAGGTGTCCAGCGCCCAGCCGCTGCGGGTGGTGTGCACCCGCGCGTCCAGGATGCTGAAGCCGGCGTTGTCGAAGTAGCCACAGATGCGGGCGAACAGGTCGCTCTGGTCGGGGGCGTACACCAGCACCTGCAGGCCGTCGCCGTCGGTGGAGAGGCGGGCGCGCACGATGCTTGCTTCGGGGGACGCTTGGGCGCTGTCGGCGGTGACCGCGGTCGCGTCGGGCTGAACCGCCCCGGCCCCGGCGCGGGCGTTGAGCGCCAGTTGGCGGGTAAGCACGCGGGTGTGCCAGGCGATTTCGTCGGCCTGGTGGCGCATGAAGTAGCTCAGGTCCAGCGTGTCCCACAGGGCCTTGTGCGCCATGTGGGGCAGGGCGTGCAGCGCCAGTTGCGACAGGGCGTCGCGTTTGCGGGCTTCGATTTCCGCCCCGGGGTCGGGCGCGCGGCCGCCGAGCGTGCGCAGGGTGTAGCGGTACAGGTCTTCCAGCAACCGGCCTTTCCAGGCGTTCCACACCTTGGGGCTGGTGCCGCGGATGTCGGCCACCGTCAGCAGATAGAGCGCCGTCAGGTAGCGCTCGTTGCCCACGCGCCGGGCGAAGGCGGCGATCACGTCCGGGTCGCTCAGGTCTTCTTTCTGGGCGATGCGGCTCATGGCCAGGTGCTCGTTGACCAGGAATTCGATGAGCCTGGCGTCTTCGCGGGCAATGCCGTGCTGGCGGCAGAAGCTGCGCACGTCCCGGGCGCCCAGCTCGGAATGGTCACCGCCGCGGCCCTTGGCGATGTCGTGGAACAGCGCGGCCACGTAGAGGATCCAGGGCTTGTCCCAGCCGGCGGCCAGCTGCGAGCAGAACGGGTATTCGTGCGAATGGTCGGCGATGAAGAAGCGCCGCACGTTGCGCAGCACCATGAGGATGTGCTGGTCCACCGTGTAGACGTGGAACAGGTCGTGCTGCATCTGGCCCACGATGTGGCGGAACACCCAGAGGTAGCGCCCGAGCACCGAGGTCTGGTTCATCAGCCGCATGGCATGGGTGATGCCTTCGGGCTGTTGCAGGATGCGCATGAAGGTGGCGCGGTTGACCGGGTCGTTGCGGAATTTCGCGTTCATCACCGGCCGGGCGTTGTAGAGCGCGCGCAGGGTGCGGGCCGACAGGCCCTTGATGCCCACCGTGGTCTGGTAGAGCAGGAAGGTCTCCAGGATGGCGTGCGGTTCGCGCTGGTACAGGTCGTCGCTGGCCACCTCCAGCATGTTGGCCTTGTCGAAGAAGCGTTCGTTGATCGGGCGCAGCTGCGTGGGGCCTTGTTCGTCGCGCTGCAGGCGTTCTTCGATGTTCAGCAGCAGGATCTGGTTGAGCTGGGTGACGGCCTTGGCGGCCCAGTAGTAGCGCTTCATCAGCTGTTCGCTGGCGCGGCGCACGCTGCGGGTGGTCGGCGTGTGGTGGGGTTCGGGGCCACCCGGGGCGATGACGGCCGGCACCTGGGCCTTGAAGCCGAAGGACTCGGCCACGGCGTTCTGCAGGTCGAACACCAGCCGGTCTTCGCGCCGGTTGGCCAGCAGGTGCAGGCGCGCGCGGATGAGCGAAAGCAGCGCTTCGTTGGCCTTGATCTGGCGCGCCTCCAGCGGCGTGGCCAGGCCCCGGCGGGCCAGTTCGTCCCAGCTGTGGCCGAGACCGGCGGCCTTGGCCACCCACAGGATGATCTGCAGGTCGCGCAGGCCGCCGGGCGATTCCTTGCAGTTGGGTTCCAGGGCGTAGGGCGTGTTTTCGAACTTGGTATGGCGCTGGCGCATCTCCAGCGTCTTGGCCACGTAGAAGGCGCGGGCGTCCAGTACGCCGTCCAGCCGCTGTGCCAGCACGACGGCCGCGCGCTTGCTGCCGGTGACCAGGCGGCATTCGAGCAGCGAGGTCTGGACCGTCACGTCCTTCTGGGCTTCGGCCACGCATTCGGCGATGGTGCGCACGCTGGAGCCGATTTCCAGCCCGAGGTCCCAGCACGCGCCGATGAAGCCTTCGAGCCGCTCCTTGAGGGTGGTGTCGTGTTCCGGCGAGGCGCCGTCGGGCAGCAGCACCAGCACGTCGACGTCGGAGAAGGGGAACAGTTCACCTCGGCCGTAACCGCCCACCGCCAGCAGGGCGACATCGGGGGCAAAGCCGCTGCGCTCCCACAAGGCCCGCAAGGTGCGGTCGGTCAGGCGCGAGAGTTTGTGCAGCGCGCTGCGCACCCCGCGCGTGGAAGAACCCCGCACGCCCAGATCGGCGAGCAGCGCGGCTTTGTCGCTGCGGTAACGCAGCTTCAGTTCGTTCAGATCGCCCATGGCGGCTGTGTGGCGGCAGAAAGAAGGAGCGCCCGCAGCGGGCTCAGGCCGCCGCGGTGGCGGGCGCTGGCGCGCTGGCGGTGACGAAGTCGGGCAGCGGCGGGCTGCCGGCCGACAGGGTGAGCACCTCGTAGCCCGTAGGCGTGACCAGCACGGTGTGTTCCCACTGCGCGGACAGCGAACGGTCGCGGGTGACGATGGTCCAGCCGTCGCCCATTTCCTTGATGTCGCGCTTGCCGGCGTTGATCATGGGTTCGATGGTGAAGGTCATGCCGGGCTTGAGTTCTTCCAGCGTGCCGGGGCGGCCGTAGTGCAGCACCTGCGGCTCTTCGTGGAAACGCTGGCCGATGCCGTGGCCGCAGAACTCGCGCACCACGGTGTAACCCTTGCCCTCGGCGTAGGTCTGGATGGCGTGGCCGATGTCGCCCAGGCGCGCGCCGGGTCTGACCAGCACGATGCCCTTCCACATGGCTTCGAACGTCACCTGGCACAGGCGGCGGGCCTGCACGCTGCAGGCCGCTTCACCGCCGATGAGGAACATGCGGCTGTTGTCGCCGTACCAGCCGTCCTTGGTGATGACGGTGACGTCCACGTTCAGGATGTCGCCCTTCTTGAGCGGCTTCTCGTTCGGAATGCCGTGGCAGACCACCTGGTTGATGGAGGTGCACAGGTGGCCGGGGTAGGGCGGGTAGCCGCTGGGCTGGTAGCCGATGGTGGCCGAACGCGTGCCCTGCCGTTTCATGTACTCGGCCGAGAGGCGGTCGATTTCCAGCGTGGTCACGCCGGGCTGGATGTGCGGCGTGAGGTGGTCCAGCACTTCGGAGGCCAGGCGGCAGGCCTCGCGCATGCCCGCGATGCCGGCCTCGTCTTTGAAGGTGATGCTCATGGGGGCGGATTATCCCATCGGGGCCTGTCCGGCGGGGTCCACGGGGCCAAGACGGCACAGGCGCCGCGGGTAAAATTCCGGGTTTTCCCTCTGCCCCGCGGTACCACCGCGCTCCGGCTGCACCAACCTGCCCCAAGGCCACCCACCGTGACCCTGCACCTGCGCTTTTTTGATGGCGGCAACGCCGTCAGCGACTTCAAAGTCCAGCAACTCCTGCCCCGCCTGCAGGGCATCTCCGACAAGATCACGGGCCTTTCGGCCCGTTTTGTGCATCTGGCGTCGTTCGACGCCGAGCCCGACGCCGCCACGTTGGAGCGCCTGAGCCAGCTGATGACCTACGGCGAACCCGCGACCGACGCGCACCTGGCGGCTGAAAAGGCCGGCGCACCGGCGCTGCTGGTCATGCCCCGCCTGGGCACCGTCTCGCCCTGGGCCTCCAAGGCCACGGACATCGCGCACAACTGCGGCCTGGCGCTGCACCGCGTCGAGCGCCTGGTCGAGTTCCGCATCGGCCTCAAGAGCGGCCTGCTGGGCAAGGCCAGCCTGAGCGCCGATCAACTGCGCGCCGTGGCCGATCGGCTGCACGACCGCATGACCGAGGCCGTGACCACCGAGCGCAGCCAGGCCGAGGCCCTGTTCACCGAACTGCACCCCGCACCCATGGAACATGTGGACGTGCTGGGCGGCGGTCGCGCCGCGCTGGAAAAGGCCAACACCGACTGGGGCCTGGCCCTGGCGGACGACGAAATCGATTACCTGGTCAACGCATTCAATGGACTCAAGCGCAACCCGACCGACGTCGAACTGATGATGTTCGCGCAGGCCAACAGCGAACACTGCCGCCACAAGATCTTCAACGCGCAGTTCACCATCGACGGTGTGGCGCAGGGCGTGACCCTGTTCGGCATGATCCGCCACACGCACCAGACGAGCCCGCAGCACACCATCGTGGCGTATTCCGACAACGCGTCCATCATGGAAGGCCACCAGCTCGAGCGCTTCGTCGCCAGGACAGGCGGCAACGCTTCGCCCGCCTACCAGGCCGAGGCCGCTACCCACCACATCCTGATGAAGGTGGAAACCCACAACCACCCGACCGCGATTTCCCCGTTTCCCGGCGCCTCCACGGGCGCGGGCGGCGAGATCCGCGACGAAGGCGCCACCGGCCGCGGCTCCAAGCCCAAGGCCGGCCTGACCGGCTTCACCGTCTCCAAACTCTGGGGCGGCATGAGCGACCAGCCGGGCGGCAAGCCCGAGCACATCGCCAGCCCGCTGCAGATCATGACCGAGGGCCCGCTGGGCGGCGCCGCGTTCAACAACGAGTTCGGCCGTCCGAACCTGCTGGGCTATTTCCGGGAATACGAACAGGACGTCGGCGGTGTGACCCGCGGCTACCACAAGCCCATCATGATCGCGGGCGGTCTGGGGCAGATCGACGCCGGGCAGACGAAGAAGATCGAGTTTCCGGCCGGCACGCTGCTGATCCAGCTCGGCGGCCCGGGCATGAAGATCGGCATGGGCGGCGGCGCTGCCAGCTCCATGGCCACCGGCACCAACGCCGCTTCGCTCGACTTTGATTCGGTGCAGCGTGGCAACCCCGAGATCGAGCGCCGCGCGCAGGAGGTCATCAACCACTGCTGGGCGCAGGGCGACCAGAACCCGGTGCTGTTCATCCACGACGTGGGCGCGGGCGGTCTGTCCAACGCCTTCCCCGAGCTGGTGAACGACGCCGGCCGTGGCGCTCGCTTCGACCTGCGCGCCGTGCCGCTGGAAGAGAGCGGACTGGCGCCCAAGGAAATCTGGTGCAACGAGAGCCAGGAACGCTACGTGCTGGCGATCGCACCCGAATCGCTCCCACAGTTCAAGGCTTTCTGCGAGCGCGAGCGCTGCCCGTTCTCGGTGGTCGGTGTGGCGACCGAAGAGCGCCACCTGTTCGTGGGCAACGAAGACGCCGTGCGCCGCGCCGGGCCGCCCCAAGCAAGCACAGCCCCCTCGGGGGGCAGCGAACCACACGAAGTGGGGAGCGTGGGGGCGGAAGTAGTCCGCGCCGGGCCGCCCCAAGCAAGCACAGCCCCCTCGGGGGGCAGCGAACCACACGAAGTGGGGAGCGTGGGGGCGGAAGTAGTCCGCGCCGGGCCGCCCCAAGCAAGCACAGCCCCCTCGGGGGGCAGCGAACCACACGAAGTGGGGAGCGTGGGGGCTGCTGTGGACATGCCGATGGACGTGCTGCTGGGCAAGCCGCCCAAGATGCACCGCGACGTGAAGACCGTGCAGCGCCAGTTCCAGCCGATGGATCTCACCGGCGTGTCGCTGGAAAAGGCCGTCATCGATGTGCTCAGCCACCCGACCGTGGCGTCCAAGCGCTTTCTGGTCACCATCGGCGACCGCACCGTGGGCGGCCTGACCCACCGCGACCAGATGGTCGGCCCCTGGCAGGTGCCGGTGGCGGACTGCGCCGTGACCCTGGCCGACTACGCCGGTTTCGCCGGCGAAGCCATGTCCATGGGCGAGCGCACCCCGCTGGCCGCGATCAACGCTGCGGCGTCGGGTCGCATGGCGGTGGCCGAAGCGCTGACCAATCTGCTGGCCGCGCCGATCGAGCTGCCTCGCGTCAAGCTGTCGGCCAACTGGATGGCCGCCTGCGGCGAGCCCGGTGAAGACGCCGACCTGTACGCGACCGTCAAGGCCATCGGCATGGAACTGTGCCCGGCGCTGGACGTGTCGGTGCCGGTGGGCAAGGACAGCCTGTCCATGCGCACGCAGTGGACGGCAGACGGTGAGAAGAAGAAGGTCACCTCGCCGGTCAGCCTGATCGTCAGCGCCTTTGCCACCCTGGCCGACGTGCGCGGCACGCTCACGCCGCAGCTCAACCGCGATATCGACGACACCACCCTGGTACTCGTCGACCTGGGCAAGGGCCGAAACCGCCTGGGCGGCAGCGTGCTCGGCCTGACGCTGGGCCAGCCCGGTGACGAGGTGCCCGACCTGGACAGCCCGCAGGACCTGATCAACCTGGTCAACGCCGTGAACGCGCTGCGCGCCCAGGGCCAGATCCTGGCCTACCACGACCGTTCGGACGGGGGCCTGCTGGCCGCAGCGGCCGAAATGGCCTTCGCCGGCCAGGTCGGCGTGTCGCTGAACGTCGACCTGCTGGTCACCGAAGGCGACGGCATCTCCGACAGCCGCATGGACAGCGGCGACGCCAAGAACTGGGCGCAGCAGGTCAGCGCGCGGCGCGAGGAACTCACGCTCAAGGCGCTGTTCAGCGAAGAACTCGGCGTGCTGCTGCAGGTGCGCACCGAAGACCGCAACGCGGTGATGCAGACGCTGCGCGAGCACGGCCTGTCCAAGCACAGCCACTTCGTCGGCAAGACCCGTCCCCAGTCCTCGTCCATCGACGTGGGCAAGGGCCAGCTGCAGGTCTGGCGCGACACCAAGGCGGTGTTCAGCGCCAGCCTGTACGACCTGCAGCAGGTCTGGGACAGCGTGAGCTGGAAGATCAACCAGCAGCGCGACAACCCGGCCTGCGCCGACAGCGAACACGCGTCCGCCGGTCTGCCCGAAGACCCGGGCCTGCATGTCAGTCTCACATTCGACCCGCAGGACAACGTGGCCGCGCCGTTCCTGAACCTGAGCCGCCCGAAGGTCGCGATCCTGCGCGAGCAGGGCGTGAACTCGCACGTGGAAATGGCGTATGCCTTCACGCAGGCTGGTTTCGAGGCCTACGACGTGCACATGACCGACCTGCAGTCGGGCCGCGCCAAGCTGGCCGACTTCCAGGGCGTGGTCGCCTGCGGCGGCTTCAGCTACGGCGACACGCTGGGCGCCGGCATCGGCTGGGCGCGCAGCATCACCTTCAACCCGCTGCTGTCCGAGCAGTTCCAGGGCTTCTTTGCGCGCAAAGACACCTTCGGTCTGGGCGTGTGCAACGGCTGCCAGATGTTCGCCGAGCTGGCCGACATCATCCCCGGCGCCGAAGCCTGGCCGCGCTTCACCACCAACCAGAGCGAGCGTTTCGAGGCCCGCCTGTCCATGGTGGAAGTGCTGGCATCGCCCAGCCTGTTTCTGCAGGGCATGGCCGGCAGCCGCCTGCCGATCGCGGTGGCGCACGGCGAGGGTTTCGCCAACTTCAGGCACCGCGGCAACCCGGCCCAGGCCATTGCGGCCATGCGCTTCGTGGACAACAGCGGTGCGGCCACCGAGCAGTACCCGTTCAACCCGAACGGCAGCCCGGGCGGCCTGACGGCGGTGACCACGGCCGACGGCCGCTTCACGGCCATGATGCCGCACCCCGAGCGCGTGTTCCGCAACATCCAGATGAGTTGGACCAGCGGCAACGCCAGCGAACTCAGCCCGTGGATGCGGATCTGGCGCAACGCGCGCAAGTTCGTCGGCTGATCCCGTTTCTGGTCGCGCGAAACTGCTGTCGGTGCTAGCATTGACAGCAGTTTTTCCTTTGGGGAGGTCCCATGAGTACCTTGACCATCCGCAATCTCGAACCCGCCATCAAGGACAAGCTGCGCCTGGCCGCTGCCGAACATGGCAGGTCCATGGAGGAAGAGGTGCGCACCATCCTGCGCAACGTGCTCACCCAGCCGGCGGCCGCCGGTGGCCTGGGTAGCCGCATCCATGCCCGCTTTGCAGCGCTGGGTGGCGCGGCCGATGTGGCCCTGCCCCCGCGCACCGATGCGCCGCGCGCCGCCCACCTGGGCGACAGCGGAGCCCGCACTTGATCGTGCTGGACACCAACGTGGTGTCCGAACTCATGCGTCCGCAGCCGGCGCCGAGCGTGCTGGCCTGGGTCAACGCCCAGCCCGCCGACCAGTTGTGGCTCTGCAGCCTGGTCGTCGCCGAATTGCTCTATGGCTTGGGACGCCTGCCCGACTGCGACCGCAAGCGTCAGCTGGCCAACGCGGTGGAAGCCATGGTGTTCGACGACTTCGCCGGTCGCACGCTGCCGTTCGACCTGGAGGCCGCTGCGGCTTACGCCCAGCTGGTGGTCCAGCGTGAGAAGGCGGGGCAGACCATCGCCATGGCCGACGCACAAATCGGCGCCGTCTGCGCGGTGCATGGTGCCCAGCTGGCCACACGCAACACACGGGACTTCACCGGGCTGGGCCTGAACCTGATCAATCCCTGGGACTGAGGTCCTTCAGACCACTGCATTTCCATGCTTTTCAAAGACACCCGCCATGGCTTCCGGCCTCCTTGCTCTGCTTGACGACATCGCCGCGCTCCTGGACGAGGTCGCGGTCATGACCGAAGCCGCCGCCCGCCAGGGCATGGCCGCTGCCGATGACGTGGCCGCCATGACCAAGGTCGCGGCCCAGAAGACCGCCGGGGGCTGGGCGACGACCTGGCGCTCAACGCCCAGCAGGTGGCCGGCGTGCAGGCGGACCGGGAGCTGCCTGTGGTGTGTGCGGTGGCCAAGGGCTCGATGATCAACAAGGCCATCCTGGTGCCGGCGGCACTGGTCATCAGCGCCTTCTGCCCTGGCTGATCACGCCGCTTGCTCATGCTCGGCGGCCTGTTCCTCTGCTTCGAGGGGGCCGAAAAGCTGCTGCACAAGTTGACGGGCCTGATGGTCGGTGCCGTGGTGGTGCTGGTGCTCGGCACGGTGGAGAAAATGCGCCGTCAATCTGTATGCTGAATGTGTTTGACCGGGGCTTGACATGCGTCAAGCTCCGCGCAGGCGGTCTGTCTAGACTGGCTGGCACCGTGGTGTGCTGCGGAATTGGTCCCGCTCACCACGTCCGTCCACCAGGAGCCCGCATGAGCCAGGATGCCCCCATCAGCGACTTCACCAACTGCCACAGCGGCATCATCAGACGCCTGCACGCGCTGGACGAGTTGCCCGCCTTGCTGGCGCCCGCTGCCCGTGCGCGGCAGATCGCGGAGCAGTCGCTGGAATTCTTCCGCGAAGCGATCTTTGAACACCACCTGGACGAGGAGCGCGAGCTGTTTCCGGCCGTGCTCGCCAGTGCCGGCCCGGGCGAAGAGACGGAGCGCGTCAAAGCCATCACCCAGCGCCTGACCCAGGAGCACCGCATGGTCGAAGCGCTCTGGAAAGGGCTGGAGAAAGGCCTCAAGCAGGTGGCCAAGGGCCAGAGTACCGACCTCGACGTGGGCGAGGTTCAACGCCTGGTCAACGAGTACCAGGCCCATGCCCGGTTCGAGGAAGAGGCGTTCCTGCCGCTGGCCGAGCAGATCCTGGGTCGCAACAGCAACCACATGGCGGCGCTGGGCCTGAGCCTGCACATGCGCCACGCCAAGCCGGTTGCGGCCTATATCTGAGCTTGTCTCGCCCGACGGTCCGGGGGGCGCTGCGGCGCCCTTTTTTCATGCCGCGCCAGGGGCCATGCGGCTCTGCGGTACAGTCGCCGCGCCATGCAACCGCCGTCTCCGCCCCATCCTCACGCCCGGGAACTCTGGCGCACCGACGCCGGCGGCGACTCGGTTGCCGTGCTCGACATCCCCGGCCTCAACGGCCGTGCCCGGGTGTTCGACGTGGACGCCACCCTGCTGGTACACGTACCGGCCGACGCCGCAGGTGCCTGGCTGGAACTGACGGTGGAATTCGACGGCAAACGGCAGTGGAACCGCCGCATCCCGGCCAGCAACCCGGGCCAGACCGATGGCCTGGACTACCACCAGCGCCTGCGGCTGGAGGCGGAGCAGGGCGTGCGTGTGCGGGCGCTGGTGAAGGTCAAGGGTGTGCGGGTGCGGCAGTTGCTGCTGGAAGCCCAGGAGGCGTCGTGACGGCGTGCGTCCAGTCCTGCGATCGACAACGTGTTCAACAACGTGCAAAGGGAGATCACCATGGGTATCGACGTGAGGGTCGCGCAGACGGCGGACATTTCTGCTGTCGCGTCGCTTTTTGACCTCTATCGCCAGTTCTATGAGCAGCCGGCTGATCTGGCGCTGGCGCGGGACTTCATTGCCGAGCGGATGAACCGCAACGAGTCCGTGATCCTGGTCGCGGAGGGGGCTGCGGGGCTGGTCGGCTTCTGCCAGATGTACCCGACCTATTGTTCCGTGGAAGCCCAGCCTATTTACACCCTGTACGACCTCTTCGTGGTGCCGGATGTCCGAAAGGCAGGGGTCGGGCGCTCGCTGCTGATCGCCGCAGAGGCGCATGCGGCGCGCAACGGCAAAGCGCGCATGGACCTCACCACCGCCAGAACCAACACCAAGGCCCAGCGTCTGTACGAATCACTGGGCTGGGTCCGAGACGAGATGTTTTTCGCCTACACCCGCCGAATCGGGCCTGTCTGACCTCTTTGCGATCCGCGTGCTTCAGGCGCCGGCCGTTGGCCGCGCCTTGTAGAACATCACCGGGCTCGCCGGCACCGCGTTCAGCACGCTGCGCTTGATCTTGCCGACCACGTGCATCTCGCAGGGTTTGCAGTCGAAGCGCAGGGTCAGTTTCTCTTTGCCGTTGATCAGCTGCATGGGCTCGGCCTTGACCGTGCCCTGCACGCCGGTCACGCCCTTGGCCTGCTTGGGGCAGAGGCTGAGGCTGAAGCGCACGCAGTGCTTGGTGATCATCAGGCTGACTTCGCCTTCTTCCTCGTGGCTTTCGTAGGCGGCGGCGATCACCTTGACGCCGTGCTTCGCGTAGAAGTCGCGCGCCTTGTGGTTGAACACGTTGGCGAGGTACGTGAGCGTGTCTTCCGGGTAGGCCACCGGCGGCTCGACCGGCTTCGCACGCGGCAGGCGGTGCCACGCCGCTGCACGCGCGGCTTCCAGCCGGTCCACCGCATCCCTGCGCAGGGCGTTGAGCTGGGAGGCGGGCACGAAGCGCGGGCCGTTCAGGTTCAGCGCCACGTCCAGCGGCTGGAACAGCGTGTCGCCCAGGCGGGCCAGGTTCTCGCGCAGCTTGGCCTCGGCCTGGCTGGGGTCTTTCGCGTCCTGCAGCGGACCGGGCAGGGCCGCGCTGCCGCTGTGGCCGTCTTCGTCGGTGACGGTGAGCCGCAAACCATCGGCGGTCTCATGAAGCGCAAGCCAGGCGCCAATGCGGCGTTCGGCCGACTTCTTCTCCAGCCCGCGCACCCAGTCCATGTCGCGGTTGCGGTTGACCTGCACGCCCTTGCGCAGGTCCTTGAAGCCGTCCATGGGGTCTTTGGGGAACACCCGCCACAGGCCCTTTTGGTTGACCGCTTCGGCCCGGTTGATCTGCAGGCCCACCAGTTCCTTCTGCAGGTCCAGGTAACACAGGCCGTCGCCGTTGTGGATCACGGTGGCGTCGTCGTCGGTCTGCAGCTCGACGAAGTTGGGGCCGGTGGCGGTGACGTGGCCGATGGGGCGGCCCGGGTTCTTGGGGGTGTCGAAGGCGCCGATGTCTTCCTGGCGGCCCTGCACGAAGTAGTCGGTGAACTCGCGGTTGAAGTTCTGGTTCGGGTCGGGCTGGAAGTGGAAGGTGCATTCGCCGCTGCTGGCGCGGGCGAGTTCCGGCCGCTCTTCCAGAATTTCGTCGAGCAGCACGCGGTAGTGCGCGGTGATGTTCTTGACGTAGGCCATGTCCTTGTAGCGGCCTTCGATCTTGAAGCTGCGCACGCCGGCGTCGATGATCTCGCGCAGGTTGTCGCTCTGGTTGTTGTCCTTCATCGAGAGCACGTGCTTGTCGTGCGCCACGATGCGGCCCTGGCTGTCCTTGACCTCATAAGGCAGGCGGCAGGCCTGCGAGCAGTCGCCGCGGTTGGCGCTGCGGCCGGTGTGGGCGTGGCTGATGAAGCACTGGCCGCTGTAGGCCACGCAGAGCGCGCCGTGCACGAAGAATTCGAGGATGGCGCGGCCGGGCGCGTCTTTCGGGCCGAGCGCGGCGTCGATGGCGGCGATCTGCTGCAGCGTCAGTTCGCGCGCCAGCACGATCTGGCTCAGGCCCACGTCCTGCAGGAAGCGCGCTTTTTCAGGCGTGCGGATGTCGGTCTGGGTGCTGGCGTGCAGCTGGATCGGCGGCAGGTCGATCTCCAGCAGGCCCATGTCCTGCACGATCAGCGCGTCCACGCCGGCGTCGTACAGCTGCCAGGCCAGCTTCCTCGCGGGCTCCAGCTCGTCGTCGCGCAGGATGGTGTTCATCGTCACGAAGATGCGGCTGTTGAAGCGGTGCGCGTGGGCTGCCAGCCGGGCGATGTCCTGCACCGAGTTGTCGGCGCTGGTGCGGGCGCCGAAGGACGGGCCGCCAATGTAGACCGCGTCGGCCCCGTGGTTCACGGCCTCGATGCCGATGTCGGCGTCGCGGGCGGGGGCAAGCAGTTCGAGCTGGTGGGACAACATGGCGGGCGGGTGCAGAATCGGGCGGTCATCGACCGTTGAACAGAGCCCGTCATTGTCCCGGAGAACGCCCATGTCTGCACCCCATCCCCGCACCCGCACCGCCATCGTGCTGGTCCATGGCGCCTGGCACGGTGCCTGGTGCTGGCACCGGGTGCTGCCGCTGCTGCGCCAGGCGGGGGTGGACAGCCACGCCGTCACGCTCACCGGCGTTGGCGAGCGGGCGCACTTGTTGAGCCCCCAGATCGGCATTCACACCCACATCCTGGACGTGATCGGCCTGATCGAGGCCGAAGAGCTGCAGCGCGTGGTGCTGGTGGGGCACAGCTACGCGGGCAACCTCATCACCTGTGTGGCCGACCGGCTGCAGCGTTCGAAACCGGGTTTGCTGCGCCACCTGGTCTACCTGGACGCCGGAGTGCCGACGCCCGGCAGCAGCTGGAGCACACCGCACAGCCCCGAAACCGTGGCCCGGCGCATCGCCGAGGCACAGGCCAGCGGAGGACTGTGCTTTCCGCCGCCCGACGCCAGCGTGTTCGGCCTCACCGGCGCCGACCGCGACTGGGTCAACCGCCGCCAGACGCCACAACCGTTCCGCCTCTACCAGGAAGCCCTGGAGTTTGACCCGGCCCTGGTCTGGGCGATCCCGCACAGCTTCATCGACTGCACCCGGCCTGCGCTAGCCACGATCGATGCGGCCCGCCGACGCGTGCGCAGCGAACCGGGCTGGACCGTGCACGAGCTGGCCACCGGGCACGACCCCATGGTCAGCGCCCCGCGCGAGCTGGCGCAGCTGTTGTTGAGCATCCACCACAAGGCCGGCCGGGCATGAGGTCGGCCCAGCGACTGGACCGCATCGACGCGCTGCGCGCCGTCGCCATGCTGTGGATGACCGCCTACCACTTCGCCTTCGATCTCGACCACTTCCGCCTCATCGAACAGGACCTTCACCGCGACCCGTTCTGGACCTGGCAGCGCACCGCCATCGTCAGCCTGTTCCTGTTCACCGCCGGGCTGTCGCAGGCCGTGGCCCTGGCCCAGGGGCAGGGCTGGCAGCGCTTCTGGAAACGCTGGGCCCAGGTGGCGGGCGCCGCGCTGCTGGTGTCGGCCGGCTCGGCGCTGATGTTCCCCAACACCTTCATCTACTTCGGTGTACTGCACGGCATCGCGGTCATGCTCATCGTGGTGCGGCTGACGGCCGGCTGGGGCGCCTGGCTCTGGCCGCTGGGGGCGCTGGCCGTGGCGGCCAAGTTCATGGCGCCGGTGGTGATCGCCGCCGTGCCGGCGCTGGCTGTGCTCAACACACCGGGCCTGAACGCGCTGGGTTTCGTCAGCCGCCTGCCGGTGACCGAAGACTATGTGCCACTGCTGCCCTGGCTGGGCGTGATGTGGTGGGGCGTGGCGGCCGGGCAATGGGCGCTGCGCCAGCGCCCCCAATGGCTGGGCGCGGGCGACGCACCAGCCACCGGCCTGCGTCGCGGGCTGGCCGTGCTGGGCCGCTGGAGCCTGATCTACTACCTGCTGCACCAGCCGATGCTGATCGGGCTGCTGACGGTCTTCGCCTGGCTGCGCGCCTGAAGCCGCCCGTGGCCGGTTTCAGGCGCAGCACGTGCGCAGGAACTGCCCGGCCACGAACAGGTCTTTTTCGATCGCTCGGCGCACGCCCGCGCTGTCGCGGCGCCGCAGCGCGGCCATGACTTCGCCGTGCGCGTCGTTGAGCACCGCACCGGCGCCCTGGGCTTCAAACAGGCGGTTGGACAGCGGGCCGACCTTGAGCCAGACGGTTTCGATCAGCCCCATCAGCGTGGGAGAGGCGGCGGCCTGGTACAGGCGCACGTGGAACCGTTCGTTCGCATCCAGGTAGGCCTTGGCATCCCCCGCGGCCAGGGCCTGGGCCATCTGCTGCTCCAGCGCCTCGAGTTCGGTCACACCGGCCTCGTCCAGCCGGTGGGCGCCGCGCTGGGCGGCCTCGCCTTCGAGCAGCAGGCGCATCTGCAGCACATCGTCGAACTCGGCCGCCGACAGGCGGGGCACCTGCATGCCGGCGTGCGGCACATTGACCAGGGCGCCTTCGGCGGCCAGGCGCTGCAGGGCGGCGCGCACCGGCATGACGCCCACCCCCAGCTGCTGCGCGATGTCGTGGATCTTCAGGCGTTCGCCGGGCAGAAAACGGCCGACCGTCACCCACTGGCGCAGCCGCGCGTAGGTGCTGTCCTGCTGCGTGGTCGCGGGCATGGGTTTCATGACCGGGGGGTGATCGCCGCGAGCACGTCGTCCAGCGCGCTCAGCAGCTGGGCCACGTGCTCCACGGTGGTGGCCGGGCAGACCAGCATCATGTTGTGGAAGGGCGTGATCATGACGCCGCGGTTGAGCAGACCGAGGTGGATCAGGTGCTCCAGCTCGCCATCGAGGATGGCACCGGCCTCGCTGCCGTTGCGCGGCGGGACGGGGCAGAACTGGAATTCGATGCGCGCGCCGACCTGCGTGACGCACCAGGGCAGACGGTGGCGCACGAGGAGCTGGCGGATGCCGTCGGCCAAGCGTTCGGCCAGCGCCAGCGTGTGGGCGTAGGCCGCCGGCGTCATGACCTCGGCCAGGCTGGCGCGCATCGCGGCCATGGCCAGCATGTTGCCCGTGAGCGTGGTGCCGATGCCGCTGTGACCGGGGGGCGCGTCCCGCTTGGCCTGCACCGCACGGGCGGCCAGTTCGGCGCTCATGCCGTAGACGGCGCAGGGCACGCCGCCACCCACCGGTTTGCCCAGCACCAGCGCGTCGGGCCGGATGCCGTATGCCCGCGCGTAACCGCCGGGGCCGGTGCTGATGGTGTGCGTTTCATCCATCACCAGCAGCGTGCCGTGGCGGTGGATGATCTGCAGGGCCTGTTCCCAGAAACCGGGTTCGGGCAGCACCATGCCGATGTTGGTCATGACGGGTTCGGCCAGCACGCAGGCCACGTCGCCGCCGGCCAGGGCGGCGTCCAGTGCGGCCAGGTCGTTGAATTCGACCACCACGGTGTGTTCGGTCAGGTCGTGCACCTGGCCCAGCAGACTGTCGCGCTGCACCGGCTGCCCATCGACCAGGTCGACGAACACGTCTTCGATGGTGCCGTGGTAGCAGCCGTTGAAGACGAGGATTTTTTTTCGCCCGGTGGCGGCGCGGATCCAGCGCACGACGTAGCGGTTGGCGTCGGTGGCGCTCAGGGCGAACTGCCAGAACGGCAGGCCAAAGCGATCGGCCAGCAGCTGCCCCACGGCGGCCGCGTCGGCCGTGGCCAGCATGGTGGTGTAGCCGCGCGTGGCCTGCTGCACCAGGGCCGCCGCCACCGGCGCCGGGGCATGACCGAACATGGCGCCGGTGTCACCCAGGCAGAAATCGACCAAGGGGTGGCCATCGACATCGGTCACCTGGGCGCCGCTGGCCTGGCAGACGTGCAGGGCAAAGGGCGTGCCCCAGTCGTTCATCCAGTGCAGCGGAACGCCGAACAACAGGTGCGCATGGGCCTGTGTGGCCAGGGCGGCCGACGCCGGGTTGCGCTGGGTGAAGGTCTCGCGTTCCTGTGCCAGAAACGCCTGGGCGCGGGGCCATTCCAAGCCGGCCCGGTGGTTGGATGAAGAGGTTGGAGCGGTCATCTCGCTTGTCTCATGGGTTGAGTTGCCAACGGGATCTCCGGCGCGCGTGCCTCATTCCAGGGCACCCGTGGAACCGGCTCTGCCGGGCCACCAGGTGCGTCCCCCTCCCGCCGCAGGCGAGAGAGGGGGAAGCCGCGCAGCGGCGCAGGGGGTGCTACACCAGCAACAGCAGGTGTTCGCGCTCCCACGAACTGATCACGCGGTTGTAGGTGGCGTATTCGAGTTCCTTGACCGCCAGGAAGGCGTCCACGAAGGCACCGCCCAGCACGTCGCGCAGCGGCTCGCATTCGCGCATGCGGCGCAGCGCGTCTTCCATGTGGCTGGGCAGTTCCTGGTCGCGGTCCCAGGCGCTGGTCTTCATGGGTTCGCTGGGCTGGCGTTTTTCCACCAGACCCAGGTAGCCGCAGGCCAGCGTGGCCGCCATGGCCAGGTAGGGGTTGACGTCCACCCCGGGCACCCGGTTCTCCAGCCGACGGTTGGCGGCGTCCGACTCGGGCAAGCGCATCGGGCCGGAGCCGAGGAACAGGGCCTTGGGCAGGATCTTGCCGCGCGCGATGCCGGTCATGTCGGGAATCACGCACTCCACTTCCTGGATGTGGTGCTCGCTCAGGAAGGTCCGTATGTCGGTGGCGGTTGGCATGGGGATGGTTGGATTTGATCAAAGTTTCGCGCCATTCTGCCGATTGGGTTCCAATCTGGCAATATTTGATCAAATGATAGGGTTTCCATCGCCCGTCCGGGCGAAAAAAAAGCGCCCAAATGGGCGCTGCATCTGGAACCGGTCGCCGAGGGCGACGGGGTTCACTGCACCTTGGCCTTGTCGCGCAGGGACTTCTGGTAATCCGCCATCTTCTGCTGCTGCATCTGCTGGGCGATCTGCGGTTTGACCTCTTCCAGCGCCGGCAGTTGGGCCTGGCGCACGTCGTCCACGCGGATGATGTGCCAGCCGAACTGGCTCTTGACCGGCGCCTCGGTCATCTGTCCCTTGCCCAGCTTGACCATGGCTTCGGAGAACTCGGTCACGTAACTGGCGGCGTTGGCCCAGTCCAGATCACCGCCGTTGGCGCCGGATCCGGGGTCCTTGGACTTCTGCTTGGCCAGGTCCTCGAACTTGGCACCACCCTTGAGCGCGGCGATGATGGCCTTGGCCTCGTCTTCCTTTTCGACCAGGATGTGGCGGGCGCGGTATTCCTTGCCCGCGTTGGCGGCGGCGAATTTGTCGTACTCGGCCTTGATCTCGGCGTCGGTCACCGGGTTCTTCTTCTGCCAGTCGGCAAACAGGGCGCGGATCAGGATGGTCTGGCGGGCCAGCTCCATCTGCGCTTTGTATTCGGGGCTGGCGGCAATGCCGCGCTTCTGAGCCTCCTGCATGAAAACCTCACGCAGGATCACTTCTTCCTTGAGCTGGGCACGCACGGTGTCGTCGACCGGGCGGCCGCTGGCGGCCAGCTGCTGGGCCAGCGCCTCCACACGGGCGGTGGGCACCGCCTTGCCATTGACGATGGCGACGTTCTGGGCCAGGGCCCAGGGAGCGGCGCAGATCAGGGCGGCCGCGCTCAGCGCTTTCAGGTTGGGTTTCATGGTGGAGCTTTGAGGGACGGAGATGGGGTTGAGAGCCGCCACGGCGGCCGGAGTTTCAGGCAAGGGGTGACAGAACGTGCCAGCGGCGATCCGGGGGGCCGGGTCAGGCGGCCCGGATCTCGATCGCCAGGGCGTGCAGCCCGGCGTCGGTGAATTTTTGCAGCGCATCATACACAAGGCGGTGTTGCGCCACACGGCTCTTGCCGGCGAACGCCGGCCCCCCGATGCGCACCCGGAAATGCGTGCCACGGCCCAGACCGTTGGCCCCGGCATGGCCCGCGTGCGCGGCGCTTTCGTCCTGCACCTCCAGCAAGGTGGGCGACAGCGCCTGGCGCAGGGTGGCTTCGATGGCCGTGGCGCTGATGTCCAGCCCGGCATTCATGGCTGTTCCTTGCTGCCGGCCTCCGGCTCCTTGAGGTAGCGCGCGATGTACAGGCCCTGGCCGATGATGAAAATCACGGGGAACACATAGCCCCACAGCTTGAAGTTGACCCAGTCTTCGGTCGAGTGGTAGGCCGCCACATACGCGTTGATGGCGCCCATGAACAGGAAGTAGCCGATCCAGATGACGGTCAGGCGCGCCCACACCGCGTCGGGCAGGCTCAGCTGGCTGCCCAGCAGGATCTGCAGGAAGTTCTTCTTCCACACCCACAGCGCCGCGCCCAGCACGATGGCCATGCTGGTGTAGAGCACGGTCGGCTTCCACTTGATGAAACGCTCGTCCTGCAGCAGCAGGGTGAGCAGGCCAAAGACGATCACCAGCACCAGCGTGACCTTCTGCAGGGTCTGCAGCTTGCGGTCGATCACGTAGATGATGCCGGTCTGCACCAGCGTGGCCACCATCAGCACCGCCGTGGCGGCGTAGATGTCGTGCAGTTTGTAGGCCGCAACGAACAGGGCGATGGGAAAGAAGTCGATGAGAAAACGCATGCCGGGATTATCGGTGAGCGCTGACTGGAGGCGGCTGGCGGGGATTTGCCGAGCCTGTCAGAAATTTTGTGTGTGAGGCATCGCATGTCGTTAAGGAGCATGAATGCCGCGCAAGACGAAGACGGCCGCCCCGGTGGACCAGGCGGCGCAGCCACACATTTCAGGTGATTTTCTGGACCAACTCGGGACCGGGCCGATGCCGCGCGCGCGGCCATCGGGCAGCTGGCCGACAACCTGGGCCAGGCAGCCAATGGCGCCGACGCACCAGGAGACCAGGCGCTGGACAAGACCATCCTAAACCACGCGCTGCACACCAGTGCGCTGGAGTTGTTGCCGCAGTCCTGGGCGTCGATGGCCATCATTCCGCTGCAGATCAAGATGGTCAACGCCGTGGGCAAGGCGCATGGCGTGGAGCTGGACCAGGGCCACATCCGCGAGTTCGTCGCCGCGGCGGGCGTGGGCATCACCTCGCAATACATCGAACAGTTCGGCCGCAAGCTGATCGGCGGGCTGCTGGGCCAGGCTGCGGGCCGCACGGTGGGGCGCATCGGTGGGGCGCATTAGCGGGGCGGCCACCGGCATGGCGTTTTCGTTTGCCACCACCTACGCGCTGGGCCAGGTGGCCAGGCGCTACTACGCCGGCGGCCGGGTGATGAACAGCGCTGTGCTGCAACAGACCTTCCAGGAGCTGCTGGGCCCGGCCAAACGCTTGCAGACGCAGTACCAGCCGCAGATTGAACAGACCGCCTGCGGACTCGACGCGGGCAACGTGATGGCGCTGGTGCGCGGCGCCTGAACCGGGCAGGCCCGCCCGGCGAGCCCTGGCTTCAGACGGGTTGGTGGTCGATGGACGCCGAGTTCATGCAGTAGCGCAGGCCCGTGGGCGCCGGGCCGTCTTCGAACACATGGCCGAGGTGGGCGCCACACTGGCTGCACACGGTTTCGGTGCGCACCATGCCGTGGCTGCGGTCGACGATCTCGGTGATCGCGCCAGGAATGGCTTTCCAGAAGCTGGGCCATCCGCAACCCGCGTCGAACTTGGTGCCGGCGTCGAACAGGTGGTTGCCGCAACAGATGCAGTGGTAGCGGCCATCGGCCCAGACGGCTTCGTACTTGCCGGTGAACGGGCGTTCGGTGTGGGCATGCCGGGTCACCTCGAAGGCGGCCGGCTCGGCGCCTTTTTCGGCCAGCAAAGCGCGCCACTGGGCATCAGTTTTCTGGATCGGAAATGTCATGGGGACTCCGGAGCGGTGAACGGCTTCGCTTCGATTGTCTCCGCGAACGCCTGGGCCCGTGGTGCGGCGGGTCATGGCCCGGCCATCGGCCGGCCCATCCGTGGCAACCCCGTGCCAGCGAACCGGTCCTTTGAGGCATCATGTTTCGCTGAATGGCGAACGGTCGTTCGTTTTGACTTCACCTCAACCGGAGAATCCCCCCATGCTGGGCCAGATGCAAAGCCAACCGCTGCTGATTTCGTCCCTGATCGTCCACGCCGAGCGCCACCATGGCCGCACCGAAATCGTCTCGCGCCGGGTGGAAGGCGACATCCACCGCAGCACCTGGGGCCAGATTGCCCGCCGGTCGCGGCAGGTGGCCAACGCGCTGGACGGGCTGCACCTCGCCCTCGGCGAGCGCGTGGCCACGCTGGCGTGGAACGGCTACCGCCACCTGGAGCTGTATTTCGGCGTCAGCGGTACCGGCCGCGTGCTGCACACGCTCAACCCGCGCCTGCACCCCGAACAGCTGGCCTGGATCGTCAACCACGCCGACGACCGCGCCCTGTGCTTCGACATGAGTTTCCTGCCGCTGGTGCAGGCGGTGCACGGCAAGTGCCCGGGCGTCCAACACTGGATCGCGCTGTGCGACGCCGACAGGCTGCCGGCCGAATCCGGCGTGCCGGGCCTGATCAGTTACGAAGCCTGGATGGGTGGCCAGAGCGAGACCTGTGTGTGGCCCGAGCTGGACGAGAACAGCGCGTCGAGCATGTGCTACACCAGCGGGACCACGGGCAACCCCAAGGCTGCGCTGTACTCGCACCGATCCACGCTGCTGCACGCCTACGGCGCGGCGCTGCCCGACGCGCTGGGCTGCTCGGCGCGCGATGCCATCCTGCCGGTGGTGCCCATGTTCCACGTCAACGCCTGGGGGCTGCCGTACTCGGCCGCCGCCGTGGGCTGCAAGCTGGTGTTCCCGGGGCCGGCGCTGGACGGCAAGTCGGTCTACGAGCTGCTGGAGGCCGAGCGGGTGAGCATGGCTGCCGGCGTGCCAACGGTGTGGCAGATGCTGCTGGGCCACATGCAGGCCAACGGTCTGAAGTTCAGCACCCTCAAGCGTACGGTGATCGGCGGCTCTGCCTGCCCGCCGGCCATGATCAACGCCTTCAACGACACCTACGGCGTGGAGGTGCTGCACGCCTGGGGCATGACCGAGATGTCGCCGCTGGGCACGGTCTGCACGCTCAAGAACGCGCAGCTGTCGCTGCCGCCCGAAGACCGGCTGAAAGTGCGGCTCAAGCAGGGGCGCGCGGTCTATGGGGTGGACATGAAGATCGTCGACGAAGCGGGCAAGGAACTGCCCTGGGACGGCAAGGCCTACGGCGACCTGCTGGTGCGCGGGCCCTGGATCATCGCCAGCTACTTCAAGGGCGAGGGTGGCGATCCGCTGCGCTACGACGCCGACGGCAAGGGCTGGTTCCCGACCGGCGACGTGGCCACCATCGATGCCGACGGCTTCATGCAGATCACCGACCGCAGCAAGGACGTGATCAAGTCCGGCGGCGAATGGATCAGCTCGATCGACGTGGAGAACATCGCCATGGCCCACCCGGCCGTGGCCATGGCCGCCTGCATCGGCATGAGGCACCCCAAATGGGACGAGCGGCCCATCGTGGTGGTGGTCAGGAAGCCCGGTGTCGAGGTCTCGCGTGAAGAGTTGCTGGCGTTCTACGAAGGCAAGACGGCCAAGTGGCAGATCCCGGACGACGTGGTGTTCGTCGAGGCCATCCCGCTGGGCGCCACCGGCAAGATGCAGAAGATGACGCTGCGCCAGCAGCTCAAGGATTACCAGCTGCCCGGACTCTGACGCGCCCCGGCAGCGCGACACCGAGCAGCGCTGTCCCGTGCAAGGGTTGGGGGTGGGATACCGGCCTGCGAGTCGGCCATGGCGTCGGCCATACTCTGGGCCGTCTCGTTCCGGTCCAATCCCCAACCCGTCTCGTCCCCTGAAAGCCTTCCGGCATGGAGTTCTTCATCATCTCAGCGCTCAATGGCGTGAGCTACGGTTTGCTGCTGTTCATGCTGAGCGCGGGTTTCACGCTGATCTTCAGCATGATGGGCGTGCTCAACTTTGCGCACGCCAGCTTTTACATGCTGGGCGCCTACATCGGCTACTCGGTGGCGCAGCGGGTCGGTTTCTGGCCGGCGCTCGTCGTGGCGCCGTTGGCGCTGGGCCTGCTGGGGGCTCTGTTCGAGCGTCTGTGTTTGCGCAAGGTCCACCCGTTCGGGCATGTGCCCGAACTGCTGGTGACCTTCGGGCTGTCCTACATCCTGCTGGAAGTGGCGCAACTGGTCTGGGGTCGCACGGCGCTGGAGTTCGTGCCGGCGGAGATCCTCCAGGGTCCGGCCTTCACGCTGGTTCACCACGCCCGTGACGGCCTCGACATGTTCCTGGGCGCGGTCGATCCGGCGATCTGCCGGGCCGAAGGCACGGTCTGCACCCCGTTCCCCGCCACCCGCGCCTTCATGATGGCGGTCGCTCTGCTGATGCTGATCGCCCTGTGGCTGTTGCTCAGGCACACCCGCATCGGCCTGGTGATCCAGGCTTCGCTGACCCACCCGCAGATGGTCGAAGCCCTCGGCCACAACCTGCCCCGGGTGTGGATGCTGGTGTTCGGTGCCGGTACCGGGCTGGCGGGTCTGGCCGGGGTGATCGGCGGCAGCACCTTCGTCACCCAGCCCGGCATGGCGGCCGCGGTGGGCTCGCTGATCTTCGTCGTGGTGGTGGTCGGTGGCCTGGGGTCGCTGTCTGGCGCTTTCCTGGCCTCGCTGCTCATCGGGCTGATCCAGACCTTCGCGGTCGGCCTGGACCACTCCCTGGTCAGCCTGGTCCAGCGGTTCGGCCTGCCGGTGAACGACGCCCTGCAAGCGAACGCCGTGCTCTCACTCAAACTCTCGCAGGTCGCGCCCATCCTGCCCTACCTGCTCCTGGTGCTGATGCTGATCTTCAGACCCCGGGGGCTGTTCGGTACCCGGGAGGCCTGACCGGCGATGTCCAGGCAGCTCCATCCGGCACAGCCACAGAACGCCCGCCGCTGGGTCGTCTGGTCGCTCTTTGCGCTGGTGCTGGCGTTCGCACCGGCGGTGTTCGACAGCAACCTGTCGGTGACCCTGCTGTCCCAGATGGGCATCGCCATCATCGCCTGCCTGTCGTACAACCTCCTGTTCGGCCAGGGCGGCATGCTGAGTTTCGGGCACGCGGTCTACTCCGGGCTGGGCGCTTTCCTGGCCATCCATGCGCTGAACCGGGCCGCGGAGGGCAGCCTGCCGATCCCGGTCAGCCTGATGCCGGTGGTGGGTGGCCTGGCGGGGCTCGGCTTTGCCATGCTGTTCGGCTATGTGACGACCCGCAAGGCGGGAACCGCCTTTGCCATGATCACGCTGGGCGTGGGTGAACTGGTGTTTGCCATGTCGCTGATGTTCACCGGCGTCTTCGGTGGCGAATCGGGCATCTCGGGCAACCGGGTGGTGGGCGATCCCTTCTGGGGCGTCAGTTTCGGGCCGCCGATCCAGGTCTATTACCTGATCGCGGTCTACACCTTCGTCTGCGTGGCGCTGATGTATGCCTTCACGGGCACACCGCTGGGCCGGATGCTCAATGCGGTGCGAGACAACCCCGAGCGTGTCGAATTCATTGGCCACAACCCGCAGATGGTGCGCTACCTGGCGTTCATGATTTCGGGGTTCTTCGCCGGCGTGGCGGGCGGCCTGGGCGCGCTGAATTTCGAGATCGTCACGGCCGAGGTGCTGAGCGCGGCGCGTTCGGGCGGCTACCTGCTGTTCACCTTCCTGGGCGGTGCCACCTTCTTTTTCGGTCCCATCATCGGCGCTGTGCTGATGGTGCTGGCCAGCGTGCTGCTGTCGGAGCTGACCAAGGCCTGGCTGCTCTACCTGGGCCTGATCTTCCTGTTCATGGTGATGGTGGCCCCGGGCGGCCTGGCCGGCCTGATCATGATGAACCTGCGCGTGGCCAGGTTCGGCCGCTTGCGCGAGATCTGGGTGGCCTACCTGGCCTTGGGCGGCGCCGCACTGGTCGCGCTGTCGGGGGCCGGTGCCCTGGTCGAGATGACCTACCACCTGCAGCTCGATGCGGCCCTGGGCGATACCGTGCAGTACCTGGGCATGGAGTTGCGTCCGAGCGCCCTGGGCAACTGGTTCGGCGCGGCGTTTGTCGCGCTCACCGGCCTGGGCATTTTTGAACTGACCCGGCGGCAGTTCAGCCGGCAGTGGGCCACGCTGCAGACCGAGATCGAACAAGAGATCCAGCGCCGGGGGGGCGGATGAAGGAGCGCCCATCCCCAGGCGGCGAGGCGCGGGAGGCGGTGCCTGCGCTGGCGCTGAAGAACCTGCGCAAAAGCTTCGGCAAGACCGAAATCGTCCGGGGTGTGGACTTGACGGTGAAGCCCGGCGAACGTGTGGCCATCATCGGTCCGAACGGTGCCGGCAAAACCACGCTGTTCAACCTGATCTCGGGCCGCACCGCGCCCAGTGGCGGTGAGGTGCTGCTCAACGGCGTGCGCATCGACGGCAAAAAACCGTTCGAGATCCACCGCCTGGGCCTCTCGCGCAGTTTCCAGATCACCCACATCTTCCCCAGGCTCAGCGTGTTCGACAACCTGCGCTGCAGCCTGCTCTGGAGCCTGGGCTACCGCTACACGTTGTTCCGCCTGCTGTCCGGCCTGCACGATGCCAACGACCGCACCCAGGCGCTGATGCAGCGGATCCGCCTTGACCACCGGCGCGACACCCTGGCCATGAACCTGAGCTACGCCGAGCAGCGGGCGCTGGAAATCGGCATCACCATCGCGGGCGGCTCCAGCGTGATCCTGCTGGACGAACCCACGGCCGGCATGAGCCAGAGCGAAACCCGTCGCTTCATGGATCTGATCCGGGAAGTGACGGCGGGCAAGACCTTGCTCACGGTGGAGCACGACATGGGCGTGGTGTTCGGTCTGGCCGACCGCATCGCGGTGCTGGTGCATGGCGAGGTGATCGCGTTTGACACACCCGAGGCGGTGCGGGCGAACCCGAAGGTGCAGGCGGCCTATCTCGGGTCGGTCCTGCCGGATGAACCGTCGGCCTTCGTGGGCCTTTGACGAGGCTTTCACCATGTTGAATGTCGACAAGCTCCACGCCTTCTATGGCAACAGCCATGTGCTGCACGGTGTGTCGTTCCAGGTGGGGCCGGGCGAGATCGTGACGCTGCTCGGGCGCAACGGTTCGGGCCGCTCCACCACCGCCAAGGCGATCATGGGGCTAGTGGATGGCCGGGGCAGCATCGAATGGAAGGGCCAGGCCATCCGGGGCAGGAAGCCGTTCGAGATCGCCCACCTGGGTATCGGGTATGTGCCGGAGAACCGCGACATCTTCCCCAGGCTCACCGTCCACCAGAACCTGCTGCTGGGTCAGAAAGGCAACGGCCAGGGATCGCGCTGGGGCTTCGGCGACATGTACGCCATGTTTCCTCGCCTGAAGGAACGCCAGCACACCGAAGCCGGCGTGCTTTCGGGCGGCGAGCAGCAGATGCTCACCCTCTGCCGCACGCTCATGGGCAATCCGGACCTCATCCTCATCGACGAGCCGACCGAAGGCCTGGCCCCCAAGATCGTGGAGCAGGTGGGCGAGTTCCTGCAGGTGCTCAAGGGCCGCGGCGTGTCGGTGCTGCTGATCGAGCAGAAGCTGACCATTGCCCTGGCCATTTCGGACCGCGTGCTGGTCATGGGGCATGGGAGCATCGTGTTCGAGGGTTCGCCCGAGAGCCTGCGCGCCGATCCTTGCATCCGCAAGGAGTGGCTGGAGGTTTGAGGGCTGGCGCGCGACGATGACTCACTGGCGACAACCGGTGCTTGCCGTGGTGCACAATCTTCCTAAAATAGTACGACCGTTCGTTTTTTTGGCTCTTTCCCGCGTCCATCACAGAGGAGATTTCATGACCGCTGAGTACCAGGTCCACGGCGACGTCGCCGTCATCACGCTGAACAACCCGCCGGTCAACGGTCTGGGACTCTCGACCCGCCAGGCCATCGCCGATGGGCTGGAGAAGGCCGAGAACGACGCCGCCGTCAAGGCCATCGTGCTGACCGGCGCCGGCAAGGCCTTCTCGGGCGGCGCGGACATCCGGGAGTTCGGCACACCCAAGGCGATCCAGGAGCCCAATCTGCTGTCGGTCATCCTGCGCGTCGAGAACACGACCAAGCCCGTCATCGCGGCCGTGCACAGCGTGTGCATGGGCGGTGGTCTGGAACTGGCCCTGGGCTGCCACTACCGCATCGCCGCCCCGGGCACCAACGTGGCCCTGCCCGAAGTCAAGCTGGGTCTGATCCCGGGCGCCGGTGGCACGCAGCGCTTGCCGCGCGTGCTGGGCGTCGAGGCCGCGCTGAACATGATCGTCAGCGGCGAGCCGGTCAAGAGCGAGATGCTGGCCATGCTCCCGGGCCAGAAGCTGTTCGACAAGCTGGCCGCCTCGCCCGAGTCGCTGGCCGAGGAAGCCCTGGCCTTTGCCCGCGAGATGGCCGCCAGGCACGCCGACGGTTCGGCTTTCCCGCTGGTGCGCAACCTGCCCTGCAAGCACAAGGACGGCGACGCCTACTTCCAGTTCGCGCGCAACATGGTCAAGGGCATGAGCAAGAACTTCCCGGCGCCCGCCAAGTGCGTGGATGCGGTGGAGGCTGCGACGAAGAAGAAATTCGCCGACGGCATGGCCTTCGAGCGCGAGATCTTCATCAACCTGATGTGGACGTCCGAATGCCGCTCGCTGCGCCACCTGTTCACGGCCGAGCGCGCCGCCAGCAAGATCCCCGACGTGCCGGAAGACACGCCGCAGCGCAAGATCGAGAAGGTCGCCGTCATCGGCGCCGGCACCATGGGTGGCGGCATCTCCATGAACTTCCTCAATGCCGGTATTCCGGTGACCATCCTGGAGATGAAGCAGGAAGCGCTGGACCGTGGCGTGGGCGTGATGCGCGGCAACTACGAAGCCCAGGTCAAGAAGGGCAAGCTCAAGCAGGACAAGCTGGACCAGCGCATGGGTCTGCTGGGCACCACGCTAAGCTACGACGACATCGGCGACGCCGACCTGGTGATCGAGGCCGTGTTCGAGGACATCGGCGTGAAGGAAGCCGTGTTCAGGGAACTCGACCGCGTGATGAAGCCCGGTGCCATCCTGGCCTCGAACACCTCCACATTGGACGTCAACAGGATCGCCAACTTCACGAAGCGCCCGCAGGACGTGGTCGGCATGCATTTCTTCAGCCCGGCCAACGTGATGAAGCTGCTCGAAGTGGTGCGCGGTGACAAGACCGCGCACGACGTGCTGGCCACCGTGATGGCGATCTCCAAGAAGATCAAGAAGACCGCCGTGGTCTCCGGCGTCTGCGACGGCTTCATCGGCAACCGCATGATCGAGCAGTACGGCCGCCAGGGCGGTTTCCTGCTCGACGAAGGCTGTACGCCCGAGCAGGTCGACAAGGCGATGGAAAAGTTCGGCATGGCCATGGGCCCGTTCCGTATGGGCGACCTGGCCGGCAACGACATCGGCTGGGCGATCCGCAAGCGCCGCTACCAGGAAAAGCCGGACATGAAGTACAGCAAGACCGCCGACCTGCTGTGCGAGAAGGGGCGCTTCGGCCAGAAAGTGGGCAAGGGCTGGTACGACTACGTGCCCGGCAAGCGCGACGCCATCCCGAACGCCGAGGTGGTGGCCATGATCGAAGAGCACCGCAAGGCCCTGGGCATCACGCCGCGCAAGATATCCGACGAAGAGATCGTGCAACGCCTGGTGTACTCGCTGGTCAACGAAGCCGCGCACATCCTGGAAGAGGGCATCGCCAACAAGGCCAGCGACATCGACGTGGTCTACATCTTCGGCTACGGCTTCCCGGTGCACCGCGGCGGCCCGCTGAACCACGCCAACGAGGTTGGCCTGTTCAACGTGATCCAGGCCATGAAGCGCTTCGCCAAGAACCCGCTGGACGACGCGAAGTTCTGGAGCCCCGCACCTTTGCTCGCCAAGCTGGCGGCTGAAGGCAAAACATTTGGTTGAGACGCGATGACGAATGACCTCGCGCTGCGCGCTGGATGACCCATGAAGAGGTCACTGCCGAGCCACAGCCCAAGCGTCATTCGTCATTGAGCTGCGCAGCAGCAAAGTCATCCGTCATACGCACACAAAAGGAATTGAAATGACCAACGCCGTCATCGTCTCCACCGCCCGCACGCCCCTGACCAAGAGCTGGAAGGGTGCCTTCAACATGACCCACGGCGCCACGCTCGGTGGCCACGCCGTCCAGCACGCCGTGCAGCGCGCCGGCATCGACGCATCGGAAGTCGAAGACGTGATCATGGGCTGCGCCAACCCCGAAGGCGCCACCGGCGCCAACATCGCGCGCCAGATCGCGCTCAAGGCCGGCCTGCCCATCACCGTCTCGGGCATGACCGTCAACCGCTTCTGCTCGTCCGGCCTGCAGACCATCGCCCTGGCCGCGCAGCGCATCATCGCGGGCGAAGGCTCGGTGTACGTGGCCGGCGGTGTGGAAAGCATCTCCTGCGTGCAGCAGGAGATGAACCAGCACATGCTCAAGGACCTCGCGCTGGAGAAGCAGAAGCCCGAGATCTACTGGAACATGCTGCAGACCGCCGAACAGGTGGCCAAGCGTTACAACATTTCCCGCGATGCCATGGACGAATACGGCGCCGCCAGCCAGCAGAAGGCCGCTGCCGCGCTGGAAGCCGGCCTGTTCAAGGCCGAGATCGCGCCCATCACCGTGACCGCTGGCGTGGCCGACAAGGTCATGGGCCTGATGACCAGGCAGGTCACGGTCGAGAACGACGAGGGCATCCGCCCCGGCACCACCTTCGAGGCCATTCACGGCCTGCGCTCGGCGCTGCCCGGCGGCCTGGTCTCGGCCGGCAACGCCAGCCAGTTCAGCGACGGCGCCGGTGCCTGCGTGCTGATGGACGAGGCCCTGGCCGAAAAGCGTGGCCTGCAGCCGCTGGGTCGCTTCCTGGGCTTTGCCGTCGCCGGCTGCGAGCCCGATGAGATGGGTATTGGCCCGGTGTTCGCCATTCCCAAGGTGCTCGCGCGCCTGGGCCTGAAGATGAGCGACATCGACCTGTGGGAGCTCAACGAAGCCTTTGCGGTGCAGGTGATCTACTGCCGCGACAAGCTGGGCATCCCGGCCGACCGCCTGAACGTCAACGGCGGCGCCATCGCCGTCGGCCACCCCTACGGTGTGTCGGGCCAGCGCCTGACCGGCCACGCGCTGATCGAGGGCAAGCGCCGTGGTGCCAAGCGCGTCTGCGTGACCATGTGCATTGGCGGCGGCATGGGCGCCGCTGGTATTTTCGAAGTGTTGTAACGCCGCGCGCTGCGCGGTCGTACAACACCCCCCGCGCCGCTTCGCGTCACCCCCCGGAGGGGGGCGATGCCTGTGGACCGGCACAGCCGGGTCCACGGCATCCTGGATGCAGACACGCGCTCCGGCGCCGGGTTGGGTGATCTGTGTTGTCGGTTTTCTCGTTGTGGATGACTCCCATGAGCCTGCGCCCCACCATCGATTTCCTGCTCTACGACTGGCTGTCGGTCGAGCAGCTGAACCAGCGCGAACGCTTTGCCGACCACAGCCGCGAAACCTTCGACGCCGTGCTCGACACCTGCGAGCGCATCGCGCGCGAAAAGTACGCGCCCTTCAACCGGCTGGTGGATACCCAGGAGCCGCATTTCGACGGCGAAAAGGTGATCCTGCCGCAGGCCACGCACGACGCGCACAAGGCCTACGCCGAAAGCGGCATGCTCAGCGCCGCGCAAGACTACGAGATGGGCGGCATGCAGCTGCCCTACACGGTGGAAGCCGCAGCCAACGCCTTCTTTGCCATGGCCTCAGTGTCCATTGGCAGCGGCATGCTCACCACCGGCAATGCCAATTTGCTGATGGCACACGGCAGCGAGGCGCAGAAGCGGGTGTTTGCGCACAACGAGTTCAACGGTCGCTGGTCGGGCACCATGTGCCTGTCCGAGCCGCAGGCCGGTTCGTCGCTGAGCGACGTGGCCACCCGCGCCGTGCCGGACGGGGAGGGCTTCGAGTCCGACCCGCTCGGTCCGCGCTACCGCCTCAAGGGCCACAAGATGTGGATCTCGGCCGGCGAACACGAGCTGACCCAGAACATCATCCACCTCGTGCTGGCCAAGATTCCCGATGAAAACGGCAGGCTGGTGCCGGGCGTCAAGGGCATCTCGCTCTTCATCGTGCCCAAGAAGCTGGTCGATACCGATGGCCAACTGACCGGCGAGCGCAACGACGTGGCGCTGGCGGGCCTCAACCACAAGTGCGGCTGGCGCGGCACCACCAACACGCTGCTCAACTTCGGCGAAGGCAAGTACCTGGTGCGCGGCAGTTCTGGCGCCATCGGCTACCTCGTCGGCCAGCCCGGCCGGGGCCTGCAGTGCATGTTCCACATGATGAACGAAGCGCGCATCGGCGTGGGCATGGCAGCGACCATGCTGGGCATGGCGGGCTACCACGCCAGCCTCGACTACGCGAAGAACCGGCCGCAGGGCCGGCCCATGGGCGCGGGCGGAAAGGATGCCGCCGCCCCGCAGGTCCGCATCATCGAACACGCCGATGTCAAGCGCATGCTGCTGGCGCAGAAGAGCTACGCCGAAGGCGCGCTGGCGCTCGAACTCTATTGCGCCCGCCTGGTGGACGAACAGCACACCGGCGCGCCCGAGGCCGCCGACGACGCGCGCCTGCTGCTGGAGGTGCTGACGCCGATCGCCAAGAGCTGGCCCAGCGAGTGGTGCCTGGAGGCGAACTCGCTGGCCATCCAGGTGCACGGCGGCTACGGCTACACGCGCGACTTCCCGGTGGAGCAGTACTGGCGCGACAACCGTCTGAACATGATCCACGAGGGCACGCACGGCATCCAGGGCATGGACCTGCTGGGCCGCAAGGTGCTGATGGAAAACGGCAAGGGCCTGCAGCTGCTTGCGGACCGCATCAACGACACCATGCAGCGCGCGATCCAGGTGCCCGAGCTCGCGGCGCACGCCAACGCGCTGGGCAAGGCCTTGCAGGACGTGGGCGCCGCCACCAAGGCCGCCTGGGCCACCGCCAACCCCACCGAGGCGCTGGCCAACGCCGTGCCCTACCTGCAGGCCTTTGGCCACACGGTGCTGGCCTGGGTCTGGCTCGACGTGGCCCTGGCCGCCCACGCATCCCAGGACAACAGCGCCCGCACCGGCCGCCTGGCCGCGGCGCGTTTCTTCTTCTACTACGAACTGCCCAAGATCGGCGCCTGGCTGCAGGTGGTGCGCGAGCGCGACCTGACCTGTGCCGATCTGGCCGAAGACGCTTTCTGAACACCCGCTGAACTTCACATCCCAAGGAGACACGCATGACCCACCGCAGCATCCAGCAACTGTTCGACCTCAAGGGCCAGACCGCCCTCATCACCGGCGGCTCGCGCGGCCTGGGCCTGCAGATGGCCCACGCACTGGGCGAGGCCGGCGCTCGCGTGGTCATCAGCTCGCGCAAGGCGACCGACCTGGAAGAGGCCACGGCACAACTGCAGGCCGCCAACATCGACGCGCGCTGGATCGCCGCCGACTGCCAGCACGAGGAAGACATCCGACGCCTGACCAGCGAGACCCTGCAGCGCGTGGGCGACGTGGACATCCTCGTCAACAACGCTGGCGCCGCCTGGGGCGCCCCGGCCGAAGACCACCCGCTGGAAGCCTGGGACAAGGTGATGAACCTCAATGTGCGCAGCTACTTCCTGCTCAGCCAGCTCATCGCCAAGGGCAGCATGATCCCGCGCAAGAAGGGCAGCATCATCAACACCGCGTCGATTGCCGGTCTGGGCGGCAACCCGCGCGGCATGAACACCATCGCCTACAACACCTCCAAGGGCGCGGTCATCAACTTCACCCGCGCGCTGGCCGCCGAATGGGGGCCGCACGGCATCCGCGTCAACGCCATCTGCCCGGGTTTTTTCCCCAGCAAGATGACCGTGGGCACGCTCAAGGCCCTGGGCGAAGACAAGCTCAAGGAAGGCGCGCCGCTGGGCCGCCTGGGCGACGACGAGGACCTCAAGGGCCTGACCGTGCTCTACGCGTCCGACGCCGGCAAGCACATCACCGGCCAGTGGCTGGCGGTGGACGGTGGCGTCAGTGTGGTCACCGGCGGCTGATGCCCCCCGGGCTGTATCGTTCGCCCATGAAATTCCAGGTCCACATCCCTTTCGTCGAACTGCTCGGTTTTGAACTGGAGCGGTTCGAGGGTGGCGAAGCCACCATCCGCTTCAACCCCCAGCCCGAGCATCAGAACTCGTTCAACGTGGTGCACGGCGGCGCCAGCATGACCCTGCTTGACGTGGTCATGGCGCACGCCGCCCGCTCGGTGGAACCGGCCATGGGCTGCGTCACCATCGAGATGAAGACCAGCTTCATGCGCGCGGCCAAGGGCGCGCTCACCGCCCACGGCACGCTGCTGCACCGCACCGCCACCATGGCCTTCACCGAAGGCCGCATCGTGGACGCGGAGGGCAAGCTCTGCGCCCACGCCACCGGCACCTTCAAGTTCGTGCCCCGGCTGCCAGTGGGCAAGGGCACCAACGCGCTCAACACCCTCAAGACCGACTGATGACTGTTTCTGCAACCCCTGTGGCCTTCGTCACCGGCGCCGCCTGCGGCATCGGCCTGGCCATCGCGCGCTGGTTCTTCCAGAACGGATACCGCGTCGCGGTGATCGACAACGACGCCGCCACCCTGACCGCCACCGATGCCACGCTGCGCGCCGAACTGGGTGCACGTGCGGGCGACCTGCTGGTGATCCACGGCGACGTGTCCGACCCGGCGCAGGTCGCGGCGACCGTGCAGCGCATCGAACAGACCTTCGGCCGGCTCGACGCGCTGGTCAACAACGCCGGCGTAGCCACCTTCAAACCCATCGGCGACACCACGTTCGACGAATGGCGCTGGGTGATGGCGACCAACCTGGACGGCCCGTTCCTCTGCGTGCAGGCCTGCTCGCCGCTGATGCTGAAAAACGGCGGTGGCGCGGTGGTCAACATCGCGTCCATCTCGGGCCTGCGCGCCAGCACGCTGCGCGTGGCCTACGGCACCTCCAAGGCCGCTCTGATCCACCTGACCAAGCAGCAGGCGGTGGAGTACGGCAACGCCGGCATCCGCGTCAACGCCATCGCCCCCGGCCCGGTGGAAACCGAAATGGCCAGGAAGGTGCACACGCCCGCCATCCGCGCCGACTACCACGACACCATCCCGCTGGCCCGCTACGGCAGCCTGGAAGAGATCGCCAACGCGGTCGGCTTCCTGTGCAGCCCGCAGGCCGGTTACATCAACGGCCAGGTGCTCGCGGTCGACGGCGGCTTCGATGCCGCCGGCGTCGGCCTGCCCACACTGCGCCGCCCCGCCCCCTGAACATTCCAAGGAGACTTCCATGGCCACCAACCGACAGATCCTGCTGGACAACCGCCCCGAGGGCGAAGCCACCGTGAACAACTTCAAGCTCGTCACCACCGAAACCCCGCCGCTTCAGGACGGCCAGGTGCTGGTGCGCCACCACTACCTGAGCCTGGACCCGTACATGCGCGGCCGCATGAACGACAGCAAGAGCTACGCCGCGTCCCAGCCGCTGGGCGAGGTGATGATCGGCGGCACGGTCGGCGAGGTGGTCGAGTCGCGCCATCCGAAGTTCCTCACCGGTGACCGCGTGGTCGGCATGGGCGGCTGGCAGGAGTACAGCGTGGTCGACGCGCTTCAGCCCGGCGCGCTGCGCAAGGTCGACACCACGCATGTGCCGCTGTCCTACTACCTCGGCGCGGTCGGCATGCCGGGCGTGACCGCCTGGTACGGCCTGGTGAAGATCATCGCGCCCAAGGCCGGCGAGACCATGGTGATCAGCGCCGCCACCGGTGCGGTGGGCAGCGCCTTCGGCGCGCTGGCCAAGGCGCGCGGCTGCCGCGTGGTCGGCATCGCGGGCGGGCCGGAGAAGTGCGCCTACGCAGTGAACGAACTGGGCTTCGACGCCTGCATCGACTACAAGCTGCACAAGGACATGTACAGCCTGGCCAAGGCGCTCAAGCAGGAGTGCCCCAACGGCATCGACGGCTACTTCGAAAACGTCGGTGGCATGGTCCTCGACGCCGTGCTGCTGCGCATGAACGCCTTCGGCCGCATCGCCGTCTGCGGAATGATCGCGGGCTACGACGGCCAGCCGCTGCCGCTGGCCAACCCGGCGCTGATCCTGGTGAGCCGCCTCAAGGTCGAAGGCTTCATTGTCAGCGAGCACATGGAGGTCTGGCCCGAGGCGCTGACCGAACTCGGCACGCTGGTGGCCACTGGCAAGCTGCGCCCGCGCGAGTCCATCGCCCAGGGCCTGGAGAACGCGCCGGAGGCGTTTTTGGGTCTTCTGAAAGGCAAGAACTTCGGCAAGCAGCTGGTGAAGCTTGTGTAACCCCCCGCGCCGCCTGCGGCGTCACCCCCCAGGGGGCGCCACTGGCGGCTCGGCAAAGCCGGTTCCGCGGTGGCCTTGATCTGAGTCACTGCTCTCGATGGAGGTTTCAAAATGAGTGTGACCCACGATGTCTTCAACCAGCCCGAGCCGCTGGTGGATGTCAACCTGTTCGACGGCAACCGGCCGATGCAGGACGCGCTGGCGTTCAACGCGCCCGGCCTGTCGACCGCACCACTGCAAGCGCTGGGCCAGCAGGTCGGCAGCGCGGAGATGCAGCAGCATGCGCGGCTGGCCAATGTGTTCACGCCGCAGCTCAGGAGCCACAGCCGGTTCGGCCACCGCATCGACCAGGTGGAGTTCCACCCGAGCTACCACGCGCTGATGACGGCGGCGACGGCGGCGGGCCTGCACGGCACGCCTTGGGCGCAGGCCTCCGGCACGGCGCATGTCCGCCGCGACGCCGGGCCGCCCCAAGGCGCGGCAGCCCCCTCGGGGGGCAGCGAACCACACGAAGTGGGGAGCGTGGGGGCGCACATTTCTCGCGCCGCGGCCTTCATGCTGTTCACCGAGCTGGAGCCGTCCATCCTCTGCCCGATCTCCATGACCTACGCGGTCACACCCGCGCTCGAGGACAACCCGGCTGTCTACGCCGACTGGGCCCCGCAGCTCACCAGCCGCGCCTACGACCCGGCGCTGAAGCTCTGGAAGGACAAGCCCGGCGTGACCATGGGCATGGGCATGACCGAGAAGCAGGGCGGCTCCGACGTGCGGGCCAACACCACGCAGGCCGTGCCCGATGGCAGCGATGCCTGGGGCCAGCGCTTCAAGGTCACCGGCCACAAGTGGTTCTTCTCGGCGCCCATGTGCGACGCCTTCCTCATCCTGGCGCAGACGCCCAGCGGCCTGAGTTGCCTTTTCCTGCCGCGCGTGCTGCCCGACGGCTCGCTCAACCAGCTGTTCATCCAGCGCCTGAAGGACAAGCTGGGCAACAAGGCCAACGCCAGCAGCGAAGTGGAGTTCGTCGGCGCCACCGCCTGGCTGGTGGGCGAAGAGGGCCGGGGCGTGCCGCAGATCCTGGCCATGGGCACCATGACCCGGCTGGACTGCGCCCTGGGCACCAGCGCGCTGATGCGCCAGGCCCTGTCCCTCGCGCTGAACCACACGTCGCAGCGCATGGCGTTCGGCAAACGGCTGATTGACCAGCCGCTGATGCAGAACGTGCTGTCCGATCTGGCGCTGGAGTCCGAAGCCGCCACCGCGCTGGCCCTGCGGCTGGCGCGCAGTTTCGACCGCGCCGCCACCGACGAACACGAACGCGTGATGCAGCGCCTGCTCACGCCGGTGGCCAAGTTCTGGGTCTGCAAGCGCGGCAGCCACTTCGCCCAGGAAGCCATGGAATGCCTGGGCGGCAACGGCTATGTGGAAGAGGGCGGCGAAGGCGTCATGGCCCGCATCTACCGCGAGATGCCGCTCAACAGCATCTGGGAAGGCGCGGGCAACATCATGGCGCTGGATCTCCTGAGGGCTTTGAGAAAGGCCGACGCCGCGGCCGCACTGGCCCACGAACTTGCGCCCGCGAAGGGCATGCACCCGGCGCTCGACCACCTGGCCGCCAGCCTGCCCACGCGCGTGGAGCTGATGGCCACCGAGATCGAGGCCCGCCGCCTGGCGCAGGACGTGGCCCTCGCCGTGCAGGCCGCGCTGCTGGCGCAGACCACGCCGCCCGCGGTGTTCGGCGCCTTCTGCGAGTCGCGCCTGGCCGGCCACTGGGGCCACAGCTTTGGTTCGCTGGGCGCGGGTGTGGACTTTCACGCGATCATCCAGCGAGCACAACCGCGCTGAACCCATCGACCCCAAGGAGACATCGATGACCACCCCCATCCTGCACCACTACCCCTCGTCCCCGTTCGCCGAGAAGGGCCGGCTCATGCTGGGCTTCAAGGGCCTGGCCTGGCAGAGCGTGTACATCCCCATGGTCATGCCCAAGCCCGACGTGGTGGCGCTGACCGGTGGCTACCGCCGCACGCCGTTGCTGCAGATCGGGGCTGACATCTACTGCGACACGTCGCTGATCGCCACGGTTCTGGAACACCTGCAACCCGAGCCCGCACTGTTCCCCGAGCCCCTCAAAGGCGTCGCGCGCATCGTCGCCCAGTGGGCCGACGGCGACCTGTTCTGGGCCGCCATGGGCTACACGCTCAGTCCCAAGGGCGCGGCCACCATGTTTGCCAGTCAGCCGCCCGAAGCGGCCCAGGCCTTTGCCGCCGACCGCGGCGCCATGAGCGCCGGCATGACCCGCCTGCGCCCGGGCGACGCCACCAGCGCCTACCGCAGCCACCTGCGCCTTCTGGCCCACATGCTGCACGAGCAGCCGTTTTTGCTCGGCGACGCGCCCTGCATCGCCGACTTTGCGGCTTACCACCCGCTGTGGTTCACCCGCGTGGTCAACCCCAGCATGGCCGGCATCCTCGACGCCACGCCCGGCGTGCTGGCCTGGATGGACCGCATGGCCGCCATCGGCCACGGCAAACCGGCCAAGCTCAGCAGCACCGAAGCCATCGCCATCGCCGCGGCGGCCGAACCCGCGCCGCTGCCGCAGGAAGCTTTCCAGGACGACCACGGCATCGCCCTGGGCAGCCGCGTCACGGTGGCGGCGCAGAGCTTCGGCACCGAGACCACCGAGGGCACGCTGGTGGCCGCCACGCGCACCCACGTCACCATCGCCCGCACCGACGAGCGGGCAGGGCGCCTGCACGTCCATTTCCCCCGCATCGGCTACGTACTCAAGGAAGTGAAAGCTTGACCGGAACCACCGTTCTCCCCCGCAGCGCCCAGATCCAGTGGCGCTGCCTGCCGTTTGCCGCGCTCAGCGCCGACACCCTGTACCGCCTGCTGCGCCTGCGCAGTGAGGTGTTTGTGGTGGAGCAGAACTGCGTCTTCCTCGACCTGGACGGGCTGGACGCGCAGTGCCTGCACGTGCTCGGTGAAGTCGTCGACGAGAACGGCACGGCCCACCTGCACGCCAGCACCCGTCTCGTGCCGCCCGGCGTGGCCTTTGCCGAGGCCAGCATCGGCCGCGTGGTCACCGCACCGGCCGCGCGCGGTGGCGGCATCGGTCATGCGCTGATGAACGAATCGGTGCGCCTGCTGGAACAGCTCTGGGGCCCGCAGCCCATCCGCATCGGCGCGCAGGCGCACCTGGAAAGTTTCTACAACCGCCACGGCTTCGTGTCGGACAACAAGCCCTACATCGAGGACGGCATTCCGCACCTGGAAATGGTCCGTCGCTGAACAACACAACAGGAGACCAACACGTGATTTCCGACTTCCAAGGCAAGACCGCCGTGCTCACCGGCGCAGGCTCCGGCTTCGGCCTCGAATGCGCCCGCATCGGCGCGAAGCTGGGCATGAACCTCGTCCTGGTCGACGTGCAGCAGGACGCGCTGGACAAAGCCCAGTCCGAGCTGGAAGCCGCTGGCGCCCAGGTGCTGGCCCGCCAGGTGGACGTGTCCAGCGCCGAGCAGATGGAAGCCCTGGCCCAGGCCGTGCAGCAGCGCTTTGGCGCGCCGCACTTCGTCTTCAACAACGCGGGCGTGGGCTCGGGCGGCCTGGTCTGGGAAAACTCCGTCAAAGACTGGGAATGGGTGCTGGGCGTCAACGTCTGGGGCGTCATCCACGGCGTGCGCCTGTTCACCCCCATGATGCTGGCCGCCGCCAAGGCCGACCCGGCCTACCAGGGCCACATCGTCAACACCGCCAGCATGGCCGGCCTGCTGACCCCGCCCAACATGGGCATCTACAACGTCAGCAAACACGCCGTGGTGAGCCTCTCCGAGACGCTTTACCAGGACCTCAAGCTCGTCACCGACCAGATCGGCGCCAGCGTGCTCTGCCCGTACTTCGTGCCCACCGGCATCAGCCAGAGTCACCGCAACAAGCCGGCCGCGCTGGCCGGCGAGAAGCCCACCCAGAGCCAGCTGATCGGCCAGGCCATGAGCGACAAGGCGGTCAGCAGCGGCAAGATCACCGCGGCCGAAGTCGCGCAGATGGTGTTTGACGCCATTGCCGCCGACCGCTTCTACATCTACAGCCATCCCAAAGCCCTGGGCAACGCCAGGGCCCGGTTCGACGCCATCGTGGCCGGCACCAACCCGGCCGACCCGTTCGCCGAACGGCCCGACATCGGCGCTGGTCTGCGCGCGGCATTGCGCGGCTGAACGCCTTCAGTCCGGTTGCGGGACGGCCGTATTCGGCGTCGCCACGGCCGCAGGCAGCACCGAGGCCAGCTGCGTGTTCAGTTCCCCGGCCAGCACCTGCACGTTGGGCATCTCCAGGATGTCGCCGTGCGTGCCAGGGACGCGCACGATGTTCAGGCGGCTGAGCAGCCGGTCCCAGCCATAGGCCGGGGCGGTGGACGCATCCCCGGCGGCCTGGAAGAAAGCCACGGGCATGGTTCCGGGTCGGGCACGGTACTCCCGGATGGCGTTCGCATAGGCTTCGTTTCGCCGCCCCCCCCGGGACTGAGCTGGCCGCCTCCAGCGCCCGCCATTGGCGGTAGAGATGCAGCAGATGGCGCCAGCCTTCGCGCCGGAACATCCGTGCGCGCCGCACCACACCGGCCCTGAAGCGCCGCCAGCCCTTGCCCGGCATGGCGCAGTCGAGCATCACCAGCAAGGCGACGTCCTCACCCATCGCCTTCAGGCGCTGCGCGACCTCGTACGCCATCACGCCACCGATCGAGTACCCGCCCAGGTGGTAGGGCCCGTGGGGCTGCTGGGCGCGGATGATCTGCAGGTAGGCATCGGCCAGCCCATCGATGGAGACGGGGGGCAGGGGCCGGTCGACCGGCCATTCGAGCAGGTCGATCTCGGTCTGCGAGAACAATCCGTAGACTGGCATGTCCACCTGCAGGCGGTGCGCGAGTTCGCGGTACATGTGGGCACCGGCCAGCAGGAACAGCCCGTTCGGCCCGTTACCGCGCCTCAACAGCACCAGCGGCTTGTCGCGGCACACCCCGGTGGCTTGCACATGGCGGGCGATGTCGGCCACCGTCGGTGATTCAAAGAGCAGGTGCAAGGGCAGGGTGGTCTGGAACTCGGTTTCCAGTTGCCGGATCATGCGCAACGCCAGGATAGAGTGACCGCCCAGGTCGAAGAAGCTGTCGTGGATGCCAAAGGCATCCGACCGGAGCAACTCTTCCCAGATGTGCCAGACCCGCCATTCGATGTCGCTGCGGGGCGGCTGCCGCTCTTGCTGGCTGTTGCCTGCGGCGGTCGAAGGGATGGGCAATGCCCCTCTGTTCACTTTGCCATTGGGCAGGGTGGGCAGCTCGTCCAAGGGTACGAACTGGGCGGGCACCATGTGCTCGGGCAGCCACTGACGGACCCCGTCGCGCAGGGCCTCCACGGCCACCGCACCCTCAACGGCGGTGAAGTAGGCCACCAGCCGCTGGTCACCGGGCTGGTCTTCCCGGACCACCACGACACAACGGCCCACGCCGGGCTGTCGCTCGATGCAGGCCTGCACCTCGCCCAGTTCGATGCGGAACCCGCGCAGCTTGACCTGGTCGTCCAGGCGCCCGCCGTGTTCCAGCGTTCCATCGGTCCGCCACCGGCCACGATCACCCGTGCGGTAGAAGCGCTCGGTCGCGGAGAAGCCCAGGTGTTCCAGCGTGCGCATGCGCTGGCGGCTGAGTTCGGGTTGCCGCCAGTAGCCGTCGGCCAGGCCCGAGCCGCCGATCCAGATCTCGCCCCAGGCGCCCGCCGGCAGCAGGTGTGCAGCGCCGTCCAACACCAGCACGTCGGTGTTGTCGATGGGGTGGCCCAGCACGATCGGGACTTCGGCCTGCACCCGCCAGCAGGTGGACCAAACGGTGGTCTCGGTGGGTCCGTACATGTTCCAGACGGCATCGCACCGCTGCAACAAGGCGGCGGCCAGATCGGGCGACAGGGATTCGCCACCCACCAGGGCCCGGAAACCGGGATGACCGGTCCAACCGGCCGCCAGCAACAGATGCCAGCGGGACGGCGTGGCCTGCATCACGGACACATCGTGGGCTTCGATCAGCGCCTTCAGGGCCGCCCCGTCCGTCGCCTGCGCTTCCGTGGCCAGCACGGTGGTGGCGCCCACCACCAGAGGCAGCAACAGTTCAAGCACCGAAATGTCGAAACCCAGCGTGGTGACCGCCAGCACCCGGTCGCCCGCGCCCAGGCCCGGCTCGCGCGCCATGCTGAGCAGGAAGTTGACCACCGCACCCTGCGGGATGGCCACCCCTTTGGGGCGCCCGGTGGATCCGGAGGTGTAGATCAGGTAAGCAAGTGCGGGCGCCTGGTCCTCCGGCGGTCTGCCCATGGGCAGGCCGGCCCCGTCTTCGTCGATGGACCAATGCGGCGCCGTCGCTCCGCGACACACGGCCAGGGTGGACCGCGTAGCGATCACCAGCGCCAAGTCCGCATCACCGATCTGGTGCGCGAGCCGTTCCTCGGGGTAGGTCGGGTCCAGCGGCACGTAGGTGGCGCCCGCCCGCACCACCGCGAGCAGGGCCACCAGCATGTCCAGACCCCGCAGCAGACAGAGGCCGATCCGGTGCCCGGCGGTGTAGCCCCGCTCCCGCAACCGGTCGGCCAGCGCACGCGACTTCTGTTCAAGGGTCCGGTAGGACACCGCCTGCCCGTCCACAACGAGCGCGACCGCACTGGGGTTGATGGCCATCCCGCGTTCGAGCAGCGCTGCAAGCGTGACCTCGGGCTGGGGTTTCTTCGGCCCGCGCCCCCTGGAGAGCAACTCCTGCTGCGCTTGCGGACTCAGCATGGGCCAACCGGAAACCGGCTGATGGGCCCTCGTGACGGCACACTCCAGCAGCGACAGCAGGTGCAGCCCCATGCGCTGGACCGTCTCCCGCCGGAACAGGTCGGTCGAATACTCCAGCACCAGCGACCGGTCGAACTGGGGGTCCACCACCATCGTCAGGTCGGCCTGCGCGGCGGCGCGGTCCACATCCATCCGCGCCCAGTCCAGCCCGTCGAAATGCACATCGTGAACCGGCGAGTTCACCACGTTGAACATCACATTGAACAGGGGCGACTGGCTCAGGCTGCGCGTCGGGTCCATCAGTCGGACCAGCTGTTCAAAAGGCATGTCCTGGTGCTCGTAGGCCTCCAGGGTCGCGGCCCGGACCCTGCGCAGAACGTTCAGGAAGTGCGGATCCCCATCCAGGGACGTGCGAACCACGAGCGTATTGACCAGCGAACCCACCAGCTCCTCGCTGGCGGCATGGTGGCGGTTGGCGATCGGCATGCCGACGGCCAGGTCGTCCTGTCCGCTGTAGCGGTGCAGAAAGACCTTGAACAGTGCCAGCAGCGCCATGGCCAGGGTGGCGTCCTGGCTGGCCGCCAGCGCGCTCAAGCCCTCCAAGGCCGCGGGCGGCAGCGGCAGGCGCATGTTCGCGCCCTGAAAACGCGGCTGGCGGGGTCGAGGCAGGTCCGTGGGCAGTTCAACCGGTCGCAGGCCGGCCAGGCGCTGCGTCCAGTACGCCACCTCCTGCGGTTGACGCTGTTCCTCGTACCAGCGGCGGTGCCAGTTGGCGTAATGGGCGAAGCTCTCCGGGGGCGGCGGCAGCGTGGCCGGCTGCCCGGAACGGACCTGGTTGTACGCCCGCGCCAGCGCCTTGCCCATGACGGCAAACGACCACTGATCCGCCACCAGGTGGTGGAGCACCAGCAGCAGCACGTGTTCATCGGGAGCGATCCGGATCAGCCAGGCCCGCAGCAACGGCCACCGGTCATGCCCGAACGGCTCCTGGCTGAGGCGGTTGACCAGCGCCTGAACCTCGGCCCCGCTGGCGGCATCCCCGTCCGCGGTCAGGTCCAGCCGCGTCCATGCGATCCGCGCCGGTTCCACCAGCTCCCGGTTGAGCCCTTGCGGGGTCATCACAAAGCGGGTGCGCAGAATCTCCTGCTGCGCCACCAGCGCATCCAGCGCCTGTTCCGTGGCTCCGGCATCGAGCGGTCCAGACAGGCGCAAGGCGAGCGGCACGTTGTAGGCACTGGTTTCGGGCGCCAGCGATTGCATGAACCACATGCGCTCCTGGGAAAAGGAGACGCCTGTCCCTTCGAAGGGCTTCGGCGTTGTCGGATCGCTTCCGGCTTGCCGGGCCGATGCCGCTGCCAGGGTCGCGCGCTTGTCCGCCAGGGCCCGCGCCATGCCGCGCAAGGTCGGCTCCGCAAACAGGGCCGAGATCGGCAGTTCGACCCCCAGCTGTTCGCGCACCCGCGACAGCAGCTGGGTTCCCGTCAGCGAATCTCCCCCCAGCGCGAGGAAGTGCCCATCCAGCGGCACGTGTTTCAGATTCAGCACCTGGGCCCACAGCGGTGCGAGTTGCCCGGCCGCCGCATCCAGCAGATCACTGTCGCCCGCAGTGCCCGGGGTTTCGGTCCCGTGCAGCGCCCAGGGGCCATTGGACAAGGCTCCGTCCAGGTACATCTGCCGGGCCGGTCGCCGCTGCAGCTTGCCGCTGGAGGTGCGCGGCAGCACACTGCCGCGCAGCAACACCACATCGAGCAGGTTCAGGTCGTGCCGCTCGGCAACGACCTGCCGCAAGGCCAGGCGCAGCTTCTGGAGGTCGGCATCGGTGATCTGCCGGCGGCATTCGGCCAGCACGACGGCCTGCTCGCGCCCCGCTTGCTCGACCGGAACGGCCACACAGCCCTGAACCCGGATCCAGGGCGACGCCGACTGCACGGTCTCTTCGATGTCCTGGGGATGGACGTTGCGACCGTTGAGCACGATCAGGTCGCTCCATCGACCCGTCACGTACAGCTCGCGACCTCGAAGAAAGCCCAGGTCGCCCGTCCGCAGAAAACGCCGCCCCGCGTCCGCCTCGCTGCCCCGCAGCTCGCCGCCGAAACGCTCGGCCGACGCATCGGGCCGATCCCAGTAACCCCGCCCGACGCTGGGTCCGCGTACCCAGATCTCACCCACCTCGTCGGGCTCACAAGGCACTCCGTTCGACGGCTGGACGATGTGCACCTCCAGGTCGGGGAGTACCTCGCCGCTGCCCACCAAAGTCCTGGCGCCAGGCGTGTCGCCCGCCACTTCCTGCACCTGTTGCGCCTGCTCCAGCAAAGGCCCATCGACGTGGATGACCCGGGGAGTCTCTCTGGAGTTGCCGATCGAGACCGCCAGCACGGCTTCGGCCAGCCCATAGGACGGTGCAAATGCCTTGGCCTGAAAACCAAAAGGCTCGAACGCGGCAACAAACCGCGACAGGGTCTGTGCGCGGATGGGCTCGGCGCCGCAGGTGGCCAGTTTCCAGCCATCGAGCCGGAAGCTCCAGTCGGACTGCCTCGCCAGTGCTTTCACACAGGTTTCGTAGGCAAAGTCCGGTGCGCCGCAGTGTGTGATGCCGTACCGCGCCATCGCCTCCAGCCAGCGCAGCGGACGCATCAGAAACTGCTGCGTCGACATCAGATAGGACGGCATCGCCGCGTACACCGGCATCAGCAAGGCGTGGACCAGACCGTAGTCGTGAAACCAGGGCAACCAGACCAGGGAGCGCGACGAGTTGCTGTCGATGGGTTCTGCCGCCCACAAGGCCGCGCACTGGGCCAGCACGTTGTCGTGGGAAATGGCCACGCCGCGCGGTTGTCCCGTCGAACCCGACGTGTATTGCAGGTAGGCGACATCCCCGCCCTGGCCGGGCCGCTGGGCAGCGTGAACGCCAACGTCTGGCGGCAAAGCGGTGCGCCAGTCACCCAGGTCATCCAGCGAAGACCAGCGCAGCTGTGGCAACTCGGCCCGCGCCGCGGCCAGGTCCTCTTTGCGACAAAACGCCATGGCCACCTGGGCGTCCTGGCACATCGCCTGCAGGCGGTGCCAGCCCGCAGGGGAGCGGCGCAAGCCTGGTGTGGGGGCGGGTACGGCGATCACGCCCGCCGCCATGCAGGCCCAGAAAAGCAGCGCCGCATCCAGGCCGTTGTCAAAGGCCAGCAGCACCCGGTCACCGGGTTGCACGGACTCCAGCAGCCGAGATCCCAAGGTCTGAGAAGCCGACGACAGCTGCCCGAACGTCAGGGTTTCGGCGCAAGACAGGTCGGAACCCAGCACCGCCAGCGCCAGCCTGCCGGGATGTTGAGCAGCCTGATGGGCCAGGAGGTGGGCAAGCGAAGAGAAAGCGAACGCCGAGCACATGGGAAGGCAAGAGAAGGCAGGCGCGTTCATCAAACCGGCTGTTGGGCTGTCCGGGAAAACGCTGGATTGTTTGCAAATGTAAGTGAAAACTACGCATCCGCAGGGTTCCCAGGCGCTCTGCATCGTACAAAGAAAGCCGATCTGTGCGGCAACTCACGCAGCGAGGATTCCGGGCAACGCTCCAGCCCGGTTCGACGCCATCGTCGCCGGCACCAACCCGGCCGATCCGTTCGCCGAGCGGCCCGACATCGGCGAAGGGTTGAGGCAGGCGCTGCGCGCCGGCTGAGCACGCCGCGCAACGCGGCTTGGGCCATCTGTGACCGATTCGCCAAGGAGACCGCCACGAACGACCCCGTCCAGACACGCGCCCGGTTCACCCGCATGGAAGACAGCACCAAAGAAGACTGGCAACTCATCGTCCCCGAGGCCATGAAGATGGCCCGGTCGTTGCCCGACCGCATCCTCGACCACCTGCGCCTGCTGGACGGCGACTTCGGCGGCTTCCCGGTGGACCGGCTGACCCATTCACGCCCGACCGCCACGCTGGCGCTGAAGGACGGGCGCGACGAGGAATACGTGGTCTGCGCGCTGCTGCACGACATCGGCGACACGCTGGGCAGCTTCAACCACCCCGACATCGCCGCCGCCATCCTCAAAACCTTCGTCAGCGACGAGAACCTGTGGATGGTGCAGAACCACGGCATCTTCCAGGGCTACAATTTCTTCCACCACATCGGGCTGGACCGCCACATGCGTGACCAGTTCAAGGCCCCCCCGGGCTCAAAGTCCAAGTGCAACACCCTCCTCGGAGAATCTGTTGCATGCCAAAACCTCGCAAGTCCTTGGGCGGGAAGTCTCCCGCCGAGCTGTTCCTGCCCGAGGGCTCATTCGACTTCCAAGCGTACTGGTCTACCATCATCAATCCTGTTGCACTTGGAACTTGGAACGGCCAATGAGCCCAAGCAAACGACAACCACCCGCGAAGAAGCCCGAGGTCTCGCTCGTCCGTTCTTCTGCGGCCGAGTACCTGACCTTCGTTGCCGCCAGCGGCCAGGGTGGGGTCGAGGCGATCTATGCCGACGAGAGCATCTGGCTGACGCAGAAGATGATGGGTCTGCTGTACGGCGTGGAGACGCACACCATCAACTACCACCTGAAAAAGGTGTTTGCCGACAAGGAGTTGCAGGCCGATTCAGTTACTCGAAAATTTCGAATAACTGCCGCTGACGGCAAGGGGTATGACACCTTGCACTACCAGCTGCCCGCCATCATCGCCGTGGGCTACAAAGTCAATTCCGAGCGCGCGGTGCAGTTCCGCAAGTGGGCCACGGGCATCGTCGAGCAGTTCACCATCAAGGCCTATGTGATGGACGACGAGCGCATCAAGGCGGGCGGCTCGGTGCTGACCGACCGGTATTTCGAGGAGCAGTTGCAGCGCATACGCGAGATTCGCCTCTCGGAGCGCAAGTTCTACCAAAAGATCACCGACATCTACGCCACGGCGCTGGACTACGACGTGACGGCGCAGGCTACCCAGCGGTTCTTCGCCACGGTGCAGAACAAGCTGCACTGGGCGATCCACGGACAGACGGCGGCCGAGCTGGTGGTCCGCCGGGCCGACGCGGCGCAGCCCCACATGGGGCTGACGACCTGGAAGGATGCCCTGCTGGGCAAGATTCAGAAGTACGACGTGGTGGTGGCCAAGAACTACCTGACCGAACCGGAAATGGCGCAGCTCTCCCGGCTGGTCAACGCCTATCTGGATGTGGCCGAGGACATGGCGCAGCGCAAGATTCCCATGACCATGCAGGACTGGGAGACGCGGCTGAACCGCTTCATTGAGGCCACGGACCGGGCGGTGTTGCAGGACGCCGGCAAGGTCACCGCCGAGATCGCCAAGGCGCACGCCGAAAGCGAGTTCGAGAAGTACCGCATCGTGCAGGACCGGCTGTTTGAAAGCGACTTCGACCGCATGCTGCGGCAGTTGGACGCACCGCCGCCGGACACCGACGACAAGCAGTAACCAGCCCCCGGAAGTCCCTCGCTCCCCCTGTGGCAAACTCGCCCGCTTCGTTTGAAACCGGGCCGCTGGAGCCCCTTGGGACATGCAGAAAATCATCGCGCAGATCGCGCAGGAGATCCGGGTTGAGCTGCGGCAGGTGCTGGCTGCGGTGGAGTTGCTGGACGGGGGGGCGACGGTACCCTTCATCGCCCGGTACCGCAAGGAAGTCACCGGCGGGCTGGACGACACCCAGCTGCGCGAGCTGGAGGTCCGCCTGGGTTACCTGCGCGAGCTGGAAGACCGCCGCGCGGCCGTGCTCAAGGCCATTGACGAGCAGGGCAAGCTGACCGACGCGCTGCGCTTGGGCGTTGCGCAGGCGCCGACCAAGCAGGAGCTGGAAGACCTCTACCTGCCGTTCAAGCTCAAGCGCCGCACCAAGGGGCAGATCGCGCGGGAGTTCGGCATCGAACCGCTGGCCGACAAGCTGTTTGCCGACCCGACGCTGGACCCGCTGGCCGAAGCCGCGGCCTTCACCAAGCCGCCCGAGGTGCTGGACGACGGCAAGCCGGGGGCGGACTTCTCGACGCCGCAGGCGGTGCTGGACGGGGTGCGCGACATCCTGAGCGAGCGCTGGGCGGAAGACCCGGCGCTGGTGCAGGGCCTGCGCGAGTGGCTGTGGACCGAGGGCCTGCTCAAGAGCACGCGCGTGGCGACCAAGGACGAGAACAACCCCGACGTCGCCAAGTTCCGCGACTATTTTGAATACGACGAGCCGATCGGCCGCGTGCCCTCGCACCGCGCGCTGGCGGTGTTCCGCGGCCGGGCGCTGGAGATGCTGGACGTGAAGCTGGTGCAGCCCGAACCGCAGGTGAGTGCCGATTCCAAGCCGGAGCCGGGCAAGCCGTCGCAGGCCGAAGGCCGGATTGCACTTCACCTGGGCTGGAGCCACCAGGCGCGCAAGGCGGACGACCTGATCCGCAAGTGCGTGGCCTGGACCTGGCGCGTGAAGCTGAGCCTGAGCACCGAGCGCGACCTGTTCGCCCGCCTGCGCGAGAGCGCCGAGGCGGTGGCGATCAAGGTGTTTGCCGACAACCTGCGCGACCTGCTGCTGGCCGCGCCCGCCGGCCAGAAGGCCGTGATGGGTCTGGACCCGGGCATCCGCACCGGGGTGAAGGTGGCCGTGGTGGACGCGACCGGCAAGCTGGTGGCGACGAACACCGTCTACCCGCACGAGCCGCGCCGCGACTGGGACGGTGCGCTGCACACGCTGGCGCTGCTGTGCCGCCAGCACGGCGTGCAGCTGATCGCGATTGGCAACGGCACCGCCAGCCGCGAGACCGACAGATTGGCCGGGGAGCTGATCAAGATGCTGGAGAAATCGGGACAAGGGGCGGGCAGCGGGGGCGTGCAGAAGGTGGTGGTGAGCGAGGCTGGCGCCTCGGTCTATTCCGCCAGCGAATTCGCGGCGCTGGAGATGCCGGACGTGGACGTGAGCCTGCGTGGCGCGGCGTCGATTGCCCGCCGCCTGCAGGACCCGCTGGCCGAGCTGGTGAAGATCGACCCCAAGAGCATCGGCGTGGGCCAGTACCAGCACGACGTGAACCAGAGCGAACTGGCCCGCACGCTGGACGCGGTGGTGGAAGACTGCGTGAACGGCGTGGGCGTGGACCTGAACACGGCCAGCGTGCCGCTGCTGACGCGGGTGTCGGGCCTGTCGGGCTCGGTGGCCAAGGCGGTGGTGCGCTGGCGCGAAGCCAACGGCGCCTTCAGGAACCGCCAGCAGTTGCTGGAAGTCAGCGGCCTGGGTGCCAAGACCTTTGAACTGGCGGCCGGCTTCCTGCGCATCCGCGACGGCGACAACCCGCTGGACATGACCGGCGTGCACCCGGAAACCTATCCGGTGGTCGAGCAGATCATCGCCAAAACCGGCCAGCCGGTGGCCAACATCATGGGCCGGGCCGACATGCTCAAGACGCTCAAGCCCGAGCTGTTCGCGAACGAGAAGTTCGGCGTCATCACGGTCAAGGACATCCTGGGCGAGCTGGAAAAGCCGGGCCGCGACCCGCGCCCGGACTTTGCGGTGGCGCGCTTCAACGAGGGCGTGGATGACATTGCCGACCTGCGCGAAGGCATGGTGCTGGAGGGCACGGTGAGCAACGTGGCCCAGTTCGGCGCCTTTGTGGACCTGGGTGTGCACCAGGACGGGCTGATCCACGTCAGTCAGCTGAGCCACAAGTTCGTCAACGACGCGCGCGAGGTGGTCAAGACCGGCGACATCGTCAAGGTCAAGGTGCTGGAAGTGGACGTGGCGCGCAAGCGCATCAGCCTGACCATGAAGCTGGACGCCGCGCCGGCCCGCAAGGACGGCCCGCGCGACAACCGGTTTGAGCCGTCGCGTGGTGGGTACCGCGACGGCGGCGGGCGCGGGCAGGGCGGCAACGGCGGTAGCCAGCGCCAGCCGGAGGCAGCCGGTGCCATGGCTTCGGCTTTTGCCAAGCTGCAGGGTCTCAAGCGCTGAGGCGGTACTCCGGCCGGTTTCCGGAAGCTGAAATTGGGCCGGGAAAACCGGTCTATACGGGGCGTCGGTTGTCTCAAGTCGGGGGATGATGGGTCGATACGAAAGAAAACCCCGGAACCGGACCTGTTCGACCGACCGTCATGCAACTCGAAGCCCTGCTCAACTACCCGCGTGCCCTGCCGGCCATGCCCCGTGCCGTCACCGACCTGCTGGGAGAGATGAACAAGGAAGACCCCAGCCCGCGACGGGTGGGGGCGCTCATCGGCAACGACCCGGCCCTCACCACGCGCGTGCTGCGCCTGTCCAACTCGGCGTTCTTCCGGGTCAGCCGCAAGATCGGCAGTGCCGACGAGGCGGTGGCCATGCTGGGCATGACCCATGTGCGTTCGCTGGTGATGGCGGCCGCGCTGGGCGCCAGCTTCAAGAGCGTGCCGGGCGTGGACCTCAAGCAGTTCTGGCGCTACAGCCTGCGGGTGGCCGACATCTCCAAGTCGCTGGCGGGGGTGCTGCAGCAGAACCAGGGCAACGCGTTCACCGCCGGTCTGGTCCACGGCATCGGCATTCTGGTGATGCACATCGCCATGCCCGACGCCATGGCGCCGCTGGACATGGGCACCCCGCCGTTCGACCTGAACCGCGCGGCCGCCGAAAAGGCGGCCTTGGGCTACACCTACGCGGACGTCGGCGCCGGCATGGCCGAAAAGTGGCAGTTCCCGGCCGACATGGTGAGCGCGCTGGCCAACCAGATCGAACCCTTTGAAGGCGAAGCCTACGACCGGCTGGGCGGCATCCTGCACCTGGCTTCCTGGCGGGCGCGGGCCGAAGAGATTCAGCTGGACGACCAGGGCCTGGCCGCAACCTTCCCGGACATGGTCGGCCTGTCGCTGGGGCTGGACCTGGACAGCGTGCTGGGCAAGGACCCGTCGGAATGGTCGTTCACCCAGGCGCTGGGTGCCTTCACCGAGTGAACCGGCGGCAGGCGCTGCAACCGGGGCACACACCGATTCAAAAGTACTCAAGTCGCGGCCGGGACAGACGATGAACCACCCACCAGTCACCGACTCATTCTGAACCAAGCACCCACGAGGCCGCGCACCATGCACATCGAGAAACTCCTCAAGCAGCCCAACACCCTGCCGTCGGCTCCCAAGGTGGTGCGCCAGCTCATCGAGACCTTCGAGCAGGAAGACCCGGACCTGATGAAGGTGGCCCAACTGATCGAGTCGGACCCGGCACTGACGGCCAAACTGCTCAAGACCGCGAACTCGGCCTTTTTTGGCCTCACCCGCAACGTGACGACGGCGCGCGATGCCCTGAACGTGATGGGGCTCATCAAGGTCAGGGCGTTGGTGATTGCGGCGGCGCTGGGGGACAGCTTCCACATGCTGGGTGGCGTCAACCTGAACCAGTTCTGGCGCTACAGCCTGAACACCGCCAACCTGTCGCGCTACCTGGCGCTGCCGATCCGCATCGACGAGAACACCGCGTTCACCGCCGGTCTGATCCACGGCGTGGGCGAACTGGTGATGCACATGGGCATGCCCGAAGCCATGCTGGATCTCAACCAGAGCGTGCCGATGCTGGACCTCAAGCGGGCCAAGGCCGAGCAGGGCCTGTTCGGGTACAGCTACGCCGACGTGGGCGCCGCCCTGGCACGGGAATGGCGCTTCCCCAAGAAGATGATCGACGCCATCGAGCACCAGGTGGCACCATTCGACAACAACGTCTACGAACCCATCGCGGGCGTGATCCACATCGCCAACTGGCGGGCCCGGGCCGAAGAGCTCTCGCTGGGCAACCAGGTGCGAATCACCACCTACCCGGACTCCATCGGCCTGGCGCTGGGCGTGGACCCGGACATCGTGATCGGCGACGAGATTCCGGCGCTGACCCGCAACGGCGCCGCACAGGCCGAAGCGGCGCACTGAAGAAACCCCCACGCTGCGCCGCTGCGCGGGTCGCTGCCCCCCCAGGGGGCTGTTTCGCCTTGGGGCGGCCCGGCGGCGAAACCCGGCCCCCACGCTGCGCCGCTGCGCGGGTCGCTGCCCCCCGAGGGGGCTGTTTCGCCTTGGGGCGGCCCGGCGGCGAAACTCGGCCCCCACGCTGCGCCGCTGTGCCGGGCTGCGCCACAATCGCAGCCCTATGCAAGCGTCCCGCCCCGCCCTTCGCCTTTACGCCGGCCCCGCGGCCCGGCGCCACATCCAGCAGAACGGCCTGCGTCCGCAGGACGTGGGCATCGTTCCCGCTGCGGCGGGTGGGCCCAAGGGCCTGATCCTGGGTCCGCTGGACCGCTTCATATTTGGTGACTGGCTGCCACAGTCCAGCCAGCCGGTGCACCTGGTGGGCGCCTCCATCGGGGCCTGGCGCATGGCCACCGCCTGCTTGCAGCAGAGCGTGGCCGCCTTTGAACGGCTGGAGCGCGACTACATCGCCCAGCACTACGAACTGCCGCCCGGCCAGAAGCGACCCCGCCCCGACCAGGTCAGCGACAGCTTTGGCCAGAACCTGCGCCTGTTCTACGGCGGCCGCATCGGCGAGGTGCTGCAGCACCCGCGCTACCGGCTGCACGTCGTCACCTCGCACGGCCGCCACCTGCTGGGGTGTGAGGGGCCGGTGCGCACACCGCTGGGTTATCTGGGCGCGTTTGCCGCCAACGCAGTGCACCGCAAGGCGCTGGGCGCCTGGCTGGACCGCGTGGTCTTCACCGCGCCCGCGTCCACCGGCTTGCCCTTCGATACCAGCGACTTCCGCACGCGCCAGGTGGGGCTGACCGAGGCCAACTTCATGGACGCGCTGCAGGCCAGCTGCTCCATTCCCTTCGTGCTGCGCTCGGTGCACGGCATCGCCGGCGCACCGCCCGGTGCGTACTGGGACGGCGGCATCACCGACTACCACATGCACCTGCGCTACCGGCCGGCGGCGGCTTCGCCCATCGTGCTGTACCCGCACTTCCAGAAGGCGGTGGTGCCCGGCTGGCTGGACAAGGTCTGGAAACACCGCCACCACGCCACCCCGGCGCTGGACGCCATGCTGGTGCTGGCGCCCGACCCGGACTGGGTCAGGACCCTGCCGAACGCCAAACTGCCCGACCGCAACGACTTCACCCGCTACGGCCCCAACCTGGCCGCGCGCATGCAGGCCTGGAACACTGCGGTGGCGGCGGCCCGCCAGCTGGCCGACGAGTTTGCACAGTGGCTGGAGCGGCCGGACCCGGGGCGGGTCGAGCCGCTCTGAGGGTCCAGCGCCTCACATCGACGTTTCGAGCATCGCGCGGTAGTCGCCGGCGCTGGCCAGGCGCGGGTTGGTCTTGTGGCAGTGGTCGGCCAGCGCGCCTTCGATCACCTTGCCGAACAGGTCGGGCGTGACGCCCATGGCGGCCAGGCCGGTGGGCAGGCCCAGGCGGGCGTTCATGTCGCGGATGGCCGGGCCCAGGTCGGCCGCGCTGCCCAGGCCCATGGCCTGCGCCATGCGTTCCAGGCGCCGCTCTTTCTGCACGCTTTCGGCGCTGGCGTTGAAGGCGATGACTGCGGGCAGGAACATGGCGTTGAGCGTGCCGTGGTGCAGGCGCGGGTTGGCTCCGCCCAGGCTGTGGCTGAGGCTGTGCACGCAGCCCAGGCCTTTCTGGAAGGCCATGGCGCCCTGCATGGATGCGCTCATCATGTTCAGGCGGGCTTCGCGGTCCTGCCCTTTGGTGGTGGCGCGTTCGATGTGCGCCCAGCCGCGCTGCAGCCCGTCGAGCGCGATGCCGTCGGCCGGCGGGTTGAAGGGCGCGGCCATGAAGGTTTCCATGCAGTGGGCGATGGCGTCCATGCCGGTGGCGGCCGTGAGCAGCGGGGGCAGGCCCAGGGTCAGCTCGGGGTCGAGCAGGGCGGTCTTGGGCATGAGGTGCCAGCTGTGGAAGCCGAGCTTGCGGCCGTCGTCGACGATGACGATGGCACCGCGCGCGACTTCGCTGCCGGTACCGGCGGTGGTGGGAATGGCGATCAGCGGCGGCACGGCCGGCGTGATCTTGGGCGAGCCGCCTTCGATGGTGGCGTAGGTCTTGAGCGGGCCTTCGTGGGTGGCGGCAATGGCCCCCCCCTTGGCGCAGTCGATGGCGCTGCCGCCGCCCAGCGCGATCAGGCCATCGCAGCCCTGGGCCTTGTAAATGGCCACGGCGGCACGCACGGCGGCCTCGGTCGGGTTGCTGGGGGTCTGGTCGAACACCGCCGGCTGCCAGCCGGGCAGGGCGGCCAGGGCCTTGTCCAGCAGGCCCACGGCCTTGACGCCGGCGTCGGTCACGATCAGCGGGCGGCGGATGCCGACGCGCTCGCATTCGGCCGGCAGCTGGGCCAGCACGCCGAAGTCGATGAGGATGTTGGTCAGATACAGGATTTGGGCCATGGGCTGTCTCGCTCGTTGGGTGGAACGGCAAAAACTATACGGGTGCGGGGCCGATGCACCAAGGTCGCGCAGCGGGCAGCGGGTCGCGCAAAAGACAGCCACAATGCCGGCCCATGTCTTCCCATCATCCGAATCCGCGGGCGCTGCTCAGCCCGGTCATGCGCGGTGTGCTCGACCGCATCGAGCGCGCCGGCCACGTGCCCATGCACGCTCTTTCACCGGCACAGGCCCGCCTGGCTTACGAGGCCGGGGCGGGCGTGCTGGACATCCCGCCGCACAGGTTGCCCCGCGTGGAAGACCTCAGCTTCGCCGCCCGAGATGGCCATACGCTCCAGGCCCGGCTGGTCGCGCCGGCGTCCGACCAGCCGCTGCCGGTGCTGCTGTACTTCCACGGCGGGGGCTTCACGGTCGGCAGCATCGCCACCCACGAACCGCTGTGCCGGCATCTGGCGCACCTGGCTCACTGCGCCGTGGTGTCGGTGGACTACCGGCTGGCCCCGGACGCGAAATTCCCCACCGCCGTGCACGACGCCTGGGACAGCCTGGCCTGGCTGCGTGAACACGCTTCGGCCCTGAGGCTGGACGCGTCCCGGATCGCGGTGGGTGGCGACAGCGCGGGCGGCACGCTGGCCGCAGTCACGGCCATCGGCGCGCGCGACGCCGGCTGGCCGCTGGCGCTGCAACTGCTGTTCTACCCCGGCACCGGCGGTCACCAGAACACCGCCAGCCACAAGACCTTCGACAAGGGATTCCTGCTCGAAGAAGCGCACATCAGCTACTTCTTCAACCACTACCTGCGCGGCCCGGACGACCGCAAGGACTGGCGCTTTGCCCCGCTGGACGGCGTGGACGACTCGGGCCACGTGCGCGATTTGGATGGCTTGGCCCCGGCCTGGATCGGCCTGGCCGAGTGCGACCCGCTGACCGACGAGGGCGTGGCCTACGCCGACCGGCTGCGCCTGGCCGGCGTGGCGGTGGACCTGGAAATCTACCCCGGCGTGGTGCACGGCTTCATCCAGTTTGGCCGGGCGATCCCCAGCGCGCTGACCGCTCACAACGAAGCCGCGCGCGCTTTGCGCCAGGCATTTGCATGACGCCACAGACCCACGCTTGACCGGAGACCTTCTCATGCCTCAGATGACGCGCGCCGACTTCCGCTTCTTCCACCGCCTGCGCGTGCGCTGGGCCGAGGTGGACATGCAGAAGATCGTCTTCAACGCCCACTACCTGATGTATTTCGACACCGCCATCTCCGACTACTGGCGTGCGCTGGCGCTGCCGTACCAGGAAGCGATGGACAGCCTGGAAGGCGACCTGTACGTGGTCAAGGCCACGGTGGAGTTCCACGCCTCGGCGCGGGTGGACGACCAGATCGAGGTGGCCATGATGTGCAGCCGCATCGGCACCTCGTCCATGACCTTCACCGGTGCCATCTTCCGGGGCGACCAGCACCTGATCTCCGGCGAGATCGTCTACGTGTTCGCCGATCCGGCCACACAGACCTCCAGACCGGTGCCAAAGGCGCTGCGCGACATCGTGCTCGGCTACGAGGCGGGCGAAGCCATGCTGGAAGTCCAGGTGGGCACCTGGGACGAACTGGGGCCAGACGCCCAGCGCATCCGCCACGAGGTGTTCGTGCAGGAACAAGGCATCCCCAAGGACCTGGAGCAGGACGCGGCCGACGGGCAGGCGCTGCACGCCGTGGCCTACAACCGGCTGGGCCAGGCCGTGGCCACCGGGCGCCTGCTGCCCGCGCAGGCCGGTACTGCACAGGTGGGCCGCCTGGCGGTGCACCGGGTGCTGCGCGGTGGCGGGGTGGGGCGGCAGCTGTTGCAGGCCCTGACCGCAGCGGCCCGTGCACGCGGCGACACCCGGCTGATGCTGCACGCGCAGCGCAGCGCCGAAGGTTTCTACCATCGCCTGGGCTGGCAAGCACGGGGCGACACTTTCGTGGAAGCGGGCGTCGTGCATGTGGAGATGGTCACGCCGCTGTGACCGCACGCCCCGGCCCCGCAGGGGCGGGGGCTAGCCGGCAGGCGACAATGCCGGTCTTTGGTGTTCGCCCTGGTGGCGTTGGCCCCCGTGCGGTGTGCCCAGCGCACACGGCCAGGGCCCCTGATTGCAGACCCGTTCTTACATGGCCAAGAAAAAACGCAATGCACCGCCCGCCGGCGGTGCGAACCCTTCCCCGCGTGCGACCCCCGTTGCCACGCCGACCGCTGCCAGCCCGGTGGCGAGTGCCGCCGCGACCGGCCAACGGGCCGCCAGCCTGCCGCTGCCCGGCGAAGTGACCCAGGGCGACTGGACGGTGGCCCTGCTGGCACTGATGATGTTCCTGGCGCCTGCGCTGGGGGTGCCCAACGAACTGATGCTGCAGGACACGCTGAAATCCATCATCGTGTCCTTCGCCGCCCTGGTCGCGGCCCTGTTCTTCTTCTGGAACCAGCGCAACCGCGACATGGCGCTGCGCTGGCATGCGCTGGCCTGGCTGCCGCTGATGCTCATGCTCTACGCGCTGGGCAGCATGGTCTGGTCGCACACCATGCTGGCGGGGGTGGAAGCCATCCGCTGGTTCATCTTCACGCTCATCGTCTGGCTGGGTCTGAACACGCTGGACCGCGAGCGCCTGCCGCTGCTGGCCTGGGGCATCCACGCCGGCGCCTTTGTCGCTTCGCTCTGGACCGCGCTGCAGTTCTGGACCGACATGGCGTTTTTTCCCCAGGGGCCCAACCCGGCGTCGACCTTCGTCAACCGCAACTTCTTCGCCGAATTCCTGGTCTGCACGCTGCCGGTGTCGGTCTGGCTGCTGGTGCGCGCCCGCAACAGCGCCACCGTGGCCTTGCTGGCGTTTTCGCTGGGCTTCAACCTGGTGGCCATGTTCATGACCGGCACCCGCTCGGCGCTGCTGGCCCTGCTGGCGCTGTCGGTGGTCACGCCGGTCATCCTGTGGCGCTACCGCGCGCAGCTGGCGTTTCGCCAATGGGATTCGGGCAAGCGCATCCTGGCCGCTGGGGTGTTGCTCATCACCGTGCTCGGGCTGGGTCTTGTCGGCACCGGCAACCCCAAGCTGATCGAGGAAAACCGTGTGGAAGGCCGGGGCCTGAACGCGCTGGAGCGCAGCTTTGCGCGCGCCAAGTCGATGACGCAGGTCGAGGAATACACCGAGCGCTCGTTCTCGGTGCGCTGGGTCATGTGGAAGGCGACCGGTCGCATCATCGAGCAGCGTCCGTTGTCCGGCGTGGGCGCCGGCGCCTGGGAAGTGGACATTCCGCTCTACCAGGACGAAGGCTCGCAGCTGGAAACCGACTACTACGTGCACAACGAAATCCTGCAACTGCTGGCCGAGTACGGCCTGGTGGGCTGGATCTTCCTGCTGACGCTGGTGGCTTACCTGCTGCGCGCCACCTGGCGCACCTGGTGGCTCCAGGGGCCGCAGGCGCAGGAAGAAGGCCTGCTGCGCGCGATCACGCTGGCCGGTCTGCTGGCCTTCCTGATCGTCAGCAACGCCGGCTTCCCCTGGCGCATGGCCAGCACCGGCGCGCTGTTCGCTCTGTTCCTGGCGATCCTGGCCGCGTCCGATGCGCGCCTGGCGCAGCGCGGCTGGACGGCCGCTGCCCGGCTGTCGTGGAAGCCGGTGTTCTCGCAGGTGGCTGCGGTCACCACCATGGGCTGCCTGGCGCTGGCGAGCTACATCACCCAGCAGGCCGCGGCCAGCGAAAGCCTGATCGTGCGGGCGACCAAGCTCGCGCTGTCGGTCAGCCAGTCGGGCGACTACAACAACCCCAAGTGGGCACCGCAGCGCGAAGAGATGCTCCGTCTCATCCGGGAAGGCATCGACATCAACCCGCATTACCGCAAGATCACCCCGATGGTGGCCGACGAGCTGGCCAAGTGGGGCGACTGGAAGAACGCGGTCTGGATCTGGGAGTCGGTGCTGGGTTCACGGCCCTACGTGGCGGCCATCATGACCAACGTGGCGCGGGGGTACGCGCAGATGGGCGAGCCCGACAAGGCCATGGCCATGCTCGAACGGGCCAAGACCATCCAGCCCAGTGCGCCGTCGGTGCGTTCGCTCGAAGTCATTCTGCTCAGCCGCAACGGCAACGAGGCCAAGGCGCTGGCCATGGCGCGCGAAGACATCGGCGCCGGCAAGTACGACTACGACATGGTCAACACCGGTTTCGTGCTGGCCATGCGCGCCCAGGACTGGGACCTGGCCATCAGGGCCATGGAACTGCGCAACAAAGGCTGGCCCGGCACGCTGGCCGATGGGCAAGCCAAGATCGGCAACGCCTGGGTCGGCAAGGGCGACATCAACAAGGCGCTGGTGCACTTCCGTGCCGCGCTGGAGGCCACACCACCCGAACAGCGCCAGACTGTGCTCAACGGCATTCCACAGGGGCTGTGGCCGCAACTGCAGAAGTGATGGAGCCCCCACGCTCCACCGCTGCGCGGGTCGCTGCCCCCCGAGGGGGCTGACCTTGCTCGGGGCGGCCCTTCGCTGCGGTCGTTTTCCCCACGCTCCACCGCTGCGCGGGTCGCTGCCCCCCGAGGGGGCTGACCTTGCTC
>CAYRWN010000001.1:0-46103 GCA_964428045.1 uncultured Hydrogenophaga sp. | reverse complement strand
GGGGCGGCCCTTCACTGCGGTCGTTTTCCCCACGCTCCGCCGCTGCGCGGGTCGCTGCCCCCCAAGGGGGCAGCGACCCACCTTGGGGCGGCCCGGCGGCGGGTCCGGTTGCCCCCACGCCCCGCCGCTGACGTGGGGCGGTAGACAGGCCGATTCACCAGGCCAGCTGGTGGTGGACCGGGCCTTGGGTGCTCCAGCCGGCGGGGGAGTGGGTCCATTCGTGCAGGTCCACCCGCTGGCCCCGGTCGCCGGTCAGAACGCGCAGGATCAGGCTGCTGCGGGTGCCGTAGCCGCGCTCGGGTGTGCGCACAAAAGGGCTGGACAGCGCGCGCTCCCAGTCGGCCGCGACGCCGGTGGCGGGCAAGTCCTCGGGTTCCTGCGTCCGGTCGTCGGCCAGCGCCGCCTCCAGCGGGGCGCGCCATGGGTCTTGCGCATCGGCCTGTTGCACGGCCCGGGCCAGGGCCGACTTCAGGCGCCGGGTCTTGGGCCAGGGGGTGTCGAGCACGGCGTTGGACAGGCCGTAGAGCCCAGGTGCCAAGGTCTGCCGGTGCAGATTCGCGGCCGTGTCGGCATGGGGGTCGGCGGGGTTGCGGTTGCACAGCCAGGTCCACGCCCCTCGCCGCAAGTCGCCCACGACCAGGTTGAAACCGCCGTAGGCCGCCGGGTCGAGCTCGCGGGCGAAGGTGTCGGCATCGGCGTCACCGCGCAGCCAGCGCGTGGCCAGTTCGCCCCGGCTGCGCGCGGCCAGGCCCGGGCTGGCGCTGCGCACATTGGTCAGCAGGGCCACGCGCCCGGTCTCGCTGACGCCGAGCCAGGTGCCCCCGTCGCGCCGGTCGCGACCGGCCCAGATGCCCACCGCGGCGCTGTCGGGCCAGCGGTGCAGCGGTTCGGTCGGGCGGTCAAAGAACTCGTCGCGGTTGCCCGCCAGCAGCAGCGGACAGGCCGGGTGCGCACCAATGGCAAAGGCGATCAGGCACATGCGGTGCGCCCCGGGCGGGAGTCAGATGTCGTCGAGCAGGGGGTAGGGCAGGGGCAGCGGGCGCAGGGCCGTCCCGCTGGCGATGCCCGCGTGCAGACTGCCGCCGGCGGCTGCGCTGGTCTGCATCGAGACGATGGCGTTCCAGCCACCGGACGGGTTGGCGGCGGCGGCCGCGACGGTGCCGCAAGGCTGTTCGGCGTCGCTGCTGTGGAACACGTCCTGGCCGGCCGAGAGAGCGGCATCGCTGGCGACCAGGTAGGCGCGCCGCTTGAGCGTGCCGCGGAACTGGCTGCGGGCCACCACTTCCTGACCGGGGTAGCAGCCTTTTTTGAAGTTCACCCCGCCCACCGATTCGTGGTTCAGCATCTGCGGCACAAAGGCTTCGACGATGGGCAGACTCACCGATGCCACGCCGCTCATCACGTCCAGCCACTGCCATTGGGCCTCGGTCCCTGCGGGCAGGGCAGGGACGGCCGCGCCGGCCGGGGCCACCCACAAGGCGCGGCCCAGGCCGGCGCCGGGGTAGAGGGTCACGGTCTGGCTGCCATCGGCGCCGTCGGTCTTCAGCCAGGGACGGGCCGCCGCGTCGGTGCCGCTCAGGCCCCAGACCTGGAAGCTGTCGCTGGCGTCGCTGAGTTTGACCTTGGCGCGCAGCACAAACATGCTCAGGCGCTTGAGGCTGGCGGGCAGCACGTCGCGGCTGCACACCAGCAGGATGTCGTCGTGCGCACGCTTGAATCCGACGAAGCTGGCCAGCAGGCGGCCTTTGGGCGAACAGAAGCCGGCCAGACGCGCTTCGGACAGGCCCAGCAGCGAAAAATCCTGCGTCAGTTGCCCGTGCAGGAACTTGGCCGCTTCTTCGCCCTGCGCGCGGATCACGCCCAGCGTGTGCAGCGCGGTGGCCTGGCAGGTTGGGGATGAGATCGGTGCGGAGGCGGGGGCGGTGGTCATGGGTTTCGCAGGGGGGCAGAGGGCTCGGTGCGATTATCATCCGCCGGTTGTCACCCTGCTGCCGACGTGGCGCCCGGGGCCCGTGCTCCAGCCGACTTCCTCCCCCTGCCTCCCCCCATGCGCCTGTTCAAAGCCTTGCTGATTGCCCTGATCGCCGCCGCCGTGCTGCTGGGGGCGGCGGTGGCCTGGTGGTTGCAGCGACCGCTGGATCTTCGGCCCGCCGACGGGACCGGTGGACCGCTGGCGGTGCAGATCGAGGCCGGCGCCTCGGCGCGCCGCGTCGCCCAGAACCTGGTGGACGCCGGGGTCCGGACGCCCGCAGTCTTTCTTTATGCCTGGTTCCGGTTGTCCGGCCAGTCGCGCGCCATCAAGGCGGGTTACTACGAAGTGGATGCCGGACTGACCCCGCGCGCGCTGCTCGACAAGCTGGTGAAGGGCGAACAGGCGCTGCGCAGCCTGACCCTGCCGGAGGGCTGGAACCACCGGCAGGTGTTGCAGGCGGTCCGCGCCTCGGCCGACCTTACCCAGGATCTGGAAGGCCTGACGACGGCCGACATCATGGCCCGCATCGGTTACGCCGGTCGCCACCCGGAAGGGCGGTTCTTTCCCGACACCTACCGCATGGTGCGCGGAGCGCCGGCCTCCAGCGTGCTCAGGCAGGCCGCCCTGGCCATGGACCAGCGCCTGGCCCAGGCCTGGGCGCAACGATCACCCGATGCGGTGGTGAAAACGCCCGAGGAGGCACTGATCCTGGCCAGCATCGTGGAGAAGGAAACCGGCGTGGACAGCGACCGGTCCCTGGTGGCGGGCGTGTTCAACAACCGCCTGCGCATCGGCATGCGCTTGCAGACCGACCCCACCGTGATCTACGGCCTGGGCGAACGGTTCGACGGCAACCTGCGCAAGGTGGACCTGCAGACCGACACCCCGTACAACAGCTACACCCGTGCCGGCCTGCCCCCCACGCCGATCGCCATGCCCGGCTGGGCGTCCCTGCTGGCGGCGGTCCAACCGGCCCAGACGCCAGCGATCTATTTCGTGGCCCGCGGCGACGGCAGCAGCCAGTTCAGTGCCACGCTGGCCGAACACAACGCCGCCGTGCGCCGCTACCAGCTCCAGCGATGACCGCCACGTCCGCCACCTCCCAGGCACAGGGCCTGTTCATCAGTTTCGAAGGCATCGACGGTGCCGGCAAGTCGACCCACATCGCCGGTCTGGCCCAGGCCTTCCGGGCGCAAGGTCGCGTGGTCACGCTCACGCGGGAACCCGGCGGCACGCCGCTGGCGGAAAAACTGCGCACCCTCGTGCTGGGCGATGCCATGGACCCGCTGACCGAGTCGCTGCTGGTGTTCGCCGCCCGCCGGGACCACCTGGTGACCGTGATCGAACCCGCCCTGGCCCGCGGCGAGGTGGTGCTGTGCGACCGCTTCACCGACGCCACCTTTGCCTACCAGGGCGGTGGCCGGGGTTTTGATCTGCAGACCCTGGCCACACTGGAGCGCTGGGTGCAGGCCACGCCGGCCGTGAATCCCGGTGCGCTTCGCCAGCCCGACCTGACGATCTGGTTCGACCTGCCGGCCGCCACCGCCGCCGCGCGCCTGGCCGACGCGCGCGCGCCCGACCGTTTCGAAGCGCAACCGGTGGCCTTCTTTGAACGCGTGATGGCCGGCTACGCGGCCCGCGCCGAGGCGCAGCCCGAACGATTCGCGCGCATCGACGCCGCCCAGCCGCGGGAGGCGGTGTGGCTGGACGTGGTCCGTTCCGTGGCCCGGCGTGGCTGGCTGCCGACCCCGACCCCAGGCACCGCATGAGCCTTGCTCCCTGGATCCAGCGGCAGCTGCGGACCCTGCTCGCGCAGCGCGGGCACGCCTGGTTGCTGCAGGGTCCGTCGGGCCTGGGGCAGTACGAACTGGCGTTGTCGCTGGCCCAGGCCTGGCTGTGCGAACAACCCACCGCCGACGGCCCCTGCGGTCATTGCGGCAGCTGCCACCTGGTGGACAGCCGTGCGCACCCCGACTTCGTCGTGCTGATGCCGGAGACCGTGATGCTGGAGCGGGGCTGGCCGCTGTCCGAAGCGGCGCAAAAAGACATCGACGACAAAAAGCGCAAACCCAGCAAGGACATTCGCGTGGAGGCCATGCGCGATACCGTGGCCTTTGCGCAGCGCACCAGTGCGCGCGGTCGCGGCCTGGCCGTGCTGGTGTACCCGGCCGAACGCATGAACCCCGTGACGGCCAACGCCCTGCTCAAGACGCTGGAAGAGCCCCCGGGCGATACCCGTTTCGTGCTGGCCTGCGAATCCACCCACCAGTTGCTGCCCACCATCCGCAGCCGTTGCCAGGGGCATGCCATGGCATGGCCGGCCGAGGGCGAAGCGCTGGACTGGCTGGTGCAACAGGCACGGGCAGGCGGTGCCCAGGCCGCCACCGCCGAACAGGCCCGCGTCTGGCTGCAGGCCGCAGGCGGACGCCCGAGCGATGCCCAGGCCTGGGGCGCTGCCGGGCTCACGTCCGCCACCTGGGCGGCACTCCCGGCGGCTCTGGCCCGCGGCGACTGGGCGGCCATGGCCGAGTGGCCCGCGGCGCAGCAGCTGGAGGTGCTGCAAAAGCTCTGCCACGACCTCATGGCCCGCGCCGCTGGTGCGCCGACCCGCTTTTTCGCCCCCGAGCAGTTGCCCGCCGTGCCCCGCATGGCGCTGCTGGCGACCTGGTCCAAAGAATTGATGGCCGCCGCCCGATCGGTGGAACACCCGTTCAACGCCGGGCTGATGCAGGAAGCCTGGGCCGAGCGCGCCCGGCAGGTGCTCAGACCGCGCCCTGCCAGGGCCTGAAGGACGGCCCAAAGACGGGGCGCCGATGGTGCGCGCCAGCGCATCCCAAAGCACGATCTGACGGTGAACCACCCCGCTGTTGCCGGGCACGGGAACGGTCATTGCCGCTAAACTCGCGTTTCATGAGCACCTCCCCCACGCCGTCGAACGCCGCTGCACGCCCGAGCGTGATCCAGCTGTCCATCAAGGAGAAGGCCGCGCTGTACGCGGCTTACATCCCGCTGTTCGCCGACGGGGGCATCTTCATCCCCTCGTCGCGCGACTACCGGCTGGGGGACGACGTCTATGTGCTGCTGAGCCTGCCGGACGACCCACAGCGCTACCCGGTGGCGGGCAAAGTGGCCTGGGTCACCCCGGCCAAGGCGCAGGGCGGGCGCACCCAGGGGGTGGGCATCCGCTTCCCGGCCGACGAAAAATCGCGCCTGCTCAAGCTCAAGATCGAAGAAATCCTGGGCTCGGCACTGGGCTCCGACAAGCCCACCCAGACGATCTGAGCATTCGGTCTGCGGTACCGGGGCAGGACGGCCCTGCCTTTATGCTTGGCAGATGTTCACCGATTCCCACTGCCACCTGAGTTTTCCCGATCTGCGCGAACAGTTGCCCACCATCCTGGAAGCCATGCAACAGGCCCGGGTGGACCGCGCCCTGTGCATCTGCACCACGCTGGAAGAATTCGACGAGGTGCACGCCCTGGCCACCGGACACGCGGCTCTGTGGTCGACCGTCGGTGTGCACCCCGACAACGAAGGCGTTCGCGAACCGACGCTGGACGATCTGCTGAGCCGCGCCGCCCGGCCGCGCGTGGTGGGCATCGGTGAAACCGGACTGGACTATTACAGGCTCAACGGCCGCAGCGTGGCCGACATGGAATGGCAGCGCGAGCGCTACCGCACCCACATCCTGGCGGGACGCCAGAGCGACCTGCCGCTGGTGATCCACACCCGCAGCGCGTCCGACGACACGCTGTCCATCCTGCGTGAAGCGGGGGGGCTGAACAGCCGGGCAGCGGGGGACCTGCCCGCCTCGCGCGGCGTCTTCCACTGTTTCACCGAGACCGAGGCGGTGGCCCGCGCCGCCTTGGACATGGGCTTTTACATCTCCTTTTCGGGCATCCTGACTTTCCGCAACGCGGCCGAGCTGCGCGAAGTGGCCCGTTTCGTGCCGCTGGACCGCACCCTGATCGAGACCGACAGCCCCTACCTGGCGCCCGTGCCGCACCGAGGCAAGACCAACAACCCCTCGTTCGTGCCGCACGTCGCCCAGCAGATCGCCGATGTCAAAGGCTTGCCGCTGGAGGCCGTGGCCGAAGCGACCAGCACCAATGTGGACCGCTTGTTCAACCGGATGACAGGCTGACCAATCATGAGTTTTCACATGAGAAAATTAAAAAAGATAATTGTTTTTGCTGGATTTGTTCTCGCGGCACATGCGGCGTTGGCTGGCGCGTTCGATGACTTCTTCTCAGCGGCCCGCCGCGACGACGAGGGGGTCATCGTGACACTGGCCCTGCGCGGCTTCGACCTCAACACCCGGGATGAACGCGGCAACTCCGCCTTGCTGCTGGCGATTCGGGAAGGCTCGCTGAAGGTGGCCAACTTCCTGGTTTCGCAACCGATGGTGGAGGTGGAAGCAAGGAACCTGAGCGGCGAAAGCCCGCTCATGCTGGCCGCCATCAAGGGGCAGCTGCCACTGGCCCGGCGCCTGATCGAACGCAAGGCCGAAGTGAACAAGCCGGGCTGGACGCCGCTGCACTACGCGGCGAGCAACGCCGAACCGGTGGGGCGGGATCTGGTGCGGCTGCTGCTCGATCACCACGCGTACATCGATGCCGAGTCGCCCAACAAGACCACGCCGCTGATGATGGCCGCCCAGTACGGTTCAGCCGAAGTGGTTCGGCTGCTGCTGGAGGAGGGGGCCGATCCAAGCTTGCGCAACCAGCAGAACCTCAGCGCCCTGGACTTCGCGCGGCGCGGTGAGCGCAAAGACGCCGTGCGCCTGCTCACCGCAGCCTTGCGGGCCCGCGCCTCGACCGGTACCTGGTGAGTCGGGTGCCCCGGGCGTGGCGTCCGTAGGTGTAACCCACATGGAGTACCGGGCCGATCGGACACAGAATCCGCGGTGTCCGCAAACCAAGAGGAGATCACCGTGGCCCTGGCCAGTCAGAAAGATTTTGTGTCCGGTCTCATGTTCATGGCCGTGGGTGGCGCGTTCGCCTGGGGCGCCGTGGACTATGAAATTGGCGAAGCCGCCCGCATGGGTCCCGGCTACTTCCCCTTCATGCTCGGCCTGATCCTGGTGGGTCTGGGTGCCCTGGTGACGTTCAATGCGTTCAAGTCCGGTCTGCCCGGCGGCGACAAGATCGGCGCCATCGCCTGGCGGCCACTGTGCTTCATCCTGGGTGCCAACCTGGCTTTCGGCGCCTTGCTGGTGGGGGTTCCAGCGCTGGGCATTCCTGCGTTTGGCCTGATCGTGGCGATCTTTGCGTTGGTGATCCTGGCCGGTTATGCGCGCCAGAACGCCCAGATCAAGGACTCGCTGATCCTGGCCACCGTTCTCGCCGTCGGAAGCTATGTGGCCTTTGTGAAGCTGCTGAATCTGCAGTTTCCTGTCTGGCCCTGGTTCCTGAACAACTGATCGACGCGAGAACGACACCATGGAACTGTTCGACAACCTGGCTCTCGGTTTCGGGGCCGCCTTCACGCTGCAGAACCTGATCTACGCCTTCATCGGCTGCCTGCTGGGCACCTTGATCGGCGTGCTGCCCGGCATCGGTCCGCTGGCCACCATCGCCATGCTGCTGCCGGTCACCTACGGCCTGCCGCCCCTGGCGGCACTCATCATGCTGGCCGGCATCTATTACGGGGCGCAGTACGGGGGGTCCACCACCGCCATCCTGGTCAACCTGCCGGGTGAATCGTCGTCGGTGGTGACCGTGATCGACGGCTACCAGATGGCACGCAAGGGCAGGGCAGGCCCTGCACTGGCGGCGGCCGGTATCGGCTCGTTCTTTGCGGGTACCGTGGGCACCCTGATCCTGGCCGCTTTCGCGGCGCCGCTGACCGAGGTGGCGCTGAAGTTCGGTCCGGCCGAATACTTCGCACTCATGATCGTGGGCCTGATCGGCGCCGTGGTGCTGGCCTCGGGTTCGCTGCTCAAGGCCCTGTCGATGATCGTGCTCGGTCTGCTGCTGGGCCTGGTCGGCACCGACGTGAACTCGGGCGTGGCGCGCTACAGCTTCGACATCCCCGAACTGACCGACGGCATCAGCTTCCTGGCGATCGCCATGGGCATCTTCGGCTACGGCGAAATCATCCAGAACCTCTCGCACGGTGATGAGAAGCGCGAAGTGTTCACCGGCGACGTGCACGGCATCCTCCCGACGGCGCAGGACTTCAAGCTCATGGCACCGGCCATGTTGCGAGGGACGGCGCTCGGATCGGCCCTGGGCATCCTGCCGGGCGGCGGCGCCCTGCTGGCCGCCTTCACCGCCTACACGATCGAGAAGAAAACCCAGGTCAAGCCGGGCGAAGTGCCCTTCGGTCAGGGGAACATCCGCGGTGTGGCCGCCCCCGAGTCGGCCAACAACGCCGGGGCTCAGACCTCCTTCATCCCGCTGCTGACCCTGGGCATTCCGCCGAATGCCGTGATGGCGCTCATGGTGGGCGCCATGACCATCCACAACATCCAGCCCGGCCCGCAGGTCATGACCAGCAACCCCGAGCTGTTCTGGGGCCTGATCGCGTCCATGTGGATCGGCAACGCCATGCTGGTGATCCTGAACCTGCCGCTGATCGGCATCTGGATCAAGCTGCTGACGGTGCCCTACAAGTGGTTGTTCCCGGCCATCGTGCTGTTCTGTGCCATCGGGGTCTATTCGGCCAACAACAACAACTTCGACATCTGGATGGTGGCGCTGTTCGGCCTGATCGGCTACGGGTTCATCAAGCTGGGCTGCGAGCCTGCGCCGCTGCTGCTGGGCCTGATCCTGGGGCCGATGATGGAGGAATACCTGCGCCGAGCGCTGCTGATCTCGCGGGGCGACTGGTCGGTGTTCGTGACGCGTCCGCTGTCGGCCAGCCTGCTGGCCGTGGCCGCGATCCTGCTGATCGTGGTGCTGTTGCCGTCGGTCAAGAAGAAGCGCTCGGAGGCTTTTGTCGAAGACTGAGGACGTCGCTGAACAAGGTCGAAACCCCGGACCCCGCATGTGGGTCGGGGTTTTTTCATGGCGGACGGAACCATCTCGGAATTCTGACAAAAGATTCCACGATGTATATTATGTAAAGTTAAAAGCCTTGACCGAGCCGGCTTGAAATTTGCTCGTGCATGGCTGCCTAACGATGCGCATGCGGGGAAACACCGGTTTGGTGCAACCTGGAATTGGACGCCCCAGACCTACAATCCAAACGCTTGACAGGAGTCCAATCCCTCCAACCACTTCACTTTCACCAAGGAACCTTGACGATGAAATACGCTCTGCTTTCCCTCAGCCTGATCGGCGCCGCCAGCCTGGTCGCCTGCGGCAAATCCGAACCGCCGCCTGCACCGGCCGCGCCCGCCGCAGCACCCGCTGCGGCACCGGCGCCCAGCCCATGGCCGGAACTGCGTGTGGCCATCGACCCGACCTACAAGCCGTTCACGTACAAGACGGACGCCGGTGAACCCGCTGGCTTTGACGTCGACATCGCCAAGGCCTTGTGCGACGAGCTCAAGAGCAAGTGCGTGTTCGTGGAACAGGCCTGGGACGGCATGATTCCGGGCCTGCAAGCCAAGAAGTACGACGCCATCATTTCCTCGATGTCCATCACCGAAGAGCGCAAGCAAGCGGTGGACTTCACGGGCAAGTACTACAACACGCCCTCGTGCGTCGTGGTCAAGACGGCACTCAACCTGGGCGCCGATGCAGCCGGCTTCAAGGGCAAGAAACTGGGCGTGCTCAAGGCTTCGACCCAGGAAAAGTACGCCATGGGTGAGCTCAAGCCCGCAGGCGCCACCATCGTGCCGTACGACGCCCAGGACCAGGTCTATCTGGACATCAAGTCGGGCCGTCTGGACGGCACCGTGGCCGACGTGGTCGAAGTCAACGGCGGCTTCCTGTCCACGCCGGACGGCAAGGCCTACGGCTGCGCCGGTGGCCGCATTCCGGTCGAGTACGACGCCAAGTACTTCGGCTCGGGCGCCGGCATCGCCATCCGCAAGGAAGACACGGCCCTGCGCGACGCACTGGACGCCGGCATCAAGGCGATCCGCGACAACGGCAAGTGGAAGGAACTGTCGGAGAAGCACGTTCCTGGCGTGGACATCTGGGGCTCCTGAGCCACTGAATCCCCGGCGGCCATGATCCGATGACGACGTACCTGCTCAGCATCCTCCAGGGGTTGTTCGTCACCATCGGTGTGGCCCTGGGCGCCCTGGCGGTGGCGGCCCTTCTGGGTCTGGCCGGGGCGGCCGCCAAGCTCTCGCCCTACAAGCCGCTCAACTGGCTGGGCGACATTTACTCGTCCGTGATCCGGGGCGTCCCGGATCTGGTCTGGATGCTGCTGCTGTATTTCGGCGGGCAGATTCTGGTCAACGACATCGCCGAAGCCTTGGGCTTCCGGCGCGGCCCGCAGATCAATCCGTTTGTGGCGGGTGTGCTGACCATCGGCTTCGTGTACGGCGCCTACATGACCGAGACCTTCCGCGGCGCCATCATGAGCGTGCCCAAGGGCCAGTCCGAAGCCGGCTGGGCGTTCGGCATGAGCCGTCTCCACACCTTCCGCCGCATCGTGCTGCCGCAGATGGTGCGCTTCGCCCTGCCCAGTTTCACCAACAACTGGCTGGTGCTGCTCAAGGCCACGGCGCTGGTGTCGGTGATCGGTCTGGCCGACATCACGAACCTGGCCAAGCAAGCCGGCGCCGCCGCACGCGGTGACATCCCCGGTGCGGCCATCATCTTCATGGCGTTTGCGGGCTTCCTGTACCTGATGATTTCCAGCGCCAGCCTGTACCTGCTGCGCAAGGCGGAAAAGCGCTATTCGGTGGGCGTGAAGCGGGGCGAGCTTTGATGGACAAGTTCGCCATCATCTTCGAGCCGCAGAACCTGGCGCTGTACGGGACCGGGCTGATCGCCACCATCGAGCTGCTGGCCATCAGCCTGATCGCGGGCGCCCTGCTCACCCTGCCCCTGACGCTGATGCGCGTCTCCAGCAGCAAATGGCTCTGGTGGCCGGTCTGGCTGTTCACCTATGTGGTGCGTGGCACGCCCTTGCTGATCCAGGTGTACTTCATCTACTACGGCATTGCCCAGCTGGAATGGGTACAAGCGCTGTGGGACACCCACTGGCCATTCACCTGGTTCAAGGATCCGTTCTTCTGCGCCGTGCTGGCCTTCACGCTCAACACCTGCGCCTACACGGTGGAAATGCTGGCCGGCGCCATCCGCGAGACGCCTGCGGGCGAGATCGAAGCGGCGCAGGCCGCCGGCTATGGCAAGTGGAACATGATGTTCCGTCTGGTGCTGCCCAGCGCCCTGCGCCGCACCCTGCCCGGCTATTCGAACGAGGTGGTGATGATGCTGCACGCCACGTCCCTGGCCAGCGTGGTGCCGGCTCTTTACGACCTGACCAACGCGGCCTACGCGATCTACAAGACTTACTACCTCGCGTTCCAGCCCTTCATCGTGGTGGCGGTGCTGTACTTTGTGCTCACCTTTGCCCTGGTCTATGTGTTCCGGCTGCTCGAACGCCGGTTCCTGGTCTACCTGCGTCCTCAGGCCCACTGAAACGGTGTCCGCCGGATCCCTCGGGCCTGGTCGCCCACTGCCCAAGATGCAACAGCAACTGCACCCCCTCCTCTCGCCGTCCCTGGGCACGCAGCGCCAGCTCATGAGCTGGCATTTCGGCATGCCGGGCTCAGGCGGCAAGGTCTACATCCAGGCCAGCTTGCACGCCGACGAGCTGCCCGGCATGCTGGTGGCCGAGCATCTGCGCGTTCTGCTCGAAGCGGCCGAAGCACGCGGTGAGGTGCTGGGCGAAGTGGTGCTGGTGCCCATGGCCAACCCCATCGGCCTGTCGCAAACGGTCATGCACCATCAGGTCGGCCGCTTCGAGCTCGGGGCCATGGAAAACTTCAACCGCCACTACCCGGATTTTTTCAACCTCGTCAAGGACATGGTGGCCGACCAGCTCGGGCCGGACGCCGAGGCCAACAAGCGGACGGTGCGCGCCGCCATGCGCCAGGCGCTGGACGCGCATGCACCCACCACCGAGCTGCAAAGCCAGCGCCAGGTCTTGATGACGCTGTCCCACGATGCCGATCTGGTGCTGGACCTGCATTGCGACTTCGAGGCCGTGATGCACCTGTACGTGGAAGAGCCCATGATCGACCAGGTGCTGCCGCTGGCCCGTTACCTGGGTGCCCGCGCGGTGCTTTGGGCGCGCGGATCGGGCCCGCTGATCTCGTTCGACGAAGCCCTGTCGGGCCCCTGGTGGCGCCTGCGCGAACACTTCAAGGACCTTGCCCCCATTCCGCTGGCCTGTGCCAGCACCACGGTGGAGTTGCGCAGCCAGACCGACGTGTCCGACGAACTGGCCGCGCAGGATGCGCAAGCCATCACGAATTACCTGTGCGAGCGCGGCGTTCTGGCAGGCACGCCCCCCGCCCTGCCACCCGCCTTGTGCGAGCCCACACCGCTGACCGCCACCGACGACCTGCACGCACCGCACCCGGGCGTGATCGTGTTCCAGCGCCAGCCCGGTGACGTGGTGAAGGCGGGCGAGGTGCTGGCCCACATCGTCGATCCGCTGAACCGGCGCCGCACGCCCATCACCACCCGCACCGACGGCCTGGTCTACGCCCGCCACAACCTGCGCTGGGCCACCACCGGCATGGAAGTCTGCCGCGTGGCCGGTGCCACACCCATCCGATCGGGCAACCTGCTCAGCCCCTGAGCGGCCTTAAAAAGACGCCATGACCACCAAACTCGAAGCCCTCGACATCCGCAAGAGCTACGGCTCGCACGAAGTCCTCAAGGGCATTTCGCTCACCGCCAGGGCGGGCGATGTCATCAGCATCATCGGCTCGTCGGGTTCCGGCAAATCCACCTTTCTGCGCTGCATGAACCTGCTGGAGCGTCCCCAGCAGGGGCGCATCGTCGTGGCGGGTGAAGAGCTCAAGCTGGTCACCGCCAAGGACGGCATGCTCAAAGCCGCGGACGACAAGCAGCTGCAGCGCGCCCGCTCCAGACTGGCCATGGTGTTCCAGCATTTCAACCTCTGGGCGCACCTGACGGTGCTGGAGAACATCATCGAGGCACCGATGCACGTCCTGGGCAAAGGCAAGGACGAAGCCATCGAGACGGCGCGCAAGTACCTGGACAAAGTGGGTTTGCGCAACGTGGAGGGCAAGTACCCGGCCCACATGTCAGGCGGCCAACAACAGCGTGTGGCCATCGCGCGCGCGCTGGCCATGGAGCCGGAAGTGATGCTGTTCGACGAACCCACCAGCGCCCTCGACCCCGAACTGGTGACCGAGGTGCTGCGGGTGATGCGCACCTTGGCCGAAGAAGGCCGCACCATGGTGGTGGTGACGCACGAAATGGGCTTTGCCCGCGAGGTGTCCAACCACCTGCTGTTCCTGCATCAGGGCTGCATCGAGGAACAGGGAGCGCCCGCGGAGGTGCTTTCAAGTCCCAGGAGCGAGCGGCTGGCGCAGTTCCTCTCGGGCAATCTCAAGTAAAAGGGGGAGAGCTGCGGAGGCATCCGCAGAAGAAGCGTTTGCTCAGGCGAACAGAGGGCCGTGCCCCAGCACCATGTTGCCGTCCACCAGCCGGAAACTCACACTGGGCGTGCTGAAGTCGGTGAACGGCGCCCCCATGGCGATCTCGCCGTCGCTGTGCAGCACGCACTCTTGCCGGCGCAGGGCGATCACGTTGTCGCCCCCCGCGAAACGCACCCAGGTGCCGTAGCTGCTGGTGTCTTCCAGCACGTAATTGCCCGAGCGTATGTCGATGCTCGCGTGCATGCGCGAGACGCGCGGGTCGTTGACCACGAAATCGGCCTCGGGCACGCGCCCGATTCTCAGCGGGAGATCGGTGAGGTTGAACGAGTGGCTGGCATCGAGCCAGCCCAGTTCGATGCCGCCGAACACCGATTCGGTGGTCCTGCGCAAGGCGTGCAGGTCGGCCGGCAGCGTGAGGAATTCGGACAGCATCTCCTGCAACCACTCGATGCGGAACACCTCGCAGGGTTCGACCCGCCCCTTGATGCGCATGGGTCCGAGGCTGCGGCTGCGCACGCCGCTCTTGGGTCCGAGCTTGCGGATCACGGTGTCGTTGACCAGGATCTGCTCCGGTCCCGCCAGGTCGCTCAGGCGCGAGGCCACGTTCACCGCATCGCCAAAGCAGTCCCCGTCGACCTGCACCACCTGACCACGGGCCATGCCGATCTGCATCTGCAGCTTCAGCCGGTTGGGCCATTGGGCGACACGCTTGGAATGTTCCTGCTGGATCTGCGTGATGGCTTCAACCGCCTGCCGGTTGTTGGTGAACGACAGCAACACACCGTCGCCCAACATCTTGACCACCTTGCCGCCATGCTCCTGCCCGGTGGCGCCGATCCACTGCGTCAGCTTGGTCACGGCCTGCGTGGCGCGGTCGTTGCCCAGTGTTTCGAACACAGACACGCTGCCGGTCAAATCCACAAAAGCAATCGTCAGTTCAGCCATGCGCAACCGATAAAGAAGTTTGCATTACATCACAGGGGCAGTCACGCCTCCGACAAGCCTGCCACTGGCACGCGATGGGTTGGATCGTGACTTTTAGCACGATACACCTCCACCGACGCCGAGGAATGCGCCACGGAAATGCGGTTTTTCCTGCGATGAATCCTTCCGCATGCATCCCGGCTCAACAAACCGGAAAGTGCATACGGTTTTCGTCGTGCTGGCATGCAAAGGTTCTAACACTGTCAGGTACTTCATCAAGGACAGTGTTTAACTCCATGATTTGGCAGTTGTTTTTTGAGTTACTCAAGGGCAACGAGCTTGCGTGCTCCGGTACGTCGCGGTACTCTCCCAATCAATAAATCTACAGTCGTTGAGGCCTCTTCATGCGTTGGATGAAACCTGGCTTGCGAAACACGATCTCGGCCCTGCTGGGGTCGGAGGTCCGCAAAGATTCCCCGGAAGCTCTGGAGCCTGTCCGCAAGGCCATGCTCGCCGCCCTCGGACCAGAGGGTGCCGCGATCAATCCTCGGCTCAAGCACCGGCTCATGTACCTGCACGACGCCCACGCGCTGTGGTTTGCCCGTTCCGAAATGGTCGCGGTGCTCAGCCGCATCCACGGCGAAGCCAAGGCGGTGGACACCGTGATCGCGCTGTCACCGGTGTTTCAGGGGCTGTTGCCCAAGAGCATGATGGAGTCGTGCCGCATGCGTCGCTGAACCGTCACCGCCCCCTCTTCCAGCTTCGACAGCCGCCCATGGGCGGCTGTCGTGCTTTTCGGGCCTGGCTGCTGGCGGGTCAGCCCCAGAACAGCAGGGCGTCGCGCTCCTGGACCAGCAGATCGGCCTTGAGGCCCACCGGCAGCAGCACTTTGGTGGGCACGTGCCCGAAAGGCAGCCCCGTCAGCACCGGCGCCTTCACTTTGCTGCGCAGCCAGTCCACCACGGTCTGCATTTTGAAACCCTTGTCGTGGGGCACGAGCTTGAACCGGTTGAAGGACCCCAGAACCACGGCCTTCTGTTCGCCCAGGATGCCGGCGTGCAGCAACTGGGTCAGCTGGCGCTCCACCCGGTAGGGGTGTTCGTTGACGTCTTCGAGGAACAGCACGCCCCCCTTGATCTGGGGCAACCAGGGCGTACCGACCAGGGAACACAAGACCGTGAGGTTGCCGCCCCACAGGGTGGCGTTGCCGACCTTGAGCAGCGGGTGATCACCCGCTGCCGACGACGGCCACTTCTCGGCCAGGGCGCGCACATCGGCCTTCGGCAAGGTCCATCCCGCGCCTTCGCCCTGCCCGCAGAGCAGGTCGTCAAAGCAGGCCTCCATGATGTCGTCCGGCTCTTGGGCACCCAAATCCTCCCCCAGCGCCGGCCCTGCCCAGCTGGTGGCGCCGGTCTTGGCCAGCAGCGCACACTGCAGGGCGGTGAAATCGCTCAGGCCCACGAACTGCGTGCCTTGTTCGACTGCTTTCGCCAGGGCCTTGTAGGGCAGTTCCGGCAGGATGCGGGTGAGCCCGTAGCCGCCGCGCGAAATCAGCGCGACATCGGCACCGCTGGCGGCCGCACGCCCGATGGCCGCCAGACGGGTGGCGTCGTCGCCGGCAAAACGCATGTGGCTGGCCAGCGCGGCGACGTCGATCTCGACCTCGTGGCCCAGCCGCTGCAGCCGTTTGACACCGCGACGGAACGCCGCCTTGTCGCGCACGGCGCTGGAGGGTGAGTAGATGTAGATGTGACTCATGGGGTCTTTGTTGCGGACTCAGGAGGAAAAGTGCTGGCAGGCCCGGCGCGCGATGGGCCCCCCGTGCTCCTGCACGAAGTGGCCCGCGTCGGGGAGTATCCACGGTGGCGGGCAGCCACGAATGTCCTGCGCCAGCTCCCGCATCACCGGCTCGCCCAGCACCGGGTCCTGCGCACCGACGGCCATCAGGCTGCGGCCTTGCCACTGCTCCCGCCAGAAGCTGCGCGCCTGGCGGGACACCGCCGCGCCGTCGTCTTCCGGGTGTTCGGGCACCAGGCGCGGAAAGGCCCGCAAGGCGGCGCGGTGGCCGCTGTCGGGGAAGGGTGCGTTGTAAGCGTCGCATTCCGCTTCGGCCAGTTGCGGGTTGCCGCGCGCCAGCAGGCGCCCGACGTCGTAATCGGGTTTTCTGGCGCACATCTCGCGCCAGGCCAGGAAACCCGGCGACAGGGCCTGATCGCCACAGGCCAGCAGCGTGTTCATGACCAGCAGGCCCTGGTAGCGCTGCGGCGCCGCCATCGGCAGGGTCAGGCCCAGCAGACCGCCCCAGTCCTGCACCACCAGGACCACGTTGTCTAGCTCCAGCCGTTCGACCAGTTCCAGCAGCACGCTGCGGTGCCAGCCGAAGCGGTGGAAACCGTCCTTTTTGGGTTTGTCGCTCTTGCCGAAGCCGATCAGGTCCGGCGCCACCACGCGATCGCCGGCGGCCAGAAACACCGGGATCATCTTGCGGTACAGGTAGCTCCAGGCCGGGTTGCCGTGCAGGCACAGCCAGGTGCGCGGTGCGTTGGCCGGCCCCTCGTCCAGGTGGTGCAGCCGCAAGCCCGCCAGCGACGGCAGGTCGCTGACATAGCGGGGTGCCCAGGGGTAGTCCGGCAGATGCCCGAAGCGTTGGTCGGGGGTTCGCAGCGCATCTTCGCGCAGCGGGTGGACTTCCCGGCGCTGGCTCTCGCGCCGGTCCCGAAAGAAGCCGCTGAGCAGGTCGCCGCACGCCTGGGCCAGCACACCGCCCTGCACCACCGTCTGGTGGTTCAGGCGCCGGTCGGCGAACAGGTCGATCACCGACCCTGCGGCCCCGGTTTTGGGATCGCAGGCGCCGAAGACCACCCGCCGCAGGCGCGCATGCAGCATGGCACCACAGCACATGGCACAGGGTTCCAGGGTCACGTACAGGTCGCACTCGGCCAGGCGGTAGTTCGAAAGGGTCCGGGCCGCCTCGCGCAGGGCCACGATTTCCGCGTGCGCGGTCGGGTCCTGGCCGGACACTGGTGCGTTGCGTCCCCTGCCGACCACCTTGCCCTGGTGAACCACCACAGCCCCGACAGGCACCTCGCCGGCAGCGGCCGCCGTCCTGGCCTCCTGCAGGGCCAAGGCCATGTAAGCGTCGTCAGTGCTGCCCATGTCCACGGCTGCGTCGGGATTGCAGCCTCATTCCCACTCGATGGTCGCGGGCGGCTTGCTGCTCACGTCGTAGGTCACGCGGTTGATGCCGCGCACCTCGTTGATGATGCGGCTGGACACTTTCTTGAGCAGCGCATACGGCAGCTCGGCCCAGTCGGCGGTCATGAAGTCGCTGGTCTGCACCGCGCGCAGCGCCACCACGTAATCGTAGGTGCGGCCGTCGCCCATCACGCCCACGCTCTTGACCGGCAGGAACACGGTGAAAGCCTGACTGGTCAGGTCGTACCAGCTCTTGCCGCTGATGGGGTCGATGGTCGAGCGCAATTCCTCGATGAAGATGGCGTCGGCCCGGCGCAGCAGGTCGGCGTACTCCTTCTTCACCTCACCCAGGATGCGCACGCCCAGGCCAGGACCCGGGAAGGGGTGGCGGTAGACCATGTCGTGCGGCAGGCCCAGCGCCACGCCGAGTTCGCGCACTTCGTCCTTGAACAGATCGCGCAGCGGCTCCAGCAGCTTCAGGCCCAGCTGCTCGGGCAGGCCACCCACGTTGTGGTGGCTCTTGATGGTGACGGCCTTCTTGCTCTTGGCGCCACCGGACTCGATCACGTCCGGATAAATAGTGCCTTGCGCCAACCACTTGGCGCCTTTTTTTGATGCACCACTTGAAGTTAATTTGGCCGCTTCGGCCTTGAAGACCTCGACGAATTCGCGGCCGATGATCTTGCGTTTGGCCTCCGGATCGCTCACACCCGCCAGGTGGCCGAGGAACTGGTCGGCCGCGTCCACGCGGATCACCTTGGCGTGCAGCTTGCCGACGAACATGTCCATCACCATGTCGCCCTCGTGCAGGCGCAGCAGGCCGTGGTCGACGAACACGCAGGTCAGCTGGTCGCCGATGGCTCGGTGGATCAGGGCGGCAGCGACCGACGAATCCACACCGCCGGACAGGCCCAGGATCACTTCCTCGTCGCCCACCTGCTCGCGGATTTTCTGCACCGCTTCCTCGATGTGGTCGCGCATGATCCAGTCGGGCCGCGTGCCGCAGATCTCCAGCACAAACCGCTCCAGCAGCGCCCTGCCCTGCACGGTGTGCGTCACCTCGGGGTGGAACTGCACCGCGTAGTAGCCGCGCGATTCGTCGGCCATGCCGGCAATGGGGCAGGCGTCGGTGCTGGCCATCAGCCTGAAGCCCGGCGGCATCTCGGTGACCTTGTCGCCGTGGCTCATCCAGACCTTGAGCATGCCGTGGCCTTCGGGGGTGTGGAAGTCCTCGATGCCTTTGAGCAGCGCCGTGTGGCCGCGCGCACGAACCTCGGCGTAGCCGAACTCGCGCGTCTTGCCGGCTTCCACCTTGCCGCCCAGCTGCTGCGCCATGGTCTGCATGCCGTAGCAGATGCCCAGCACCGGCAGGCCCAGCTCGAACACGGCGTCGGGGGCCTTGTCGTCCACCTCGTAGACGCTGGCGTGGCTGCCCGAGAGGATCACGCCCTTGAGCTGGCCGTCGGCGGCGAATTCGCGCACCCAGTCGCTGCTCACGTCGCAGGGGTGCACCTCGCAGTACACATGGGCTTCGCGCACGCGACGGGCGATGAGCTGCGTGACCTGGGAGCCGAAATCGAGGATGAGGATTTTCTGGTGCTGCATGGCGTGTCGGTGACTTCAGAAAAAAACAAAGGTCGTCACGAAGGACGACCCGTTGAGCGAGAGGCCACCCCTTCCAGGGGCACTGCGGAACTGGCTTTGCCGGGCCGCTGGTGCCGCCCCCTGGGGGGTGACGCCGCAAGCGGCGCGGGGGGAGCTTTATTCCGCTCGGTAATTCGGGGCTTCCTTGGTGATCTGCACGTCGTGCACATGGCTTTCGCGGATGCCGGCCGATGTGATCTCGACAAATTCCGCCTTGGCGCGCATGTGCTCGATGGTCGGGCAACCGCAGTAGCCCATGGAGGCGCGCAGGCCACCGGCCATCTGGAAGATGATCGATACGACAGAGCCCTTGTAGGGCACACGGCCCTCGATGCCTTCGGGCACCAGCTTGTCGGCGTTCGGGTTGCCGGTGCTGCTTTCCTGGAAGTAGCGGTCGGCACTGCCTTGCTGCATGGCGCCGATGGAGCCCATGCCGCGGTAGCTCTTGTAGCTGCGGCCCTGGTACAGCACGATCTCGCCCGGTGCCTCTTCGGTACCGGCGAACATGCCGCCCATCATCACGGTGTGGGCACCGGCCGCAATGGCCTTGGCGATGTCACCGCTGTAGCGGATGCCGCCGTCGGCGATGAGGGGCACGCCGGTGGTCTGCAGGGCAGTGGCCACGTTGTCGATGGCCATGATCTGTGGCACGCCCACGCCGGCGACGATGCGGGTGGTGCAGATGGAGCCCGGGCCGATGCCGACCTTCACGCCGTCCGCGCCGGCTTCCACCAGTGCAAGGGCGGCGCTGCCCGTGGCGATGTTGCCGCCGATGACGTCAACCTGCGGGTAGTTCTGCTTGACCCAGCGCACGCGGTCGATCACGCCTTTGCTGTGACCATGGGCCGTGTCAACCACGATCGCGTCCACCCCGGCCTTGACCAGGGCTTCCACACGCTCTTCGGTGCCTTCGCCCACGCCCACCGCCGCGCCCACGCGCAGGCGGCCGGCGGCATCGCGCGCGGCGTTGGGGAAATTCAGCTGCTTGGTGATGTCCTTGACGGTGATCAGGCCCTTGAGCTCGAAGGCGTCATTGACCAGCAACAGGCGTTCGAGCTTGTGCTTGTTCAGCAGCGCCTTGGCCTGCTCGGGCGTGGTGCCTTCCGGGACGGTGATCAGGCGCTCGCGCCGCGTCATGATTTCGCTGACGGGCAGGTCGTAACGGGTCTCGAAGCGCAGGTCGCGGCCGGTCACAATGCCCACCACCTTGCCGGCGTCGACCACCGGGAAGCCGGAAACGCCCAGCTCGTCCGAGAGCTTCATGACCTGGCGCACGGTGGTGGCCGGGCTGATCACGACGGGATCGCGCAGCACACCGGACTCGTAGCGCTTGACCTTGGCCACGTGGGCGGCCTGCTCCTGGGCCGAGAGGTTCTTGTGGATGATGCCGATGCCGCCTTCCTGGGCGATGGCGATCGCCAGACGGGCTTCGGTCACGGTGTCCATGGCGGCCGAAACCAGGGGCAGGTTCAGCTGGATGTTGCGGGAAAACTGGGTGGCGAGCGAGGTGTCCTTGGGCAGGACCTGGGAGTACGCCGGGACGAGCAGAACATCGTCAAAAGTGAGCGCTTTGCCTAGGAGGCGCATGGGGTAAAGCTCCAAAAACACCATTGTACCCGCGTGCTTTTGGCCGCCTGGGCGGTGCCGGCGCAGCGCCTTTGGGTCGGAAAAATCGACCGTATGCGCGAATGCTTCACGTCCGTGGCCGGTTTGCACGCCCGCCCACCGGGCCCGCCGCTAAACTGCGGCCATGGCTCCGACTGCACACACCTTATGGCGCGCCCTGGTTCTGGCCGGGCTGACGGCGATTTCCGCGGGCACCGCTATGGCCCAGTGGCAATGGATCGACGGTTCCGGCCGGCGGGTGTTCAGCGACACGCCGCCGCCCGCGGGCACACCGGACAAGCACATCCTCAAGCGCCCGGTCGGGGCACGTGCAGCCCTGGCATCCGCCGTCACCGCCAGTGCCGCCACAGCCGCCAGCGCTACCGCCACCACCACCGCCGCACCGTCCGGCAAGGACAGCGAGCTGGAGGCACGCAAGAAACAGGCCGAACAGGCCGAGCAGGCCAAGAAGAAGGCCGAGCTCGACAAGCTGAACCAGGCCCGCGCGGAAAACTGCGAACGTGCCAAACGCGCCAAGGCGACGCTGGATTCTGGCATTCGCATCGCCACGACCAACGCCAAGGGCGAGCGCGAGATCATGGACGACAAGGGGCGGGCCAGCGAAGCCCAGCGCCTGGACGGCGTGATCCGCAGCGATTGCGGTCCCCTGCCGGCCGCTGCCGTTCAGTAACCCGACTTGGAGCCGGGGCGCCGACGCGCAAACAGGCCCGCCCCGCGCGCGCCCTGGTCGGCGAAGCGTTCGCGCCGCGCCACCTTGGGGTCTACCCTCAGCGCCCGGTACAACTCGACACGGTCGCCCTCGCGCAAGCGCGTTGTGCGCGAGGCTTTGCGGTTCCAGATGCCGGTGGTGAGCGTCCGGGTTTCCGGAAACCGTTCGAGCCACCCCGACAACCGCAGCGCCTGATCCAGCGTGCAGGGGTCGGGCACTTCCATGGCCAGTTCGTGCACCTGTCGGGGTGCGCTGGCATAGACCAGGGTGATGTTCATGCGCCGTACACCTGGTCGGCCCGCTTGACGAACGCGTCCACCAGGTTGCTGGCGATCTTGTCGAACACCGGTCCCACCAGCGCGGCCAGGGTCTGGCTGGAGAATCCGTACGTGAGGGTGAAGTTGACCTTGCAGGCGCGCTGCGATCCGTCGCCCAATGGAGTGAAGTCCCAGATGCCTTCCAGATGAGAGAACGGACCGTCGACCAGTTCCATCAGCACCTGGCGGTCGTCCACATGGCGGTTGCGGGTGGTGAAACTCTGGCGCAGACCGCTGATGGCCATGCCCACCTTGGCCACCATGCCGTGCTCGTCGCGCTCCACCACTTCGCTGTGGTCGCACCAGGGCAGGAACTGCGGGTAATGCTGCACATCGGTCACAAGGGCGAACATTTCGTGCGCGCTGTGCCAGAGCAGGACGGACTTCTGGATCGTTTTCATACAATCGGGCAGGCTTGCCGACACCATCCGGTCACACCTCTGTGCCAGACCGCCGCAAGCTGCCCGATTGTATTGGCCATGGACATTGCGCCCCCTGGCCCCATCTGAATCTCCATGGCCACCAAATCCAGCCCTGCCAGCAAGGGCAAACCTGCCGATTCGCGCATCGCCGACAACAAGAAGGCGCTGTTCAACTACGCCATCGAAGAACGCTTCGAGGCGGGGGTGGTGCTGCAGGGCTGGGAAGTCAAGGCGCTGCGCGAGGGCAAGGTGCAGCTCACCGACGGGTATGTGCTGATCCGTGACGGCGAGCTGTTCCTGATCGGTTGCCAGATCAACCCGCTCAACACCGCCTCGACGCACGTCAACCCGGACGCGGTCCGCACCAAGAAGCTGCTGCTGCACCGCGAGCAGATCCGGCGGCTGATCGGCAAGGTCGAACAGAAGGGCTACACCCTGGTCGCCCTGAACCTGCACTGGAAGAACGGCAAGGTCAAGTGCGAGATGGCCCTGGCCAAGGGCAAGGGCGAGCACGACAAGCGCGACACCATCAAAGACCGCGAAGGCAAGCGCGAGGTGGAACGCGCCATGAAGCACCGCCAGCGCTGAGGCGCCGCCGCCGCTTCAGCCCAGGTGCCGCAGCGGGTGTGCGTGGGCAGGCCAGGGGCTGTCGAAAAAGGCCAGCACAGCTTCGGGCGCCACCGCTTCGATGCGGGCCGGGTCCCAGCGCGGCGCATGGTCCTTGTCCACCGCCAGCGCCCGGATGCCTTCGACGGTTTCACCCGCAGTGCCCGGGCGCAACTGGAAGCAATGGCGAACCAGGTCGCGTTCCATGCGCAGTTCGTCGGCCAGTCCCATCCCGCGGGCGCGACGCACCTGCTCCAGCACCACATGCAGCATCAGCGGCGAACGCTTGCGCAGCAGCGCTGCGGTGTCGCGCGCCCAGTCGCCCTGCCCGCCTTCCAGCGCGGCGACCATGGCCGCCACGCTGTCCAGGGCGAACACCTGGTCGATGTCGGCCTGGGGCCATGGGGTCTTGGCGGGCGCTTTGTGCACATGGTTGAGACACCAGCGTTCCACCGCCTCGCCGCTTTCGTAAGGCGTCTGACCCAGGCTGTCCCACAGGCCGGCCAGGCGGCCACTGTCCATGAGGGCGTCGGCCAGGCCCACGTGCAGCGCTTCGGCGCCGTCCAGAACCAGGCCAGTCAGCGCCAGGTACTCGCCGTTGCGTCCCGGGCAACGGCTGAGGAAGTAACCGCCGCCGACGTCGGGGAACAGGCCGATGCCGGTTTCCGGCATGGCGATCTTGCTGCGCTCGGTGACGATGCGCAGGCTCGCGCCCTGGCTGATGCCCATGCCGCCCCCCATGCAGATGCCGTCCATGAAGGCTATATAGGGTTTTGGGTAGGTGTGGATCAGGTGGTTGAGGGCGTATTCTTCGGTGAAGAAATCTTCCAGTTCGGGGTTGCCGGCGATCGCGGCCTGGTGGAAGAACCGGATGTCGCCGCCCGCGCAGAAGGCGCCAAACGGCCCCTCTTTGCCGGTGCCCCGGATGGCGACAGCCAGCACCTGGGCGTCGTCCTGCCAGGCCAGCAGGGCGGTCGTGATGTCGCGGATCATGCCCAGCGACAAGGCGTTGAGCGCCTTGGGTCGGTTCAGCGTGATGCAGCCCACGCGGCTGCGGACTTCGGTGAGGACGTGGGTCTCGGGGGCGTGGCTCATGGTGGTGCTTCCTCGAAAAGGTCAATGCGGCGTGGCGCCGCTTTCATCGGGCAGAACGTTCGGCGAATCGGCCGAGCGTGCGCGCCAGGCCAGCACTTCGTTGGTCAGCAGCGCGCCGATGACCACACTGCCGCCCAACAACACTTCGCGGCCAGGCGTCTCGTTGGCCCACAGCCACGCCCAGACGATGCCGAAGATCACCTCCAGCAAAGCCAGCAAGGCGACCTCGGGCGCCTTGAGCGAGCGCGCGCAGACCACGGCGAGTGCGCACGGGATGGCGAGCTGGACCAGCCCCAGCAGGGCCAGCCAGGCGATGTCGGATGCGGTGGCTGCAAACGGCAGCGCCAGGGGCAGCGTGGCCGCGGCCGAGAGCAGCGCACCAACCAGCACCGAAGGCACGAGGTCGATGGACTGCCCCTGTTGCTGGCTGCGTTGCACCACGGTCCAGTTGACGGCGCCGGCGACTGGCACGCACAAGGAGGCCAGCGAACCCAGCACCAGACCCGAGGCGTTGGCGCCCGGGTCGGTGAAGGCGGTCCACATCTGGCTGCCGTACATGTAGACGATGCCCAGCCCGGCCGCAATGATCGCGGCCCAGGTGCGCAGCGGCAGACGCTGGCCAATGAACACCCTGGCCAGCAAGGCGGTGAAGAGCGGCCCTGCGGCCATGATGACCAGCACATTGGCCACACTGGTGAAGGTCAACGCCAGCATGAAAGCGGTGAACATGACGCTCCAGCACACGCCCGAAATCCAGAAGGCCCGGGACGTGGCCAGCACGCCCCAATGGCGTTCCAGTGCGCCTGTTCCGTTTCGCGCGCTGCCCAGCCCAGCCGCCTGGTCGGCGGCGCGCCACACGGGCAGGATGGCCAGCAACGACAGGGCCGTGAAGGCACTGCGCCAGAAGGTCACCTCAAACCGCGCTGCGGATTCCAGCTGACGCGACACCACCCCCGCGATGGACCACATCAGCGTGACCGCAACCATGAGGAACACCGCCTGGGTGTGACTCAGGCGGCTGAGCAGCTTGAACGGCATGGCTATGAGGGGATGCGAATGGGCAGCCAGAGGGCCACCCGTCCGATCAAGCGTCGCGCGAAGCGCGCTTGCGGTCGTGCTCCTTGAGGAAGCGCTTGCGCAGCCGCACGCTCTTGGGCGTGATCTCGACCAGCTCGTCGTCCTCGATGAATTCGACGCCGTACTCCAGCGTCAGGTCGATCGGGGGCGTGATCTTGATCGCGTCTTCCTTGCCGCTGACGCGGAAGTTGGTCAGTTGCTTGGTGCGGGTGGCGTTGACCACCAGGTCGTTGTCGCGGCTGTGGATGCCGACGATCATGCCCTCGTACACCGGATCGTTGGGCTTGACGAACATGCGGCCGCGGTCGTCGAGCTTGCCCAGGGCGTAGGTGAAGATTTCACCGTCGTCCATCGAGATCAGCACACCGTTCTTGCGGCTGGCGATGTCGCCCTTGTGCGGCTCGTAGCCGTCGAAGATGTTGCTGATCAGGCCGGAGCCGCGGGTCAGGTTCAGGAACTCGTTGGTGAAGCCGATCAGGCCCCGGGCCGGGATGCGGTACTCCAGGCGCACACGGCCCTTGCCGTCGGGGATCATGTTGACCAGTTCGCCCTTGCGCTCGCCCAGGGCCTGCATCACGCCGCCCTGGTGGCCTTCTTCGATGTCGGCCGTCACCAGTTCGATCGGCTCGCACTTCTCGCCGTTGATCTCGCGGAACACCACGCGCGGCTTGGAGACGGCCAGCTCGTAGCCTTCACGGCGCATGTTTTCCAGCAGGATGGTCAGGTGCAGTTCGCCGCGGCCCGACACTTCGAAGATGCCGTCTTCGTCGGTTTCCTTCACCCGCAGTGCCACGTTGGACTGCAGTTCTTTCTGCAGGCGGTCCCAGATCTGGCGGCTGGTGACGTATTTGCCTTCGCGACCGGCCAGCGGGCTGGTGTTGACGCAGAAGTTCATGGTCAGGGTGGGCTCGTCCACCTTGAGCATGGGCAGCGGGGCCGGGTTGGCGGGGTCGGTCACGGTCACGCCGATGCCGATGTCGGCAATGCCGTTGATCAGCACGATGTCGCCGGGGCCGGCCTCGGTGGCCTGCACGCGGTCCAGCCCCTGGAAGGTCAGCACCTGGTTGATGCGGCCCTTGATCGTCTTGCCGTCCGGGCCTTCCATCACCAGCACGTCCATGCCGGGTCTGATGGTGCCCTGGCTGATGCGGCCCACGCCGATGCGGCCGACGAAGGTGGAGAAGTCCAGCGCGGAGATCTGCAGCTGCAGCGGCGCGGCCGGGTCCCCCTTCTGGGCCGGCACGTGCTTGAGCACGGTGTCGAACAGGGCCGACATGTTCGGGCCCCACTGCTCACCGGGAGCGCCCTCTTCCAGCGAGGTCCAGCCGTTGATGCCGGAGGCGTAGACCACCGGGAACTCCAGCTGCTCGTCGGTCGCGCCCAGGTTGGCGAACAGGTCGAAGGCTTCGTTGATGACCTTGGTGGGGTTGGCGCCGGGCTTGTCGACCTTGTTGACCACCACGATGGGCTTGAGGCCCAGGGCCAGCGCCTTCTTGGTCACGAAGCGGGTCTGGGGCATCGGGCCTTCCTGCGCGTCGATCAGCAGCACCACACCGTCGACCATGGACAGCGCGCGCTCGACTTCACCGCCGAAGTCCGCGTGACCGGGGGTGTCGACGATGTTGATGTGCGTGCCTTCCCAGCTCACGGCGCAGTTCTTGGCCAGGATGGTGATGCCGCGCTCGCGTTCGATGGCGTTGTTGTCCATCACCGTGTCCACGACTTTTTCGTGTTCGGCGAAGGTGCCCGACTGGCGCAGCAGCTGGTCCACCATGGTGGTCTTGCCATGGTCCACGTGGGCGATGATGGCGATGTTGCGGATCTGTTTGCTCATGATGTGGGTTCCGGTGAGGTTTCCAGGAGTTGCTGTATTTCGATGGGGCTCAGCAGCCGCCCCGGGATGAGTTCGCCACCGCGGGTGTGGCCGCTGCCCAGCAGCACGGGCGCCTGCCCGTCGGGTGCCGGACCGAACACGGCCACCTGCGCCTGGTCGGGCCAGGGACCCCGGCGGCGCACGCCGCTGAGGAACCGCCCAGCATCTTCATGGTCCAGCGTGACACGGGCGTGGCCCGGCAGCAGGGCTTCAATGGGCAGCAGCCTTTCCAGCCGGGCCGACTCGTCCAGTGCCTCCAGCGCCTCGACGGTGATGCACTGGCTGGCGTCGAACGGCCCGGTCTGCACGCGCCGCAGCATGCTGAGGTGACCGCCACAGCCCAGGGCCACGGCGATGTCTTCGCCCAGGGTGCGGATGTAGGTGCCCTTGCTGCAGCACACGCGCAGGTTCAGATGCGGCGCCTCACCTTGCAGTTGCAGGTCCAGCAGTTTCAGGTCGTGGATGGTGACGTGCCGGGGTTCGCGCGCCACCGTCTCGCCTTCGCGGGCGTATTCGTACAGGGGTTTGCCGTCTTTCTTGAGCGCGCTGTGCATGGGCGGCACCTGGGTGATCGGTCCCATGAAGCGGTCGAGCACCTCGACCACCTCGCCCACGGTGCAGTTCACCGGGCGTGTCTCGGTCACATCGCCTTCGGCGTCGCCGGTGCTGGTCTTCACACCCAGGCGCACCGTGGTCTCGTAGGTCTTGTCCGCGTCCAGGTGCAGCTGGCTGAACTTGGTGGCCGCCCCGAAACAGATGGGCAGCACGCCGCTGGCCAGCGGGTCCAGCGTGCCGGTATGGCCGGCTTTTTCGGCGCGCAGCAACCACTTGGCCTTCTGCAAGGCCTGGTTGCTGGAGAACCCCAGCGGTTTGTCGAGCAACAGCACCCCATGCACAGGGCGCCGCTGCACCCGTGTGCTGTGGCGCTGCATGGTCAGTCCTCGTTCTTGGAACGCGATGCGACGGCTTTGGAGATCAGCGCGTTCATGTCGGCGGCCCTCTCCGTGGTGCGGTCGAACACGAAGTGCAGCGTCGGCACGGTGTGGATGTGCAGGCGCTTGAACAGGACGGTGCGCAGAAACCCGGCCGCGGCGTTGAGCCCCTGCTGGGTTTCTTCGGGGTTGCCTGTCAGCAGGCTGAAGAACACCTTGGCGTGCGCGTAGTCGGGCGTGACTTCGACCGCGTTGATCGTCACCATGCCCACCCGCGGGTCCTTGAGCTCGCGCGCGATCAGCTCCGCCAGATCGCGCTGGATCTGGTCGGCGACGCGGAAACTGCGGTTGGGGGCGGAAGAAGCCTTGCGGGGCATGGTGGGCCTGGGCGTTTACAGCGTACGGGCGACTTCCTTGACCTCGAAGAACTCCAGCTGGTCACCCTCGTGGATGTCGTTGTAGTTCTTGAGCTTGATACCGCACTCGAAGCCTTCCTTGACTTCGCGCACGTCGTCCTTGAGGCGCTTGAGCGACTCGAGTTCGCCGGTGTAGACGACCACGTTGTCGCGCAGCAGGCGGAAGTGGGCGTTGCGGGTGACCTGGCCGGAGGTGACCATACAGCCGGCCACGGTACCGATCTTGGAGGCCACGAACACGGTGCGGATCTCGGCCGAGCCGATGACTTCTTCGCGCTTTTCCGGCGCCAGCATGCCCGACATGGCGGCCTTCAGCTCGTCCACCGCGTCGTAGATGATGTTGTAGTAGCGCAGGTCGACGTCGTTGCCTTCGGCCAGCTTGCGCGCACCCACGTCGGCACGCACGTTGAAGCCGATGATGATGGCCTTGGACGCAATGGCCAGGTTGACGTCGGACTCGCTGATGCCGCCCACGCCGGAGAACACCAGCTGCACCTTGACCTCATCGGTCGAGAGCTTGAGCAGCGAAGCGCCCAAAGCTTCCTGCGAACCCTGCACGTCGGCCTTGACGATGATGGGCAGCACCTTGACTTCGCCCGCGGTCATGTCGGTGAACATGTTTTCCAGCTTGGCGGCCTGCTGCTTGGCCAGCTTGGTGTTGCGGAACTTGCCCGCCCGGTAGGTGGCGATCTCGCGCGCACGGCGCTCGTCGGCCATCACCATGAAATCATCACCGGCCTGCGGCACTTCGGCAAGACCCTGGATCTCCACCGGAATCGACGGGCCGGCTTCCTTGATCGGCTTGCCGTTCTCGTCCAGCATGGCGCGCACACGGCCGGATGTCTGGCCCACCAGCACCACGTCGCCGGTCTTGAGCGTGCCGCTCTGCACCAGCACGGTGGCCACGGAACCACGCCCCTTGTCGAGACGGGCTTCGATCACCAGGCCCTTGGCCATGGCATCGACCGGCGCCTTGAGTTCCAGCACTTCGGCCTGCAGCAGCACCTGCTCCAGCAGCGCGTCCACGCCCTCGCCGGTCTTGGCCGACACACCCACGAAAGGCACGTCACCGCCGAATTCTTCGGGCACCACTTCTTCGGCCACCAGCTCGGAACGCACGCGCTCCAGGTTGATGCCGGGCTTGTCGATCTTGGTCAGGGCCACGACCATGGGCACACCGGCCGCCTTCGCGTGCTTGATGGCTTCCTTGGTCTGCGGCATGACGCCGTCGTCGGCCGCGCACACCAGGATCACGATGTCGGTGGCCTGCGCTCCGCGGGCCCGCATGGCCGTGAAGGCCTCGTGACCCGGGGTGTCGAGGAAGGACACCATGCCGCGCGGGGTTTCCACGTGGTAGGCGCCGATGTGCTGCGTGATGCCCCCGGCTTCGCCCGCCGCCACCTTGGAGCGGCGGATGTAGTCCAGCAGCGAGGTCTTGCCGTGGTCGACGTGACCCATGACGGTGACCACGGGCGCACGGGGCTTCAATTCGGCCTGGTGCTGGCCGGCTTCGTCGGCGGTGAACGCTTCCGGATCGTCCAGCGCCGCCACCACCGCGGTGTGGCCGAGCTCTTCCACCACGATCATGGCGGTGTCCTGGTCCAGCGGCTGGTTGATGGTGACCATCTGGCCCAGCTTCATCAGCTGCTTGATGACCTCGGACGACTTCAGGCTCATCTTGTGCGCGAGTTCGGCCACCGTGATGGTTTCCGGCACGTGCACTTCGATGACCTTGGCCTCGGTGGGCGCCACAAAGGACGAAGGACCCGCGTCGCGGCTGTCGCGATCACCCCGGCGCCCCTTGGGCCCGCTGCGCCAGTTGGCGCGACCAGCGCTCGTGTCGCCACGGGTCTTGATTTCCTTCTTCTTGGCCGCGTCGTCTTTCCAGGTTGACGACAGCGCTTCCGACTTCACTTCCTTCTTGCCGGCTCCGGCTGCCACACCCGCGGCAGGTGCGGCCTTCGCGCCGGGCGTCCCGGCGGGCTTGTGCAGCGTGCCTTTGAGGGCCTTGGGATCGGGGGTCGGCTCGGGCTTTTTCGCCACCAGCGTCTTGGCCGGCGCAGCCATCATGGCGCGGATGTTGGCGGCTTCGGCTTCGGCCTTGCGGCGGCGCTCCAGCAACTCCTGCGCGCGCGCCTCTTCGGCCTTGCGGGCCTCGGCGTTCTTCTCGGCCAGCGCACGGGCGGCGGCTTCGCGATCCTGCGCAGCGGCACGCGCCTGGGCAGCAGCGGCTTCTTCTGCCGCCTGGCGGGCCTGCTCGGCCTGGGCCTGACGGGCTTCTTCGGCTTCGCGTTCCTCGCGCTTGCGGGCCAGTTCTTCTTCCTGGCGGCGCAGCAGCTCGGCCTGACGGCGAGCCTCTTCTTCACGGCGGGCCAATTCGGCTTCGTCGATCACGGCAGCGGCTGGCGCGGGCGGCTCTGCCGGCGTCTCGGGCGCCACCACCTCGTCGTCGCGCTTGACGAACGTGCGCTTCTTGCGGACCTCGACCTGGATGGTGCGGGCGCGACCGCTGGCATCGGCCTGCTTGATTTCACTGGTGGACTTCTTCACCAGCGTGATCTTCTTGCGCTCGCCCCCGGCGGTGCCGTGGGCGGCCTTGAGGTGGTTGAGCAACGACTGCTTGTCGGACTCGGTCACGGCGTCGTCACCGGACGTCTTGCTCACGCCGGCGGCCGACAGCTGCTCCAGCAGCAGGGAGGTGGGTTTCTTGAGCTCGTTGGCGAGTTCAGCGACGGTGGTACTTGTCATGGGTTGGGTTCTCCGCTCGGGCCTCCATGGTTCAGTTCGAAGCAGGCGCTTCGTCGCCAGCGAACCAGTGCGCGCGGGCTTTCATGATCAAGGCCGTGGCGTCTTCGGGGGACTGGCCGGTGATGTCGGTCAGTTCGTCGGTGGCCAGGTCGGCCAGTTCATCGCGGGTGTGCACACCGCCGTCGGCCAGCTTGGCCACCAGTTCCGGCGTCATGCCTTCCAGGTCGCGCAGGTCCTGCGAGACTTCTTCCACGCTTTCCTCGCGGGCGATTTCCATCGTCAGCAGGGCGTCCTTGGCGCGGGTGCGCAGTTCGTTGACGGTCTCTTCGTCGAAGGACTCGATCTCCAGCATTTCCTGCAGCGGCACGTAGGCCACCTCTTCCAGGCTGGTGAAGCCTTCTTCGATCAGGATGTCGGCGATCTCCTGGTCCACGTCCAGCTTGGCCATGAACAGCTTGCGGATGCCGTCGGCTTCTTCGGCCTGCTTCTGGGCCGACTCGTCGGCGGTCATGATGTTGATGCGCCAGCCGGTCAGCTCGGACGCCAGTCGCACGTTCTGGCCACCACGGCCGATGGCGATGGCGAGGTTCTCCTCGTCCACCACCACGTCCATGGCGTGGCGTTCTTCGTCCACCACGATGGACACCACGTTGGCCGGCGCCAGCGCGCCGATCACGAACTGCGCCGGGTCTTCGGACCACAGCACGATGTCCACGCGCTCGCCAGCGAGTTCGTTGGTCACGCCGTTGACACGCGAACCGCGCACGCCAACGCAGGTACCGATGGGGTCGATGCGCTTGTCGTGCGACAGCACGGCGATCTTGGCGCGAGAACCCGCGTCGCGGGCGCAGTTCTTGATCTCCAGCAGGCCCTGCTCGATTTCGGGCACTTCCTGGCGGAACAGTTCGATCATGAACGCGGGTGCCGAGCGCGAGAGGATGATGGGTGCCCCGCGCAGGGTCAGGTCCACGTCCATGATCATGGCGCGCACGCGGTCGCCCGTGCGGAAGTTTTCCTTCGGGATCATCTCGCTGCGCTTCAAGCGACCTTCGACACGGCCGCTCTCGACGATCAGGTCACCCTTGTCCATGCGCTTGACGGTGCCGACAAAGATCTTGTCGCCACGGCTCATGAAATCGTTGAGCAGCATTTCGCGCTCGGCGTCGCGGATCTTCTGCAGGATCACCTGCTTGGCGGCCATGGCGCCGATGCGGCCGATCGGCACGCTCTCGACCGGCTTCTCGATGTAGTCGCCCTCTTCGATGTCGGCGATCTCGTCACGGGCATCGGTCAGCAATTCTTCGGTGTCCGGGTTCTGCAGGCCGGCCTCGTCGGGAACCACCAGCCAGCGGCGGAAGGTTTCGTAGGCGCCTGTGTCCGGGTCCACGGCCACACGGATGTCCACGTCGCCCTTGTAGAGTTTCTTGGTGGCGGAGGCCAGGGCCTGCTCGACGGCGCCCAGCACCACGTCGCGCTCGACGTTCTTCTCGCGCGAGATGGCATCGATCAGCATCAACATTTCGCGGTTCATTTCACTCGCCCACCTTTCCTGACTGCTCGTCCAGTTAATTCAAAAATTGCTGCAACACCGCCCACCGGGCCGTGCCGTCAAACCTTGTTGGCCGCCGCGCGGCCCTTGAAGTTCACCAAGGGCGCCAGACGCGCCTGCTGCAGGTCTTCCAGCTGGAAGTTCAAGGCCTGCAGCGGCGCCGCCGCGCGCTTCTTGCTCACGCGTTGTCCTGGCTTGGGCGCCGGCTCGTCGCTCCACACGATGCGCCAAGCCTGCCCGTCTTCGGCGCGCTCGAGCGTGCCGCGGAATTTCTTGCGGTTGGCCGCCACCTCGGTGCCCGTGGCACCGATCGGCGCCTTGAGCACGATGTCCACCACGTGACCGGCGAAACGCAGGAAGTCGTTCCCGTGCCGCAGCGGCCGGTCAATGCCCGGCGAGCCCACTTCCAGGCGGCGGTAATCCACGGCCTCGACCTCCAGCAGGTACTGCAGCTGGCGCGTCACCGTTTCGCAGTCTTCCACCGTCACGAACTGTTCGGCCGGCAGCGGCGCGCCTTCCGCGGGCGGCTGCCAAGGCAGATCGATCGTCACGCGCAGCAAACCGCCGGCGGATCGCTCGAGATCCACCAGGTCAAAACCCAGTCCGGTGACGGTTTGCGTGACGGTGTCCTGCCAGGCCATCTGTGCGGTATTTCCCCAGTTTTCGGTGTTTGAGAAAGCGATCGGCCAAAAAAAATGGGCCGGTGGTAACCCGCCCATTTGGTCGTGAAGCGCGCATTGTAACGCCGGAATCCCTCTGTTTGCAAGATTCGGGCCGACAAAACTCACATGCCCAGCACCCACTGGATGATGTTCTTGGCCAGAAAACCCAGCATGCCGAACGACAGCACCAGGAACAGGATGAAGGTGCCGAACTTGCCAGCTTTGGACTCTTTGGCCAGGTTCAGCACGATGAACAGCATGTACAGGATGAAGGCGCCCACCCCGAACGTGAGTCCGAACTGGGCGATCTGGCCCTCGGTGTAGCCAAAGATGGTGTTATCCATGGAAGACCGGTCGGTGCGTCAGCGGACGGCCTTGTAGGGCGAGTGGGCAGTCAGCGCCTGGTAGGCGTGCCAGCTGGCATGGGCCAGCCAGGGGACAATGACGATCAGGCCCAGCAGCCCGGTCAGCATGCCCACCCAGGACAGCGCCGAAAGCAACAAGGCCCAGAGTGTCATGACGATCGGTTCGCTGGCCACGGTGCGCCAGCTTTCGCCCACGGCCAGACTCACGGGAACCGGCGTATCGACCAGCATGGGAATGGCCATGACGCTGGAGGCAAAAATCGGCGCGGCCAGCAAGGCGCCCATCAGCAGCCAGACTTCGAACAAACCCACTTCGGGCTGCAGCACCACGCTGCGCAGGAAATCCAGCGGCTTTTCGATCGGCTCCGCCGACATCAGCGTGATGAGTCCGGCGGACGTGAGCACCCAGCCGGTGCCCGCCAGGCCCAGCAGCAGGCCAAAGCGCACCAAGCGCCCGTCGCCCGTGCGCCACAGCGCGATCACGTCGGCCATGGTCGCGGAGCGGCCGGCCGCCTGCTCGCGGCTGACGTGGTAAAGCCCGGTCGCAAGAATCGGCGCCACGATCAGGAAACCGGAGAACGCACCGGCCAGCATCCAGAAACGGTCGTGGGCCACCCACAGCAGCAGCCAGCCGAAAACCGCCAGCGACAGGCCGTGCAGCAGACCGGGCGTCGGGTTGCGCCGCAGATCGGCCCAGCCCATCGACAGCCAGCGCAGGGGTGACATCAGGGTGACGGGTTCCGGCTGTGGGTTCACGTACGAAGCGGGTGTGTGGGTCATCGGGTTTCCAGCAGAAGACGGATCTGGTCACCACGCCGGCCCGTGGTTTATAGCCCGGGCACCCCAGTGCGCGGTTGACATTTGTCAAGCGAGACCGTCGCCAGCGCCCGGTCCCGCCCAGCTGCAGACGCGGCCAGTGCCGTCAGGCGACCGCCTGCACCAGTTGCCGGGTGTAGGGATGCTGGGGAGACGACAGCACTTGCAACGCCGGGCCGCGCTCCACCACCTCGCCCTCCTTCATGACGATCAGGTCGTGGGCCATGGCCCGGATCACATCGACGTCGTGCGTGATCAGCAGGTAACTCAGACCCCGTTCGGTCTGCAGGCGCAGCAGCAGGGCCAGCACCTGCTGCTGCACCGTCACATCCAGCGCGCTGGTCGGCTCGTCCAGCACCAGCAGACGCGGCCCCACGATCAGCGCCCTGGCGATCGCCAGCCGCTGGCGCTGGCCGCCGGAGAATTCGTGCGGATAGCGCTGCAGCCAGTCGCCCGCATCGGCCGGGTCCTGCACCAGCCCGACGTCGGCCAGCGCAGTCACCACGCGCTCGCGCCGCTGCACCGGGGTGAGCGATGGCTCGTGCACCTGAAGGCCCTCGCCCACGATCTGCTCCACCGTCATGCGCGGTGACAGCGACGAGAACGGGTCCTGGAACACCACCTGCATCAGCCGGCGCAAGGCCCGCGTCTGGCCCGCGGCTTCGGCCTGCGCCCAGCTGGTGCCGCCCACGACCAGTTCACCCTGATGCGGCAACAGGCCCAGCGCAGCCAGCGCCAGCGTGGACTTGCCCGACCCCGATTCACCGATCACGCCCAGCGTCCTGCCGGGCGAAAGACGCAGGTCGGCCGACTGGACGGCGACGAACGATCCTTTCCGGAACCAGCCGCGCAATCCGGGCAAGGCCACCGGATAGGTCACCCGCAGGTCGCGGGCCGACATCACGGGGGCTGCGTCGGTGGCGGCCGGAGATTCGTCCAGCCGGCGTTCGGGCCGGCTGGCCAGCAGGCGTTGCGTGTAGGGGTGCTGCGGCGCTGCGAACACATCGGCCACGGTCCCCTGCTCCACCAGGTGGCCGCGTTCCATCACGGCGACACGGTCGGCGAAGCGCCGGACCAGGTTCAGGTCGTGCGTGATGAGCAGCACCGCCATGCCGTGCTGGCGCTGCAGGTCGGACAGCAGATCCAGAATCTGGCCCCGCAGGCTGACATCCAGTGCGGTGGTGGGTTCGTCGGCGATCAGCAGCTTGGGGCGGCTGGCCAGCGCCATCGCGATCATGGCCCGCTGCCGTTGCCCGCCGCTGAGCTGGTGCGGGTAGGCGCCGGCGCGGCGCCCGGGCTCGGGAATGCCGGTCGAGGCCAGCAGCTCGACCACCGCCGCGCGCGCCTGGGCCGCCGTGAAGCCGCGCTTGAGCTGCAACACCTCGGCGATCTGCTCACCCACGGTGTAGAGCGGGTTGAGGGCGGTCATGGGCTCCTGGAAGATGACCGCGACCTGGTCGCCACGCACGCCGCGCAGTTCGTGTTCGCTCAGGCGCAGCAGGTCCCGCCCTTCCAGCAGTGCCTGGCCGTCCACTTGGGCGTTCTGCACCAGCCGCAACAGCGACAGCGCCGAGACGGTCTTGCCCGAACCCGACTCGCCCACCAGCGCCAGCTTCTCACCGGCCTGGATGGTGAAGCCGATCCGGTGCACCACGTGTTTGCCATTGAACCCGACCTGCAGGCCCTGAACGTCCAGCAAAGCGGTCATGTGTCCTGCTTTCTCGGGTCCAGCGCGTCGCGCAGGGCGTCGCCCATGAAGGTGAGCAGCAGCAAGGTGATGACCAGCACCGCAAAGGTCGACAGCGAGATCCACCAGGCGTCGATGTTGTTCTTGCCCTGGCTGAGCAGTTCACCGAGCGAGGGCGTGCCCGGCGGAACGCCCAGGCCCAGAAAGTCCAGCGAGGTCAGCGCCAGGATGGCCGCGCTCATGCGAAACGGCAGAAACGTCACCACGGGCGTCAGGCTGTTGGGCAGCACATGGCGCCAGATGATCTGCCCGCTGGTCAGCCCCATGGCACGTGCGGCGCGCACGTAGTCCATCTGGCGGTTACGCAGGAACTCGGCACGCACGTAGTCGGACAGACCCATCCAGCCGAACAGGCTCAGCAGCACCAGCAGCAGGCCGACGCTGGGCGCGAACACGGCCGAGAAGATGATCAGCAGGTACAGCTCGGGCATGGAGCCCCAGATCTCGATGAAGCGCTGGAAGGCCAGGTCGGTGCGGCCACCGAAGTAGCCTTGAATCGCGCCGGTGACGATGCCCAGCACCGTGCCGATGGCCGTCAGCGCCAGCGCGAACAGCACGCTGACCCGGAAGCCGTAGATCAGCTGGGCCAGCAGGTCGCGTCCCCGGTCGTCGGTGCCCAGCCAGTTCTCGGCCGTGGGCGCCGACGGGTTGGGCGACTTCGCGAAGTAGTTCAGGGTCTTGGGGCCGTAAGGATTGGGCGCGTACACCGCCCAGTTGTCACCGCGCGTGATCTGTTCCCGGATGAAGGGATCCAGGTAGTCGGTGGGGCTTTCGAAATCGCCGCCGAACGTGGTTTCCGGGTAGTCGTGCACCAGCGGCCAGTAGGTCTGCCCTTCGTAACGCACCACCAGAGGGCGGTCGTTGGACAGCACTTCGGCGAACAGGCTCAGCACCACCAGGGTGGCAAAAACCAGCAGGCTCCAGTAACCCAGGTGGTTGCGCCTGAAGCGCTGCCAGGCGCGTCGTGCAGGGGAATTGGGGACACGAGTCACGCCAGTGACTCCAGCAAGAGTGCCCGTGGAACCGGCTTCGCCGGGCCAGAGGGCGCGTCCCCCAGCCAGGGGGAAGACGCGAAGCGGCGCAGGGGGTCAGTCATATTTCACGCGCGGGTCGACCCACACGTAGCAGAGGTCGGACACCAGCTTGGTGACCAGCCCGATCAGGGTGAACAGGTACAAGGTGCCCAGCACCACGGGGTAGTCGCGGCGGATCACGCTCTCGTAACTCAGCAGGCCCAGACCATCGAGCGAGAACAGGGTCTCGATCAGCAATGAACCGGCAAAGAAGGCGCCGACGAAAGCGGCCGGAAAGCCGGTGACGATCGGAATCAGCGCGTTGCGGAACACATGTTTCCACAGCACCTGGCGCTCGCTCAGACCCTTGGCCCGCGCGGTCATCACATACTGCTTGCGGATTTCTTCGAGGAACGCGTTCTTGGTCAGCATGGCCGTCACCGCAAAGCTGCCCAGCACCATGGCGGTGACCGGCAGCGTGATGTGCCAGAGGTAGTCGACGATGCGCGCCCCCCAGCTGAGTTCTTCCCAGTTGGCCGAGGTCAGCCCGCGCAGCGGGAACCACTGCAGCTGGCCACCAAAAATCACCAGCAGCGCCACCCCCAGCACAAAGCCCGGTATGGCATAGCCCACCAGCACGATGAGCGTGGTCACCAGGTCGAAACGCGAACCGGCCCGCACCGCCTTGGCCACACCCAGGGGCACCGCCACCAGGTAGCTGATGAAAAACGTCCACAGGCCCAGGCTGATGGACACCGGCAGCTTTTCCCAGATCAGGGTGGACACCGCCTTGTTCTGGAAGAAGCTGGTGCCCAGGTCGAACCGGGCGAACTGCCCCAGCATCTGGAGAAAACGCTCGTGCGCCGGTTTGTCAAAGCCGTACAGCGCCTTGATCTGCTCCAGCCGCTTGGGGTCCACGCCCTGCGCGCCCCGGTACACAGAACCGCCTTCGGCGCCCGTGCCCTGCCCGGCTCGGGCTTCGGCCAGGTACTGCTCCACCGGGCCGCCGGGCACGAACTGGATGACGACGAAAGTCAGCAGCAACACCCCGAACAGCGTCGGGATCATCAGCAGCAGGCGTTTGAGGATGTAGGACCACATGTCAGTACCGCCTGGCCGTTCCGAAGGTACTGACGGCGCCCGTAGGGCGCAACGAACACAGTGAGCGTGGGGGCTTCATTTCGAGGATTTGCTCCACCAGGTGTCCATGGCCCAGCCTTCGCCGGATGCATAGGGTGGCATGGCCGATGGCCGTTCCAGCCGCCAGCCGTTGTACACCATGCGGTGGGTACTGGCCGACCATTGCGGCACCAGGACATGGCTGTGCATGATGGCGCGGTCCAGCGCACGGCAGGCGGCCAGAAAGTCGGACCGGTTCGAGGCGTCCACCATTCGCCCGATCAGCGCATCAATCGCCCGGCTCTTCACGCCGGCCATGTTGCCCGAATCCTCGGTGTCGGCCGCCTTGCTGCCGAACAGATCGGCATACTCCGGCCCCGGGTTGTGCGTGCCGCCGTAGGCGAGCGAGGTCACGTCGAAATTGAAGGTGCGCAGGCGCTGCTGATACAGCGCGAAGTCCACCGGGCGAAAACGCAGCCGGATGCCCAGCTTCTCCAGGTTGCGCGCCCAGGGCGTGACCACGCGCGCACCCGCCTCGTTGCTGTCCAGGTACTCCAGTTCCAGCGCCTGGCCCTGGGCGTTGCGCAGCACACCGTCCTGCACCGTCCATCCGGCCTCGCGCAACAGGGCTTGGGCCTGGCGAAGGTTGGCGCGCAGCGAATCTTCCCCGTCGGTGCGCGGCGCCCGGTAAGCGGATCTGAACACCTCGGCGGGCAGTTGTGCTCTCCAGGGTTCCAGTAGCGCGCGTTCGGCCGCCGAAGGAGCGCCTTCCGCCGCGCAGTCAGTGTTGCCGAACAGACCCTGCACCCGTTGGTAGGCGCCGTAGAACATCTGGCGGTTCATCCACTCGTAATCCATGGCCAGGCCCAGCGCCTGGCGAACGCGGATGTCGGCCAGCAGCGGGCGCCGGGTGTTGAGCACGTAGCTCTGGAACCCGGTGGGCAGGCGGTGGCTGAACTCGGTCTTGACCAGTTCGCCGCTGTCAAAGCGCTTGCCGTTGACGCGACGTGCCCAGTCGCCTGCTGAGAAGAACCGCATCAGGTCGAATTCGCCGGCCTTGAGCGCTTCCAGCCGCGCGGTGTTGTCCTTGTAGATCTTGACCGTGATGCGGTCGAAGTTGGCGGTGCCCTTGCGCACCGGCAGATCGCGCGCCCAGTACTGGGGATCGCGCACGTAGGTGATGTCCTTGCCGAAACGCACTGGCCCGATCCTGTATGGACCGCTGCCGATGGGGATGTCCATCACCACCTCGTCGAAGGGCTTGCCCTGGCCCCAGGCACGGCTGAACACGGGCAGGCCGCCTACCGTGAGCGGCAGTTCGCGGTTGGGCTTCTTGAAGCGGTAGCGCAGCGTGCGTTCGTCGATCAGGTCCAGACCCGCCACGTCTTCCAGCACCGTTTTCCAGGAAGGCGCGGTGTGCGGCCCCATGAGCGTGTCGAAGCTGTGCTTGACGTCGGCCGCCAGCACCGGGCGACCGTCGTGGAAGCGGGCCTCCCGGCGCAGCCGGAAGGTGACGGACATCCGGTCGGGCGCAACGTCCACATCCTCGGCCAGCAGGCCATACCCCGAACCGGTCTCGTCCAGCGAACCGGTCAGCAGGCTGTCGAACATCAGCGTCGAGAGGTAGGCCGGCGCGCTGCCGCGCAGGGTGAACGGGTTGTACTTGTCGAAGGTCGAGACCCGCAGGTTGCTCACCAGCCGCAGTTCACCGCCCTTGGGCGCTGCCGGGTTGACGTAGCCGAAATGCGCAAAACCCGCGGGGTACTTCAGATCGCCCCACAGCGCGTAGCCGTGGGCGGCCCACGCGGCGGATGCGCCCGACAGCAGCGCCATGGCCAGGCCGCAGGTGGCGAGCAGCGGGCGGGGCCTGAGCGGGTTTCGGTGCATGCGACAATTCTGCTGGATTTTTCTTTGGAGATAGAACAATGGGTTTTCTCGCTGGCAAGAAGCTGCTGATCACGGGTGTGCTGTCCAACCGCTCCATCGCTTACGGTGTGGCCAAGGCCTGTCATCAGCAGGGTGCCGAGCTCGCTTTCAGCTACGTGGGTGAGCGATTCAAGGACCGCATCACCGAATTCGCCGCCGACTTCGGTTCGAAGCTGGTCTTCGACTGCGACGTCAGTTCCGACGAGCAGATCGACAAGATGTTTGCCGACCTGTCGCAGACCTGGCCCAAGTTCGACGGCTTCGTGCACAGCATCGGCTTTGCCCCGCGCGAAGCCATCGCGGGCGATTTCCTAGACGGACTCTCGCGCGAAAACTTCCGCATCGCCCACGACATCAGCGCCTACAGTTTCCCGGGCATGGCCAAGGCCGCCCTGCCCTACCTCCATGAAAACGCCTCGCTGCTGACCCTGAGTTACCTGGGCGCTCTGCGCATCATCCCGCACTACAACACCATGGGCCTGGCCAAGGCCAGTCTGGAGGCTTCGGTGCGCTACCTCGCCGAATCGCTCGGACCGCGCGGCATGCGCGTCAACGGCATCAGCGCCGGCCCGATCAAGACCCTGGCGGCCAGCGGCATCAAGGATTTCGGCAAGCTGCTGGCCGTGGTGGCCGCGGCTTCCCCGACTCGGCGCAACGTCACCATCGAAGAGGTCGGCAATGTGGCGGCCTTCCTGCTGTCAGACCTGGCCTCGGGCGTGACGGCCGAGATCACCTATGTGGACGGCGGCTTCAGCCAGACCGGGGGCATCAGCCGCGACAGCGAGCAAGTCGCCTGAACCGGCGGACACGAGCCGGGACAGGTTCGGCACAAGGGGCGCTTGGGCGCACTGTTGGCGGAAACGCCCGAGGGACTGTCCTTTCGCATCGGAACCGGCTTCACCATCGCACAACGTGAAGATCCTCCGCCCTTTGGCAGCTGGGTGACCGACCGTTTCCGCGGCCAGCACGCCAGCGGCCGCCCGCAGCTTGCGACCTTGCTGCGCGTGCGAGCCGACGCCGACCTCAGTGGACTGCCTGTCGCGCGCCCCTGAACGGGGCACTGCTTTCAGGCGCTGGCCGCCCGCAGCAGGGTGTAAAGCTGGTCCTTGAGCGCGAGTTTTTCTTTCTTGAGCTGTTCGATCTCCAGCTGCGTGCCCGGCTCGATGCGGGCTTCCATGTTCTTGATCCGTTGGTCCAGGTCGTTGTGCTTGTCGAACAGACGCGTGAAATGGTGGTCGTGTCCCTTGAGCTGGGTGATCAGGTCGCGGTATTCGGGAAACATGCGGTTCCTTTGCATCTTGGGGTGATGATCAGCGGCCGCCGGTGGCCGCTGATTTCATCTTACGCCGGGCTCGCGGGTGCGCAACCACGATCAGGTCAAAGCTTGACGCAATCGGCGAAGTAACGCACCACCCCGTCGCCCCCCGTTTCCTGCACCAGCCCGTGGATGTCGGTCTCGAAGCCCGGGCACTCGCGGGCAAACTCGCGGTTGAACTTGAGGTAGTCCACGATCTTCCGGTTGAAGACTTCCCCCGGAATCAGCAACGGGATGCCCGGCGGGTACGGCGTCACCAGGCTGGTGGTGATGCGACCCTCCAGATCATCGATCGGCACCCGCTGGGTGGTGCGATGGGCGATGTGGGCGAAAGCGTCGCTGGGTTTCATGGCTGGCGTGTGATCGCTCAGGTACATGTCGGTGGTCAAACGCGCGATGTCGTACTTGGCGTAGAGCGTGTGCACGTGCTGGCACAGGTCGCGCAGGCCCATCTGTTCGTAGCGCGGCTGCTTGGCGCAGAACTCCGGCATGATGCGCCACATCGGCTGGTTGCGGGCGTAATCGTCCTTGAACTGCTGCAGCGCGGTCAGCAGCGTGTTCCAGCGGCCTTTGGTGATGCCGATGGTGAACATGATGAAGAAGCTGTAGAGCCCGGTCTTTTCCACCACCACGCCGTGTTCAGCCAGGAACTTGGTGACGATGGACGCGGGGATGCCGGTGGGCTCGAAGCGCCCGTCCAGGTTCAGGCCCGGCGTGACGATGGTGGCCTTGATCGGGTCTAGCATGTTGAAACCCGGTGCCATGTCGCCAAAGCCGTGCCATTCGTCCGCAGTGTCCTTGTCGTCCTTCGTGCGGTTGAGCACCCAGTCGCTGGCGCGGCCAATGCCTTCGTCGACCAGCTCGTCCGGCCCCCAGACCTTGAACCACCAGTCGTCGTCACCGAATTCTTCATCCACCTTGCGCATGGCACGGCGGAAGTCCAGCGCTTCGGCAATGCTCTCCTCCACCAGCGCGGTGCCGCCGGGCGGCTCCATCATGGCGGCGGCGACGTCGCAGCTGGCGATGATGCTGTACTGCGGGCTGGTGCTGGTGTGCATCAGGTAGGCCTCGTTGAAGAGGTGGCGGTCCAGCTTCGTGCTCTGCGAGTCCTGCACCAGCACGTGGCTGGCCTGGCTGATGCCGGCCAGCAGCTTGTGGATGGACTGGGTGGCGTACACCACCGAATGCTGGGGGCGCGCCCGCTTCTTGCCCATGGCGTGGAAGGTGCCGTAGAAGGGATGGAAGGCCGCGTGCGGCAACCAGGCTTCGTCGAAATGCAGGTTGTCCACATAACCATCGAGCAGGTCCTTGATGGTCTCGGTGTTGTAGAGCACGCCGTCGTAGGTGGACTGCGTCAGCGTCATGACACGTGGCTTGACGGTTTCGGCGTCCACGCCGGCCAGCAGCGGGTTGGCGCGGATCTTGGCCCGGATCGAATCGATCTCGAACTCGCTCTGCGGGATCGGGCCGATGATGCCGTAGTGGTTGCGCGTGGGCTTGAGGAACACGGGGACTGCCCCGGTCATGATGATCGAGTGCAGGATGGACTTGTGGCAGTTGCGGTCCACCACCACCACGTCGCCCGGAGCCACCGTGTGGTGCCAGACCATCTTGTTGGACGTGGACGTGCCGTTGGTTACGAAAAAGCAGTGGTCGGCGTTGAAGATGCGCGCCGCGTTGCGCTCGCTGGCGCCGATGGCTCCGTTGTGGTCCAGCAACTGACCGAGCTCTTCCACCGCGTTGCACACATCCGCGCGCAGCATGTTCTCGCCGTAGAACTGGTGGTACATCTGGCCCACCGGGCTCTTCAGAAACGCGACGCCACCCGAGTGACCCGGGCAGTGCCACGAGTACGAGCCGTCCTCGGCGTAGTCCAGCAGCGCCTTGAAGAACGGCGGCTGGATGCCTTCGAGGTAGCTCTTGGCCTCGCGGATGATGTGGCGCGCCACGAACTCGGGCGTGTCCTCGAACATGTGGATGAAGCCGTGCAGCTCGCGCAGCACGTCGTTGGGCAGGTGGCGGCTGGTCTTGGTCTCGCCGTGCACATAGATCGGCACTTCGGCGTTCTTGCGGCGCACCTCGTCGATGAAGTTGCGCAGGTTCAGCACCGCCGGGTCCAGGTCCGGCCCGGGCGTGAATTCCTCATCGTCGATGGACAGGATGAAGGCGCTCGCCCGGCTCTGCTGCTGGGCAAACTGCGAGAGGTCCCCGTAGCTGGTGACACCGACCACCTCAAAACCCTCGGTCTCGATGGCCTGCGCGAGCGCGCGAATGCCCAGGCCGGAGGTGTTCTCCGAGCGGAAATCTTCGTCGATGATGACGATGGGGAAACGGAATTTCATCTGGTTTTCCTAACTGGTACCCACGAAACCGGGCGCAATGGCTCCACAGCAGAGCGCGAAGTGTACGGAAAAGCCATGGCGTGCGAGGCGACGCGGTTCGCCCATGCCGCAGAATGTGGTACCGAGCACACAACAGCGCCCGGCATCGCAATCCCGAGAGAATCTCAAGATGGACGACTCCACCCTGTGGTGGCTGCTGACAGGCGCCCTCGTCGCGCTGGAGCTGATCACCGGCACGTTCTACCTCCTCATGCTGGCCATTGGTGCGGCTGCGGCCGCGTTGGCGGCCCACGCGGGCATGGCGCACAGCGCCCAGATGATCAGCGGCGCCCTGGTGGGGCTGGCCGCTGTGGCCGCCTGGACCTGGCACAAGCGCCGTCGGCCCGGGGATCCCTCTTCCCGCGCGCAGCGCAGCGTCAATCTCGATGTGGGCGAGACTGTGCAGGTCCAGGCCTGGGAACCCGACGGAACGGCTCAGGTCAAGTACCGCGGAGCCGCCTGGACCGTTGTGCTGGCGCCCGGTGGCGAGCCCTTGCCCGGCAACTACCGCGTCACCGAACTGGTGGGCAATCGCCTGCTGGTGGAAAGAACCTGAATCCCAATAGGAGCCCTGCCATGGAAATCGCCATCCTGCTGTTCGTCATCTCCGCCATCTTCATCATCCGTGCCATCAAGGTGGTTCCCCAGCAGAACGCCTGGGTGGTGGAAAGGCTGGGTAAGTACCACGCCTCGCTGGCGCCCGGGCTGAACTTCCTGGTGCCCTTCATCGACAAGGTCGCCTACCGCCACAGTCTCAAGGAGATTCCGCTCGACGTGCCCGAGCAGGTCTGCATCACCCGCGACAACACGCAGCTCAAGGTGGACGGCATCCTGTACTTCCAGGTCACCGACCCGATGCGCGCCAGCTACGGTTCCTCCAACTACATCGTGGCCATCACCCAGCTGGCACAGACGTCACTGCGCTCGGTCATCGGGCGGCTGGAGCTGGACAAGACGTTCGAGGAACGGGAGATGATCAATGCGCAGGTGGTCTCTGCCATCGACGAGGCCGCACTCAACTGGGGCGTGAAGGTGCTGCGCTACGAGATCAAGGACCTCACGCCGCCGGCCGAAATCCTGCGCGCCATGCAGGCCCAGATCACCGCCGAACGCGAGAAGCGTGCACTGATTGCCGCGTCCGAAGGCCGTCGCCAGGAACAGATCAACATCGCCACCGGCGAGCGCGAAGCTTTTATCGCCCGCTCAGAGGGTGAGAAGCAGGCCGCGATCAACAACGCCCAGGGTGAAGCAGCCGCCATCACCGAAGTGGCCAATGCCACCGCCACCGCCATCGAACGCATTGCCCATGCGATCAACCAGCCCGGTGGGGAGCAGGCGGTACAGCTCAAAGTGGCCGAGCGTGCGGTGGATGCCTACGGCAAAGTGGCCGCCGACGCCACCACTACCCTCATCGTTCCGGGCAACATGAGCGAGGTGTCGGCGTTGATCGCGTCGGCCATGAAGATGGTCGGTAGCGGAAAAGGCAGCGCCTGATCACAAGAAGCCCGTCGATTCGCCTGCTACAATAGCAGGCTTCGCGGAGAGGTGGATGAGCGGTTTAAGTCGCACGCCTGGAAAGCGTGTGTGGGCTAATCCCCACCGCGGGTTCGAATCCCGCCCTCTCCGCCAGTGATTTGTCTCAGAGCGTCCCAAAACGTCTCCCAAAGACACCTGAAAGCCCCGGTTTACCTAGCGTTCCGGGGCTTTTTTGTTTCTAACCGCCCCAGAGCGGTTCTTGCCAGCCCAAGATTTTTGGGGGTATCTTTGGGGGTCCGTACCCCATTGTCTGGGGGTATTTCACCTTCGGGGTACGGTTGGGAGCACGAAATGGCGCTGACCAACACCGAAGTCCTGAAGGCAAAACCCGGCCCATCACCCATCAAGATGGCTGACGGGCGAGGCTTGTACCTGTTGATCACTCCCGCGGGCTCCAAGCTCTGGCGCTGGAAATACCGGTTTCTGGGCAAAGAGAAACTGACCTTGCCCCTGAAAAGTGGAGTTCTTAGTCCTTGTTGAAAATACCGACAAGGAGTCAAGGAATGACAGCAGCAAAGCAGGTGACCTTGCCCTCGTTTCGTGTAGCTCTTAGCCCGACGATTACGCGGCCTT